>NZHC01000144.1 GCA_002689655.1 Rhodopirellula sp. | reverse complement strand
TTCCCGAATTAACAAGGCGTTGTATTTGCGTACTGTTACTCCTTATTAGTGGTTACTGGTGAGTAGGTGAGTGGTATTCCCTCTTTACCCCTGCTTCCGTTGGAGTCCTTCCGGCGTCCCGGTGTTGTGCCAACGGTAATGGGGGAATGGCTTTTGCCTCTAAATAGTCTCTTGACGTCCTTGGCCGGTCCTACGAGGAACAGCACTTGGCTAGGTCAATGGAGGGAAACGTTGCTCATGGGGATTCAAGGTTGTTTCAGGGTTATGGTCATGTTTGTGTCGTGGCTTTCCTTGATGCTCGCTTAAATTCCGGAATTAAAGAGAGTCGATGATCTTGGTGAATGCCTTGGCATCTTTCTTGGCTTGGTCGATTACAGCTTGCCGCATGTAGTCCCTGAGGTGCATGCCCTTCATGTTGGCTGCTGCGGTGACGACCGCGTGCTCATGGGGGTTCAGGAAAACTTTCATTTGCTTCAGCGGCTCTTCCGCCTTGCTGCTGGTTGTCTTTTTCTTGCTCATGTCTACTCAGGTTCTTTCATGGGAATTCATGTTGCCTCAAATGGGGCCCTTGGTATTTAGGCGTCGACTGGCCTAGGGGGTCCTTGAGGTCCTCCGTATCTTAGGGTAGACTGGGGCGATTGTCAAACCTAGGACGGGTTTGTGTTTCGGCACACGAAAATACGCAGTCTTGCGGTGCCGCAGGTTCTGAACAACTTCTCATTGAACTCACGCGTCTTCGTAAAAGAAAAGACGCTTCGAAAGCTGTTTTGTCACTGCACAACAGCGAGACGGTAGGCAACAAAGCCTACGCTTCCCATTTATTGCAGCATCCCAAACCGTGAGGGTTCGAAGAGCACTACGAAGTCACGCAGTAGCTATCGTGACGCGACTACCACTACGCTGCCTGGCCAACGTTGTGATACGTCTAATAGCCTAGCTGTGTGCCCGTGATCAGCGGATCAACTAACGCTCAGTTTTGCTGTTCTGAATGAACCAGCCATCACCCCAAAGGTATCACCAAAGGTATCACGCATCAGATACTCGAAAGGTATCACCGACTGAGCGTTGTAACATGTTGCGGTGCAAGAAGTTAAAAATGGGCGATACAGAATTCGAATCTGTGACCTCTGCGGTGTGAACACAGCGCTCTAACCAACTGAGCTAATCGCCCCAACTTACGTCAGCGGCATTTGAAACGTATCTCGGCGTATTTAAAACCACTTCTGCAGTGCTAATCAGTGTAACAAAGAGATGGTTACCATTCGACCCGAGGTGAGTGGTCCGGTGTGGATGCAAGAAATGGCAACTTTTTAGGGCAAAGTTATGTGCAACCCGGTACGCAGAAAGCTCCGTCTTTGTCTCTTAGGTAAGCTTCGTTCTACGCCTTTTTTGGGGAGCCACATTGTGCGAACGCTGTAGCGTTAACACCCTGCAACTGAAAGCACCGGGCTGAACACCAGTTGACTGTTCGTGGTGGTTAGCAGCCCTGAGGTTGAAAATGGCAACTGAATGTTCGCGAACAACACCGTACTCGTCATGCAGGCTACTTCTCCGGTGTGCATGCAGTGTATTTATTCGCGATGTTGCTACTCGGTCAGGGGATTCTGCAGATGTGGTTTTCTGAACCCCTGTTTCTCAACGCCGGACACGTACATCGCAAAGGCGGTTCCGCATGCTTATGTCCTTGGGGCAAACAGCGAGTGACATAAGAGGCGTGGTTCGTATCCTGCGTTTGCGTGTTAAACCAGGCTTGTACAGCTTCCAGCCCCATTTGCAACACACCAGTAGCATCAAGCTTCATGGGATGCGACGGGAGCCGAACGATATAAAATGGAAAGGTTCCGAGCTTATAACAATTACTGCTCTGAGTGGGGGTGCGATTGGGTCAGGGAAAGGTTGGAGTCGGATGAAAGTAAGGAGGCGTGTAGGGCAGAAAATTCGGGCTATCACCGGGAGAGCTCTGAGACACGCCAATGCGGAATAAGTCATTCTGCTATTTTGCTTTTTAATTAGTGCACCGCGTAGTGGCTTAAGCCTGATTTTTCTGCGTTCTGTTTGGCCCGGCGAGTGTAGGCGGTGCGATCGCTAGCTGTTCATGCCCAAAAAAAGAACACAGCGGCCCAAGATGGTGGCGTGCACGCGAAGTCCAGCACGCGATGGCAAGCGAGGATCGCGGGGTTGGGGTCCCTTGGGGCGAGGCTTCCGTTTCTTCTTCTGGCATGTAAAGCAGTAGTCTTTTCAACTCGTTTGTTGAAGGCAGGGTTCGATCGTCACCCCCGGGCACTCTCAGGGAACTGATGTCTCAAATTTTCATTTCCACTAGGGAATCATGCTCGGCCGGGCAGACGTAGCGAACAAGGTGTTGTGATTCACCCATACCACTCGAATGAATGGCTATGAACGGAATGGCTTTAATCGTTGGGAATGTGCGCGATGCCGAGGTGACACTTCTGGCTGCAGGGCAGGCTAGATCGTGACAGGGTCATGGGTATGGAAAAGGGTGGGAGGAACTTCAGTTGTTTTGCGCCCTGAACAAGGAGCCTTCTGGCCCAAAATAGCGTGGTGACGTCCTGTGAGGTGCGGGATCGCCTCGGTTGCTGGTAGTTTACAGCCCGTGTTCGCAATAATGAGGTTCTACGATGAAGGTCAGGCTGAATTTAGACTTGGATATCGAGTTAACAGAAGGTGGTGAGAGAATTCAGGTTTCTGAACTCTGGGAGAAGGCACAGCGTGTTGCAGTCAGTGCTGCCGAACAGGTGGTTGATGAAATGACCGCATCCGCGGCCAAGGAGTATTCAACGGAGACTAGTGCGGAAGGTACTAACGGAAGTGCCACGCATGGGGCAGGTACGAACACGGGGGCGGACTCAAGTGAGACTGCTTACCGAGGGAAGGAGACTGTTGTTCCGCCCACCCTGAATCCTCTCGGAAGTTTTCTTTGCGATTTGCTTGATCGGGTTGCTGTTGCGACACAGAGCTCCCAAGAGAGAACCTCCGATGCTGGGGAGCGAACCGCTCCGCGATGAGGCTGAGGCCAGCTGGAGAGCAGTTGTTCTCGATTATCACCCTACGCGCATTCCAGATGCAGGCCGCATTGCGATGGTGTACGTTGCAGCGGCACAGGATCGAGTGTCGATGGTGCGACAGGCTATGCCTGCATACGTATGCGAGGGGATTGGCAGGTGATTGCGACGAATCGGCGTCTGTTCTGGCTCTTCTTTCATTCCGACCTCGATGTTCATCCTCGCTGCTGGCACGGTCTGGATTGTGGCTACAGGTGTCGCGCGTTCCATCATGATGGCTCTGCGACTTTCCCGAAAAAAGCACTTTCGGGGTAACAAATGGCGTAGAAACGTTTGCTATGGGATCTTGCGGTTGGTATACCGCTAGGGAAGCAGAAGCCTGCGTGCAGGCAAGGATGCACCGCTAGACGAGTCCCATAATGGAAAAATGAGTGATGCGGGTTCACCGAACTCGTTAACACCTTGGGGTGTTCGTTTTCAACTACCGTCCTCTTTGGCGTTGGAGTTCCGCATGCCTGACATCGACAAGTATTTGTCCGCAATACAGAAGAATGAAGGATCGGATCTGCACATCAGCACTGGGTCGCCGCCGATTCTTCGAGTCCACGGTACGATGGCTCCTCTGAAAGCGACGCCGCTGGAGTCCGAAAAGGTTCAGTCGTTACTTGATCCGATCATGACGGAAACCGCACGGAAGAACTTCGCCGAAACTGGCGACGCTGATTGGGCTTATGATCTCAAGGGAATTGCCCGCTTTCGATGCAATGCATTTCAGGACCGACGAGGACCAGGAGCCGTTTTTCGAATCATTCCCAATGATTTCATGACCGCAGAGGACCTTCAATTGCCAGAAGCTGTGCTTCAACTGTGCACTCTTCCCAAGGGCCTTGTGTTGGTTACCGGTCCCACGGGGTCCGGCAAGAGCACCACTTTGACGGCCATGATTGACTATATCAATCAACGACGTACGGATCATGTCATTACCATCGAGGACCCCATTGAATTTGTCCATGAGAATAAAAAATGTTTGATTAACCAACGTGAGGTTCATACGCACACGGAATCGTTTTCGCGTGCATTGAGGGCGGCCCTTCGCGAGGATCCTGATATCGTTCTTGTTGGGGAGATGAGAGATCTTGAGACGACCCACATTGCGATTGAAACCGCCGAGACCGGGCATCTTGTGTTCGGGACATTGCATACCACAACGGCTGCTTCCACCGTGGATCGAATTATCGATCAATTTCCTGCAGATCGGCAGGCACAGATCAGGACGATGTTAGCCAGCAGTCTGAAGGGCATTGTCGCCCAGACTCTATGCAAACGGCCATCTAAAGGACGGATTGCAGCCTTGGAGGTTCTGATTGTCAACAACGCGATCTCCAACCAAATCCGTGAAGGTAAAACGTTCCAAATTGAGTCCGGCATGCAGGTGGGCAGGAAAGAGGGAAATATGCTGATGAATGATGCGTTGGTGCAGCATGTAGTCGACGAAAATATCACGCCGGAAGAAGCGGTTCATCGTTCACTGCAGCGCGCAGACCTGGTTGACAAATTCTCGGCCAAGGGCATTGAAGTGCCTCATCACCAACAGGCCTGAGGCATCTCATTGCTACAGAATGAGCTTCCAACACACCTTCGATCTGAGCGTATTAGCGCCACTGCGTTTTGTAGTTCATCGGACAAGTATCGGTATTCTGGACGCAAAGGCGTCAAACGGTTGGCTGCTCGATGTTTTGAATAGGGCCGTAAGGCTTTCCACGTAATCAACCGCAACGCGTGCTCAATGAAGCGTTTGATGTTCATTCGTTGTTACTATGGGGCAGGGGTACGCGAATCTGTGACCCGCCACGAGTGCACCGCCAGCGGTAGGTACAGGACCGCTGCGATCCACTGCACGGTGGTGCTTTGGTTGTAACGTCGATGGGCTGCATCAAATTCAATGCGATTGGTAATCGACATCTCCTTTGTGTCGATCACGGCGTCCAATTGCCAGTGAACAATAAAAAGAGCAACCAGCGAGGATGAGAGCACGAGGGTCAACGTGAGCAGGGCCAGTCCAAGACGTCTTGAGCTTCTGGCGACGGTAAAGTCATTGACCAGCATGAGAGGTATCGTGCATAAGCCAAGTGTTTGCAACACGATGGTGACTTTCTGCGTGATGAGGCCTCCATCCATCGGGTTATTAAGCACACTATGAATAATTCTGACTACGAAGCCGGTATAAAAGGTGAGGCCGCCCCAATACAAAGCGAATATCATGACAAATAAGATTCGAGTTGCAACTCGCATTGTTTATCTCCTTTATTAATCTCGTGTAAAAACTACAACTTGCTCGCCCTCACCGCTCATGAGCCCGATCCTTTTCAAAGTTCATTGACACCTGCTGGAAAACAACTGGACCGCGGGTTTTGTATCGCTGCTCTTCTGAAAGGATACGTTCTACGCCGGTTTCAGCCTCGATAGGCATAGACTTGAAGGCCAACAGTGTAAGCTCATAGGACTGAATGCTATGCAAACCATTGGGTCACGTGAATAGCCCGGGCGGGCTGCCGTATCAATGTTGATCTTCGGTTAGGCAGTAGCATAGAAACTAAGCAAGCGGCTTTCCTTTGGGACACAGGGCCTCTCTCCCGTCAGTTGAGGACAACGCTGTTCCTTGACTTAACGCGATCCGATGACATGGTGGGGGCTGAGCAGAAACTGCGGGACAGCGCAGAATGGTCGACTTGTTGGTTGGATTTGCGAGTAACGAGTGGGTGTACTCATGTGGAAGTTGCGGTGTGTGCATCTGGCGTTGTGTAAATAGGCAGATGAGCACGGGGCGGTGTTGCTTTTCTTTTTCCTGCAGCTGGCACAGGCGGGGAACCGGCTTGCAAGTTCACCCTCAGGCAGCGTCGGCTGTCAACCCAACAGGCGATGACACGCACTTGGCAACGGAGGTTTTCGTGACAGCCTTTGTCCTCTGTTCACGCCATCACGCCATCGTTGAGTCAGGCAAGAATATCGGTCATCTCTCCAGTACTATCGCTAAAGCCCTCATCGGTCACCCCAAGCCGGTGCAGCACAGTTGCATACAGATTCGATAAACGCATGTCCCGTTCGCTGTACTTCAAATACTGTCCATGGGTGAGGCCGAGACCGCGCCCACCAGCAAGAAGAAGTGGATAGTTATGATTGTTGTGGGTTTTGCTGTTGCTTGATCCATATAGCACGATGGTTCTGTCCAGCAAGGTGCCGTCGCCTTCGTTGGTAGAGTTCAACCGGCTCAAGAAGGCCGCATGGTTTTGGGCAAGGAACTGATCAAAACGTCCGAGTTTCTCAATCCCGCCAGCTTTACCCGCACCATGAGCTAAACCGTGCCAATTGGGTGAAAGGCCAATGCAACTTGGGAAGGCGTTGGCGATGGTGGTTGCTCCAGCAACCTGACCAATCATGTAAGTCGCCACGCGAGTCGAGTCGGTTTGGAACGCGAGGTACATGAGTTCGTAGATGGCTTTGATGTATTCGATCGGTCCCTGTTGCGTAGCATCAAAATCGAGAGAATCACGTGACACCTCGGGCTTCGGAACATCCAGCCACGCTTCGGCACGCTCAACTCGCTGCTCAATGGTTCGGACAGAAGAGAGGTACTCATCGAATTTGCGCTGATCATTCGCACCCAGGCTACGGTTCAATTGTTTGGAGTGTTCTAGTACACGGTCCAGCATGCTGCTGGTGTTTCTAAGTTGCTGGAGTTGTTGTGTTCGAGTTCCACCCTGTTCATCGCCAAAAAGACGCGCAAAGATTTGGGAGGGACTTGATAACGCAGGGATCGGACGCCCCTCTCGAGAAAAAGACAAAGTGCATGACCGGGTTGGTTCGCCGACACCACCATCGCTTGAGAGCGTAAGGGAAGAGAATCGGGTGTCAGCTCCATTCGCTTCTGCAATCCGCTGGTCCAGCGAGATCGTGTTTGTAAATACACCATTCTTCATCAGCGATCCGGTGAGATAGATATCCCCGGTGTCGTGCCCCCCCATCGCCCAGCCATTGGGGTGTGAAATACCACCGATGACGGTAACGTTGTCACGAAGGGCTTCGAGGGAGTTCAGCACGTGGGTGAATTTGAAGTCTTTGCCCTCTCCTGTTGGAAACCAGCCCCATTGCCGGCTCGGATCATCCTCACGGGGTACCGCCACGCCGAATGGAAAATAAACGCAACAGAAACGTGTCGGAAGGCTGGCAGCGGTGTTCTCCCCCCAAGCCATTGCGTCCATCCATGGCAAAGCCAAACTGGCACCCACTCCGCGTAGCAACGTACGTCGATCCAGTTGCCAAGATTTTTGTTTCATGTTTATGCTCGCGAAATGATTATTTGTTTTGGAAAGGTTTTGATTGCACGATGGCTACAATCAAGTCACTCAAGCGATACTCAGACGCTTCAAATTGGTCTGTCAACTGTTCTATGCTTGCTTGATCTTGGAAGACAAGGTTTCGGCCCGTGCCATACTCCAACAAGCGTGAAACCAAGGCGCTTGCGAACCTGCGTCGCTCGCTTTTCAGCAGATGCGTTTTGAGATCGTGCATGTTGTCGATGCTCTTTCCGCTAGGAAGAACGGTTTGCGAGGAGACATCGACTTGTAGCGGCTTTCGTTTTCCCGTCTGAAGGCGGACCGCTTCGGTGCGATATTTTCCGATCGCGTCGAAATGTTCGAAGGGAATGCCCCAAGGGTCGATTCCGCGGTGGCAGTCGTTGCAGGCTTCGCGGCGAGAATGGTGCTCCAGTTGCTGACGCACCGATTGTCCTGCAATTTTCGCGGACTGCGAATCCAATTCGGGTACATCAGGTGGAGGCGGTGCTGGTGGGTCGTCCAGCAGTCGACTGCGGAGCCAAACTCCGCGACGGATTGGATGGGAGTCCTCCCCAGTTGAATTTAGAAGCAGGACGCTGGCCTGAGTGAGTAGGCCCCCTCGGCGTGAGTTGTCGGCAAGATCGACGCGTTCAAATCGGCCTCCTTTCGGCCCCGTTAAACCATAGTGTTTTGCCAGTGGGCCGTTCAGCATCAAAAAGTCCGAATCCAGCAGGTTTAGCGCATTCAGCTCTTTGTGTAGCACCTCTGCGAAGAACGAATGCGTCTCCTGACGCATCGAGGTTTTCAAGGCGTCATCAAATCCCGGGTAATACTCAGGATTGATGGCAACGCGGTCGAGACCTGACAGGTCAAGCCATTGGTCTGTGAAGTGCGTCACAAATTCGCTTGACTGGGGCGATTTGAGAAGTCTGCGAACCTGGGCTTCAAGTATGCTCGGATTCAGGAGTTGGCCCAAGTCTGCCAACTGAGTGAGTTGCGTATCGGGTGTTGTCGACCAAAGAAAATAGGAGAGTCTGGTAGCGATTTCATGCTGGGTAAGTGGACGTGGACCGAGGGTGGGACTCGCTTCGACGTGGAAAAGAAACTCCGGGGAAACGAGTATCATGACAAACGCCTCACGCATCGCCAGTTCAAAGGAGTTCGATCTCGCGTGTACTTCATTGAAATAATCAAGAACGTATGAGGAGTCATGGTCAGTAATGGGCCGCCGAAATGCTCTTTTCATAAAACGCTGAATCGCGAACTGGGCGTGTTGTCGATCCTTTGTCTGGATGCCACCTTCAGAATGGTCGTTCAACGGGGCGTCCACGTCGGGCAGTTCCGGTAACAGCCGTCGGTGCGAGTCCGGTGGCCAGTGATCGTAGATGGGACCCTCGAACTCGAGGGACTCGAGTACCAACGTTGACCTCGGCGGTCCGGGGGGCAGCAAGGCACGCAGTGCTTTTTTGTCCTTGCGGCTCACTGGCGTCAGGTGTTGGAATTTTGACAGCACAGCGCGGTGGTCATTGATCTCCTCGGCATTTTCGGTGTCAAACGTTTTCAAGATGCTCGCGTGGTCAAGCTTCTGTTGTTTGCAGAGTTGCTTGATGCTGTTACGAAGTTTCTTGCTGGAGTTATTCACTTCAAACAAGCGACATGCCAAATCGACCACAGCATCTGAGTTTGGATCGACGAGACGCAACTCTTCAATATTTTTTTGTAGCGATTCGGCGGCTTTGGTGATTTCGCGAAGCCGTTTGTCTTGGATCTTGAGTCCTGCTATCTCGGCTTCGGGGAAAACGAAGGCCCGTTCCTTGGCTCGGCTGGCTACTCGTTTTGCTTCTTCGCGTGTAAATTTGATGCGCGGGTATACCAGGTCTGCCTCGGGGGGGTGTCCATCATCGCATTCATTGGAAACTACGATCGTGACACCGGGGAATTTTGGATTGTGTCCAGGGAGTGGGAATTCTTCGATGCGTCCTCGGAACTCGTACACCTTTGGCGCATTTTCGGGGTTCGCAACATCGATTTCACCCAACAACTTGGTGGGCGACACGGTATCAGATCTCAGTCCAAGGCTGACACGCATTCGGGGAACTTCAAGGCCTGCGGGGATAAGTGAACTCGCTTTCACCCTGATGACGAACTCGCCCTCACGTGGGTACTCAAGCATCTTGCCGAAGAAGCGGCCGCCCGGTGTCATGCGATTCCCAATTGCCGTTTTGATGTTCGGTGCATTGGAAGGGGAAGACGTTTCGAAGTGATGTCGATGGACGTGCGGGGCAGGATCGGTCACGATCGCCTTTGACATTGCTTTACGGGCCGCGCCAACGTAGTACTCCAATTGGAGCGGTGAGATTCCTAGTACCGAGCCATTGTTTTTGAAACCATTGGGGGAATTGGAGTCAGGTGGTAAGTCAACTGAATAGTCTAACGCAATACCCGTCAGGTCTCGTAGCGTATTATTGTATTCGTATCGCGTCAGACGCCTGAGTACCGTCTGGCCGCCTGGATTGTTTTGAGCTGCGAGCTTTTTAAGTTTGCTCCGGATCCAACCAGTTAACATGCGACGCTGGTGGGTTGGCAACTGCTCTGCGTCTCGAGGCGGCATTTCTCCAATGCTGACACGGTTTAGGATGTCGTGCCACGTTTCGCCCTGTTCGCCGTGTAATTGTCCGTCCAGAGTGTCAACCCGTAAATCAGCTTTGGCCGTGTTCGCATCGTGGCAATCAGTGCAATACCTAGCCAGGATTGGCCGAATTTCCCGTTCAAAATTGCCCGTTGTTTCGGCGGCTTCAAGAAGTTCAGGAATCAGCGAAAACAAGCAGCCGAAGACTAAAAACGGTGCGGCGGTCAGATTGCGTGTGGGATGCAATTCGGTTCTCCAAGGTTGGGTCAAACTGCTGGAGCTTGAATGGAGGCAACGCTGTTGCACTGACGATACCTTTGAGGTGAGCGTCTTGGCGAGCAGGGTAGCGAGACGTGCTTCGGTGCACCGGTGCAGTTCTTAGTGTAATCGTAGGGCTGGAGAAGTTCAATTGTGATACGCTCCGTAGGTCAAGTGAGTTGTCTATCTGACGCTAAGAGTGTTTGCGTTGCAGCTTTGTTTCGTTCGCAACTTCAGTGAGACGGTGGTCCTGTGGGTGCGTATTGGTGTTCGCGTTTTGATTGGCGGTGGTCAAGTGTTCGCCGATCCAAAGACGAGCTAGTCACAGCAACCATGTCGTGGCATGAAGATCAGATTGCAAGATTTTGGCGGCCAGTGGCACGTTTGTCGCATGGTCCGGTTGCGCCTGCAATGACGTCGGCGCAACCTTAGGGATGCCGTTCAGATCCCGTTTTGACTTGGCTGGGAAGAAATAGCAGCACATGACAATAACAGCAGAACCACGTTTGCGGCGGCAGCTGAAGCCGCATGATTGATGCTGTACAGTGGTTGGACCTTGCTGTTAAATGGGACGTGTGAAGTGTCGCGTTGGCATGCCTTGGGTTGGTCAATCTGCCACAGCTTAGGAGGCAGTGTAAGCGACCCTCAGTCCACCGGTGAACTTCGTCGGTGAGTTTGGATCTTCTGTGAATCGCGAAGCGGAGCGGCAATCGGGTTCTCGGTGAAACCATCCGCCTCCACGCAAAACCCGAGTTTTGCCTTTTGGGGGACCCATCGGATCTGTGGTGGTGCCATTTGGGTATTCGTAAAACCAATTTTGGCACCATTCCCAGGCATTGCCATGCATGTCAGAAAAGCCCCACGGGTTGGCGATCTTTTGGCTTGGCGGATGCGTGTCTTGTCTGCTGTTGCGGTTGTACCATGCATGTTGCGTTACTAATCTTGCGTCATCCCCAAAACTGTACGCGGTATCGGTCCCAGCGCGACAAGCATATTCCCATTCTGCTTCTGTGGGTAAACGGTAAACGCGACCCGCCGCCTTCTCATCAGGCAGATCCGATAGTCGTTGGCAGAATTCCGTCGCTTGATTCCAAGATAACGAGTTGATTGCGTTATCTGGATTTGAGAACTTGGGGCTTTTTCCCATGACTGTTGTGTACTGCTGTTCCGTTACCTCGGTGACTCCCAGCCCAAAAGCTGCGCTCAGTTCAACCTCGTGGATCGGTAGTTCGTTTTTGCCGCCGGAATTGGAGCCCATGCGAAACTTCCCTGGGGGAACAACTAAAAACTCCATCCCGATGGAGTTCGTTACTGAGTCGAGCGCCTGCGTAGCACTGTCGGTTGAACTACAACCTGTAGTGAAGAGAATAAGGGTGAAAAGGGTAATGGACTTCGTGCGGATCCTGGAATGTAAAGGGGCCATTGTGTTTCGATTAGTTGGGGGCATATTGGGCAATCCAACGCGCTGGTGCTAGCTCAGCGTGCGTAAGGATTCTGTTGAAGGTGAACAGTGGCACTGTAGGCGGCCTGCAGATGTGTATCGCCATGTCACGTTAAAAATTAACTTACAGTAATCCCCGCCTTACCGCGAATGATCCGCCTTGATCGATAAGGAGAGCCACGACGAATCAGACGTCGGCCTACCGAATCCTTGCCTCGGACCTTTTGGTTGGAGTCGTAACCTTGTTTGTCGGTCTGCGAGTTCGCGTGAGAACCGCGTGAATTAGAATTGCGAATGCAATGGGTACACCCGGAAGCATTGCTTGAAATGATTCCTGAGTTAATAGTTGATGCATCCACGTGGTTACCGATTCAATAGTCACAGCGGTCCTCTTCCGTAGGCGGTTTGTTCCGTTTTGAGAAGCCTACTGTACTGCATGAGCGTGTCTTACGCATGCCAAACCTCTTTCCCTGGGCTAAGGTCTAAAAGACGGCGGGGGATTAGCGGCTCTGGGGTGGGACCTGGAAAGTCGCCGCTTTTGACTTGTTGGGCGTGGACGCCATGCACGCATACTGCGATTGGCAAGCGTCCAGCAGGTCTGGACGTGCAAATCGCCGGGATTATGTGTTTGCCTGAAACACCACCCTTTTAGGAAGAGACGCGAGCGGTGATGACTGCCTTGTCACGACGCTTGGTCACAAGGCTTCACCTGTGGTAGCGTCTGAGTCACTTGTAGATGGGGCTGACGCCGCTGGTGATGCTGAGGCTTTGGGGTTTTGCGTTCCCTCAAGTACCTTGCTCACGACCTTGTCGAATTCTGTTGCGAAATTGATGTCAGGTACGTCAGCGGGCACACCAGACGCGTCTGCCGCTATTTTCATCTTGGCGAGGGCAGCTCTTAACTGCTCATCCGTAAGTGCTTCCTTGATTTGCGTCTGACCATTGGGCGTTCTCTCACTAATCATGTCCATGATTTCGTCCGCTTCTTCGTTGTTTATCTTGTTCTCTAACAGGCCCTTGGCGAATCTTTGTGTGGTGTCCGTGGCTTCCGCTTTTTGTTCGGTCGTCAGGCTTGATTTGTTGATGTATTCATCGGTGAACCAGATTGTTGCTGCCGCGCCCGCAATGGGACTTTCAACGACACCTTTGAGAATCTGCTTCAAATCTTCTATGTCGAGTTTTTGAGTTTTGAAATCTTTTGCCAAGTCGCTGATTTTCGCGGAAATCTGTTTCTTCTGGGAGGTTGGAATCTCCATCTGTGAGACTGTTTCTTGAATGGCTGGCGTTACCATGTTGGCTGCGATATCGCGAGCGTTTCTTACGGCCCAGTAAACCCCTGCAAGCCCAATGCACAGTAATATGATGGTGAAACCTGCGAAGGCAATGGCCGCCTGCGCACAGCCCCCCAGTCCCTGCTGATGAGAGTCCAATTCAGTGTCCAACTCAAACTGGTGCTGAGTTGCGTCGACTGGTTGCGGATCGGTCATGGCGTACCCTGGAGGACGGTAACTGGTGGAGCAACTACTGTAGCACGTGCGTAGAGTCTCGTGGCAAGACACTTCAGCTTGGAAGATACAAACGAAGTGGCGGGAGACGGAAGAGCGGGGATGGGCATGCGACGCTCTGAAAAGTCAGATGTGTAACCAAGCTGAGGGCAGGTCTGCAGGTGCTGAAAAAATGGAAAAGGCGTTGCCGGTCACTCAGTGATCTCGATTCCCAGAATTGACACGTCATCCTTAGGTCCGTTCACTGCGCACCAGTTGTGCACAGCATCGAACAATCGTTGAATACTGACGTCGACAGATTGTCCGAGGGACTTAGTCAAACACTCAATCATTCGGACGTCCCCGAACTCCTCCAAATCGTGGTCCATCGCCTCGGGAACGCCGTCTGAGTACAAATAGATGCGATCGCCGGGTGCAAGCTGCAGGCTGTGCTCTTCAAATTCGGTATCTTCAATCCAACCGATGGCCATGTCAGCAGTCTCCACAAGTGTGGGTTTGCCACCAGCAGGTACGTGGACGACGTTTGGATGCCCGGCAGAGACGAAGGTAAATTGTTGGGTTTGTTTATCCAGAACTCCATACACCATCGTAAAATAGAGGTTGCCCTGATCTTCCATCGGGAAGCGATTGTTGAGCTCATACGCAACTTCAGCGGGCGGTACGATATTTGTTCCGCCTGCGTCTTTGGATGGTTTCACCAACAGTGACGTACTGGAAACCATTGGGGTCATGACCCGCCCCACGGTTACCGCGAGCAGGGATGAAGCAACTCCATGGCCGCTCACATCGACTACGAAGGCTGCAAGATGCCGATCATCCAACGGAAAGAAGTTCAGGAAGTCACCCGCAAGTTCGTCACAAGGCAAGTATGTCCATGCCAATTTGACACTCGGGATATTTGGCGTACCACTGGGCAGAAGGGACTGCTGAATCTTCGCAGCAGCTGCCAAGTCGGTCGCCATTTTTTGATTCTTGCCCTCGAGCTCAGAGTTAAGCGTTGTGAGGCTTTGGTTCCATTCTTTGAGCTGATCCCGGGCGAGCGACAGCTCCTGATTTGCTGCGACAAGTTCGCGGTTTTTCCCAACTGCATTCTCGAATGTTGAGACAAGAAGGTTCAGCACTTGTTGTTTGCCGGCTTTAACGGTGTAGCGTTTACCCGCCAACGTCACTTGAAGTTCAGTTTCGTCCTCATCGTTCCCTAAAGGCGTTGCTAACAGATCGCTGACTCTGGAAAGCAGGTAGGCTGGTTCATAGGGTTTGGTGACATAATTGTCGGCACCTACGTGCAAACCGCGAATAATGTCCTCTGCCTCTGACAGGGTCGACAGCAGGATGAAAGGTATCGTCTTTAGTTTTGCGTCTGTTTTAACAGCCTCACAAAATTCATAACCGGTCATTTCGGGCATTTCAATGTCGGAGATGATGAGTGCAGGACGCTGCTGTTTTGTCATCTCAATGCCAAGCTTACCGTTCTCCGCCCAGCGGACGGCATAGCCAGCAGCTTCAAGGTTTCTGCGGAGCATTTTGGCTTGGATGCGACTGTCTTCCGCGATCAGAACTTCGATTTGTTCAGTCATGTTGTGTCTTCATTTTTCAACCGATAGCAACTGCCACCGTTGTCAAAAACTCGTTCAAATTGGTCGTCGATGGTCAGTGCTGACTCCGCTCCACCTAAAAACAAGAAGCCATTGGGCTTCAATATCTTGCGCACTTTAGCGAATAAATTGCACTTGGTGGGGTGGTCAAAGTAGACCAAAACATTGCGAATGAAGACAATGTCCATTTTGGGAAGTGACGGCCAGGCACGAATTAGGTTGAGATATTTGAACTGCACTTGTTTATTTAGCTGTTCGTTGACGCGGTAGCGGTCGCCGGAACGGTGGAAGTGTTCGGCCAGCCGACGCTCAGAGACGCCCCGGAGAACCTCCAAACCCGAGTACGAGCCCTCCTGTCCACGTTTTAGCATTTTCTGCGAGATGTCGGTGGCTAGGATTTTGAGATCCCAATGTGGGTAATGGTCACGGAGTTCATTCCATAGCATTGCAATGCTGTAGGCCTCCTGACCACTGGCAGAGGCGGCCGACCACACCTGGAGCTGCTTCGGTCCCGTTGCGTTTTCCGTCAGGGCCGGCAGGACCTTGTTGCTAAATACGTCAAAGGGCGTGCCATCCCGGAAAAACGATGTTTCGTTGGTCGTCATTGCATCCACAACCTCGTGCCAGGGCACTGAGGAACCCGGTATTCGCAGTTGATCTACCAGGGCATCAACATTACGAAGTCCATTTTTACGTGCCAGCATCGATAAACGCGTCTCTACAAGATATTCTTTATTCTCCGTTAGATGAATCGCAGTTCGTCGGTGTAAGTTGTCACGGATGTACGCGAAGGTATCTGGTCTGATGGTCATTTGCTGGATGCCTCACTAACGGAGGAGTTAGAAGAGGTATTCCGAATGCGTTGTTTCCAGGCTCGTTTCAATATCTCGCTGGCAAGTTCGTCGATTGGGACCATTTGTTCAGCAGCACCGTGACGAACCACACTTCCTGGCATGCCCCACACCACACTGCTGTCCTCGTCTTGAACGACGGTGCTGCCACCGGCGGCCTTGATTGCGTTGGCCCCGGCGGTTCCGTCGGACCCCATGCCCGTTAACACCACCCCGAGAACGCTTCCTGCATAGGCTTTTGCGGCTGATTTAAAAAGCACATCCGCCGATGGTTTGCAAGCATTGACTGCAGGTCCGTCGTTCAGTGCGACGATCACTTTGGATGCAAAACGTTTCACACTCAGATGGTACCCGCCGGGAGCGACCACAAATGACCCCGCTTCCAGTTTCTGACCATGCACTGCCTCGGATACAGGAAACCCGCATTCCATGGTTAATCGGTCAGAGAGATGTTTGGTGAAGTCGGCCGGCATGTGTTGAACGATCAACACAGGCACTGGAAAATCTCTTCCAAGTTTTGGAATCAATCTCGCGAGAGCTTGAGGACCTCCGGTTGACACACCGATTACCACGGCGTCTATCTTTCTCGCCCGCTTCGCCGGTGTTGGGTTTGTTGTTGTCAGCGCCGGAGTTGTTGTGTTTGAGGCTGCAAGTCCAGTACGCGTTTTCGATGCAGCCTGTTTTACCTTCGGTATCAATTCCTCCAGGATGGCCCGTTTTCCTTCATTGGCGTCGGTCATGAAGGCACCACCGGGTTTCATCACATAATCCTTCGCACCCAACATCAGGGCTTCGATGGTTTCCGATGCGCCACGTTGCGTGAGGCTACTGAACATCACGACTGGCGTGCGGTTTCTCATTTCGCGAAGTTTTTTTAGTACTTGCAAGCCATTCATCCGCGGCATTTCAATGTCCAGCAAAATCACGTCCACCTCGCACCGTTCAAGTTTGGCAAGTGCAATGACACCATCAGCAGCCGTGTTAACTACATCGATTTCTCCATCTTGCTGCAGCATCTTGCTCACGATTCCGCGTACCACCACCGAATCATCCACAATAAAAACGCGAGTCTTCGCGGCAGATGAATTCTCAGCAGCCTTGTCTTCAAGGATCTTCACTTCATTGTGCGAGGTGGATGGGTTTGTGGTACGGGAAGCATGGTGGGTAGGGCCCCTGTTTTCTGTGGGGGATGCCTGAGTCAACTTTGGGATTGATGGTGTGACGGGGTTGGCAAGAGGTTGCTGTGGAAGTGCTGTGTCAGTGACACTTGGGAGTACGCTGAGTTTGACAAGCGTGGTGCGGAGTGTGGCAAGAGTTACGGGCTTACTGAGAAAGGCACTGGCGCCAGCGTTGGCGGCCTTGGCTTTGGTGGATTTTTTTGTTTCACCAGAAACGACAAGCACGGGAATACCAGAGTACTTGAAATCGGCTTTGACCGTTTTGATGAATTGCAAGCCATTCAGGATCGGCATATTCCAATTGACCACAAACACGTCGGGTTTGGTTTGGTCAGTCAGAAGCTCTAATGCCTGCTTCCCGTCTCCGGCTTCTGTCGTCTCGAAATCCATGGTCTGCAGCATCTTTGCCAAGATACTGCGTACCGGTTTCGAATCGTCAATTACAAATGCTCGCATGGTTTGATGCTACCGAATTATCAAGCGTCGCGGTACTGCTCGACGAGGGAACGGAGATCCGCTGCCATTCTCGCCAACTCTTCTGCCGACATCTGCATGTTGCCAGCTCCCTCGGCGGTGCTCTCGGCAGCTGACACAACTTGGGTAATGTTCTGGGCAATCTCGGTGCTGCCTATGGCGGCTTCCGAAACATTTCGACTTATTTCACAGGTTGTTGAGGTTTGTTGTTCAACGGCACTTGCAATGGTGTTTTGAAAATCACTTATCTTGTTAATGATGGTGCTAATCTGCCCAATTGCGTCCACGGCTTCGCCGGTATCCTCTTGGATGGCATCAATTTTTTGCCGGATGTCTTCCGTGGCTCGACCTGTTTCGTGTGCCAATTCCTTTACCTCATTGGCGACGACGGCGAACCCTTTTCCCGCATCACCCGCACGCGCTGCTTCGATGGTGGCATTAAGGGCAAGCATGTTGGTTTGCTCAGCGATTGACGTAATCACTTTGATGACTTCACCGATCTCTGAGCTGCTTTGGCCCAACTTGGTAATTCGATCATTGGCAGCTGATGCCACCCGCACCGACTCGCTTGCAACGCGAGCTGCTTCATTCGCACTCTCTGAGATTTCTCGAATGCTTGCGGTGATGCTTTCGACGCCGGATGAAACAGTTTGTGCGTTTTGACTTACCTGTTCAGCGGCGCTCGAGACTACGTTTGCCTGGGCGGTTGTTTGCTCTGCATTGGTGCTCATCTGTTGGCTTACCGACGACAATTCTTCTGAGGCCCCCGCAAGCGACGTAGTATTGTCGGCGATACCGTGAACGAGTGCCGCCTGCCGAACGGCCTCCGCGGTAAATTGCCTTGAGAAGCGGTACGAGATCCATAGGACCAAGAACGCTGTGATGACGCAGATCATTGTTGAGTAAAAGGCGATCTGGATAACAGGTCGGCGTACTTCGGCTAATTCGATTTCTGACATCAGAGCCCAATGTCGCCCGTCTTGATTGCCCTCCGCGTCGATGTCAACGGTAAGAGGTTGCCACGACGAAAGAACTTGCTCTCCGCGATAATTCTGGATGACCGTACAATCTGTGTCGTTTTGCTCGAGAGCACTGAGGACCGCCTTGGTGTTCACTTTCAATGCTGGATTGATGATGGTTGATTCCACGTCCAGTTCATTGAGGTAACGGGAGTCATTTCGAAACAGATGATCGGAGCCGACGGCGTACGTCTCGCCTGTTTCTCCCAATCCCGTGCGTTCAGACAATATTTCATTGATTCGGCCGATAGGCATTTGAAAAATTGCCACTCCAACTTTTTCGTCTCCATTGAAAATTGGCGATGCGATGAAGCTGGCTGGGGTTTCGTAGGAGGGAGGGTACGCTTCATAATCAACAAAGATGACTGAATCCTTCCAGCTTGACTTGGCCGCTGCGCGAAACGCACGTCCTAAGTTGGTTGATGCATATGGTCCATCACGCAAAGAGGTTGCGTAATCTACTTCCTTGAAGACCGAATAAACTATGTCGCCGCTTTTAATGTCGACTAGGAAAATGTCGTAGTAACCAAACTTCTGTAAGTAACTTCGAATGATAGGGTGATATAGGGAATGGGAACTGCTGTAGCTGGAGCCATCACCAGAATCATCGAGCAGGTGTTTACTCCCCAGGGCGTTTGGGTTTCTCTGGATGTACTGGTATTGAAGCATGATCGCGTTGGGGTCCAACGGAGAGACAAGCTTGTCCAGCAAAGCTCCTCCTGCTTTCTGGGCATTGTTGGTCTCTGCGTTATATCGACGCACAAATTCGGTGTTGTAGTACCTGCCGACCTGCTGACGCATTTCCACGATGCTTTCGTCGGTCACTTCAGTTTCGCCCTGAATCTTTTCCATCCCTGTTTTTAAGTCCGACATGGCCTGAATTACCATGCGGTCTTCCGAGAATGTCTGAATTTGATCCTGGATCGAGTGAAAGTAACTTTGGATTTGATTGGCTTTAATGGTACGCACAGCACTCAATCGATCGTTGGCCTGCTTCATGATCGCATTGGATGCGAGGTAATACATCGACAAGCCGAGAACACTTAAGGGAATCAACGAGATGGCAAGTAATGCCAGTAGCAATCGGTTTCGAAATATGCTGCGCGCCATACCAGTGAGTCGAGCAAGACCTCGTTGTTCATTCATGGTGGATGGTTCGTTCATGTTGTGTCCCTCGTTGGGTAGCGGCTCAATGAAGAGCAGCCAAATTACTGATTTTGGAAGGGGATCGGGGTCGCTAAATTTGTAAGTTGTGTTCGGTAGATCACGTGCAAGCACTGGGGCAAGCCAGGACGTCCAGTTCGGGCATCAAGCGTTGTCCTTCAAGTGCACTGCGTAGGTCGGCAGAGATGTCAGCGATTTGAGAGGCATCAAGCATGATCAAGATGCGATCGTCCAGCTTGAAACATCCACTCACAAACCGTTTCTCGTTGTTGGAAAGTGTCTCCGGCGTCGCTTCGAATTGTGCGGAATCAAGGCTCATGACGTCAAAGATTTCATCAACGAGAAAACTCAACACGCCATCCGCGATTCGTACCACGATGCTGATGGGCGATGATCCGCGTGGTTGCTCAGGGAGCCCGAGCCGGTGCCTCATGTCTATTGCCAACACAATTTGGCCGCGCAGATTCAGAAGTCCCTTCACTAACGGCGGAGTCAACGGAATCGGAGTGCATTCCTGGAAGCGGAGCACCTCCTGAACGTACCTGACATCAATGCCAAATAAATGTTCACCAAGCGTGAAGGCACAGACTTGTGTTTGTTTGGGGGGGAATGTTGCGATCATTGTTCTGTTCCTATGAGCGAGTGATCATGGAGACCGCTACTGTGTAGGACGGATTGAAGGTCAAGCACATCGGTTACTTTTCCGTTAATCACAGCCGCTCCGCGTACGAGGCTTGCTGGATTGTTTGTCACACGCATGGTGCCTTCTTGTGCCGCCACGTCAACAATGTCTCTGACGGCGAGTGCTGTGTGTGCTCCGTTTACACTCACCACAATCGCTTTTACAGCCTCGTCTGGAAAAGTTGTGTTGTCATTGGGGAGGAAACGATCTCGGCCCGGCTCGCCGAGTATTTCTGAGAGTGGCAACAATGGCATGATTTGTCCACGATACTGAACAGCCTGCAGTTTTTCTGTTTGTTCGATTCTCGCGATCGGTACTTCTTCAATTCGGTCTATTTCAGAGAGAGGCATGGCTAATTCACGCCCTGACGACACGCGGAAGATCAGCATTCGTGTTGCTGGTGACTCAAGGGTTGGTTGATCGATCAGCTCTGAGGCTCTTTGGAGTTCTTCTACTGTGAGCCCAATGTCGGTTGCTAGTCCAAGCACATCAAGAATCAGCGCTACACGGCCATCGCCCATGACAGTTGCACCGGCGAAGTGCGGAACGACACCAAGCGATGAGTGAAGGGCTTTGACTACGATCTCTTCTGTACGCTCCACATGATCAACAATCAGCCCGAAACGACAGTTGTCGGCTTGGAGGACGACTATATTGACATGTTCCAATTGTGCAGTGTTGGTTGCTAATTCGGTTCCCATTAGTTGACGAAGTCCAACCAGAGGAAGTAACTCACCACGGAGGCGATACACTGGAGTATCCCTTAGGTGCTCAATACGGTCGCGTTGATTTTTCAGGTCCAATCGCAACATTTCAACGAGATGACTCTGCGGAATCGCAAATAGTTGGTTGTTGCTCGAGATGATAAGTGCGGGAACAATTGCAAGTGTCAAGGGAATTTTGACTTTGATGGCGGTACCAGTGCCAGGTCGGCTTTGAACCTCAATCGTGCCGCCAATGCTTTCAATATTTGTTTTGACGACATCCATGCCAACTCCGCGTCCCGAGATTCCGGTAACTTCCTGTGCGGTCGAAAATCCGGGTCGAAAGATGAGTTGGACCATTTGTTGATCCTCCATTGTCTCCGCGTCTTGAGGTGTGATCAGGTTTTTTGAAATGGCTTTTTCGCGGATGCTTGCAGCGTCGATTCCGCGTCCGTCATCAGTTATTTCAATGTTGACCTTGCCACCTTGGTGCCAGGCTCGAAGATGCAGCTGGCCTTTTTCGTGCTTGCCGCACAAGACACGGTCTTCAGCAGTTTCGATACCGTGGTCAATTGCGTTGCGGATGAGGTGCGTCAGTGGATCCTTGATTGCTTCCAGCAGAGACTTGTCTACCTCGGTCTCAGCACCGTGCATGCCTAGATCGATTTCTTTTCCACACATCACGGCGAGGTCGCGAACCAACCGCGGGAATTTTCCCCAGATATTGCCGATAGGTTGCATTCGCGTCTGCATGACGCGTTCTTGAAGCTCCGTAGTGATACGATTGACTTGTTGTGTGATCTTGGAAAACTGAGAATCCTTGTCGTTACCGTGTGTCTGCAAAAGTTGGTTTCGAGCGAGAACAAGTTCACCGACGAGATCCATCAATTGGTTGAGCAAACCGACGTCAACACGAATGCTGCCCTCGGATCCAGCATTGTGGTTCGTTCCTGAGGTTGGGTCGGTGCGATGGGCCAGTTCCGGAGTTGAGTTCTGAAGGTTGGTTTCCTGTTCGAGGCGTCGCGGTCCCTCGCCGGTGGGTTGGTTTAGATCAGCAGTGGGCTGCTCAATCGAATATTCAATCGGGGGAGCAGTGGTGATGCTGCTTGCCACGCTCTTTTGATTGTCCGTGCTTGACGGGTCAAATGCAGGCGGTTGATGTACCGACGTTGGTTGGGAAAATGTAACAGCTGGCGGCGTTGGTGGCGGTTCTTCATCATCCGTAATGACGTTGTCGGTTGATCCTGCGACATGCGAGGCGTTTCCATCGACAACTGCATGTTTTGCATCGTCAGTGGCAACCTCGGTAAGAGGAGCTGAGGCACACAAGTCATCCAATTGCTGGTTCAGCGCCCTGTAATTACCTTCGCCCTCTCCACCATCCTTGCTGATGTTTGACAGGATGTCACGAATCGCATCGACTGAGTCGAGCAGGGCAGATGTGAGGCGCTCAGTGAGCGTGATTTCGCCGTCACGAAGACGGCTTAGCAGGTTTTCAGCCGCATGAGCCACAGCACCGAGTTTCGAAAAGCCAAAGAAACCGCTGGTTCCCTTGATCGTGTGGATGGCGCGATAAATACTGTCCAGCCGCTCGAGATCCCCTGGGTGCTGCTCGAGCGAGACAAAATCCTGATCAAGTTGATCAAGATTCTCCTCGGATTCTTCGAGGAACTCGCGAATGAACTCTTCGTTTTCCAACGGACCATCCCCAGTGCCGATTGAATACTCGGTGCAACATGCCCGAGAACTTCAATTTGAATTGCTGTCGCCAGCAGGGGGCGGTGGAGAACTTATTTCCCACGGACAGCCCCCGCTGTAGGGAGCTTAGGTTGAAATTGGGTTGTGGGGCGATCACACGTCCGACATTTTTCTTGCGTCCATGATGCTGGAGGGATAGCGGTCGCAAGCGTAAGCCGGAGGGGCGGGACAACTTGCAGAATCGTTTTCACCCCAACTGCGGGGTGGCGTTTGCCGCCTCACATCTCATTCCTTTGGGATAAGCAGACTAGCCGTTAAATGTGCCACAAGATCCGGCAAGATGACTGCTGGGCTGGGCAATACGATCTTAGGCATGCGGCGTGCTCGCCCGCATATCAACAATGCTCATGCACCGTTCTATCAACAGAATTCATTCTCGTGCTGTTGAGGTGTGGCTGCTTGGGGAACCCTTGAAAGACCATTCTATCGAATGCAGTGGAGCATTTTCGCACCGCGTAGCAGGAGGGCTTTCCCGGCAACGGAGGGAGTCGACCAGTATAAACCAGGAGTTTCATTTGTTGGTAGTTGGGCAAACTCGTCGCCTCCCTGAATGACTGAGGTCTCACCGGATTCGTTGAGTGCATAAATCATGCCGTCGGCAGCCCATAGAGAAGAAGTTACGCTGGATGCATTCTTGAGTCTCTCCCTGTACAGACGCTCGCCAGTTGCCGCGTCGTGGCAACTGAGAATGCCACGGCTGAGAACGTACAGACGCCCATCAACGACCACTGGTGAACACATTCCGGGCGCGGCTGCATCTTCGATCCATACGACTTGGCCCTCGCCTAGCGACTCGAGATTCAGGTCGCCCGTTGCGCCTGCAGCAACTGCGATCAAAGGCCCGCGGCTGTTCCGTCCACTGTTGCCAAGATAAATACGGTCTTGGTCACAGGTCGGTGATGCGCTAAATGCCCCGCCAGTTCCGGTCAACTTCCATAAGGAAGCGCCTGTTGCGGGCTCGTAGGCCGAGACATTTCCAGCGCCACAAACGACGAGTTCCGTCCGTGTTTTGTTCTTCCAAATGATTGGTGAGCTCCAACTCGTTCGACCTGTACGGTCAAGCTTCCACTTCTCCTCACCCGTCTTGCAATCCAGTGCTGTAAGGAAAGACTTCTCTTCATTGTCACATTGAACGAAAACTAAACCGTCGTTGATGGCTAGTGAACTGCCGCTGCCGAAGTCGCTCGAAGTTCTGTAAGCTCCCACCTCTTTTCGCCACAGAGTTTTACCCCTCTGATCGAGACATGCGACAACACCCACGGCCGCAAAGTAGGCGTACACTCGCTCGCCATCAGCTACCGGGGACTCTGTTGCGTAAGAATTCGAGGGATGAACTTTGTGAGGTGGTGTTTTCGAAACCACTTGCTGCCTCCACAAGAGGCTGCCGTCTTTAAGGCTTATGCAGTGCACCTCGAAACTATAAGCTTCTGTGGGTGCCTTTCCCGAAAAGTGCGATCGCATGGACGCTACGCCTTCCCCAAACCCTTTGGGACGCGTGCCATCCCCAGCCACTGCGGTGGTTACGAAAATTTTCTCTCCGGCAACTACCGGTGATGACCAGCCACCACCGGGAACCTCAACTGACCACGCCAGGTTGCTATTCATGCTCCACGAATTGGGATGCGATCCGGAAGCAACCCCATTTCCTTCGGGCCCCCTGAAACTTCCCCATGAATAACTCACATCAGCTGCTCTGAGCGTTGTGATGTGCGGTGCGCAGGTAACCGCAACGGTGACAAGAAGGGCGAGATGGCGTAGATGGGGACCGGGCATGAAGTGCGTCCTGTCGAGGGCGTAAGTAGGAAGTGAGTTGTGACTGTGTTGTAGCAGCGGGATTTTAGGCCGGCGGCAAGCGCACTCACTTACACAAGTTGCGGGCATGCGCTCTAAAGTGCAAGCTGGCCGAAAGCATTGGGCTTCGTGTTTGCGCAGTGTGTGACCCAACAATAACATTGGTGCGTAGAGTTTAGCAGAGCTGACGGTTAGCAACCTATTGGGTGGCGTTGATTAACAGTAGCCGTCACGGGTTGTCCACGAGCCTAACAAGCTCGCTCAAGAGATGTGAGTCTGATTGATGCTCTTCAGGGTGCAGTGCTATTCCTGATAGCGGAGCCGTGTGTTTAATTTTCCGTCGTTCCCGAAGCCGAATGGAGAACTGTCGTGCAATACCAAATCATTTTTCCCATTTTGAATCAGAACTTTTATTTCATCGCTGAGGCAAAATCGGGGAATATCATCCGAGTCGTACCTTGTCCATGCAACGAATGAAGTGGTGGAGTCCGGGTAAGTGACCCTGCCAGTAGAGCAAGACAGAGGGTACTAGGCTGGTTCCAGGTTGGTCCAACGGTTGAATGTTGCTGCTTGGCCGACACAGGCTCCCATGTGGTCAGAAACATTCCAAACAGTGGCCCGGTCAATGAGGAAACGCTGTCCATCGGTTGTAATTCGAACGCCTCGATAATCATCGACGTATCCGTCACGGGTCGTGCGTGCCAATAGCTTCGCACGCTCGTCTCGGTGCATGGTTTCTGCGGTCATTCGGGACGGCGTCTCGAGAAGGGTGGGAATGGAGATATTCCAAAGTCTTAGTGCGACAGCGTTTGCATAGTTGAGCAGCGGGTCTGGCTGAGTGCCATGTGAAACGACGACGAAAGTTGAGTTGAACAGCCTCTCTGCTTGTTCGGCAGGACCGCCCGCCCGTTCAATCAGATGATGACCCAACAGACAGTGATACGAATCGAGCATGTGTTGGCTATGTTGGATCCATTCATTTTGCAACCAGGGTTTGCTGCCAGCCATCGTGTGAGCCTCTCCGATCAGAATACAGATCTTTTGGACTCGCAGTTTATCGGTACGCGTTGAACAGAGAAAGCGTGTCGGTGGGAGCATATTTGTCGCGTGGGGCCGAGTTCAGGCTTAAAATCCAACATGTGAAAGGCAGATTTGGGACCTTCGGATCTTGACTAATTTGGTTTAGCCGCCCTGTGCATGGTTTAAATGGCGATGGGCGAGGCCGCTGTGGGCAACGTCGCAAAATGTTATCCTGACGGGGGTCGATCTAACTGAACAACGTCCACCAAAATATTAATGGGAACACTTTGGATCAACCAAATTCTGAACCCATGATTGACCTTCGTCGATATGCCGACCGCGAACACCTGTTGCTGGCCTCATACGCCATGCACAGTCGGGACACCGGGGGACGTGTTCATTCTGAGGTATCTCATCCCTATCGCGGGCCATTTGCGCGTGATCGTGATCGAATTTTGCATAGCAGCGCTTTTCGGCGATTAAGCGGGAAGATGCAGGTGTTTACAGGTGAGATGGGGATTTACCATCGCACCCGCCTGACGCATACCTTTGAAGTCGCATCAGTAGCGAGAACGATGGCGCGGGTTCTGCGTCTGAATGAGGATCTGACCGAAGCATTGGCGCTGATGCATGATATCGGGCACCCACCTTTCGGCCATTGCGGCGAAGATGTTCTCAGTCATTGCATGGAATCCGTTGGAGGGTTCTCCCACAATGGCTTCGCATTGGTAATTGTCGAACAATTAGAACAAAGATACGCAAGCTTTCCCGGGTTGAACCTGTCGCGCGAGACACTGGCCGGACAGGATGTGCGTGCTCATAAGGCAGAAGCCGCTGTGGGCCGCTCTCCCGTGCTGGAAGTTCAGCTAGTTGACGCTGCGGATTCAATTGCCTACGACGCACATGATGTTGACGATGCACTTCAAATGGGCTTGTTGTCAATCGAAGAGTTGTCGGAACTTGCGGTGATTCGCCGTGCTTTGGAGCGGACTCGAGGTAGGCACGGTTTATTACCAAAATCACAGCTGCGGCAACTGTTGGTGCACGAATTGATCGATTTGCAGGTGGGCGATTTATTGGAACAGGCGGTTGAAGCCTTACGTCCCTTTGCGGGACACGACACCGCAAGTGTAAGCGAGGCCGGGTTGCGTTTCTGCCATAGTGACGCGATTGGCTTTGAGCGGCGTGAGTTAGAGTCGTTTCTCTTCAACGCTGTCTATCGGCATGAACGGTTGATCCCCGTTCGCAGGGCCGCATCTGACAGGCTCGAGACAATGTTTCGCGTCTTGGTACAAAACCCATCTCGAATGCCACTGAGATTCCGTCAGCGGGCTGAATCAAACCCCATTGAGTCCGTGGTGGGTGAATACATCGCAGGCATGACAGACGCTTTTTGCGATACTCAGTTCGGGTACGCTGTGGAGTCCTCGACGGGGCCATTGGCAGATTGGTAAGGCATGGATGGTCGAGAATGAGGAGGACGACCAGCGGGGATGTCAGGTGACTCACATCACAGGAGCCAGCAGGGTGCATGATGTCGTTGCTGGCGCGCTGGCAACACCGCTCACTTAGCGGTATTGTTCATGACACGCATCGCACTTTTGGCGAATCTTCGACACCCCAAGACGAACGGCCTCGAAGTCCCCACGAGTCAAGGCGGCGGTCACGTTTTTGCCATTGTCACTCATGTCGCGACTAAGCTTTGCATAGTCGTCATCATCCGCATCATCCATGCCTTCTTGGGCGAGGATCTCTCCCAAGACAGCAATCAATTCACTGTTGCGTTTAACCAAATCCGTCTCTTTCTTGATAGTGCCCTCGTCGCGGGCACCATCTTCTAATGAATCGATCAATAACTCAGCATATTCCATCAAGGGTGAGCGGTCGGCAATCATGGTCCAATCGGTTTCCTCTTCCGACTCTTTGCTCGCGAGCCCGCTGCCTGCAACGAGATCTTGCAAGTCCCCCTTTCGCAGCTTGGCTTCGTTGTAGACCTGCGTTGAGCCAGCCTTACAGTTGAAGGCCGTTCTACTGATCAGGTCACGAGCCGAGGCAGCCTGATCCTTCCAACGAACCTCAGCGGGGTGTTGATTGATGACCGCAAACAAAGAAGCAAGCACTGTAAGATGCAATCGTGCGTCAAGGTATCCACCACTGTTGAACGCACCCGGAGTTGTCACGACGCTGTCGAATTCAAGTTTTATCCTTTTGACCTCGTCTTCGAGTGACTGGGGCGAAATCAGACCTGACCATAAGTCGTTCCCCGTTTGCGTTGTTTGTCCTCCCGAGGGCGCAGTAGAAGCCGGCGCTGCAGGCGCGGCGGTTGCTCGTACGCTTGCAATCGTGGGTGCCTGACCCCGGAATGCATCGTTGATATCAGTGAAAAAGATGTTTTTTAACTTGTCTGGGTCGACCTTTGGCGCGGGAGCACGGCGTTCATCGGCCCGCACATGGGGGATAATCGCGCTGATCCCAACCAAGACGATGATGAGTAGACGTTGTGTTAAATTCATGGAGCGACTTCCAAGCGACAAAAAATGCTTTTAACAAATTATACCCGAGTATCCGCAAAGATCTCAAAAACCGCGGAAATACAAACAGACTTTGAGGTGGCGGCTGCGTCAAGCAGGTGGTTGCCTGTGCAAGCTGCGGACCGCGTCAAAAGGTGAGAGAGCCCAGACTTGTGGTGTGGTACTGCTCATTCTTGGAGTTCAGGGTCGGCACACATCAAGAATACGACGCATTTCGGCAACGGCGTCCCGCATCCCGACCATCAATGCCCTGCTGACCACAGAGTGACCGATGTTCAATTCGATCATATTGGGAATTCCCGCTACTGATCGAACATTGCTGTAATTCAGACCGTGGCCAGCATGCAGACGCATGCTGAGTGCTGACGTCACTTTCCCAGCCTCTGAGAGCCTCGACAGCTCCTTTGGCAGCGTTTGATTGGTTGCGAGCGCATAGGGCCCGGTGTGTAACTCGACCGCGTCAGCGCCAAGGTTTCCGGCAGCCTCAACCTGTTCCACATCGGGATCGATGAATAGGCTGACCAAAATGCCGTGGTCTTTTAACTTCTTGATAGCCGCAGCAATTCTTCCCTTATCAGATACAACGTCCAGGCCTCCTTCGGTTGTGACCTCCGCTCGATTTTCTGGCACAAGCAGTCCCCATGTGGGTTTAGCCTTGCATGCGATGTCAACGATCTCATCTGCACAACCAAACTCCATATTGGTTTTAATGGTGACAGTGCGCATCAGCAGTTCGACATCCCGGTCTTGAATATGCCTTCGATCCTCCCTGAGGTGGAAAGTAATTCCATCGGCGCCGCCTTGTTCAGCCAAGGCAGCAGCAACCACGGGATCAGGCTCAACGGTTCTCCTCGCCTGCCTCACCGTGGCGACATGATCGATGTTGATACCAAGTTCAATCACAAGGTTTGCCCTTTAAGCTAGCGTATCGACGTTCAACTGTAATCTTGGGCGGCACCGACAGAATAGTTACCGGTGACCGCCATCGTCCCGGCGTAGGTTAGTTGCTGGAGTCGATTTCCACACGTTCGCCGCTATCATCGCGGCAATCCATTTCCAAGTGCTCGGGATACAACCCCTCGCTACCGAGAATTTGCACGGTCATCCTGCCCGCATCCTCCATCTCCATGACCTCGCGGCGTTTTTTGTTATTTAGATGCGCCGCGACTTGATCATTGACTCGAACGGTCACACGGATTACGCGCTTCTTCGTAACAGCTAGGGCGAGGGTCCTGATCACTTCAATTGACATGCTTTCCGGCGTCTTGACCAAACCACAACCAGCTTTGCAGCAGGGGCAATCTTTGTAGATACTTCGCTTCAGGCTCGGACGGATTCGTTGTCGAGTCATCTCGATTAAACCAAACGGGCTGGTCCGCAAGATTTTCGTCCGCGCCCTGTCATTTGCCATTGCGTCACGAAGAGTGCGTTCGACCTTTCGCCGGTGACTTTCTTTTCTCATGTCAATGAAATCGTTCACAATCACTCCACCCAGGTCCCGCAGCCTGAGTTGGCGTGCAATCTCCTTAGCTGCAGCAACGTTCAGACGGAAGGCGTTCTCCTCCGCCGAATCATTCCCACGGAAACTGCCGCTATTGACATCGATCGCAACGAGTGCTTCTGTTGGATCGATGACGATTGAGCCGCCATCGCGGAGCTGAACCTGCCGTGTATTAAGGTTGATGATTTCCTGTTCCAATTTATATTTGTGGAATAGGGGTAAATCGCCGTCGTATAACTTCAATCGATCGACGACGCGCGGCATGACCATTTTCAAGAAGTCGCGCGCTTTCTCGTAGGATTCGGGTTCATCTACTAAGATTTGATCGATGTCGTCGCTGTAAATATCGCGAATCGTGCGAATAATAAGATCGCTTTCCTCATAGATCACGCCCGGTTCCTTGGTTGTTTTTACACGACGGGCGATCGCTTTCCACAATCGAAGCAGGTACTCCAGATCGCGTGAAAGCTCTTTCTCTTTCCGGCCCGCGCCCGCAGTTCGAACGATGAAACCGAGTCCTTTTGGGGGATTGAGTGAGAGCAGGCATCGCTTGAGTCGCTTGCGGTCGTCCTCATCCTCGATTTTTCGACTGACTCCAACGCGTGCCAGTGATGGCATCAAAACCAAATACCTTCCCGGGATCGAGATATACGTACTAAGTGTGGGTCCTTTGGTGCCGATGCCTTCTTTGATCACCTGAACAAGAACTTCATCACCCCGACGGAAGATCTCTTGAATCGGCGGCTTCACACGCGGCCTTCCACCCTTGTAGGCGTGCTTGCTGCCGCGTCCTGATTCTCTCGCACGTTTTGCCGCGGCTTCTGCAAGCTCATCTGACTCGCGCATTATCTCTGCCGGATCGTAGCCACCCTGTCTGAAATATTGGGGTTCAACATCACTAATGTGCAAAAATCCATTCCGTCCGACACCAAAATCGACAAACGCAGCCTGAATACTTGGTTCGAGATTTACGATCTTGCCGCGATAGATATTTCCTGCGAACGCCTCCACACTCTTCCGCTCCATGTAGAGCTCTTCAAGGCGATTGTTCTCCAGGACTGCAATCCGACATTCTTCCGGTTGCAACACGTTGATTAACATTTCTTTTTTCATCGACAAGCACCTCAGGGGTGTTGGGCCGGCTTAATGCGAAACCAAAAGATTCCGGCATGGACGCCGACGGTGGTAATGTTTTGTGAATAGCCATTGAGGCTAAGGGAGCGTGTTTCATGTCTGCTCCCCGCTGTGGCTGATGAATGAATTGATTTGGGTCTGCCAATTCTGAGACTGAGCTAGATCACTGGGGGCGGATCCTTCGTGCTCTTGTTTCAGCTCTACGGAGATGCGGCGGATCAGAGTTCCGCGATCCACCCAATCACCGAAGCCAAGCAAGTCAAGGACATCGCCGGGGCGGAGTGAGGCTGCCTGGCTCGCTGCCAGGCGAAGGTTGATAACGTCGCCATTTAGTTCGAGTTTCGTTATTTGCTCTGCGACCTTGACGGTCAGCGTCTTCTTTTTGCGTTCTACAGAAACAGAATCTTGTGACAACAGCTTCGCAATCGCCGCGTCAATTTGCGATTTCTGAGCGTCTTCCACGACCGAGAAGGTGTAATCACTTGCGTTGAGTTGAGCTTTGCTCATTCCCTCGGGCAACCGGGTTACACTCTTGATGTTGAGTCCTGGCTGCTGATCAGCTTCTAACCGTTCCAATAGCGTTTGGGCGGAGAGCTCTTCGGCGAGCTCGATCTCAACCACTTCATCCAGGCTTTCAACGCCGAGTGCCAAAGCAGATGGGAAGCCGACTCTGGGCTTGGGATGAAATCCTTCGGTCATTGAAAGCACCAGACCGGCTCGTCGCAATAAACGCTCCCAGAGTCGTGCCAAGTCTCGGTGACTGATCCATCGCAAAAGGTCCGTTTTCCCGAATCGCACCCGATAACGGATCCGCAAAAGAGGCGCGGTCGCTTGGTCCGGTCCTGACACATCGCCATTCTGCGGCAAGCTATCGGACTCTCGAGCGGTTGGGTCAGGATCTGTCACGGTTGTTCAATGAGGGGAATCGGGGTAATTGTTTTTCAGGTTACTACAAGTTCCGGTACCAGCACGCCGAGGCGGTCGAGTAGATACACATCCACATCTTTCGCCGAATCAAGGGTCATGACACGTTCCGCGATGTCCTTGCACTGGTTGATGGAAACGCTTCTGATTGCCTTTTTGATGCGTGAGAGGGCAAGCGGAGGAACGCTGAGATTCCTCACTCCGAGCCCCACAAGAAGCAAGGCTCGCCCAGGAATGCTGCTCATCTCTCCGCAGACGGCGAGGGGCCGTCCCCAATCATCTGCAACTTCGACACATTTTTGGATTAATCGGAGCACTGCCGGATCACTGGATTGATAAAGATCAGCGACGTATTCATTACTTCGGTCGACCGCGAGTGTGTACTGGGCAAGGTCGTTCGTCCCAATGCTCAGGAAGTCAACCTCCTGGACGAAGTGCTCCAGCATCACCACGGCGGCTGGGACCTCAACCATCATGCCCACTGGAATGTCCGCGCGGTGGGGGATGCCCTCATCCTTGAGGTCTCTTGCGACCACGGTTAGAAGCATTCTTGCTTGCCGCAACTCGCCGATGGTTGTGATTAACGGGAACATGACACGGATATCGCCATGGGTGGCGGCTCGCAAGATTGCACGCAATTGAGGTCGAAACAGATCAAGGTTCCGGAGAGATAGCCGAATGCTTCGAAGCCCAAGGAACGGGTTGTATTCTTGCTCCGCTAACGGGCGATGCCCCATTTTGTCGGCACCGAGATCCAGTGTGCGAATAACCACAGGCCGCCCATTCATCTCACTCACCACCTGACTATAGGCTTCGTAGTGATCTTCTTCGCTTGGTTCTTCCGAGCTGGCCAGATACAGGAACTCGGTTCGATAAAGTCCTATTCCGTCTGCTCCACGTTCGAGGCAGGATCCCGTCTCGTGAGGAAACTCGATGTTCGCGCTAAGTCGAATGCGGGTGCCGTCGGCAGTCTCAGCAGGAAGGTCACGTAGTTCCGCTAACCGAGCGCTAAGAGAATGACTTTGTTCGATGCGTTGCTGGTAGCTTGCGAGGGTATCCTCATCTGGGTCCAGGATGATCTTCCCACGGTCTCCATCGACGATTACCCGTGTGCCGTTCACAACGGAATCGAGGAACGTGCCAATGCCAACTACGGCAGGAAGCTCAAGACCCTTTGCGACGATAGCAGTGTGACCGCCCGAACCGCCTACCTCGGTGCAGAATCCCTGAACGTAACGGCGGTCCAGATTCGCAGTCTCGCTTGGAGATAAATTGTGCGACAGAATGACGACTGGCTCGGTCAAGTCCGAGAGTGGTTGTTCCGCGAAGGCACCCAGTTGCAGCAGCAATTGCTTCTCAATGTCAAGCACATCTTCTGCTCGCTCGGCGAGCAACGGATTCTCGAGGCGTCGGAGAGCTAAGGCGTAATTCCGAAGAACCCGATTCACCGCATAATCCGCTGCATGCAAATCACTTGTAATCCGACGTCGCAGTTCACCATTCAAACGCGGATCATTCAGCATCTGCATTTGAGCGGAGAATATGTCTCCGGTCTCATCGCCTGCTGCGGCGCTCGTTTCCAGGCGATTAGCCTCGATTTGCTCCGCAACTGCATCAATGGCTGATCGTAAACGCGCATACTCCTCGTCCGCTTTATCAGCGGCGATAAGAGTGCGGGAAATACGATATCCATCGGAATCCAGCACTAGTGCTGGGCCGATAGCGACTCCCGGCGAAACAGGAATACCTTGCAGTTCGACCATCGTCGTGCGACGGAACGGATCTCACGGGAGGTACCCACCAAGGTTGAAGAAGACATAGGCTCCCTCGTCAGTTCCTCGGCGTTGCTCCAAGACCGCGTAAGCGGCCGCGAGTACGTGGGTTGCGGTCCGTCATTGTTCGTTAGTTGTGATTTATGTTCTGTACCGAGTTCGCACGCGCGAACCCGATTCGTCGGCGCACGCAATTTGGGTTGCGTGACCGGTCTTCTATCCAAGATCAGCGAGTCAGCCGTCGAGGGTTGACTCCGTTCCCGGCAATTCATTTGTATCATCGAAGCCCGCCTCGAATAGTTCTTCGATCGCGGCGAGCGCCTCATCCGCATCTTCACCGTCTGCTGAGACGGTCAGCACGGTACCTTGAGCGGCGCCCAAGGTAAGAAGTGAGAGAATACTCTTACAATCGACAAGTTCACCGTCTCTGCCAATCAGGATATTTGATTGGTGTGCGGACGCCATGCGGACAAGTAGATCCGCGGGACGCGCGTGCAGACCCTGAGGGTTACGGACGGTAACGGTTCGAGTGGGTAAGTTGTTATTCATTTAGCCAGAGACGAACTGATTGCCGTCTGCTTCTTTTAACAATTGATTGATATCGGCCGGCGTTTTGCTTTGCTTCAGGAAGCGGCAAAACGTTTCATCTCTCAATTGTCGGGATATGTTTTCGAGCGCGCGAAGGTGGTCTCCGGGACGCTCGGGTGGGCTGATCAGCAGAAAGAACAGTTGAACACGCTCGCCGTCGAGGGAATCAAAATCCACGCCGTCTTCACTGACGCCGACGGTTCCGACAAGTTTTTGGACACTAGGGTGCTTGGTGTGCGGTACAGCAACGCCTCGCCCAATGCCCGTGCTACCGAGTTCTTCTCGCTTCATGATCGAGGCGACGATGTCTTCACGCTGATCGGCTTCCACATGGCCCGAGTCAAGAAGAGCTTGGACAAGTTCTTCGACCACACCTTCTTTGGTTTGAGCTTTTAACTCGGCGCGAATTGCTTTTGTGGTAATAAAATCTGCAAACTTCATTTGAGTGCGATTCCTTGTTTGGAAATCTCGTTGTTAGCTAACCGCCTGTGTCAGCCAAGTTTTGGGGCTCGGCCTATCTTGTCGAAGCAACCCTATCAACTTTCGATAATGCGAGAGCGAAGGTTGTTCGTCCTGAAGAAGAGCGTCTGGACTTGGATGTGACAGCTGACGGCAATGAAAATGGTTAAGGTCGCAAAAGGAGAGGAAACGTGCTGCACGGCCATGCAACACCAGCGTTACTCGTCTTCCGCGGCCGATGGATCAATATGTTTGTGAGCTGTTGCTCGATGGCCGGTTTTTTTCTCTTTCAGTCTTCGAAGTTGCTGTTCTACTTTCGGAATGGCAGTGTCGAGCGCCGCAATTACGGTGCTTGCGTCGGCTGTTGCTACACAATCATCGGCGTGCTCAGCCGAAACCTGAATCTCAACTGAAGGGTTATCCAACTGCTTCAGATCAACAGTCACCTCGATTGCATTGATGCGATCGTACAGCCGCCGGAGTTTTTCTGTTTTCTCGACAAGCAGCTCTTGGTCCCCTGGCTGCAAACTACCGTGCCTAGCTGAAACATTGACCTGCATCTTCTGATTCTCCTCCGTTGAATTGGACGCCCAATCAATGGGACGACTGCTGAATAGGAAACTTCTAACCTTCAATTATATGGTTCGACGTCGATTTGTACGACGCTGATGACGGAAGATTCCGGTGCAGACAGCATACGCAACTTCGTCGTCGGCGAATAGCGATCCTTTTTTCTTATGCCGTCAGAATGCTGCCCTCACTCCCCCTGACAGAGAGCTCGCTGGCATGTTACGCTCTGAACCGAGTTTTTCAACGTTTTTTCCACCCCTCCAAACCCCCGCTTGCTCCATGGCCCGAAAGGTCGTCAATCGGAAGGCGAAAGCTGCCGAAGCTGAAGCCGCAGAAAAACAGGCTACCGCAAAGAAGAAAAAAGCCGCTAAAAAGGCTACCAAGCGGAAAAAGAAGGTCGCTGCCGAAGTTCGGCTGCGACTGTATTGGGGCGTCTTTAGTCAGAATCTGAAGCGGGTAGCCGTGTTCGAATTCGACCAAAAGAAAGAGGCCGAGAAGAGAGCCACTGAGCTCAGCAAAGGCGGGAAATCCCCTCACTTTGTGCAAAAGGTTAAGGAAGAAATCAAACCCGAATAAGATATTTCTGATGCACGAGCGCTCATTCAACCCAAGCTTAATTATTGGGATTGTGGCATTTTTGTCGGTCGTGCACGTTTCGCGGGGCCCTTGGTCAATGGCTCAGGAAAAAAATTCGGTGCTGCACAAATATTCGGCAGAGCTTTTTTCCGCCGTGGCGGAGACACCGATTCCCTATCGGCTTTTGGCCCCGATCGGCGTTGAAGCGGGTAAGCAGTACCCGCTCGTGCTTTTTTTGCACGGCGCGGGGGAACGAGGTAACGACAACCAGAAACAACTCGTTCACGCAGCAGTGGACTTCGCCCACCCGAAACGCATGAAGCGATTCCCAGCTTTCGTGGTGTTTCCGCAGTGTCCAAGTGAGCAGCGTTGGGTCGAGTCAGCTTGGGACTTGCCATCAGGACGCGGTGAGTTTGATCCAGCACCTTCGAAGCCGATGAAGGCAACGCTGGAACTTGTCGATAAACTGATCGATGAATTGCCGGTTGATCCACGCCGAGTATACGTTGCAGGTCTATCGATGGGTGGCCAGGGGGCTTGGTTTGCCGCGGCAAGCAAGCCCCATCGTTTCGCCGCCATGTTAGAGGTTTGCGGTGGAGGAGATCCAACTTGGGCTACTTCTTATCGCGGGATTCCAATTTGGGCTCTTCATGGGCAAAAAGATAATGTGGTTCCAATCTCGCGGGCCAGAGAAATGGTGGTTGCGCTCACAGAAGTCGGGCATTCACCCGAATTACGATACACCGAGTATCCTGGGGTGGGCCACAATAGTTGGGACCAGACATTTAAACGCGATGATGTGTTTGAGTGGCTGTTCGCACAACGGAAGCCCTGATGACTTCGCAGGCCAACGCGAGCCAGAAGATTGAGTTCGGCAGTGATCGAAGAGTGCCTGCCGAATGGGAACCCCAGGAGTGCGTGTGGATTTCTTGGCCTCATAAACAGGCCACTTGGCCGGGACGCTTTGAGGTAATCCCAGCGTTTTTCACGATGTGGGCAAGCATCATCGCAGAATCAACACCGGTGCGCGTGCTGGCTGGCACTGAGTTTGCCGGTGACTGCGCCAAGCGACTTGGAACGCATCGCAATATTGAGTTGATTGATATTCCAACGGATGATTGCTGGATCAGGGATTATGGACCCACCTTTGTGCTCGAACACGCTGATACACACCTGAGCATCGTTGACTGGCAGTACAACGCTTGGGGAGGAAAGTACCCTCCATGGGACGCGGATGCGGCAGTTTGCAAACGGATTGGCGAGGAATTGAACTTATCGCGTGCGGTTAGTGACTTGGTTGTCGAGGGCGGTGCGTTGGAATTTGACGGCAGAGGCCGTTTGCTAACTACCCCCAGTTGCCTGCTGGCAGATACTCGTAATCCTCGGCTTGACGCAACGAATGTGGCTCAAGAGCTACACCGTCTAACCGGCGCAACAGAAATCGTTTGGCTCGACGGTGGGGGTTTGGAAGGTGATGACACTGATGGTCACATCGATCAATTAGCACGCTTCATCGATGCGGAAAATATTGTTGCGTGTGTATCTAACTATGCTCACGACCGGCATAGCTGGGGTCTTAAAAACAACTTTCGGCAGCTACGTGCCTGGGCAGACACAACGGTTCCCAAGCCCGAAGTACACGAGTTGCCGATCCCGGAAATACGGCGTATCAGGGGGCAGCCAATACCACAAAGTTATTGTAATTTCCTTCGGTTGGGGACTGACTGTTTGTTGGTGCCGCAGTTTAATGAACCAGAAGACGATTATGCCGCGGGCTTGCTAAGGGAGCTGACGGGTGCTCAGGTAAGACAAATTGACTGCAGTGATCTCGCATGGGGACTCGGAGCGCTACACTGCGCTAGCCGCGACCAACCGAAACCGCGCCCCGTTGAAGTCATGTCGTAAGGCCCTCTTTGAGTGTCCCCTAAGTGCTTCCATGGCGAGCGTCTGAGCGAATACCAAAGCAACCAACCGACTGGGAAAGGGATCGCCACGCTGTATCTCTCGTCTTGCACTTTTGATTTAGCAAGCTGTCCTTTTCCACGCGTTATCCAGTGCCGGTTCGCTTGATGCCAGGATTGCCGCGGCTCGGTAAATCATTGGTGGGACGCAGTTCAACAGCGACTGGCGATGGTCTTATTCAGGGGCCTGTCGGTTTGTGAAAACCTTCGGACGCGATTCAGTTGTACTTTGTCTCGCTCAGCTTCCCGACCGCGGCTTGCACCAGAGGAATGCGAGATTCGTTCGACCAATTCATGCCGTCGGTTCGGCTCTCGATGCGGTGCGGGCTGTGAGACCCTCGAAGCCGAGAGGTAATACCTGACTTGCCAAAGAGCTAAACTCAATAGGATCGCTGAGATCACCCCGCCTCTTTGCACTCGGGAAACGTGGCCGTTTCCTTGTCAGCCAACTATTTTCGGAACCTCAGGGGTTACCGACTGTTAAATCGAACATAGCCGACGCGTAAACGGTTCGGCGAGCAACGGAGTGTTTGCACAGTGTAAAGAGACTGCACAGCCTATAACGGAGAGACAAATGTTACAGCCACTGAACCAAAAAGTCACAACGGCATGCCCGTCTGGGCACAAGGTAAGAGGCAGGTCGGATCTTGTGGGAAAGAAGGTCCGATGTCCTCGCTGCGAAGTCGAGTTCGTTTTTGCGTTGACGTACAAGCCGGCGGCTGACGCGGCCGTGAAGGAAGTAACTGACACTGGTGTCATGCGGATCCTAGGGTCCATGGATGCCGTCCCGCCTGCACCCAAAAGGCGCGCCACAACCGAGCGACCGTGTCCTAGATGCGGGACCTCGGTGCTGGATAGCGCGTCAGTGTGTGGTAAGTGCAACTGTTATTTGGGAGTGATGCCGGCCTTTCTCAGTGAAATGCCGGGCAACGGGGCCAACGTAAATTAACCCTTGCCGCGAAGCCGTGCATGGTAGTCACGCAAGGCTTTGCTGTAGCTTAGTCGCTAACGCACATTTGTTTAGAAAGACGAGGTCAAGTGTTGCTTCGTTTCAATTGTGCTGGTGATCATCATTCTTGTGATGATCCTCGATGTGCTGCCGCAGCAGGTCTTTGCCGTAGTCGTTGCCGTTGGGTGTTCGTAACACTGCGTGAATATGGTCACGGGACGGTTCGGAAGAGCGAAAGGGAGCAACCCGACGTTCATGGTCGAACTCAATAAGCAAGACAGGGCTATGGATGCGATAATAAAAAACACTGTCAGGGTCAGTGCCGCCCACCCAAGCAAAATAGGTGCGATTCAGATGCTTCTTCACCTGCTCCATTTTGATCTGAGCGTGTCCCTCGGACATGGTGCCGACAAACGTTTCTATCACTCCGAGCAACTTTTCTTTTTCAGATGCTGATAACCGGTCCGCTCGTAGTCCGGCGTAGTCCAAGTTGATATTGTCCTTGTATGCTTGAGCGACAGCGTTGTTTTGATTTTTGATCTTTGTGAGGGTCGCAACCGCCTGTTTCTCCTCAGATAATGATCGCATGAAGTCGACGCCGGCATTCTGCTGTTCCTGCATGACAATTGTTCCCTTGAACTTGCCCGAAACCGCGTGAACGGGCTCGCTGCCGATAAAGACAGGAGACATGACCACTTGATCGCCAAGCACAAAATAATTGATGATCAAGTGATGACCGTCGATTTGCCAACCCCAAGGCTTGGACACGGAGGGTTCACCCATTACGGTTATCCAATAAAGCCACTCGCCATACTCATCAAAATTGTCTGCAAGCTCGGCCAGAGTGCCATTCAATTTCATAATATCCTTTGACAGTTTGAGCCCCTTTGCACTCAAGCTGGCTTGTAGCAAGCCGAATGCAAGCTGTCTTTGCTTGGCATTCATTTCGTCAAAGCCGACGCCTTTTCGTTTATAGAAATGTCGGTTATCCCAGCTTCTCCATTCGATGTCGTCCACGTTGAATGATGCACGTGCACGTTGCTCGGGTGAGATGCCTGCCAAAAATGCCTGGGCCGCATCAACAACAGGCTTGGTAGAGACGCCAGTTGATTGGATCTCGAACAATGCTTTTTCGATTTCGTCATTCGTAGATATACCCCGGAACGGCTCGTTCAAAGCCTGCTGCCCGCTGTTTCGACCACCTCTTCGAGTTCCGCGCCGCTGGGCCTCGGCGACAATGGAGGCAGAAACGGCCAAAGCAAGCATTGCAATGGTCACGAACGTATAACGAGGTTTAGTCACAGGATCTCACCGTTGAGGGAAAGGGGGTTGGGCAGAGGCGTGGGCGTTGTTCATTTTGATATGCGGAACAGGTGCTTTTGGCCTCGTATAAATAAATCACCACCTGCCAGTGCAGGAGTTGCATCAACAGGCTCGCCCACCGAGTTGCTCGAGACAATTTCGAATTCGTCAGCATCTTTGATCACAACGGTTGTGCCGGCCCGACCCGTGACATAGACATGCCCTCCCGCTGCGACAGGCGAGGCGTAGGTGGATCTGATGTCTGGGATACGAGTGGTTGTGTAGTGGGGCCGACCAGTAGCGGCGTCCAGGCACGTCAACATACCGGTTTTGCCTTTGTGGTAATAAAGACGGTCCTGTGACAGTAACGGAGAGGCGATGTCTGGCGTATCACGGGTTACACTCCAGAGCACGGCGTCACTGGCTCCAATGTCCCCACGTTGATGTGTTTGAAATGCACCCAGAAACGAGCCGCGGAATCCACTCCCTATGTAAACAACGCCGTTGGCGCCAACGGCACATGCGACGGGTCGTTGGGTTTGACCACCGCACCTCCACAGTTCGTTACCATCTTTTGCATCGTAAGCTCTGGCGAAGTTTTCACCATTCATGATGATCTGTGTTGTCCCGTGAGCCTTCATTACAAACGGTGTTGCCCAGCAACTTGGCTCGTCTCTTTTCGTTTCCCAAACAGTTTTGCCGGTTTTTTTGTTCAGTGCGTATAAGGCGGACTCCCCTTCGTGATCGCAGGGAACGATCAATAAATCGCCAGCCAACGTGGGCGAGGATCCCTCGCCAAAGGTGCCACGCATGGTCATCTCGGGGAAATCCGAGCGATTCCAGACGAGTTGCCCATCAACCGTATAGCAATAAAGGCCACGTGAGCCGAATTGCACGTAGACGTGCTCTCCATCCGTGCATGGTGAGGCAGAAGCGTAACCATTCGTGCTATGCGTGCCTTCATGGGGCTGCCCTGCGGTGGCGATCCTCTTCCAGTTCTGTTTCCCTGACTGCCGATCAAAGCAGAAGACTGAGAACTCATATTCAGCACTGGGGGTGGGCACTGCACTGGTAACAAAAATGCGCTCATTCCAGACCACTGGTGAGCTCGAACCGCTTCCTGGAACCACCACTTTCCATTTTATGTTCTCCTTGGGCCCCCAGCTTGTGGGAGGAGTAGCATCCCTTGACACGCTGTTGCCATTGTCGCCCCGCCAATGGCCCCAGTTTTCAGCGTACCCAAGACCTGAACTGAAGCTGGCTAAAGCGACCAACATGGGCAATCGAAGAACCGCAGCTTTTTGAATCATGAACATCAGTGAATTGCACCTCAAGGCGATTTTTTTGCTACTGGGTCTGGATCAACGGACGCGTCGACAGGTCGTCGACTGTGTCGGGCTGAGATTGTAAACGTAATCTGCCGGTAATTGACCACACTGACACCGATAGGTAAATCTAATTGCCGTAGAGAGGAGCCTCAGCGTTTGCCGATATTTCCGTGAACTTCCGTGGCGAACACGAAAAAATACTGGGTGGCGGTGGATGAAATTTCTTGAATTTTTGCAGGAGCTAACGTCACCTTGACGATCAACCAAGGCTTCTCACACGGTTTTCACGGGGTTGTTGAAGGCCCCCACTAACACCACGACCAATGAGTCTACTCCTTACCGTGCGCGGACGCCCTCATTTCGCAAGGTGAAGTCCATGCCCGGAGTTGGCAGTGAAGACGAATGAGTTGCTGGGGTCTTTCGGGTAGTGAAATCTGCGCCGCGCTGTTATTGCACCGTCCGCTGCGGATCGGCTTTAGACGACTCATTCAGGTTGCCCAGGATGATCCAGTTGGTGAACTTGCTTGCATTGAACATCCACGCTTACTCAGTTGCAAAGAGGTGCTCAGTTGCACACAGGTCGATCTTTGGCACGGCAAATTCGTAAGACGACGGTGACGGCGTTTGGCATTAAGTACGCTCAGTTTTCGGACTTAACACACCAACACCAAGTTTTGCGTCACCGACGAAGAACAGCGGAGTGATGGAACTTCGGTAGTACGGTATCGAGGAGAGGACCGAGAGTAGGTGTCGCAGGAGCTTACAGCGGTGGCGGTATGCGCACACAGGCAGCGGGGCAGCTGCTCACGAAGCACGCCGAGTCGGTAAACTGGTAGGTCGGATCTTCGAAACGTCCGTATGGCCTGCTATACTGAGCATTTGAAAATCTCTCTTCAGATTGCGGGCCGTAATGTTCAAAACTGACTCTCGTGTTGTCGTCTTTGTCGTGTTGTTCTGGTGCAGTGCCAGCGGTCTGCTGGGTGCTGATGAACGTGACCTAAGGCCGAATGTCATTCTGATGATGGCTGATGACATGGGGATGGGTGACACGAGTGCGTATCAGGATGTCACAGGCAATCAGGATAGCCAGCAGATTTTAACGCCGAACATGAATCGCTTAGCTCGCATGGGCGTGCGATTTACCGACGCCCATACCCCTGCTTCACGATGCACACTAACACGTTATGGGTTGCTCACAGGTCGCTACTCTTGGCGCAATCGTTTGAAACATTGGGTACTCTTTGGTGCTCAGGGAGATCCAATGATAGAGGCGGATCGCCCGACCTTGGGTACCTTGTTTCAGTCTCATGGTTATCGCACTGCATTGGTCGGGAAATGGCACGTTGGGCTCCGGTATCGTAATAGTGATGGTAGCCCTGCTGACGCTTGGGAAGATGCTGATCTCACTCAACCCATGTGGGACACTCCGCTGGACCACGGGTTTGACTTCTGTCGCTTCACATCTCGATCGCATGGGACATCGGGGCCCGCGCGCGGTGGGAAGAAGAGGCCCAATGATGCGAGGCAATCCATAGGACCTGGGCACATTCATGGCAGAACGATCATTGGAGCCACTGGGGATGGCAAACGGATCGTGGATGTTGGCAGCAACGCCTACATCTTGGAAGAGCTTGGAAGCCGTCACCTGTCCAATGCGAAGACTTTCTTTGCGGAGCATTTTAAGGCACACGAAGACAAACCGTTTTTTCTGTACTATGCCTGTAATTCAAATCATGGCCCCCACACACCCGAAAACGAGATAGAGGGTGTTCCCGTCTTAGGTGCCGCTACAAATGTAGTCCTGCAACCGATGGGCCGACGCGCTGATTACATTTACGAGAACGACGTGGTACTTGGAAGTCTTCTCAATTATCTGCGGACCACCGAAGATCCACGCAACCCCGGCAATGGCCTGATTGACAACACCATAGTCATCTTCACAAGCGACAATGGGGCAGAGATCACTGCCAAGACGGCTACTGGCCCATTTCGGAGCAACAAAGGGTCTGTTTATGAAGGCGGGCATCGAATCCCATTCTTGGTGGCTTGGCCATCCGGCAACGTGGGTGATGGGAATCCAGACAGCCCGGGAACCAGTAACGAAACGCTAGTCGGGCTACAGGATATGTATGCGACCTTCGCGGATGTGCTGGACCATCAGGAAGCGAACTTTCTGGGTTCAGAGAAAGGTGGCGAGGATAGTGTGAGCGTACTATCAGCCTGGCGAGGCAAGGTCGTCGACCAGCGTCAGATGTTTTTTAACGACCACAAGGAGGCCGAAGATCCCGCCGTGCTCGCATTTCGATCTGATGATCCTGTGGTGGATGGACAGGTCGTGCCGGGTGCATGGAAGGTGTTCTTCAATGCTCAGTTGCTCCGTGCAGGTCATGCCGTCCCGACTGAAGTTTACGAGCTTCGAGCCGACCCCAAGGAGGAAAAAAACCTCCTTGGAAGGACTGAGTATGAAGCAATAATCGGCGAATTATTACAACGGGCATCCATGCACCGCAACGCCGGGGGCCACCGCCTTGTCCCTCAAGGTGATACCACGTTGGTCAAGTTTTCTTGGACTCAACGGGCGGACATGCGGCGAAAAGATATCCTTAAGGATCAGACTCAGGTTGCAGTGGACCTGCGTACTAGCTTTCAGGCGGCAACTCGAGGCGCCGTTTCAACTGAGGTGAAGCTACCCGGTGGTGGAGAATTGCGACTTACGGTTCGAGCACAAGTAGGAAATGGCAGTGATTCGTTCTCTTTTAATTTGAATCCTCGAGGACTTGGGATTACCGGGGGAGCGGTTAAACAGGTGGATGCTGGCGAGCGGCTTAACATCACTTTCGATCAAGATGTCCTGATCGAATCCGTTGCGATTGTCGCAGGAAACGGGGTGTGTGGAGGTTTCTATCGAAAGTCGAATCAATCACCGATGGCAATTTATTGCATGGATGCCGATATTGACGAGAAGGACCAGTCGGGCCTTCTCAGTGACATCGGGGTCTTAGAAAAGGGGCAAACGCTAATGCTGGACAGTTCACCGCATTTTGGTGTTGAAGCAGAAGGACGTTGGCGTCTCGCGGAACTCAGCATCCGCGTTGCGGATAGCGTAGCTGAATAAGAAATCGAAGACTTGCGACTAAAGTATGCTGCGCAGTGATCCTCACCCTGGGTCTAGCATTGGATTTGGTGAGGTGCGGTACATCCGCGATTGCCACTTTCGGATCTCCATCGATTGCGTTTCCGCATCCTGAAGTTTCCTGTCCACACCGCGTTCATCGATGCCATTTAAAGCCCGTGCCATACCGGTTTTGATTGATGCTGAGAAACGGTAGGCAAACGGTTGGCCGGGCTTCCGAGTCCATGGGCCAATCAGACCATAATCTGTTCCCAGGTAGTTTCGAACACAAAAGCTTCGCTTGTCTAAGCGTTGTTGATTCGCATCGATCAGCGACAAACCATCGATCGCATCAGGGTCAGATAGTTGTACATTGAGACACGAGAGCACCGTTGGTAGTACATCCAAATGGGATGTCGGTTGATCAATGATGTTGGGCGATGCGCCCGGACAATACAGCACCGCTGCGGTCATGTTCTGATAGCGTGACAGACGAAGTCCATGACCAACCGTACCATCTTCGAGGAATGCTTCGCCGTGATCTCCCACGGCAACAATGACACGATTGCGATTCATGAGTGGTTTGATCAGGCGATCTACGGTGCGGGCGCTGTTTCGATACCTGTTCCAAACTGCAGCCCGCATGCGTGCTGGGTACGGAAAGGGAAAACGATCATCTGCAGCAGGTTGGTCAAGTTGATCAGCTGGGTAGCTTTGGTAAGTTGCGTGCGTCCCGTATAGGTAAACGATTGCCAGCCTTGGTCGGCGATTCATTTTCTCGCTCATGGCGTCACCACCACGGTCAAGAAACGACGAAGCCAACTCTACTGCCCTCCGATCACTTGAAATTCCGTTCCGGGGACGCACTTCGAATTCATCAAAAACTTCGGGACGAATGAAACCATTCATGCGAAAGTCATCCCAGTCATTTGCGCCAGCGAAAAATCCTGTCTCATAACCCAGGGCGTTGAACCAACGGTTCAGACAGGGATCAAACTGCTGGGGTGTACCAAACCAGGTTGGCTCCAGCCCAGTGACCAAACTGAACATCCCGTGGTTCGTTGCGTTTCCACCTGAGAAGTGATACCGGCAGTGAATTGATTGCTGTGCTAATGCAAAGAGGTTGGGCATGATGTCATTGGCTACCAACTCAGGCCTCAATGATTCGATTACCAACATAACCACGTCAAGTGGTTTCTCATGCCGGAGCGGTCGAATTGCGTGTGTATTACGCAAACGTCGACCTCGTGACAAATAGCCTTTTGCGGCAGCCATATCTGGAAGCGCCGCAAACGTGGCTTCTGAACTCGGGCCATTGGGTCGAGGCGACGTGGGTATGGTAGCCGGCCCCACCGATGGCGTTGGCAGCAGCCTGAACACGACGAATGGATGCGCAGAACTACGTAATTGCATTGCGTTTATCAACTCAGGTTCGGGACGCAGGAAAATGAATCCGCCGAACAGGAATGCCGCAGCATAAGTAAATGACAGGAAGATCACGCATGGCTTCTGCCAACGGCCCCGAATACGCTTGTCAAGTTGGTTGCTCAGTGTCCACGCGACAGCCGGGAAACCAACGCTGAACGCAACGGCGGATCCGAGCAGGATTAACGAGCCACTGGTAAAGAACGGAATAATGTTGGTAAACTCGCCAAGACCGCGTGCAAAAGTTGGCGATAGCAATCTTTGACCGATCCAACCGAATACCATGCCATCGAGCATCAGCACGATAGGGATGCACAGGATGTAGCTGCTTACCAAAGTGCGGAGGTAAACAAACAGTTGTGCGTTTTTGCTGAGAGCTGCCCACGCATACAGGGGCGCCAACGCGGGAAGCATGAGGCAAAGTGCCTGTGTGGCAACGCAAAGCCACAGATAGTCTGCACGTGCAACTTCGTTGGGGTTGGCTGATAATGAGCGTCCATCCCATGTAATGAGCGCTGCAATCACCATGGTCGTCGAGAACGCTGAGATTAGACCCAGAATGGCGGTTCTGAACAGGTGAAGGCGTTCGATTCTATCCCGGAGTGAGATGACTGCGGTTCCTTGTTTCGGCTTGAGCGGCGGCGCTGTTGTACATTCGCACGCCGCCTGTCACTCGGAGCCTCCAAGGGCTCGCACCGACGACATGAATCCATTTGGATACTGCCACGGATGTTTAGCCGTGAATTAGTCACTGGCCACGTCTGCGGTCACCAATGCCGTAGCTCTCGATGAATTCTCACCCGCCGTCGTGATGATAAGTGTACTTTTAAAGGCACCCTTCGAGGTACCGGCAATGTCAAAGCTTGGCCGTAGAATGTGGGTTTTCTTTGCTTCGCTAGATAGCGAAACATCTACCTTCCAACCTTCGGCCGTCAGCGACTCGATAACGAAGGGACGCTGGCCAAGGACTACAATCTTCTTCGAGGTAGGCGTGCCAGCCCTGACAGTGCCCAGCGAGATGATGCCCGGTGAAATCGTCAGGGGGGCAGTTATTTCGCCGGTCACTCGGAGAGGAACGCGCGGCATCCCCGAGTCATCTGTAAACAGGACCAATTCATCTTGGAAAAACCCTGTAGGTGCAGCATTGTCGATCGTCACCGTGACCTCGTAGTTGATTCGACCTCGTCGACGACTTAGCTCCTTGATATCAGCGACGAGCCACGATTGCGGACTCTCGATCTTGTTTATGTGCCAGTTTTTTCGGCCAGCGTAAAAAACCTTTACAGTTTGTGTGACGGGGGAACCGGAGCTGGTGCGTTTGAATTCAACTGCGCCGGGGTGAAAAACGAGGTCGCTGCGAATGAAGCCATCCACACGAAGACGGACCTCGGTATAGATCGGTCGATCAATCACGACGGTGAGGTTTGCGCCTCGCTTACCCTTGAACGTGTCTGTATTAAATCGTGCGTGTAGGTAGCTCGTCTGGCCCGGAGCAATTGTATTGCTGTCTACTGTAGGCGTGGTGCATCCGCAGCTCGCTCGAACCGTCCGAATGTGTATGGGCCGATCGGACGTGTTTTCGATGGGGAAGCTGAATTCCGTTTTTGCAGCTACCGCAACGATACCAAAGTCATGTTTTCTTATGGGGAAGATTTCTTTCCAATTGAGATCCAGGGCAGCGCAAGGACTAACGAAACAGACCAGCGTCAGGGTGGAGGCTAAGAAGGGGCTGAGTGCTGCGTGAAGCATTGAAAGCATGCCTGACATGAAAGGTGACATTCGCTGATGTGGGATCTAATTGGGAGCGATACGAAAAATCACATCCCGTGTACCCCGTGTCCGTAAACTCCAACTTAGCGGGCACGTGGGCGAAGGCAAGCATTTGAGATGAATTTCCGATCGGTTTGAGCTAGTACCATCTCGAACAACCCGGCCTAATCATGCTAGCTGACATAGATGGAAGGCCGCTTCTGCCTGATGCGGTCCGCCTGATAAACCGTGTTTCTCGCCCACTCTGCAGCACGCAGTGCACGGGTAGACAGCGCACAAAAAGAGGCGAAGCTGTCACGCTCCGCCTCTGGCTAGCTTGGTTCCGAGCATTGAGCCTTTGCAAACCAATCCCGAAGAATTGATCGTCCCTAGCAGTCGCAATTTGCTGTTTCGCACCCGCAGGAAGGGGCGGCACCGCCAGAATTGCATCCGTTGCTTTGGTGACCGTGCAACAGATGATTCAAGATGCTTTTGACAGGTCCTGGTTGCGAGGGGCCGCAGGGGGATGTGCAGCAAGGTGAGGGGCAGCAAACTTCTACCGGCACCTGCTTGCATACGACTCGCGGCACACAACGGGTGACCGTGTAAGGTTCGCAAACCTGGCGGCACTTCTTAACCTGAACAGTTTTGGTATAGCACTCGCGTCTGCACTTAGTTTCACAAACAGTACGTGTGCGGGTCTCAGGAACCATTTTGCACACGCGATACGTGCAAGTTTTTGTTTTGCACTCTGGAACCATCTTGCAGGTGGTGTAGTGGCAAACCTTGGTTCGATTCTCACATACCATTCGGCACACTTTGTGGCAGACTTCCCTGGTTTTGCACTCTGGAACCATCTTGCAGGTGGTGTAGTGGCAAACCTTGGTTCGATTCTCACAAACCATTCGGCACACTTTGTAGGAAACTTCCTTGGTGCGGCATTCAGGAACCATTCGGCAAACCTTGTAATTGCAGGTTTTGGTTCGGCATTCCGGCACCATTTTGCAGACACGGTAGGTGCAAGTTTTTGTGCGGCACTCAGGCACAACACGGCAAACTGTATACGGCACGTTTCGGGTACGACATTCCCGTCGATATCTTGTGCAGCGGATTTCCTTCTGCTCACAGGTTGGAACCCAAACTTTCTTGCAGAGGGTTTTGGGGGGACACTGGACGCATTCTGTGCGGCATTTGCCCGGGGTGTAAATGCACTTGCAGGTGCAAGGGTCGTATGTCCACCTGCCACGCTCACGGACAGTCTTTTTCATCACCGGACCAGGGATGGTTTCGGTTTTGGTTTCCCAGTGACCGCCCCTGACCGTAACCGTACGTGTGTACTGCTCTGGCACACAGACGCTGTACTGCTCCGTTCGCATCTTTTGTTCACGGACCGTATTGTAAACGGTGTAATTTACTTGGCGTGTTTTCGTTTCGTATACAGGCTTGCATACCGTGTACTTGATGGTTCTTGATTTAGTTTCGTAGACCGGTTTGCAAACCGTGTACTTGACGTTTTTCGTGCGTGTCTCGTACACGGGTTTTTTGACCGTGTAGTTGATGGTGCGTTCGTGCTTCTCGTAAACCGGTTTGCAGACTGTGTACTTGATTGTTTTTTTGCAGGTCTCATACACCGGACGCCGTACGGTGTAGTTGATTGTGCGTTGATGTTTCTCGTAGACAGGTTTGCAAACGGTGTAATTAATCGTGCGCGTTTTGGTTTCATAGGTTGGAACCATCACGGTGTAATTAACGTTGCGTGTAGTAGTTTCCGGCACAAGCCGACTGCACTGCACTTCACGGTCCTCGTAGTAAACCTCGTTTCGAGTGCGATAGCGAGTCTCTTGAACTCGATCGTAAACCGTCTCTCGTACGGTTCGCATGCAAGTGTAAGTTCCTCCAGCCACCGGAGTCGCGGACACTTCATTACCATCAGCGGTCTCTCCGCATCCACAACAGCCCTCATAGCTGATCGCACCACAATATGCGGCGCTCGCGGAATTTGTACCGGCCACGATCGCACTGATCATGATGGCGGGTATGATCCACAGCCTATTCATCTCGATTTCTCCAAGGGAAACAACACATCTGTTGCAAGACGCAGCTTCGGCGATCATGGTGCTTCGGCACACATGTCGCGTCATCGATCCTCGTGCTCGTTCCGGCATAAATAGCTGATCCGTCAAAACCCTGTGCGACATTTTCGTCTTGACAGGAGATTTGGGCCGTCCCAGCCGTTTCATACCAACGCATCGGATCACGATGCTCTGACTACATCGACTACGGGTTAATCGTTGGACACGCAAAGAGAAACGCCAAGGCAAAACAGAGGGATTACGGCGACGTGCTGGATGGGAGGTTCTGTAAGTTCTGATTATTCCATCAGACAGAGGGCTATGCCGATTCTCCGGCCTGTAAGATCTGTGCCGACAGGCCACCATTTGCTTGCCTTATGAGGTTGGTCAACCCAAGTTCGAAGGCAGGACCACTCGTTCGCAGAAGACGAGAAGTGAAGTTGTGAATAATGATCAGCGTATACGGGGACCTGGTGCCGGCACGACCGATCCGTCCCATGTCGCCGGCACTGCAGCATGTTTTGCAGCAGTTTCGAGCGTAGCGGCCTCAACTCTGAGAACCTCGATTCGGAAGATCACGCCAACAGAGTCAACAACGCGAGAGTTGAGAGAATTGCGTGTCCAACACCTCACTGTATCAACTTAGCTTTGCGGTTATTGACTTGAGCGTTTCATTGGACTGGCGCTGTTCATGTGAGGAGCGACCGCGTGTCAACATGATATGATGAGCGACACTCGCCAATCATCAAGCGACCTATCAGCTGTGCATCGCGGTTTTGGCTAACTGGTGAAGTTAACATCTCTGGCCAGCGAGTAACAAGAGAAACGCTCAACAGTAGACGATTAGCAGGGGTTGCAGCGTCACGAAGGGTGAGGGTAATCATTCGATGCGACTTGGAGAGCTAAGTAACGCTGTCCTGGGACGCATGATCCGTGGCTGCATTCGGTACTGAGGTTCGTCGTCGAAAGTGTGACTACGTCGTGGTCTGGACACTTTCTGTAGCTGGTCCGATATTTCCGTGCGGGCCGCCGTAATGATTTGGTGCCTGCGTGTGCGGGGTCGCATGGGGTGTTGGATCCGGTGACGGGCAACTACTCACCCCAGCGATTCATTAACGTGTTATCTATGTCCAGCTGATCTAGGATTCTGCTGACGATAAAATCTACAAGGCAATCCAAGGATTTTACGCCATGGTACCAGCCGGGCATCGCAGGCAGGATCACTGCACCTGAGGCTGCCAAGCGTTGCATGTTCTCAAGCTGAATCACACTTAGCGGAGTTTCGCGGGGTACTAGCACCAATTTTCGGTGTTCTTTCAGGTGTACGTCAGCGGCACGTTGGATCAGGTTCGTAGAGGCTGCTCTGGCGATGCCGCTCAGAGTGCTTCCGCTGCAGGGACAAACAACCATCGCATGCGTGCGGAATGAGCCGCTCGCAATTGGCGTCATGTAATCGTCGTGCTGGTGGTAGCACAGCCGCTGGGAGGAAATGGCAGCAGTCACGGTTTCGGCGTCGACAAGCGGCGCTGCCTGCGACCAACCCGGAGTACAGCAGACCATCGATTCAACGTCAGGTTTCTTCAGGTTAAGCTCAAGGCCACATTCCTGTTTGAGGACTGCCGCGCCGCTAGGGCTTACAACTAAATGGGTTTCGTGCCCTGCCTTAACGAGAACCTGGAGTAAACGGATGGCGTAAACGCTACCACTAGCACCCGTGATGCCCAAAACTATCCGATTTGGCGTGCTCATCATTCGCCCGGTCCTTCGCTCGAGATGGGTTTTTGCCCAACGTAAATGGTTGCCACGCCGAAGGTAAGCGGGGTAAAGTCGACGTGTTGCATTCCAGCGGCTTCCATTCGGTCCGCGAGAGCCTTTCCGTCAGGAAACTGGCCAACCGACTCCGGCAGATATTCGTATGCTGACTTATCGTTGCGGGCAAACAGTTGCCCCAACCGAGGAAGGATGTGTTTGAAGTAAAAGTTGTACGCCTGCTTGAGGCCAATCATGGTGGGCCTTGAAAACTCAAGGATTAGCATTTGCCCACCTGGCCGACACACCCGCAACATCTCTCGCAAACCCAGGTCTGTATCCGCAACATTGCGCAACCCGAATGCTACCGTCACGCATTGGAAAACATCGCTGGGGAACGGAAGAGCTTGTGAGTCCGCTTCAATGAAATCAACTGGTTTCGCCCCTCTCTTCGGGGGCAAGCGTTTGTCCCTTGCAATTTCCAGCATTGCATTGCAGAAGTCACTACCCACCACATCAACCCCCTCGGGTGCATGCTTGGCAATTGAAAGAGCAAGGTCCCCTGTCCCTGTGCAGGTATCCAAGGCGGGGATGCCGGGTTGCAGATTAAGTTTTCGGACGGCCCGAAAACGCCAGTACCGATCGACGTTCATGGACAACAGGTGGTTCATGGCATCGTAACGCGGCGCAATTTGGCGGAACATTTCCTGGACGCGTGCGTTACTCTTATCGATGCCGTGGCCCTGCGTGGGTGCGGTTGCCGGTTCGGGGTCGACAGCGGTATTGTTCATCGTAATCTCTTGCGTATGTTCTGCGGGCTACGCTTTTAGTCTAGCATTGCGGCGAATTTCCGCCGACCACACATCCTCGCCTCCGCGTCAGACATGAAAACCCTGTTATTTGATATCGACGGTACCCTAATCGTGACAAATGAGACTGGTACCCGGGCCCTTGAGGCAGTTCTGAGGGATCAATTCGGTGTTGTGCGTCCCAATCTGGAGGTGAGATTCGGCGGAAGAACTGATCGCTCGTTGCTGAACGAGCTGATGCTGATAAACGACATCAAGCCAACGGAAACTAACTTTGATATTTTTACGACGGAGTACGGTGCTATTCTGCCCAAAGTGCTTCAGAAGTGTGGCGGAAGCGTATTACCGGGGGTTGAGGCCTTGCTAACCCGTCTCAGGCTGCATCAGGATCTGCGGTGCGCGATAATGACAGGGAATTTGAAGGCAACCGCGACACAGAAACTACGCCACTTCGGGTTGCGGGGGTATTTTGACGACATCTTTGGCGGTGATTTTGATTCTGACCGACGACATTTGGCGAGGCGGACCGCTCTCTATTTACGCGGGGCACACGGCCATCAAGCAACCGATGGTACAATTGTGATCGGTGACACACCTGCTGATATCGTCTGTGGCTTGGACATTGATGCGCGCGTCATGGCTGTCTGCACAGGGCATTTCGACCGGCAGACATTAGAAACGGCGGGTGCCCATGTCGTGCATCGAGATTTTTCTGACGTCGACCGGGTTTATCGCTGGTTGACGCAGTAATGTACCTGCCAGTTGAAGTGCTATCTCGATAGGAAGGTGTGGTAAAGACACGAAATATGATTCTGCACATCGACATGGACGCTTTTTACGCTTCAATTGAGCAACGTGACGATCCGACTCTGCTCGGCAAACCTGTTGTTGTCGGTGGAAACGCAAAAAGAGGTGTCGTTGCGGCTGCGAGTTACGAGGCCCGTCGGTTTGGTATTCACAGCGCAATGTCAGGTCAGCGAGCAGCCGAGTTATGCCCTCATGCCGTGTTCGTGAAAAGTCGGCTCGACCACTATGCAGCGGTGGGACGTCAGGTGCGGGAAATCTTTCTACGTTTCACCCCAATGGTTCAACCTTTATCACTGGACGAGGCGTTTCTGGATGTAGCCGGCACCCTGCGGCTGTTTGGGTCTGCCAGCAACATTGGTGGGCAAATTAAAACACTGATCCAAGAGGAGCTCAGCCTGACAGCAAGTGTGGGAATCGCTCCGTTGAAATTTGTTGCTAAAATCGCCAGCGACATCCAGAAGCCTGACGGCTTCACGGAAGTAAAGACTGATGAGATTCAGTCTTTTCTGGATCCGCTTCCTGTGTCTCGGTTATGGGGTGTTGGTCGTGTTGGCAATCGTAAACTGGCGGCTCTGCAGCTGAAAACTATCGGAGATATTCGTAGATACGACCGAAGGGTCCTGTTTGAAAAGTTCGGCAATTGGGGTGAGCACCTGTGGACGCTTGCGAACGGGATCGATGAGCGAAAAGTTGTACCGGATCGCACCGCGAAACAAATCAGTCACGAACGCACGTTCTCGGTTGACATTGATGATGCGCAGATGATGCGGGCAGTCATTAGCCACCTCTGCGAACAGGTGACGCGTCGCCTGAGGCGAAACGACAGGTGGACTCGAGCCGTGACCGTCAAATATCGTTGCGATGATTTTCAGACCTTTGCGCAAACCCGCACATTCACCCAGCCAACGCAGGCAACTGATTCAGTCTTCCGAACGGCCATGACGCTGCTGTCGGAACTTTCTGCTAAGCATCCAAAACCTATCCGGCTACTTGGGGTAAGCCTTGGAAATCTGACCAAGAAGGGATCGAGACAGCTCGATTTGTTCCAGTCTGAGGCTGAGGAACAGTCACAGAAGGCCGTTGATCAGGTGGTCGACCAACTGAGTGATCAGATCGGCAAAGACTCTGTCTATCGTGCAACTAGCCATGTTTGGATCAAGCGATCGGAAAAACGGTCAAACGAGTAGTGCTTCTTGGCGATTGGCAACCCGTTCGGAGCGGCAGGCGCCACTTACCAAAACTGCATAAAAAAAGCGACAAAGGGCAATGCCTTTGTCGCTACCGTTTCAGTTTTTGTGTACTCGCCCCAGCCTTGACCACAGCTCCGCGGTGCACGTGTGGCATGTAGCTTGCGGTCCGCTGGCACTCGCGTCAGCTTATCGGATTGGGTTCGTACGGAATATCTTCGATGGTTTCCATTGGCAGTTTTGCGACGGAAAGCCCTGCTTCGGTTGAGATCCCGTCGACAGCTTCCTGTGCACGCTGAACGATGCTTTCTCGGGTTTGTCCTTTGTAGCACTGGTTAGAGGCACTGGGGCTGACAGGGCCATCAAAGCCAATTGACTCAAGATGCTTGATTACGCTGACGTGATTCAAAGTACCTTCCTTTTCAGGAAGAACGCGATCACTCGTGCTAGCCTTGTCAGGCTCCGTTTCGGTGTTCACAGATCCGAGGCGGACCGCAACCAGCTTGTCAGCTGTGATTTCGGTGAGCTGGTCCATGGCGCCATCACCCACTACCCAGTCCCATGTGTCAAGAAGCATCCCGACATTAGCACCCGCAACGGAGTTAACAAGGGCGAGGTAGCCTTCAACGTTGCGAATGAAAGAAAATTCTTTTCCTTCCTCAAGCTCTTTCCCGGCAGAGAACCCGATCCCCAGTTTGATTCCTCGTGGCTCGAGTACCTGAGCTATCTGGCCAAGCCGTGTCCCTTGGACATCGAAATACTCATGGTAAGGCAAGCGATTGGTAGCAGCTGGCACGCGTATATAACCACGAGTAGCCTCCAATTGTTTTGCCATGTCGGCGATTGGATGCAGTGCACCAAGTTGACTGGTAAATGCATCGTCATCAGCATCCAAGTCAATTCCCAGCTCAAAACCACCCACTTCAATTTTCGCAGCTTCGAGGTACTTAGCGGCATCTTCAACATTAGTGCGTTGGGCGCGCCGAAGCATTTCGTGCATGTCCACGTCCATGCCGGTGAAGCCGTATGTCAGTGCCAGTTCGATCAATTCGCTTTGGCGACCGTTGATTCCAAGCGCTGCAGGTGAAAAGTTTTTTAACATCAAAAGGATCTTTCTTAATGTGTAATGGCATGAACCCGAAGCGTAGGATACGCACCCTCATGGGTGTGCCTATTTCATTCCATGTCCAAGCCGTTGGCCTGGGGCTGCTCTCAGCAAACATGCTGATTCGGGTTCGAAAAGTCTGGTAGCATGATCGCCATTAGGCACCGTTCTACCGGGCCGATCACGCCGTCAAAATACGGTTGTAGGAGAAGGGCATGATGCCCAAGGCACAGAGTATCGCAGAATTCGGGTATTTCAGCCAAGGGGCATCTTGGAAAGAAATTCGCCCCTGCTTCCCGTATTTGTGTACATCTAGCAAAATAACAGCGCCGGTAGGTCTGGAACGGACTGGATTGCCGTGATCAAAAGATTCTATCGGTCATTTAAGCCACCAAAGATGGGCAGTCGACTCCGCTATCGCTCGGTTGCCTATTATCCAGTCTAGAAAAGCCCGAAAACGCAATGAATCAAATGTGTGTTCATTCTGCTGAGGTGATCCTGCTCGGAACAGGAACGAGCGTGGGTGTCCCTGCATTGGGTTGTGACTGTGCGGTCTGCATGAGTGCAAACCCCAAAAACAATCGCACACGTTGCTCAATTGCGATCCGAACGGCTGAGGGAACAATCCTCATTGACACCGGTCCAGATATGAGGAGCCAGTTGTTGCGAGAAAAGATACCTCTGGTTCATGCGGTAGTTTATACGCATGAGCATGCAGACCATCTTTTCGGACTTGACGACCTGCGTTTGTTCCCATTCCGGCTGGGGACGCCGGTTCCACTGTATTGTGAGACGAGTGTCGAAACTCGCATTAGGAAGTCATTTGACTATGCCTTCAGCGATCGGCAGGAAACGCATCCCGGGGCTACCCCGCGTCTCGAGTTTGAAACCATCAACGCAGTTGACCCGTTCACAGTTCTGGGTGTCGATTTTCAGCCCTTGCGTTTATCCCACGGACCTCATTTCGATGTTCTTGGTTTCCGGATCGGCAATTTCGCCTATTGTACCGACACAAACTTCATCCCAGATGCGTCGCTCGATTTATTGTCTGGAGTAGAAACGTTTGTTGTCGATGCGCTGAGATGGAAAACACACCCCACTCATTTCTGCGTCAAAGAAGCATGCGAGGTCGCTGAGCGGATTCAAGCCAAGAGGACATTTCTTACGCACATCTGCCATGACCTTGAACACGAGTCAACAAACGCCGCTCTGCCACCTGGGGTGGAACTTGCTTACGATGGGTTACGGTTACAGATTGAAGTGTAGTCCACCACCGAAGCGAGAACGCAACAGGATTGCTTTCTTCAGGACATTGCAATCAGGTGGTGCTCCGGGACTTAGTTTTTTGTTAGCCTGATGGCAAACTTTGGCAAGTACTCTTGTTTTGATTCGTGGCAACACCTCCGAAGAGTGACTGGTCTCTAAAGAAACCATGTGGCTTGTTACGCTTTCCGGGTTTTTAGTCTCCGGATTCCATCGCAATTGGCTCGAGTTCACAAGCAGAGACTGGGCTGCTTTGCGGCAAAGGTGGTTGTTCGAGGGAAAACACGAGCGTTAACACCCCGTTGTCAAACGATGCCTTGCTTCCTTCGTTGTTGATCTCCTCGTGAATTTGAAATAAGTATTTAAGGCATTTGTAACCGAATTCGGCTCTTGTCTGTGTTCCAGAACCAGCATCAATTTGGCCGGAAACGGTACCACTCGCACAGGATGCAGTGATCGTTAGTAGCAGTTCTTGATATTCAAGGCGCGTGTTTCTCGATTCCGCGCCGGGGTTGTCGCGTGAAAGAACCACCTAGGCATGTGTGGGGTAGCACGCAAACATCGGGATTTCTTGGAGATTTTGGATGGGTTGGGGTTTTTGAGACGGGAGCAACTGTGTGTTCACGCTTGTTGGAGTCATGTCTTCAGCCTGCGTAGTGAAAGTAACCACTGAGTGTGTGGTTCAAATGGTCTAACTGGGACGGTGCGACCTCGATTGAGTTGAGTTGAAGGGCCGGAATTTCGGGTAGACGCAGTTCCAAGAGTCCGTCGATATAATCCGCGGTCGACTATTGGGCAGTTGCCAACATCTCGAGTCGTGTAATGCTAGACGCGTCCCAAAATTCGCATCTTTCTAGGAAGCAAAAATCAGTTGACCGATCAGCAGCCAAGCTGGGATCAAGACTAACCCTGCAAGCGAAGTCGAAATGATCACCTGTATTGCGACGGTAGTATCGCGGTCATACAAACGCACTAAAACAATCGGAAAGACACCTGCGGGCATCGCCGCCTGTAGCAGAACCACTTCCTCCATCTGTGTTCCCACCGAGAACAACAAAGCAGTGCCAATCATAAGGCATGGCAGGACGATTTGACGAAGCAGGATAGCGATGACGGGTACCGCAAAAGACTTGGTCCACGCTGTTTCGGCAAGAAAATCCATGATGATCGCTCCGCTCAGCAATAACCCAAGGGGAATTGCGCAATTTCCAAGCGTGTCAAAGACGAACAACAGCATATTTGGTATCTGCGTGGGGTCCACCAACATTTTCAAACAGCAGGCGATGACCACAGCGATCAAGGGTGGAGTGAATAGAGCCTTGTACCACGCCTTGCCCCTGCCTCCGCTGATAATTGCCGCACCCACACTCCACAGCGCAAGGTCAACCCCAACGTTGTGCAGGATAAGAGGTACCACTGCACCCGGATAAAAGCTTTCCGCTAACGGTAAAGGGATGTAGCCGTAATTGCAGATCCCAACGCACAACGCGAATGCACGTTGTTGTGCATCACTCCGTAACCCAATTTTTGGTCCGACTTGTTTTGCGAATAGAAATGCTAAACCAAAGCCTAACACCGTCATCATGAATCCAAATGCTGGGGGCTGCCAAGCAGCCATGCTGGATTCGAATGGGGGGCCAGCCAAAATCCGGCTCGCGAAGTAAGCGGGCAATAGCACATGAGTAATCAAACTCGCAAATGAGTGATCGGCCTCTGGCATAAGCCAGCCCATACGTCGGCTTAAGGCTCCGGTCATGATGACCAGAAAAACTCCCAGGACACTTGCGACGATTGGCCAAAGGTCATTCATTCAATTGCTCGGCGGCGAAGTCCGCTAACGCGGAATGTCATCGCGTTGTGGTAGATGGGAAGACGAAGGTGGTAAGGGGTTGCCGGTGTGAGTCACCGGGGAAGTCACCCTGGGGAAATGTAAGCGCGATGGGTGGTTGTTCGGAAAACGGAATCGGCGACGATCCTGAGAATAGCTTATTGTTGTACAACAAGCGGGTTGCTAGGTTTTGAATGCTTCTTTTGGGTGCTTGCACACCCGCCTCCATCCTGCATCAGACAGGCCGGACTTTCGCTACGACTTTCCACTTTGGTTGTGCAGCTAGACCGCTGGTTTGTCCATCAAGGTCCGATCGTAATCGAGCGAGCGGGTTCTACATAGCGGCACAATGGAGGGAATCTTCTAAGGATTAAAGCTGATTCTGTTTTTCAAGTGTGTCTTTTGTGCGTGTGTACCGCTTCTGTCGTGGCCTCCCAGCATGAGGCTGTACCGGCTAAAATTGCAGAATGGAAAAAACAAATGTAGCTATTGTTGGTCTGGGAACCGTTGGCAGCGGTGTCGCACGTCTTTTGTTGGATCACGGAGATCGGACCGCTCGGCATGCAGGGCGGACAATGTGGTTGAAGAGGGCGGTTGTGCGTGATTTATCGCGTTCCCGCGACGTCGAACTTCCGGATGGGGTTTTAACCGATTCATTACAGGAGGTGATCGAAGACGATGAGATCACCGTTGTCGCGCAATTGATTGGGGGCCTGGAACCAGCGCGTACGATCATGTTGTCGCTACTGGAATCAGGAAAAGACATCGTGACCGCTAACAAAGCTTTACTGGCGGAGCATGGTGCTGAATTGTTTACCCGGGCGAGGGAGTTGGGACGCAGCATTGCATTTGAAGCCTCGGTTGCGGGCGGCATCCCGATCATTGCTAACATCAGCCAGTGTCTGTCGGCCAACCAGATTGGGTCGTTGGAAGGTATCTTGAATGGCACCAGCAACTTCATCGTGACACAGATGGACGAAAATGGAGCCGGCTACGACGATGTAGTGCGGGAAGCACAACGGCTAGGTTACGCGGAGAGCGATCCGACCATGGACGTTGATGGAACGGATGCCGCGCAGAAGCTTGCCATTCTAGCTCATCTGGCGTTTGGGGCGACGGTTGATTGGTCGCAGATTCCACGTACTGGCATCGATGGCTTGGACCCCGAGGACCTGCTTTACGCACAGAAACTTGGTTATCGAATTAAATTGCTTGCTATTGCGAACCTTGCGGACGACGGACTCGAGCTATCCGTATCACCGACACTGGTGCCGGTGGGAACACCCTTGGCGGAAGTACGTGACGCTTACAACGCAATCCAAGTTATCGGCGATGCTGTGGGGCCTGTGTTCTATCATGGTCTGGGGGCAGGTCAGATGCCCACGGCGTCAGCTGTTGCGGCTGACCTGATTGATACTGCAGTGGGAAGGACCCGACTGACGTTCCAGACGTTGGAATACTTCTCAATTGATCAACCGCCTCGAGTCAAACTGCGAGATGGTGACACCAGCACGGGCCGCTACTACTTTCGGCTGAGCGTATCGAATCATCCCGGCACTCTCGCTTCGATTGCCGACGTACTAGCTCAACATGGGATTTCCATCGCATCCGTTATTCAGCACGAGGGCCGCGAGGGTGGACCGCACCTTGACCCAGTTCCGCTGGTGATCATGACGCATATTGCCAGCGAGGGAGAGGCAAGAGCTGCCACGGATGATATCCAGGCTCTGGGATCGGTGACTGGACCGGTCGTGCGACTTCGCGTCAAGGATTGACGATTAGTCGGGGACCGTTCTCGAAATCCTACTTCTTTCATCAGTCTGGTCCGTCCTCATCTGCCTCTGGGGGCTACGTAACGGTAGTGGCTGTGCCGGTTTGGATGAGGCAGCTGCACAACCGATACGAGGCGCAAAACCGGCACTAACCTGCCTAAGCATCGCGGCAACTCGTTGGTCGCACTGCCAAGAGACTCCCCTCATGATCCAAGTTGATCACCTGACGAAAGCCTATGACGATTTGAGCCGTGGCAGGTTTGTCGCCGTTGATCAGGTTTCTTTCTCGATCGGAAGGGGCGAGATTTTTGGCCTCCTCGGGCCAAATGGAGCTGGCAAAACCACCGTCTTGCGGATCCTAAGCACAGTGCTCTCCCCAACCAGTGGGACGGCTAAAATAGCAGGCCATGACGTTACAACCGACCCGGCTACCGTGCGTCGTAACATTGGTTTCGTTAGCAACAATACTGCGATTTATGACCGGATGACAGCCTGGGAACTTGTGACTTATTTCGGACGTTTGCATGGTATGCCGCGCAGGCCACTGGAATCGCGGCTGGAGACGCTATTTGACCAGTTGCGAATGAATGAATTTCGTAATGTACCAGGCGGTAAGCTGTCGACTGGAATGAAGCAAAAGGTGTCCATTGCTCGGGCCATGGTTCATGATCCGCCAGTCTTGATTTTTGACGAAGCCACCTTAGGACTTGACGTGCTTGTCGCCCGCAATCTGCTTGAGGTGATCAAGGGGCTGCGACTGTCCGGTAAGTGCTTGATTTTCTCGACTCACATTATGAGCGAGGTCCAGCGTCTCTGCGACCGAATCGCGATCATGCATCAGGGGCGGATCCTCGATATCGGAACCCTCAAGGAATTAAGAGAACGCCATGACGAGGATGAATTCGAGGAGTTGTTTTTTGGCCTGCTGAGCAAGCATGGAAAGGGAACAGAAGAGGACAGTAACCAGACGGGTCAAGTGGATTCGCCCTTTCCCAGCGATGGAGAGGCATCGGCATGAGCAGACAGGATCAGTCGTCTGACGACCTCAGAGCAGAGTCAGGAAAGCCCCGGCTCTCCGCAATTGTGCTCATTTATGTGCGGGAAATGCGAGACCAACTACGAGACCGCAGAACGTTGTTCACGATCGCTCTGCTACCGATCATGCTGTACCCGCTCGTGGGTACCTTGCTTCTACAGATTGCACAGTTCAGCCAAAAACACACCACCACCATTTGTCTCGTGGGTTCTGAGAATATCCAAGGAGGCCCTCCGCTACTGAAGGGTGACGCATTCTCCGAAGAATATACCGATGGGTCCAACAACCTAACTGTCGTGCTGCGTCGTGCTGATGACGTGGATGAAGGCGAGACGCTTCAAGAAGCAACTGTGCAATGGGTTCAGGACGGATCGTTTGATTGTGTTCTGATGTTTCCGCCGAGCTTCGTGGCCCCGGCGTCAGAGCAGGGTCAGACCAAAAGATCCGTGGAAGTGTTATACAACGTTTCCTCAGATGAGTCGCAAATTGCAATGAGTCGCGTCACAACGATTCTTGGAAAGTGGAGATCAGCGTGGGTCGGTCAGTCGCTGGAAGCATCGGGCATTGATATGGCAATGCTTGAGCCTTTTCAGTGGAAGGATGTTGATTTGTCCCCTGAACGAACGCGTGAAGCCGCATTTTGGAGCAAGATGCTTCCTTTCATCATGCTCGTGTGGGCGATGACGGGTGCTTTCTACCCAGCCATTGATTTGGTTGCCGGAGAAAAAGAGCGAGGTACGCTTGAAACATTACTATGCAGCCCAGCCCTACGCAGTGAAATTGTCTGGGGCAAGCTCGGTGCCGTGGCAAGTTTCAGCATGCTGACTGCCATTCTGAACGCTGGCAGCATGCTGGTCACAAGCTATTTCGTTGTCCAACGGATAGGTGTTGGCGGTGCAGCGATCGGAGCCCCACCGCTCGTTCCCATGCTTTGGCTGTTTGTAGCCCTGATTCCCCTGTCTTGCCTGTTTAGCGCGCTCGCTTTGGCTGTCGCTGCGATGGCTCGCAGTAGCAAGGAGGGACAATATTACTTGATGCCACTGATGATGGTTACCTTGCCGCTTGTCCTGCTGCCAATGCTGCCGGGGATGAATTTGTCTGCCGGCACCAGTTTGATTCCAGTGACGGGAATGTTTTTGCTGGTCAGAGCTTTGGTTGAGGGGCAATACAGTGAATCCATGCTGCATTTCCCGCTCGTATTTGGAGTCACCGTGGGTTGCTTATGGTTGGCCGTGACATGGGCAAAACGCCAGTTTGAGAACGAGGCGGTGTTATTCGGTGGTCAAGAACAGTGGGAATTTGGCGCGTGGGTTAAACACCTTTGGAGAGATCGACAACCCGTCGCAACAACGGCACAGGCCTATGCCTGCGGGGCCATCATTCTGGTTGCCTTGTTTTTCGGGCGTCTCGCGGCAACGGCGGTCCCTGATGATTTGGCGGGAATCACCAAAATGATTCTCAACTCCCAACTCGGTTTGATTCTAACGCCTGCACTACTGATGTCAGTGATGCTGACTACCTCTATTCGAAGCAGCCTGCGGGTCCGCTGGCCGCATTGGTTCTCATTGCCCATGGCTGTTGCACTTGGGGTGACTCTGCACCCACTGTATCTCGCCTTAGGGAGATGGATTGAATACACCTATCCTGTAAGCGCCGAAGCCCTACAGGCGATGCGACCGTTCTTGGACCAGGTTGAAACAGCACCTTGGTATTCGATTGTGTTTCTCATGGCTTTTATCCCTGCGGTGTGTGAAGAGCTGGCATTCCGCGGTTTTATCTTCGCGGGACTCGTGCGGCAGGGCGGGCGGCTTCGGGCCATGGTCGTGACTGCACTAATGTTTGGAATCTCCCACGGCTTTCTTCAGCAATCCATTGCTGCGTCGTGCATGGGTGTCCTAATCGGGTGGGTCGCCCTGCGAACCGGAAGTGTCTTGCCGTGTATCTTGCTGCACTTCACCAGCAATGCCTTATCGGTGTCGATGTCGCGACTGACCAATAGCCGTTTGCCGGGCATTGATTTGTTCATTACCACGACACAGGATGGTGCAGTCTACCAACCCTTGTGGTTCTTAATGAGCATTGGATTGGCAATCACTTGCGTGATGTACTTTGCAACGTTGCGCTCACCAGTTGAAGAGTCGAATGCCGGGGGGTGCTCGGTTGAAACAGGCCCACCAAATACAAACTCACAGCAGTCGGCAGGCTGACGCGTTGTTTTTGAAACACTGACATCCAGCTCCCTGTCAGCGTACTCAGCGGCCGCCTTTCTGAAACGCAGTTGCAGCACCGTTGCCAATACTTCAGTGGATACAGCGACAGCGTCCCGCGAACCTGCGACTTGTTGCACAACCTTACCACCAGTTTTGATGGCGGAGTCGGTGGTTGGGGAAGTTCCGATTCCAGCGGTTATGTCTATAACTCCGACTTGAGTGCACGCTGAGCAGGCAGGCAGTGCCTCGAAAATTGGCATCGGCGTGGCGATGCGACTTTGGCACGAGGAAGTTCGACCTTCATTCTTTGTAAATGCGTGGCATTGATTGGTGCAATGACATGAAATGGCACTGTCTTGAAGCAGATGAAACAGTTTTCTGGAATTTGGCCGTCAAGTTTCATGTTGGTACGCCGGTTGCTCCTTCATCCTCGCGAAAGGTAGAAGGCTGCTCGGTCGCACCATGCGGCGCACACGTCGATCTTTGGCGTGAGATTGAGGCCCTACTTACAAAAAGTCATCCATCAGTGTGCGTGAGGGGAGACGACTGGCGGGTCAGCGTGCCTGCCAGTCGTTTTTTATTATACCCCAGAGCAACCGTTGCTCCGGTTCTGTTGGGGTACCTATCTGGGGAAGGAAAACGCGGCCTCGCCGAATGGACGAGTCACGACTCGATGCCAAGGACACTCGTGGGTAGTCCCGGTATGGAATCTAGTCGTTAGTACGCTGCGTAGGATGCCTTGTGTTGAACCTAGCCTTCGACTGCTGGGTACCACTGTTAGTTCCAAAACCGAGTTGCGGTCGTTCAGAAACAGCCTGCGTCTGTGGATTATGGCAGAGTGGATAGTGGGCTCAGTGTCACTTCCATTCTAATGAAAGATCGACTGGTTCATTTAGAATCCGTGCCGGCGACTCCCTTCACAACTTGACGTAACAGAATGTTCGATCCTGACGAAAAACTTTCCGACCCACAGGGAACCTCAGTTCGTGCCTTTACTCGGCGTCACGCGATTCTGGTTTCAGTGCTTTTTCACATCTTACTGTTGGTTGCACTTCTGTGCTGGTACGTCCCCAATCACTCAAATTCTGTTTTGCTAACTGGGGACGATACGGCCACGGGCCCAAAGCCTAGGGACGCGAATGTTCAGGAAGAACCAAGTTTTCCCCCCACATCAGGAGAGAACGTTCCAGCCAACGAAATCGAGGCCTCACTCAGGTCAGCCATGAAAGACGCAGAAGCGTTAACGGATGAGTTGCAATTGTCCGAATTGGAAAAAAACCTTAATCGTCTGAATGACATCTCGTCAGACGTCTCTGTTCAAGATGCGACGCAGAAAATAGCCAACACGCTCGGGCTCGCTCCAGGGCCACTTCCAGCAGTTGGACCTGTAGCAGGTACGTTTGATACGGACACTGCTCAGATTTACGATGTGACTCGTAGTCGTAACAAGGATGGGGATTGGGTGTACCAGTCCATCTTGGTAGATGCGGCTGGTCGAACGCAGAAGATTGATCTACCGAGGGCCGAGGGTGAGAGTTCGTACAGCACATTTCAGCAGCTCAAACAGTTCCCCATCGCTGACAGTATTTATCGGCAGGTTGTGATGCCCATGCTTCAGAACATGTTAAACGCCGCGGATGTGGCAGAAGCCCAGGCACTTGAACTTCGAAAACAAAAAGCTGATGAGCAATCAGCTTTGCAAGGACCGGTAACACCTGAGCAGCGTGTGCCCGCGGAAATGAATACGCCTTTCTTAGAGCGAAAGAAAGTCCGCTAGGATTTAAAGTCCAAGCTGACTGATGATCGCTACCTCCGGTTGGAAAGATAAGTTAGAAGGTGCTTGCTCAAATAGTTCTGCCAGCGTTCAAGCCCACCAGCACCTTGGTTTTGCGGTTTTCGGCGACGGATGATGGTCCGCAGCCATCCGGTGAAAAATTACAGCGAATCGCGATCCCTCTTTCCATGTGCGTAGATAGTTTGGTACTTCCCGGTCTACTCGAACATGGCAAACCTCATGCAGCACTTGTGTTTCACACGACTCGTTATTGCGTTCTTGACCATTGCCCTGGTTATCGGTTGTCAGGAATGCAGTGGGCAGGGATTGTCCGCGCGTAATCCCAAAGCGGTCATTTACGACACCAACGTCCGTGCTGTTCCGAACGACGATAGCCGTGAAACACCAGTGGAGCGTTNCCGCAAGAGCTTTTGCCAAGGTATCGAAGTCCGCGGTGGATATCTGTTTGACCTCGGCGACAAGGAAGGCGGTATGAACCAGGCATTTGAGGAGGTACGAGCAGACTTTGGAATCCCGTTGGGAAGCATGGATAACTTGATTGGTCTGCGTCCCTATTTTCGTGCTGATCAGCTACAGGGCCTTGCCTCTTTAGATCTGCCCAAGGCGGTTTACAACACCGGGTTGAATATTTTGCACCAGTGNAAATGGAATCCAGTGTTCTCATCNACNGTGGTGGTGACCCCGTCTATTCGAAGTGATTTTACGACGAGTGATCAAGCCTTTCGTGTGTTTGGTTTGGCACTAATGAACTGGAAGTGCCGGAGCGACTTAACGGTCTCGCTCGGTGCGGTTTATTTTGATCGGGCCGATTTCAATCTGTTGCCAGCGTTTGGACTTGTCTGGACGCCAACGCCCGAGTGGAAGATCGATGCGACGATGCCGCGTCCGCGCGTCTTTCATCGGCTTTGGAAACAGGGTGGAGAGGCAGAGGGCTGGGCNTACCTAGGCGGTAGTATTGGTGGCAACACTTGGGCTGTTACTCGTGANTCAGGGCTCACGGACGAGTTGACCATCCGCGACTTTCGAGTTATGGGCGGTTACGAGGTATTGGAAAAAGGCAATCGAGGGCATTTCTTCGAGGCAGGGATTGCGTTGGGTCGGAGAGTCGAATANGAACGTGCCGAGAGTGAACTTGACTTGGATGCTGGCATCTATCTTGACGCCGGTATCAAGTTTTAGTGATCCTTTGTGNTATNACGGCTGACAAAATCATGGTTNTGTTGCACTTGAAAACGGATGCCACCGTGACGGTCACTCTCANTTAGTTCCCGNCTCAGGCGTGGAAGTGCCGTCGTCCCCCAATTCAGAGAGCATTGCTTCCACGATCATTTTCAATGACTCGCTTGGCTCTTGCTTCGTAACAGCTTCCAGTTGGATCGCTATTTCCCGGGCGAGGTCAGCCATCATGACCCCCCAAGCGTGGCGTTCATCTAATTTTGAGTTGTGATGCCAATGCCCAAGATTCAGCGAACAGGCGAGCCCCCTGTCAGCGATCCAGCCCTGAATCATCTCCACAGCATACTCGTCTTTCTCGACTGCATTTGGGCGACCTAATCGCTTGCGGTGATCTGCCATGCGTGTTTACCGTTGAAGTTGAAAACTTGCCTTGAAAAAAGGTCGACGCAACCGCCATGGCTGAAGATTGAATGTTGACCGGCCTNCATGCGTCTCTGATCAGTCAATGTGCTTGGTTTATCTAACACTTGTCTGTTAACGTCGCTGGATGTGCAATGAGTCCAATTAAACAGAAACTTTTCCAGTGTTGCTGAGCAAATGCGTCAGATCGCGGGGATCGCTCGTTTTAGAACCGCTANCGCGTGACCATGAACGCCTGTGATTGCTGACTAAGCAAAGGCAACCAAGGGTGATTCACAAAACCTCCAAAATCGTTACTTTGGGAAAGTGACCTTCTGAGGTAACTCCCCCGATTCAGTGATGGCACATGGGNACTGCGTTTAGCAAGCATGCGAGCAGCNGCAAAACAGTAACACGGCTGATGTGGAAACTGGTTGTCTTTTTCTTGTTGTTGGGGTTATTGCTGCCAACGCTGCTAGGCAAGACATCGCTGCGGGACGTTGTTCTGAATTCCCTGGTCGATAGTNACAAATTGAGACTTCAGAGCACCAGCGCCAGCTTGGGGTATTTCACACCTACATCTGTGTCGGGTTTAGAGATCAAAACGCTCAATCGGAAATCCACGGTGTCGTTTGAACAGATCGCCGGGGACAGGTCGTGGTTCAGCATGCTGGCATCCANGCCCGACATTGGGAAGTTTCGTATCGAAAGACCAGTTGTTGATATTACCATTAACGAGAGGGCAGGCGGAGCGAAATCAGATATCCCGAGTCCCGGGAAGGCCTCGGGATCACAGTTGCTGCCAAACCTGACGGCTCAAATTGTGGACGCTCATTTGATCGTTCGCACTGTCANGGACCAAATGCCNCCGATTGACGTTTCGGGGATCAATGCGACCGTCCGCCTCAAAAGNAAAAATACGTTATCGATCTTAAGTCTCGAGCCAGCGGTTNTATTTGACCATGAGCTACTAACGCCCGAATTGTGCGGGGAAGGCTTGCAGCTGATCGCTCCGCTGCTGGCCGACGAACTATCGGCTGTTGGTGAATTCTCCTTGCAACTCACCAAGTGTGAACTTCCTGTAGTCGCAGCTACGTCAAATCAGGCAGAACGCGCAAGGGCCACTCAGATAAACGGGCTGCTAGAATTACATAGTGCGTCTGTTTCCATGAGGCAGACGCTCGCGAGCAGAGCGTTGCATATCGTGAAGGAGCTCGCAGGAATCAGTATCCCGGGCTCACTCTTGGTAGCGGAAAACGTTACGGTCAAGTTTTCAGTCATTGATGGCCGAGTCCATCACAGTGGCTTGGCACTGATTTTGCCCCACGGCGAACACTCCATCGAATTTGTGTCCAGNGGTTCGGTTGGGATAGATGAGTCTCTTGACCTAACGGTCTCGATCAAGCTTCCTGATGGCTTCGTTGGTAGAGGAACTGTCCGAGATATNCTTACGTCACAACCGATTCTACTCGNGGTGAGCGGGACGTTGGACTCACCCAAACTACGTGTCTCGGCAAAGCAGGGGGTTTTAAAATCGTTTGGCAACCTAATCGAATCAGTCGGAAAAGATCCGAATCAAGTAGATCCGGGAGAAGTGGGCGCCGCCGTAACGGACATTCTCGGAGATGTGTGGAGTCGCGTACAAGACCGCAATCAGAAGGATGCAAATGAGAATCAGTTCCTGGGCGATACCGAGCAAAAGAAACGGGATGCTGGAAGAACGCCGCTGCTGCCGAGGTTTAGGGAAAAAGAAGGGGAGCGAGGAATTTGGCCACGCCGTGGAAGATCGAGTGAAAGCGATCCCTTGGACGACACACGCTAATCGAATCCAACGACTGCTGAGACCCCGGAGTAGGTAAGACATCCCTCTTCTCACGACTCCGAATTGATGTCAGGTCCGCGAGAGCTGACGTGGATCTGTGGCAAATTGGAGCGCCGTCTCTTGAGCGATCCGTCCTTCTCGCAAAAGTTGACCTAGGGAGTCATCCAAGCTGACCATTCCGTCCCTGCGCCCCGCTAAAATTGCGGTTTCGAGTGTATCGATTCGGCCCGCCCTCACTCCTGCCGCCACGGCGTTGTTCCGCAGCACCACCTCCAATGCAAGCTCTCTTCGTTCGCCGGCAATGGAGCTGGGCAGCAGGTGCTGGCAGACCACACCTCGCAGACTTGCTGCTAACATCGTTTGTGTTTCATTCTGCTGTGATGGTGGGAACAAATCCCACAGCCGTGTGATTGCCCCCTTGGCATCACGAGAGTGCAGCGTCGATAGGACGAGGTGACCGGTCTCTGCGGCACTCATCGCGATACGAGCCGTCTCTGCGTCACGAATTTCACCGACAAGAATGATATCCGGATCTTGTCGTAAAGCATGACGCAGGCCACTGGAGAAGCAGTCAACATCCCGACCCACCTCCCGCTGAGTGATAATTGAATCGCCAATATTTGGAAAAAGATATTCAATCGGATCTTCAATCGTGATGACTCGCTTACCACCTTCATTAGCCATCGCGTTGAGAATCATTGCCATGGAGGTCGTTTTACCGGATCCACTTACTCCGGAGAAAATAATCAAGCCATTTCGATATGAAGCCAACCGTTCAGCCAAGTCCCTCGGGAAATTGTTTTCTTCCAATTCGGGGATTCGACTCGGAATCACGCGAATGCATGCTCCAACGCTGCCGCTGCTATAAAACAGGTTTCCGCGGAACCGTTGCCCGCTGCCATTTGGCCGCACGTTTTTTTCGAGCTGTCCGTTCGAATCCAACGTGAAAGCAAAATCGAGATTGCGCTTGCGAACAAATACGTCATACTCTTCTGTGGTGCAAATTCTCTTCAAACAGGCTTCAATCCCAGAACTCGACAGTACATGGTCACTGACCGGGACAAGCTCTCCATGATGCCGTCTTGTGGCTGGGTATCCAGCCACAAGGTGAACATCAGACGCGATTGATTCTGCCGCATCTAATAGCCAACCATAGAATGTATCCATGCCACTTCTCCATCATGCGTAAGCTTTTATCTGTAATCGACAAGTGTTCCCAGTACCCCGCACGTGTTCGCAGGTGCCCCTCCGCATATGGATGGTGCTACGATTTCAACCGCTCAAAGCTGCAACACAGTTCTTAACTCGCTCACTCGAAATGCATTGTGCTTGGTGGGCGCCGGTGACTCGCATTGAACAATGTGACTCGCATTGAACAATGTCACTCACCTATAAAAAACGAGACGAGCACTCGCGGCGGGTTCGAGGGTCTGTTGCACAGTCCCGCAGTGCTCTAACCCCTTCTCGGTCGAAACGTTCTGGACTACTCAGGTGGGAATCCCAACGGCGATGATTGGGAAGGACCCCCTATTCTTTTGATGGTTGCACTTCCGTATCACTGACCTCGCCCTTGCCTTTGACTGTTTTTAACGCGTTGAGCTTTCGCGAGGCCTCCTCAACAGCCGGTTTGGCCCAAGCAATCTCGCTGAAGGTATCGATGATGCCATTTAGCTCCTTTTTCACTTGCTCAGGATCATCTGATTCCGACGCTCGTCGGATGCGTTTTAGCAGATTGCCGGCCCGCTGGTCGATTGCATTCAGCGGGGCACGTTCAAGTAATCGTTGCTGTTCGCGCTTAGCCATCTCGATCAGTTCGCCCAATTCGCGGTCAGCGTTTTCAGGCTCAGAGTCATAAACATTGAGCCATTGAACAATTTTGGCTGCCGCTTGGGTGGGGTTCAGATCCCGCCCCTGCATGACACTCACAAAACTCTCTTCGGAGGGCGATAATACGGTGATTCCAAGTTTGTTTTGGGCGTTCAAGCGTTTAAGCACGCCGCGAAGCTTGACCGCCATTTGCAGATCCTTCACCTCCGTAAAACGTGCGTCGTCGGGATACAACTGCAAGAAGGCCTGCATTGCCGTTGTATTTCCGCTCAGGGCGTCGATGTAGAGTTCGTTCGGTGAAGGCGTTTGCATGGCCCAAAAGAAGAGGACGGCACCCAAGATCAGACATGTTGTCATCGCGATGAGTTTTGCCCAGCCTACCAGGTTCTGGTCCTTCCATGCATGGCGATTGGCAAACACACTTGACTCAGCTTTGGGCTCGTTGACCGCCTGGAAATGCGTGTTCGCTGCGAGCTCATCATCACCGCCTTTCGCTTCCTCAATCAGTCGCGTGGGTCCTACATTACCAACCGACATCACAGTGGGTTCCTCAGGACTCACAATGATTAGATCATCTGAGCCGTCAGAGTTAAGTTCCCTCCCCGGTGTCGGCGACCCATCAGGGCCGGTTCCATCACCAACCGCAATCCCAGTGTCATCGCCGTGGGATCCTGTCCTGATGTCTTCTAATGAACTCAAGCCATGTTTACCAAGCGGTCTTTCTTCCGTTATTGATCCTTCGGCGGCAACGGTCTGAATACGGTCCAAGCCAGCCTTCATCGCTTTTAACCGATTCATAACTGCTAGTGCGGTAGGTGGGCGATCGGCGGGAGATTTCTCTAGCAACTCGTGGATCAGTTCGACCAATTCCGAAGGTACATCTGGGCGAAT
>NZHC01000143.1 GCA_002689655.1 Rhodopirellula sp. | reverse complement strand
TCAAATCCTGTAGCCCCCACTTTGAAGAATACGAGTGAACTGCCGATCAGTGAACTGCCGATCAGTGAACTGCCGATCAGTGAACTGCCGATCACTGTCTCTGTTAAAGTCAAACACCGATCTTGATTCTTCGGTGATCGAGGCAAAAGCGACAATTCAGGAATCTCGAGTGATAGACAACTGATGATTTGTTCGTCACGATCCATGATCTCAACGATTCTCACCGCGGGTGTAGCTCAATGGTAGAGCAGCAGCCTTCCAAGCTGAATACGAGGGTTCGATTCCCTTCACCCGCTTGTCAACAAGCTGCTGTAGCTCAGTGGTAGAGCACTTCCTTGGTAAGGAAGAGGTCATGGGTTCAAGTCCCATCAGCAGCTCTTTGGCGGCGGCAGGCTCCGAACATTGCTTTCAACTGTGATGAGAAAGCTGTGATTTATCCAGATTTTGCTAATCAGTGATTGCAAGAATCGGTTGATTCCGCAACAACTATGTCCACCAAATCTTTCAACTGAATACAGATTTGGTGGTTTTTGGAAGAAGAACAATTGTGTAGACAACGCTTCCCACAGTGGGCAGCGTGATTTTGACATTCGTTTCAATACTGATTGAACGAGCTGAACCAGTGCGGCTGGATTGACGGCGGTCAAACCGTGGGTGTGAACACGGTCGTTATCAATTTGGGCTGATCCGGAGCGTATCTCTGGGCAGTAATGGCACGGTCGGATGCAGGTGAATTAGAAATGGCTAAGGCAACTTTTGAACGGACCAAGCCCCACGTTAACGTTGGGACCATCGGCCACATTGACCACGGTAAAACAACCACCACCGGTGCTATCCTTGCAGTGCAAGCTGCTAAGGGCCTAGCCGAAGCGAAGGGTTACTCGGATATCGCCAAAGGCGGTACCGTACGTGACGATACCAAGACAGTGACGATCGCAGTGGCACACGTTGAGTATGAGACGGACAACCGTCACTACGCTCACATTGACTGCCCCGGTCACGCTGACTTTATTAAGAACATGATCACCGGTGCCGCCCAAATGGACGGTGCGATTCTGGTGGTTTCGGCTGCAGACGGCCCCATGCCTCAGACGAAAGAGCACGTGTTGCTCGGTCGTCAGGTTGGTGTGCCTTACATCGTTGTTTTCCTGAACAAGTGCGACCTCGTCGATGACGAAGAGCTGCTGGAACTGGTTGAGCTTGAAGCTCGCGAGTTGCTCAGCAAGTACGACTTCCCCGGGGACGATGTTCCTGTGGTTCGTGGTTCAGCACTTCCTGCTTACAACAGCCCCGCAGATCCTGACGCCAGCAAGTGCATCGGTGATTTGATGGACGCGTTGGACGAGTACATTCCTGAGCCTGTCCGCGAAGATGACAAGCCATTCTTGATGGCCATCGAGGACGTCTTCTCGATCGAAGGTCGTGGTACAGTTGCAACTGGCCGTATTGAGCGTGGAGTGGTGAAGGTTGGTGAGGAGGTTGAGATCGTCGGATTGTCAGCTGAATCAACCAAAACAACCTGCACCGGCGTCGAGATGTTCCGCAAGGAAATGGGTGAAGGTCGCTCGGGTGACAACGTTGGGTGCCTGCTTCGTGGCGTAAAGCGTGAAGATATTCAGCGTGGTCAGTGCTTGGCAAAACCAGGCAGTATCACCCCTCACACGAAGTTCGAAGCAGAGGTTTACTGCTTGAGCAAAGACGAGGGTGGTCGACACACGCCATTCTTCAGCGGCTACCGTCCTCAGTTCTACTTCCGCACGACGGATGTCACAGGAACTGCTGACCTTGTTGGTGCAGAGATGTGCATGCCTGGCGACAATGTTAAGGTCACTGTTGAGCTTCATAAGCCGATTGCGATGGACGATGGTGTCCGCTTCGCTATTCGCGAAGGCGGCAAAACAGTCGGTTCTGGTGTTGTCACCAAAATCATCGAGTAAAAGCGCGTGACCAGATTTTCACGCTAAAACGGGTAAATCGTTCGTATTTCTGATGGCCAGCGAAGCATTGACTTCGTTGGTCATTGGTTATTTAAGGCGTTTCCTGTACGATCTCGGGGCACCTTACTGGTGCCCCCTGAGTCGAAGGGGTGTAGCTCAATTGGCAGAGCACTGGTTTCCAAAACCAGCGGTTGCGGGTTCAAGTCCCTCCGCCCCTGCTTTGAAGAATTGGAAAACAAACAGATCATCAGGCCGTCAGCACCTCTCGTTTGAGGAGATACAGCTGGCTTGAACAGGTATAGTTGCGTTATCGTAAAGTCGATCGCCACGGATGGGTGATTGATCCATTACACAATCAGGAGCAGACAGGTGTCACGAGACATTGCGGCGACCGAAAATGGTTCTCTCATCGGAACCATGCTTGGTGAACTAGCCAAAACAAACGTCTACAAGCCAACCCAAGGACGAATTGTCCGGCAACTGACTGCGTTGGCGATCTGGGTGATCGTCGGACTCGGCTGCTGGTCTTTGCACGGGACGCTGCGAGGAAGTGGCTGGTTTGAGGAAAGCACCGAACTGTTGATTCCGGGAATTTCTCTAGGGCTGCTGTTTTTTGGAGCCTGGTTTGGTTTTCGTGCAGTCAATCTTCCCAGCTTTGCTGACTTCCTGATCGCGGTCGAAGCAGAGATGAACAAGGTGACTTGGCCGAGCAAGGACGAACTGACCCGAGCTGCGATTGTGGTGATCTTCACCATTTTCTTCCTGGCGATCTCGCTCTTCCTGTTTGACGTAATTTGGCAACAAGTTTTCGTCACGCTCGGAGTAACGACCTGACACGCCTGACTTTGTTATTAATATGGTGTCACATCCACCCATCGATCACTACTGCCCAACAGCGTTGAAAACGTGAACGAAGCCGAAACCTCAGACGATCCCCAAGACACTCCGAATGCCGGCGAACCGGCAGCAGCGGAAACCCCGAGCACTGATAGTGCGTCCACAGAGACCGTGACGGAAGCAGCCGCAGCACCGGCACCTCCACCTCCGGCACCTGTCGAGGAAAACAAGCCAGCTGGCGAGCCCCACGAGGGCGGCAAGATGGAATGGTACATCCTGAAGGTCGCGTTTAACCGAGAGGACTCCATCGCGGATGCACTGCGAAAACGGGTCAAAATGGAAGGAATGGCAGAATTCTTTGGCGACGTTGTTGTCCCCACGGAAGATGTCGCTACCTTCACGCGAGCTGGACAGAGACGCGTATCCAAACGAAAACTGTTGCCTGGTTACATCATGGTCAACATGTTGATTAATGATGACACCTGGTTCCTTGTCAGAGAAACCAACGGCATCAGTGACTTCACCGGAGCCGCCGGCAAACCGATGCCGATGGAACCATCGGATATCGAGCGGTTCATCACCCGCCCGAGCGAAACGGAAGAAGAAGAAGCTCCCATCAAGATCGGGATTCCTTTCAAAGTCGGCGACCGCGTGCGAGTCAAAGAAGGGAACTTCGAAAACCAAGAAGGCGATGTCGATGCCGTCGACGAAGCCAATGGCCGAATCACGGTCATCATCAATATTTTCGGCCGCAGTGTGCCCATGGAACTGGATCACTGGCAGGTTGAGCCGCTCTAAGGCTGGAAGCGGAACGCAGTAAGGTGCGGCATCGATAGCCGCAGCCGCCTCGCTGCACAATTCGACAACTAACGACTAAAACAACTACTGAAACACAGACAACCGATTTCGAGACATGGCAAAGCAAGTAACAGGTCAGGCAAAATTTCAGGTCCCCGGTGGACAGGCCACTCCAGCACCTCCCGTCGGTACCTCGCTTGGTAAGTACGGCGTCAATCTTGGACAATTCGTCCAAGCCTTCAACGACCGCACCAAAGAATACGCTGGCACACCCATTCCAGTCATCGTTACTGTCTACAACGACCGTAGCTTCGACTTTGTCACCAAGAGCCCACCTGCAGCATCTCTGCTAAAGCAGGCAGCAGGCATCGCCAAGGGCAGTGGCGTTCCGAATAAGACCAAAGTCGCAAAGGTCACACGCGATCAGTGCAAAGATATCGCTGAAAAGAAAATGGCTGACCTCAACGCTCGCAGCGTCGACCAAGCTGTCCGCATGATTGAAGGCACTGCCCGCAGCATGGGTATCGAAGTCGAAGGCTAGGGTGTCCAACTCCCTCGGTTTGTGGCGAGTCTTGCCCAAGCGATTCGCCACCAGGCTTTCACCGTCTGCAGAAGCCGAACTGAACACACTTACCGCAGCAAGTCTGTACGGTCTTCAGTGGCTTTCAACCCACAGCGTGAAAACTTTACAAATACCTTAATGCGTCTCAACCAGACTCGCTCCGGATGTGATCGATTCGGAGCCTCTTGTTGGTGAGTTCGAACCGGCATCGCGTAATTGGTTCTCAACTTGCAGCAGCCAGCATTACGAGTTCATGATGCGCGCAGAGCGGCCACTGATCGGTCAGGGATCCCCATCGTTCGAAGCGTGTTTGCTGCGTTATGCAATCGCAGCGTTTTCTCCGCATGCCGACTCGCCATACGGCTTAATTCCGAATAATCCCGACGGACCTGATGAAGTAAGGCCGGGATCTGGTTGGTGGATGTATAGCTGTAGCCAATGCTGCCATCACCTCCAGCTAAATCTAGCTGTTCTGAAAGCCAGCAACCTTTGGGGACAATGACGGGCGTGCCACGGATCAGCATCTCCAAGAGGACGCCACTACACCGTGCTACGTAACGCTGAGGGTTGTACAAAAACAACCCGACATCGGCTGAGTCCAGAAAGCGATTGTAGGCCTCCTCATCGAGGTTCCCTGACTGCACTTCAAGGCGGTTTTCGGGGTCCTGCCCCTGCTTGTCCAGTGCGTTGCGAAAAACGCTCCGCAGATGAAGGGGAACCATCCGCTGCCAGCGTTTTTCGGGCACCTGCATCGCCATCCGAAAATTCCCCGGTTGCAGGTGGGAACCCCAAATTTCGGAAAGCACAGACTTCATTTGCCCACGGCCTTTTTCCGCCCGCGGCAAACCAGCCAAGACAACATTGAGTGGCTGTTGCTGCAGTTTCACAATACCCTGTTGGTTTCCTTTCTCAGCTCTCGGTCGAACCGGATAGGGGACGGCCGTTGCTTGAACACCAACCTCTTCAAGCTGCCTTGCAAGAGGCTCGGTCGTAGCATGCAAATGGACTGCATGCTGCCCAATCATGCTAATCGCATCATTGACCTGTTCTCCGTAAAGCTTTGCCTCGCCGCTGACACTGTCACCCTCGTACAAGGCAAAGTGCAGAATCACATGAACCGTGAGCGGGTTGTCGGAACCCAGTTGCCGTAATGCTCGGGTGAGTGCCAGCAATTGAAAATCATCACCTGTATTAACCACAATACGATCGTCGGGATGCATTTTTTTCTGTCGAACGACCTGCAAGAAACCCTCAGACCAAGCTTGCAGCATGTTATCCGGCCTGAAGTTGTGACGGGACAAGGGATCCCGCAAATGATGCCAAACCCGCTTGAGGCGAGAACTGCCAATCGGCGTCCCTTGGGTGTTCCGTTTCACACTGGATGTTCCATCGACGCCCAAGGACCAGCGTCTCATACGATGGATGCTAAAAACGGGCTCGCAAATCAGATCGATATGCTGCTCGTCGAATTTTTGGTGTACAGCAAGGCAGGGTGCGTAGCCGAGGTCTTTTGCCCCACCTGCGAGCAGCGAAGCCAATTCGAGGAAGTGCCCACCGGTACCCACGATATTGTCGTCAATCAGCCATAATCGAGGTTCATTGCTATTAGTCATCGAAAAGTAATCCGAAAGAACCTTCTAGACGGGGTGTTGGCAAGCGAGAGTCAGCTGCAGCACCAACTTCCGTAAACACGCGGCGACGGGACGACAGGGGCGTTAAAGACGGAACATTCACAGCATCTCTCGGCCAGCAGGTATGGGATACCAAAATTGGTCAAAATGCGTCCATAGAAGCTTATTTTTTACCTCATCCTCTATTATCACGAGTCCCCTAGATTTTGAGCATTTGTGATTGGGTGACAGTGGGATTGCGGACACCCCGTGACGTTGCCATCTCGTAAAATCGCACCAGGGCCCGAAAGAAGGTGGTGAGCTTACACACTTTCGGGGAACAGTCTATCTCGCGGGAGGTTAAACTGGAGCGAGCTACAGAGTCGGTCTTCGCCTCCATTGCAATCCTGTCAGGTTTGTGGTGGTGGACTGTGCCAGCTTCTGCATAGAATCATGGCATCAGGTGCCCACGGCCTGCCTGCTCGCAAACCACCGAATTCGCTACCAGCAAGTTTTCAAACATGTCGTCGTCAAAACCCGGAAATCGTGCTCCTGCTGCGTCCAAGATGGGAAAAACCGCTGATGCGGTTGCTGCACGTCTTCGCGAAAGTCTGCTCCAAGACAGAGAGGAACTGGAGGTCGACAAGATTTTTCGGGCCTTGGTCAAAATTGAAGGTTCTGACCTTCACATGAAGGTGGGTCAACCACCGATGGTCAGGACACGAGGTGAGCTAAAAGCACTGAACCGTCCGCCGATCGATTCGGAGGAGATGGTTCGCTTACTGCTGCCGATGATGGATGAGAGAAATCTGCTAATTTTTGAGGAAGAGGGTGGTGCCGACTTCTCTCATACGATCGACGTGGACGGAACTCGCTGGCGTTTCCGCGTCAACATGCTCAAGTCATTGGGCAACATCGGACTTGTAGCACGTCGGATCAGTAATTTCATTCCTGACTTCCGCGGCCTGTTCTTGCCGGATTCCATCGAGGGGCTCTGTCACTATGACCAAGGAATGGTTTTGTTAGCAGGTGTCACGGGATCTGGCAAAAGCACCACGATTGGGTCGATGCTCAATTATATCAACACGATCTATCGCAAGCACATTCTGACGCTTGAGGATCCAATTGAATTCATCTTCACCGAGGACAAGTGTCTGATCAACCAGCGTGAAGTCGGCCAGGACGTGAAGGACTTCGAGATTGGCATGAAGCATGCCGTCCGCGAGGACCCCGACATTATTCTTGTCGGTGAGCTTCGAGATGAAGAAACTTTCATGACAGCGATTCACGCGGCAGAGACCGGCCACTTGGTGTTTGGCACCATTCACGCTTCCAGTGCCTCGACCACCATTGGACGTATCCTTGACCTATTCCCTGAAGAGATGCATGGTGCCATACGCTCCGCGATTGCATTCAACATGAAAGGGATCGTAGCGCAAAAACTACTCAAAACAATTCGCCCGGACGTGCCACGAGTTCCAACCTGTGAAGTCATGACTTTCTCGCCGATGATCCGAAAATTGGTGCTCGAAGGTGATGACCACAAACTCCCAGACGCCATCCGGATTGGTGAAGAAGACGGTATGCAGGACTTCACGATGAGCCTCAAGGGTTTAATTGATGATGAACTGATTGATCGTCCAACTGCGTTCGCCGTAGCCCCAAATAAAGACGCACTGAAGATGGCCTTGAAAGGTATCGACGTCAAAGCACCGGGTATCCTGTAAACAACGAACTTTGGATAATCAAAGATCAGGGCAGGCAATCGAATCATACTTCGATCCTTTCCCTGAATATTCCCTTCTCTTACTTGAAATAAGATGCTGCTGATCGGTGAGATCATCATTTTGTCAGCACCACTCGTAAATTCCGTCACGGCTACGCATAATTCTGTCACCGACGGAATCATTGACACATTCGAATAAAGGCATACGCGACACGATGGCCGAACAAGAAGAACCACAACTGTGGCAGACGGCAGCACCTGTCGAATTCGTTCCTCACATGGACGAAAGAACCGAGGCGCAAGCTTTGCTGATCTCTACGAGACAAGGTGCAGGATTCGCGGTTGCAGCAGGCCAATTGGGACACGCGCTTCAGTCACGCGCCACTCATCTCTTGATGGATTATTCGCAGTCTGCTTGTGCCATGCGGTACCAAATTGATGGTGAATGGGAACAACTTCCCCCGCTCGACAGGGAAGTGGGCGATGCGATGTTGTACGCACTGAAGCAACTGTGCCTACTTAACCCGGCGGATCGACGTTCGGCACAAACCGGTAAGTGCACGCTGAAACTCGGTAAAGCAAAACACACTCTGGCCATTCAGGCCCAAGGCGTCGCCTCAGGAGAACGGGTACTCATCAAACTGGAACCGGTAGATGTTCCATTCGAGCGTTTGAGTGATCTGGGTATGCGCGACAAGATGATCGAGGCTCTAAAACAACAGCTGGATTCCGACGGGACCGTGGTACTTATCACGGCTCCGAAGGCGGCTGGACTGACCACCACATGGGCAGTCACTCTTGAAGCAGCAGATCGCTTTATTCGCGACTTCCAGGCTTTCGAGGATCAAGAACAGCCCGAGCCAGAAACCATCAACATCGGTGCCAACTACTTTGGTGGTGACACCGGGTTGACCGAGCCAGAAATGCTTCGCAAAGCTGTTCTGAAAGAACCGGATGTCATTGTGTTTCCAGAATTGCCTCAACCTGATTCCATGCAACTTGCTCTCGAGCAGGTAGAAAAGCACGAGAAACAAATTTACACACGTATGATCGCCGAAAGTGCGATTGGTGCCTTGGTGCAATTGCTGCCCAAATATCGTGATTCAGCAGGAAAGCTGACGAAGAGAATCAGTGCTGTTCTGTGCCAAAAGCTGGTGCGCCGACTCTGCGACAAGTGCAAAGTAGGCTTTGAACCGCAGCCGCAACTGCTGAAGCAGTTGGGCATTCCTGCGGGCAGAGTCGCAATGCTGTATCAGCCATTTGTGCCTCCACCCATCGAGCAACAAGTGGACGAAAATGGCCGTCCCGCTCCGATTGTTCCATGTGATGCCTGTGGTGGACGTGGGTACGTTGGTCGCATTGCCATCTTTGAATTACTGAGCCCTGACGACCAACTGCGTGCCGCTTTGATGAAGACTCAGGATCTTGCAAAGCTGAATCAGATTGCAAAATCAGAAGGCCATCGGGGTATCCAGTCCGAAGCTGTTTTAACCGTTGCTCGCGGGCTCACCAGCCTCGAAGAATTGAAACGAGCCTTTGCATCCAAGTGATTCGATGCAACCGGGAACATCGAAAGACATTGCTGAAACTTGCAACTACAAATCGATTACCGGGGTCTCGAAAGACAAATATCGCAATTCTGACACACTGCAGGGCTCAAGCAGCCTCGTCGTAGTACCCCGGTTCATCTAGCCCGTCACCATCGAAATCACCCACGACAGGCTGACTTTGCTGAGACGGTCGGGGCACGACGATCTGTTTGTCGTTTCCAGTAATGCGATGATCACCATCGGTATCGATGATCCAAACATCACCGCGAACGACCCCGATTTCGTCAATTTCATCACCATTAAAATCACCCACAACGGGTTGGTCACCGGGTTGGCCGTAATCGATCTTTTGATCACGGTCGGTCCAACGACCATCACCATCAGAATCCAATAACCACTTCCCGCCACGGAACACGGCAACTTGGTCGATGCCATCGCCGTTCCAGTCGCCCACCATCGGCGTATCCACCTGCTCTCCGTATTTGAATACGTGATCAACAACGTCTGCTCGTAACTTGCCACTGTCACCACGCTGCAAGAATCTTCGAGGATCTGTTTCGGGCACCACTGAGTTGGCATCATAGCCATCGGCTCGCATTGCCTGACGGCGCCTTTTATTGGCGGGGTCGCTCAACCCAAGGTCACGTTTGATCCGCTGTGGATCACGTTGCCATTGCCGACCAAAAATCCCAACATCATCCTTGCCGTCTCCATCCCAATCACCGACCACCGGTCGATCCAACTCGGTTCCCAGTTCGATCCAAAGATCGCCTGGATCCCAAAACCCGTTTCCATTGAGATCAACAAACCATTGACCAGCTACATAAATAACAGGCTCATCAAATCCATCACCATCAAAGTCACCAGACAAGGCGATGGCACCTTCATCGCCCAAATCAAATTCAGAGGGATGTACCGTCTCTGAATCCCGGCTTCCGTCCATTCCTTGAATGGTCCAGCGACCACCTGCGTGAACACCTCCGATCCACGCCTGACTCCGACTTTTGGAGCTTGCACCACGGAAGATTCCGTCCTCAACTTTTTCGCCCCTCGGAAAACCTCCATTGATCACACTCAGATGCCAAGAGACCGCCCATTCATCGTACATCCGACTGGCTGTGCTGATCGCAACCGGATCCACAAAGGTTGCGATTCGAATCGTGGAATCAAATGTTTCAATGGGCACAATGACTTGCGGCACTTGGACAACCAACTCCCGTGGTTGCTGGGGTACCTCAGCCTTCACAACACGCAATTCGCTGAAATTATTGTGCTCACTATCCTCACCAGCAGCGATTGTGACATTCAGAATCGCATCAGTGCCGGGTTCGGAACCCGGCGTATTTGACAACATCGCTATCAAAGGCTGAAGCTCAGCGTTCTGTTGGTCCGCAACGTTGATTGGATGCCCGCCTGTACTTCCTGCCATATCGATGCCATCGACGAAACCAATCGGCTGTCGCTGGTAAACATGATAGGTTCCCGGACGCAAACCATTGAATTCATAAAACCCGGCAACATCCGTCGCAGCCAGAAATGCATCCGCAGCATAGCCGGGCAAAAAATCATGAGCGGGAACTGGCCTACCCAAAGCATCACGCAACTCAAGCGAAACCTCTTCTAGCCGAACATCATCACCGGTCAAAAAGCCATCACTATATTCCCGTAGGGATTCGGGACGCGGTGCTGCTGCCAGACGAAGCGTCTCACCGTCCTGAAACACGAATCCACTGAGAGATACCGGAGGCACTTCGGGAAAATCATATTCCACCGCTTCAGAGCCCACCATCAACACAAGACCGATCAGCATATCCTCGACGGAATCTGATCCACCATGATCACCAACCAGTTGGCCACCATGAAACCATCCATCGGGTTGCGTTTGACGGATAGCGTAGACCCCCGGCGTCAATCCTTCGAAGCGATACTGACCTTGTGCATCCGTGTGCGTTGTGTCCAAGACAGTTTCGGATTTACCAAGTTCTGATTCACCGAGCAATTCAATCAACACACCTGGAATCGGCACCTCACCGGCATCATATTGCTGATTCGCATCCAATTCCTGCCACACCGTTCCCTGCACCGAGGCGGGCATCAATTCGCAGAAATCATAATGTTCCAGCGTATCTCCCCAACCTACAGGCACGTCGGTAATCAAGTCGTCGATGCTATCGTTTCCACCAGCACTGCCGGCGGTTTGATGCCCCTGCAGCCAACCTTCAGGCTGCACTTCATGAACGGAGTAAATCCCTGCCGCCAAGCCTGAGAATTGGTAGGCCCCGCTTGCGTCCGTAACGGTGCTTGATGTCACCACTCCCGAATCATCTCGCAATTCGATGGCGACACCGATGATTCCGGAATCCCCTGCATCGAACTGACTGTCGTCATCAAAGTCTGCAAACACATGCCCTTTGAGCTCTGCACCCAACTGCTCACAAAAATCATAATCAATTGCATCTTGGCCTGAAGCCAACAAAACATTGCCAATGCGGCTTGCATCCAAGACCTTGCCACCAAGACTACCAGCAGAAGCAACACCTTCGAAATACCCATCGGGTTGCTCTTCCACAACGGTGTATTCGCCCGGTGCGACATCCACAAAGGCGTAACGACCATCGAGATCTGTTACGACATGCTTCACCTCAACGCCGAGGTAATCAAAAAGTCGAATCACCACTCCTGACAACGTGGGTTCATCTGCGTCGAAAAGACAGTCACCATCCAGATCGACATGCACACGCCCAGTTAACGAGGCAGGTAAAACCTCACCAAAGTTGTACTCAACTGCGGACTGCCCCTGCTTCACATGGACACCTGTCAGTTCATCATTCACCTGGTTATTGCCAGTCAACTCACCCTGAATGGTCCCAACACTGTCAATTCCGTCAGAGTATCCGATTGGCTGTTCCGCGATGATTGAATAAACGCCCGGAACGATTCTTTCGAATTCATAGAGACCCTCGCTGTCCGTTTCGGAAGTTGCGATTGTCGCACCACTTCCATCAATCAACAGTACATCCACACCGTTGATTGGCATCTCGTTAGGATCACGAATACCTTCATTCGATTCATCATGATAAACATAACCACTGATCGACGCAGGCAACGCTTCGCAAAAATCGTATCCCACTCCCGCACCACCGGGATTCAAGATGATGTCATAAATCAGTGTGCCACCAGCACTGATCCCCACTGGCACATCATCGATCATGCCGACATGGGAAGTTCCATCCATCACCCCCCGGGGCGTGAATTGCACCAACCGGTAGTTTCCGCTTGCTACACCTTCAAATGCGTAACTGCCATCAGCATTCGTACTGGTTTGGGCAACGAGAACGCCCCGACTGTCTTGCAAGGCAACTTCTACCCCGACCAGAGGTGTCGATTGAATGCGTGCCTGCTGTTCGTGACAGTCATTATCCGGACTTGCCAGATAGACAATTCCAGAAACGGAACCTGCAAGTATTTCCGCAAAGTTGTATTCAACACCTGAATCACCACCAGCAAGAGAAACCGAATGAATCAGATCACCAGGATTCTGCGCAGCACCATTCGTTACCCCATCAACCTGGCCTGCCATGTCAGTTCCGTCGAGAAGACCACCAGGCTGCAGCAGTTCGGCGACTTCATAGTCCCCGGGTGACACATCCGAGAACGCATACGATCCATCGTTGGCAGTCGTCATGACGAGTGTCGATTGGGGCACGAGAGTGCTGATTGGCACCAACTGAACATCCACATCAGCAATGCCTTCCTCATCCGGATCACGAACTCCATCATTGTCTGAATCAAGGTAAACGAAACCTGCCAAAGCTGCGGGCTGGGCTTCGGCAAAGTCATAATTCAGTGCCACGGAGTCTCCCAAGGAGATTTCCAGATCAGAGAGCATGTCAACCGAATCAGCCTGTCCCACCGCATCGCCATTCACCGTCCCGGGGACGGCAGCAACGCTCATCAAATTCTCCGGTTGTGTTTCAACCAGACGATACTGACCGGGCGGAATGCCAAGGGACGATGGAAAATAATACTTCCCGTTTACGTCAGTTGTCGCACGATACCCCGTGTCAACGTACTCACCCGTTTCTGTCTGTCGGAATAAGGTGATCTCAACACCTTCCAACATTATCTCTCCGGATTCACGCCTGGCGTTCAGATCATTATCCAACCAAACATGCCCCGAAATTTCGATCGGCGTTGGGCTCTGAACGAGACTCAAAATCGCGGCGGCTGAACGGTCTGGCCGGCTATCGACATGATCACCCTGGTCCGGTGGCAAATCCAACCCATGCACTGAAATGGGGTCGCCGTAACCGTTCACAAAAATTGCATCAGCGTGACTGGTTTCGTAGTGTGGTGCTTCCAGCGTCACAGCCAAGATTGAATCCTGAAACTCCTGCCCCGAAGTGATCACATCAAGCCTATCGTTGAACACAGTCAGGTCAGCAGCATTACGAAGTATTTCATCGACATCAACGGAAAACTCGAGTCGATCGCCCGCTCGAAAATCCGATAATCTGAGAACGAGTTCCTGGCCGCCATCTTCAATGGAAGCCATCGCATTCACTTGCTGTCCTTCCCGAGTCACGACGTTCACAAGTTGAAAGTCATGTGCACCACTCTTTCCACGACCACCGACAGTCGTGTCATAGATCGAATCACCGATACTCAAGCCATCGCCATCTTTGTCCGTTCGAATACGAACCTCTGTCAACTTCGTGTTGGCAACACCACCATTGAAAGAAAGAATGAAACGATCGCCCTTAGAGTCACTGCCGACGTCCTGATCTGTTTCAAGATAATCCGTTTCAAGATAAACGACTCCCACATGAAGCGGATCAGCCGCCAGCAACCTGCGAGACTCAAGATGCTCAGGCCCACGCGTTCGGCGTTTCAATACTTCCGTACTGGTGGCGCGACTACGATACCGATTTCGTTTTGCCTTCCAAATCACGCTGGCACCTCCATGTGCCTAATGGTTTTGGCAGTCTTGTCTTCTACCCACGTCACTGGCAGTCGCGATCAATCAACCCTTGGTCCGGTACCCGCCGCGGCCGCACCTGCAATTCTCTGCCGCCCCGCGACAATGTCGGCGATGGACCAACGACGCAACGTCGCATCATAACTTCCGGAGAACAGCAAGCCCCTCTGCGCATCCAGAGCAGTCACACTGCCCGTGTGCCCCTCCAGCCGTCGCACGATCTGCCCCTTTTCCCAATCAATGACTCGAATGACGTTGTCAGATCCAGCAACGGCGACCAATTCCGAGTCCAAAATCGTGACTGCAAACAACTTGCCCGTGATTGCTCGAAATCGTCGTGGCGGTTGGACACCGGACGTATCAAACACAGAAACGAATCCATCCTCCGCGACACAGATTGCCACGTTGCCAGATGGCAAAAACACAATGTCACGAATCCGAGCTGTGTGAAGTCGATGCTCTTCACACTCTTTCGTCGCACTGTCAAATAGATGCAACGTGCCACAGCGACCGGCAACGGCCAAAACAGCTGCATCATCTCGATACCGAACCGCCCTGAGATCCTGACACGCGCACTTCAATGAGACACGCTGGCTGTCACCATTGCCAAGTAGAAACACTTCACTCTCAAAGCCCACAGCCGCAAGGCCACTGCCATCTGGGGCGAAGGTCACTTCGGACAGCGCAGGTGAACCGGCCACTTCGCGGATGAATCGAAAGGATTCATCACGGTTCCAGAGAATCAAACGCCCATCATTCCCCGCTGAAACCAATTTTTTTCCGGTGGGGTCAAAATCAAGCGTACGAACAATGTCATCATGCTCGACCAACGTCCGAACCACCTTTAAATCTCTGGTCCGCAAGATCCGAATTTTGCAATCATCACCAGCGGCAGCAAGATATTCACCTCGGGGATCTGCAGCGATCGCCGTGACGACTCGTCGAATTCCGGCCTGACCCAAAGGAATCGTTCGACAAGTCACGGGCTTGCCGATCACCGGCCTCGAAGCAATTTTCTCACCAGCCACTTCCTCCGCCGGAGATCGTGGAGAGGACGCAGCGATCGCCAAAAGACTGGTTGAAACGAGACATTGTCGCCGTGAGAACCGAATCGACATCCAATAAACTCCTGTTGAACAACCGCGGTCGAAAAGAGGCATTCCCCCAAGATTCGCGCACGCTACCCCACGCCAAGGTGACCACGGCCTTCTTGTTGAATCGGCAGTCACCGTCTGTCCGCATGACCCTAATAATCGGAAAACTTTGCTAGCCAAACACGATCACGCGCACCGGCAACCCACTTACCCCCCAGTTACCCCCCAGTTACCCCCCAGTTACCCCCCAGAATTCAATCAGAATTCAATCAGAAAGCGACGCATTACCGACTTGATTCCTCTTTTCATGGCAGCTGCCTCATTGCTACTATCGACGGAGTTCTTCGTTGGTTTTTGCTAGCGACTTTGAGTTTCACGCACAGTAGGTAGGCGTCACGGATGAAGCGACTCACTCTTGTCACTTTGGTGGTCCTTCTCGGTTCATTGACCGGGTCAGCGCAGCAAAATGCAGCTGAGCAGCAACCGTTCCCACCACTCACCCCACAGGCCAAGCTGCAGCTTCAGCAAGTGCTATTGAAGTGGGAAAAACAAAGCCAGACGATGAAAACGCTCGAATGCCGATTCATGCGATGGCATTACGATAACTTCGCCGCACCCGCCAATGTTCCTGCATCCAAAGCGGAAGGCATCATCAAATACGCGTCACCTGACAAAGGTTTATTCTGTGCTGAAGAGCTTGTGTTTTTTGCTGGAAGGAATCCTCAAACTCAAAAGCCCGTGTACGAACCGCAAAACAATCAGTTTGGCGAATACTGGGTATGCAACGGTACCCAACTGATCGAATTCGATCGCAGTAAGCAGGAGTGCACTATTCAGGAACTTCCGGAGAATATGCGGGGGAAAAATATAGTCAATGGACCGCTTCCCTTCGTTTTCAACTTGGACGCCAAACAGATTCAAGAAAGATACTGGGTGCGACAGGTCGCATCGCCCGATCCAAACATCATTGTCGTAGAAGCCTGGCCCAAGCTCCAAGAACTGAGAGCACAATACAAGCTTGTGCAAATTGCCTTAGAGAAGGCAACTTATCAACCTCATGCTTTATTAATGTATGCTCCCAACTTTCATCCCAAGAATGCGCCGAAATGGGACCACTACGAATTCAAGGACATAAAGCGGAACGCTGTCACTGCTGGATTCCAACAGAAGTTCCTTGGCAACTTCATTCCCAGTGCACCGCCAAAGAGTTGGAAAATTCGCCGTGAACAACTTGCTCCACGACAAGCCCCTCAGGGGCAACAGCAGCAGTTGGAGCAGGCACAAAAGCCAACCAACATTCGGGGCTAAAAACTCAAGCAACTGAACGGACACGCGCTCAAGGTTCCCGTTCAGGAAGCCGTCGATGCCCTCTCATTTCGGAGAAAACGTCGGCGGATGTGCGAGTCGACGGATGTGAGAACAGTGGCTTGGCCTGAAACAGTGATCTTTGAGGCTCCTGGGTTGCCTTTGGCAATTGCGTGCCGAGTCGAAGCGCCGCCTAGTGTCGGAGTCTCGATCGCTTTATCGCTCGCAGCATTCATTCCGGTGACTATCCCTCCTGTGCGTCTCGTTTTCCCCGACCCCCAATCAGGTCGGTGGACAACAACTGAAATCCATTTCTGCACGCGGGGCAATGGCCCACGGTGGCCTTGCCAGATACCCTTTTGCAGCTCCAGACGGCCTTGCGTGTCCCAAGTGATCGGCACAGCAAGGCAACCCGTGGAAAAGATGGTCTGAATCGAGTACAGTTCGGTATGGGACTAGAGTGATCAATGGCACTCTGCCATTTAACAATGAACGCCGAAAAATTTACCTGCCATGCCGACCTACGACTACGAATGTGATGCCTGTGGCCACACTTTGGAATTATTCCAGGGCATAAATGACCCCATCAAAAAGAAGTGTCCTGAGTGTGGCAAGAATAAGCTTAAGCGACTCTTTGGCACAGGAGCAGCAATCGTTTTCAAAGGCAGTGGTTTTTATCAAACGGACTACCGCAGTGAAGGCTACAAGAAGGCTGCCGCTGCAGACTCCAAATCCAAAGCTGACTCCAGCTCAGACAAGAAGGACAAAGGAAGCTCCAAGAAAGCAGAGTCCAAAGGCAGCCAGGGCAAGAAAAAATCGGGCGACAAGTAGCAATGCCGCATCTCCGTTCCCCATTGCGACTTGATGAGAAACGCAGCGCATTGATGGTCATTGACCTTCAGGAAAAACTTTGTCCTGTTATTCCTGAAGCGAGCGAAATTGAATTGGAGATCCTTCGGCTGACAGATGCGGCAGCACTATTGTCGATTCCCGCAGCAGCGACAGTTCAATATCCACGTGGACTCGGGGGATTGGTTCCTAGCTTGCAAAACATTTTCCCCACACCGGAGGAAAAGGTTGATTTTTCCGCCGCTGTCTGTCGCCAAGCGTTAGAGGCATGGCTTCAGGATGGACGGGATCAAATCGTAATCTGTGGTATCGAAACGCACATCTGCATCCTGCAAACGGTGCTCGATTTACTAGCGGAGGGATTACGTCCGTTTGTCGCTGTACAGGCGGTGGCTTCACGTCGCCTACAGGATCACGAACTGGCCCTGCAGCGGATGCGTGATTGTGGCGTTACTTTGATAGGAGTTGAATCCATCCTGTTCGAATGGCTGCAAACCGCGAATCGATCGGAGTTCAAAGCGATCAGTCAGTTGGTGAAATCGTCGTGACCATAGTGCAGAATGATGCACTTGGCTGACGGAGCCTGACGGGACTCGGATTACAGATTCGCTTATTTTTTTCACGCAACTTACAGGCTCTCTTCAACCGCCACCAAGAAGACCAACATTCAACACCACTACAACGCAAATGATGAAGCAGGACTCAATGTCTGACTCACCTCATCTTCACGAACTTGGCAAGATGACGGTATTTTACGTGCCGTCGCACAAGCTCGACGATCTGCGATTCAATGAAAACAAGCAGTCAGCGCGTTCTTCGATCCATGAATACCTGATGCATCGTTATCAGGCCTACACCCAGACCCCAACACCTGTGAAAGGTTTTTGGGTCAATCACGAGAACATTCCCGTTCACGACGTGATGGAGCGGTTTGAAGTTTCGTTCCACGTTGAAGCTGAATTCGATCTATTGATTGACTTTCTGGTCAAACTATGCCAAAGGCTGGACGAAGACGCCATTTATGTAACACGTGGCGACCGCAGTTTCTTGGTAACAAGAACGCAACGGAATTAGAATACGCAAAACAGAATCATCAACTGCGTTCCAGATTCTATTCCCATCGCGCTCTATTCCCATCGCGCTCTATTCCCATCGCGCTCTATTCCCATCGCGCTCTATTCCCATCGCGTCGGTACTCGGCGTATATCCCGAGGTCGAGTCGGCTCTGGCTTGTCTGATGAAATGGTGGCTGCTGGATTCGAGCCGATCGTTGATGACAACCATCGGCCCAATGCACTTGCCATCAAGGCAGGTAACAGCAACACAACGCCCAACAGGGCACTGGCTAGCAATCCAAGCATGAATAGCGAGAACTGGCTTGTGGGCACAAAATCACTGAACCAGTATGCCATTAATGAAAGCCCACAAACCAAGGTGGTCTGAAACATTGCCCATCCGCACTGTGTGAGCGCACCGTAGGCGGCACGAATCTGACCAAGCCCACGTGCACGGCGGGACCCAAATCTGCTGAGCAGGTGAACCGTATCATCCACCGCAATTCCCAGGGCCACACTCGCCGACATGACCGATCCTATATCCAGCGGAATTGCCAACAAGCCCATGGAACCAAACAATGCGACCGTAGGAAACAGGTTGGGAGCCATAGCGATCACCCCCCCCAACACGCTGCGCAACATCAACACCATGACGATAGCGATTACAGCAAAGGCGGTCATGAAACTACGAAAAAGATCTCTCAGCAGGATTTCCTGAGACTTCTGGACAATGACAACGCCACCGGTCAGCGATGCCTGAACCGGTACTTTGCTGTCAGCAACGACTTCCTTGATCGCGTTCCGAATGTTCTCGAGTGCCCCACGGGAATCATCTTCTGCCTGCTGTGGCATGCGAACACTGATTCGCCAAATTTCCTTCCCTTTATCGCGTGCAATGAACCCCAGTTGCCGAAGCGACGAGTCAGGGTCTCTGACAAGTTTACGAACGACACTGCGTTGTGCTGTAGCCGCCACAGTACGTTTTCTGGAAATCGCTGGCACAAACGTCACCGCTGACAAGACACCGTCGACATCTTCAAGTTTCAACAATCGCGTATGAGACTTGGCAACCACGGCCAACCGCTTCAACGGATCATCATCCTCAGTCATTTCGGGAAATGCCAGCAGCAACTCACCAGTCACAGTTGGTGCCACGTGATTCTCGAACCATTCATATTGAGTTCGAATATCACTGTCCGGCAGAAACATTCGGGGCACATTCACGGTGCTTTCAAGTCGAGCCAAACCCATTGATAAAATGCTCGACACAACCAGAAAACCAAGAATCGTGGGCCACGGCCGGGCAAGCCGCCGACGCATCCATAGCCGTAGCCAAGCGGCCAGTCCATCACGCTGCCTATCCGGATCCGCGTTCCCTTTCTGACGCGATTTGGTGAGCACCATAGCACCCGGCAACAGCAGAAAAAGCAACAGGAGCGTCACAATGACGCCCAGCGATGCAACACCACCAAAGATCCGCACAGGTTCCAGTCGGACCAACATCAGCGAACTTAGTCCCACCACTGTCGTTCCTGTTGCCAGGCAACAGGGTGGGACACCTGCTTTCATCGCAAGACGAGCCGCCTCAGCCCGTGACAACTCTGGAAAATCTGACGCGGCATCCAAATAGTAGTTACTCAAATGGATCCCTGCAGAAACCGTTAAGACAAAAATCAGCGGGGGCAAAACGATCAGAACAGCATTCATTGGAACACCGGTGTAGTAGACCATCGCAAGCACAAGGCCTTCACCGATCACCGCAATCGCCACAATCGATGCCGTCAAGGGAATCGAACGCAAACAAATCAAACACAACACAGCTGCAATCAAAGCTGAGGGAAGTGTAAAGACACGCATTGATCGCACACTCTCAGCATCAACCGTTCCACCCTCGAACGGTCCGCCCACCACGGACACCTGACTAACGTCCCGGTCAGTCACCTCGCAAATGATTTCTCGAATACCAGGAATCAGAAGACGTCGTTGCTCAAGTCCAGACATCGAGAAAGACACAAGGAGACAAGTTTGGCTACCATCCTTACCGATAAGCGACCCCTGCAGACGGCGGACGGCAGCATCGCGAGGAAGATTCACGGGCGAGGAAGTTAGAAGATCAAGAGTTTCTGTCCCGGTGCGCAACCACTTTAGTGGATACTTCAATCCGGACTTTTCACGCAAACCGACAACCATATCGGCAACCGTTGCAGACACCTCCGGGCCAAGTTTTTCCTGCAAACCTTTGGCAATCACCTCATCCACAGCCCCGCTCTCACTAACTTGACTGGGTTCAACCAGTGGGTTCAGAGCGGTCGCAACCACTGCAAGTGAAACCGCGTCCAGATCGGATCCATCCCAAGCGATCATGACCAGATCAGCTGCAGAAAAGTTCTTCACAAAGTTATCAAATTCAGTCTTCTCTGAAACGCTATTCGGGATCCAGTCCGAAGGTCGATTGAACAGCGATTCGATCGCAGCATGCGAATGAAAGATTGCTGGAATGGCGAGCAGAGCCAACAGTGCAACGCCGACCTTCAACCGTCGAAGATATTTCTGCCGCAGCAAATCTTCGTGGTTCATGGTCAATTCTCACACCAATTTGATCAAAGCCAATGCGTTTGCTGGGATACTGAAAGCGGAATCTGCACCGCAAACCCGTGGAACCAGAGGCATTCCCTGTCGTGCACCCCATTAGTAATGTTGGCGAAACGAGGCCTTTTTTGCCAGTGGACAGAAATCAGTATCTGCCCCTACAAAATTCGCATTCCCCCTGAACCCGCTTTCCCAGGCTAGCACCACTGCGAAACAGCAAAACAGCAATTAGACTCTTGGGTCAGTTACCCTCTGCGATTGAGTACATTCGGGTACAAACCAAACGGCACGGACTCTCGTGACATCGGAGGAACGATCAGTAAGGTTTCCATCCTGCATCTCAGGGTGGCTCGATGGCAGCGTGTCACCAATCCAAAGCGTTGAAGTTCAGATCGGGCGAAAGGTTGCGAAACAAATCGACCAGCCACTCACAAGTTCGTCCTGCTAGCCGACAATCATCGCCCGCATTTTTTCCAAACGCATCTTTCCAACACCATGAACACGACAAAAGCATCGAAAGCCCCACTCTCGCTGCTCAGCGTCGTCATCCCTGCGATGGATGAGGCGGGATGCATTGCGTCGACCGTTGAACATCTACACCTGACTTTGAAACTAAAATCAATCCCTCATCAAATTGTGGTGGTTGATGATCACAGCAGTGATTCAACTTGGGCCATACTTCAAGACATGGCGATTTCGAATGATGCCCTGAGTCCGGTTAAGAATGATTCGGAGAGCGGTTTCGGTCGCGCTGTCTGCTGCGGTATCGATGCCGCCGAAGGTGATGCGATCGTCGTCATGATGGCTGATGAATCTGACGACTCCAATGATGTAGTCCGCTATTGGGAGCTTCTGAATGAGGGCTGGGACTGTGTGTTTGGAAGCCGCTTCATGAAGGGGGGCGGTGTAATCGACTACCCGTGGTTGAAGCTGAGACTGAATCGGCTAGTCAACAATCTGATTCGCGTGCTTTTCAGGATCAGGCTCAACGATACCACTAACGCCTTCAAAGCGTATCGCGCCTCAACGGTGCAAGGTTGCCAGCCATTGATTTCACCACACTTCAACTTGACTGTTGAACTACCACTGAAAGCTATCGTTCGTGGCTATAGTTGGAAAGTCATCCCCATCACTTGGAAAAATCGTCGATCAGGCGTCGCGAAACTTAAGATGCGAGAAATGGGAAGCCGCTATTTTTTCATCATTGCTTATGTGTGGCTCGAAAAGTATTTCAGCCGCGGCGATTATCTCGCAACAGGTCAAGTCAAGGACGGATCCTGTTCTTCTCAATCCGGGGAGGAAACTCATTGAGCAAAAACGCGAAACAAAAACGGAAAGCATCGTCGGCAACGAATGACGCAACCCACCCACCAAAGTCAGGCGATCAACATCGCACTCGATGGCGTCTTGCCTGCATCCTGCCCGCCTTCACTGTTCTAGCGGCAAGTTTGTTCTTTCCTGCTAATCGCATCCATGAGGACGAAGTCTACTGGATCGGCTCTAGCTATTACTACCAACTTGCTGTCGTCGAGGGCGACGCGTCCAACCCAGATTGGCAACTACTTCCTGCTCGCGAAAATCCGGTGCTGGGCAAGTACGTGATTGGGTTTGCGTTACAAATTGCTGGTCACCCAATCACGACCCCTGACCTGCTCGGTTCGTTTTATCTGATATTCGCAGATATTCCGAATGCTTGGGGAAGCGATGAAGCTTTTGAAAAACGCCTGGCTGTGGCAACAAGAGTGACCCCTTCGATGCGAGATTCAATACGCAGCGGTCAGACGCTACCACTCGAGGACGCGCAGCTCGTCACCACCCGACGCACCACCCTTCTGTTTGGCATGTTTGCAGCGATCGGAATCGCAGTGCTTGGCCAACAATGCGATTGGAAAGCGGGGGGCGTAATAGCAGGGGTTCTCTTCAGCTTGCACCCGATCGTCATTGAATCATGTTCTCTGGCGATGATAGACATCATCGCAATCGCATTCTCAATCTGGTTCATGGTGGGGATAGCGTACATTCTTTGCTTGACAGCAAGCCCGAAAGTGGAGGCAAACGTCAAGCGATTCCCCAAGGAAACGAGAGGCAAAACCACGATTCGCAAGCCAATAAATTCTCTCACCAGCAGGCAATGGCTTCAACGGGCAAGCATGGCCCTATTCACAGGCATCATGCTGGCCTTTGCCTGCGGGTCAAAAATGAACTCGCTGGTAGTTGCCGCAACTGCTGCTGTGTGCGGCATCTGGTACACAGTAAAACTATTGCATCAGCATTTTAGAAACCACAGTTCACCTCAGAAAAACAAGACGGCTGTGGGAGACGAAATCCACCCTCTTCAACTGGACCTTGTGACCGTGAGCACCCGTGTAACGATGCTATTACTGGTTGCGACCATCGCGGTGTTTCTATTCATTGGTTCCAACCCAACGCTGTACGGTGATCCAGTCGACGGCGTCATGGCTCTTTCGTATGAACATACACTGACCGCGGATATACAGGAGGTCATGCTTGGGGGGCGATTGAACAGTGTCTCAGAGACGGCGCAAGCTCTAGCTAATTTGGTATGCGGTGGTCCTATTGCATTTACCATTCTCTGTCTGATCGTCATATGGACAGCGTATGAATGTATTCAGAAACGTTCCGTGGGAATCATCATCGTGCTTTGGTGGTCAATCGCATTATTTCTTTTGATCATGTGGATGCCATTTGCATGGGAACGATATACATTGCCAATCATTCCACCCACCATGCTTATTCTAGGAGCGGTTACTGAACGCACCGGCTACTGGATGTGGTCCAAATGCACCTCCGCAAACCGTTGTGTGGCAAGTACAACCGCGTCATGATTGAGAATCACGTGACCTCAAAAAGAACACGGGACCCAGTCATAAAACTGGCTTTAACCTACTCGTACCCGACCTGCCAGCCATGATCATCCGTTTCCTCAACTTCGTTACTGCTGGCCCATTTTGGATTTGCAAGGTTTGGCTTCTTTCCCTGTTCGCGGCACTATCGTTCAGCTGTGTGCCAGCAGTCTTCCGGGATGGCTTGGCGTGGAATGATGCAAATCCCCCCTTACCGCCCGCGTATGAACTGAAAGCGGATCAGCCGTTCGCCGATACAGCAGGATTGACGATACCTGCTGATTCTGGGGCCCGAAGCCACGGGGCCAAACTGACACCTCGAGTGTTCAGCGCCGCCTGTCTTTTTCTTGCAAAGCAACTGGACTGGCATCCCTATTTTCCGGCATCACTCGGTGGCTGCCTGTTTCTCTTGTCCGGAATCATCACGGGATACCGGATTACCAGTGATCGAAATATCGCTGTGGGAACATCGCTAATCCTGGCTGGACTATACGCATCCAACGCCTGCTTCTCGATGAACTTCGAACCTAAACCATTCGATGGTGTTGCGATTGGTCTGGTTGCCCTGACCCTGATGTTGATCGATCGCCCGATCCTGTTCACGGGGTGCGCATTTTTGGCCTGCTGGACAGATGAACGTGCCATCATGTCTTTGATGTTGATCGGCATGACGGTGTTATTCCTGATAAACATGGACAGGAAGGCTCGCCAAAACCGTTGTTGGATGCTGGTTGGAGCAATCTTGAGCTACATCATTTCACGAAAACTTTTGGAGGCCATCTGGTCTCCAGCCGACTTCAGCATGCTTGGCGAGAACCTACTGACATCGACAGCCTATTACCAACTAGCTGGCTGGAGCTGCTTTGAGGGAGCGTGGATCCTGCTCGCGATGGCAATTTGGACAAACTTGCAAAGTCGCTCACCCCTTGTCAGTTTAAGTATCTTGATCGCCGCAGTGGGATGTGTTGGATCCTGCCTGATCGTCTTGGATGTCTCCCGTGCCAGTTGTTTTGCCTTTCCATTAATTTTTGCAGCACTCGCATCACTCACACCCACATTAAAGAACGACGAACCCACCAAATCACGCAAATTTAAGGAGCAGACAACAACGCGTACCGCAAACGGTAAACGGCATCGCAATGTCCGCAAGAAAGCCAAACCGGAGTTGAACGCTGAAAATTTTGAACCTTCAAACGATTTTGATACCAACATCGCCGCCAGCCCAACGAAGTCGCTAACCGGGCCAGTTTTCCTAGCCGCCTTGATCTCACTGCTTTCGACCAACTGGGAAATCATCATGGCAACCGTGCTGAGCCCCTGCAGCTCGACTCTGATCTGGTTCATTCAGTATTTAACCAATTAGCTCGCAGGGGACCGAGCCAGCCCTCCGCAGGGGCGTCAGAGCATAAGAATCGTGATTTGTGTCATAACCGGACCTGAGAAACGAAGTCAAAAAAGAGGTCATTAAAATCCCTGACCGGTCCTTGCCACGGCCCGCTGACTCGATCACCATACGAGTTAAGGAAATTATCCCAACCGAAATCCACTTGGAAGAAAAAAATGACTCGCACACTCCTTGCAATGATGTTCACTCTTTCACTGTTCTTCGTGACTGGTTGCACTTCAAGCACTGAAACAACTCTTATCGAGGCACCTGCTCAGAGCACCGAGGCAGAAGACCAAGCCTACGAAGATGAAATGGACTCCGAAGAGGAAGAGGAAGGCGACGAGTAATCAGTGCCGAGACTGGCCATCACCTTACGCTGTCAATTCGTGTATCACCATGAGCAAGCGAAAGAGGCGGCCGTCTGAAGCGAGTGGCAACAGGCATGAATCACGTCGCCATCCAGCGACAGTGGCACAACCAGTTGTCATCACCACTCGAAAAAAATCTTTCAAAATGCTACTTGGCAGTATTTGCTTGGTAGCATTTTTTTTGCGACTGCTAAATCTGTTGCAGACATTCGAGTTGCCAACGGTGGTGCAGTTGATGGGTGATGCTCGGGGCTACGTTGATTGGGCCGAGCAAATCGCATCCGGGGATTGGTACGGAAAACAGACTTTCTATCAGGCTCCGCTTTATCCTTACACGCTCGCAGTCCTCATCAAGGGATTTTCTGCAGGCACGTTCGGTCTTCGTTTTTTTCAGATCATCTTGGGCACGCTTAGTGTCGGGCTGCTCGGAATCGCCGGACGTCATGCATTCAATCGACGAGTGGGTTTGATTGCTGCCGCCATGTATGCCCTCTATCCCCCCGCAATTTATTACGACGGGATCATACAAAAAACAGCGTTGGCTTCATTTCTGCTGTGCCTGCTCTTGGCTGAATGTTCTTACCTGAGTCGACGAGCTTCCAAATTTCACTCGTTATTCGCCGGCGTCACGCTGGGCTTGCTTGTACTGACCCGCGAAAACGCATTGCTATGGGTCCCGGTGATTCCAATCTGGATGGCATTACGAATACCAGCAGTACGTGCGGGAAAAGTAGCGGCAGTGGTCAGTTATGCCATAGGGCTCGCGGCTGTGCTGCTTCCTGTGGCCGCCAGGAACGCGTCCTTGGGTGGCGAATGGTCACCCACGACCTTTCAAGCAGGGCCCAACTTTTACATTGGGAATAACCCCAATTCCAATGGACTCTACCGCCCTTTAGTACCTGGACATGAAACGCCTAAATATGAACGCGCGGATGCTCAGCGACTTGCAGAACAGGACGAAGGGCGGGATTTGACATCGCGCGAGGTTTCACGCTATTGGTTCGAAAGATCATTTGATGAAATCAAACAGAATCCCATACGTTGGCTCGAATTGCTAATGATCAAATCGCTCATGGTGGTGAACCGATTCGAAGTGCCTGATGTCGAGAGCATGCGAGTCTATCGAGACTTCTCGTTCACGCTACGCGTGCTTGCCCCAGTGTGGAATTTCGGAGCCCTTTGCCCACTCGCGATTTGGGGAGTAATTGTGACAAGAAAGCGGTGGCGGCGACTTTCCCTGTTTTATGCATTCACGCTCGTGATGGTGGCAGCCATCATTGGTTTCTTTATCTTGGGTCGCTACCGCGAACCTCTGGTACCGCTACTGATCCTTTTTGCAGCTGGCGGCATGCCAGTACTCATTAACATGCTTCGCTCTCGAGACTGGGCTTCTTTTCGAACCCCCATCGGAGTGACAATCGTCTCGATAGTGGTCTGCAATCTGCCGATTCATGATGAATCCATGCTCAATGCAAGTTCCTACATGAATGCAGGAGTCGCAGCAGGCATGAACGATGATCTCCGCGAATCGATCGACTATCTACTGAATGCGATTGACGCTGAACCGGGGCTTGCGGAGGCTTACGCCAATCTGGGTCGTGCCTACGAACAGAGCAATGAGCCCCAAAAAGCAATTCGCTGCTATCAGCAAGCATTGGCGATTGATCCTTTGCTAGAACCTGTGGACACTTGGCTTGGATCCTTATTTGAAGTAATGGACGAACCAGCAGAAGCAATGGAGAGCTACCAACGAGCGTTGAGGAAAAATCCTTTCGATGAAGTGGCCCAACAAGGTCTGACACGATTAAGGGGCGAATCGTCGCCGTAGAGCTATCTCCACAAGATCTGCCACGGAATCTGCTGCATGCGAACCAACGAACGACACAAAAGGTTACAAAAAAAACTGGTTCGAAGCTTCCGATTGACGCCAACAAAGCACTTCCCGGCTTGCAGATCGAATCCGTGTTTTTAGTGAATTTTTGCTTTGGCGTTCACCACAGTAACGCGGATAAAGTCATCCGGTCCTCCAAGCCACAGTGTCAGCCCAATAGTTTCCGCCCTTTGTTGCAATGCACGCGTTTTTAAGTTGCCACAGAGGTCCTTAAATGATACTCTAAGGGTGCGTTTTTTCCCGGGGTTCCCCGGTTCTTCTACTTTCCCTGTAATTTTCGGAGTTCATGATGACAAGAGAATCTCGCGATCGCAAAGGCTTCACACTTGTGGAGTTGTTGGTCGTGATTGCCATTATCGGCGTCCTCGTCGGTTTGCTGCTTCCTGCAGTGCAGGCCGCTCGCGAAGCCGCTCGACGAATGTCTTGCAGTAACAACTTCAAGCAAATCGGTTTGGCAATACACAACTATCACAGCACTTATAAACAATTACCGAAGCATGGAACGGGTAACGTACGTAACCCAGGTCAAGGCGCCGGTTGGAACACCAACAACACCGGTCGCAACTTTTTGAGCTTCCTCGTTCCCATTCTCCCATTCTGTGAGCAGCAGGCATTGTGGGAGAAGGTTGCAAACCCGAGTGTCGATGTAGTCCCCGGCACTAGCATGCCAGGAAACGTCGTCAATGGCATGTGGCCAGCAATGGGTCCCTCTCCATGGAGAACATCTTACGTTCCATGGATGACTCAAGTTCCGACTTATCGCTGCCCGAGCGACCCGGCGTACAGCCCACCGGGCCTTGCCCGAACCAACTACGGTGCCTGCATCGGCGATGCAATCGACCGTAGTCGTGATGGTGGCAGGAACGAGTTTGGTTTCAAGAGCAACTCCAACAACAACGGTAACAAGCTCAGAGACCTGAACTGGATGGCTACCCGAGCCTCGGCTTCCATGCGTGGCTTCTTCTGGCCTCGCCACGATTCGAAATTCCGCGACGTGCTTGACGGTCTTTCCAACACAATCGCAGCGGCCGAGATCTGCACTTCGCTCCAACAACGTGAGATCAAAGCTGACTTTGCTCGAATCGGTGGTGGTTCCAACGGTGCAGCCTCGAACCCAAGCTTGTGTAAGAATAACGTCAATATCGACCCAGAGCGTCCTTCGCGATGGGGACCCAACGCGAACGTGTCCACCGGTGGTACTCAAATGCGTGGTGTACGCTGGGCTGACTTCCGGACTCACTACACAGGCATGCAGACCATTTTGCCTCCGAATAGTCCCAACTGCCATTTGAGTAACGGCGGTGACTACAACGAGACCATCATGACAGCCGGTAGCCGGCACCAAGGTGGTGCACATGTCCTGATGGGTGATGGTGCGGTCATCTTTATGACGGACAGTGTCGAAGCAGGTGACGTAACAGCGCCGCCAGTAGAACGCGGGTCGGGTGGCTCACCAGGATGGAGAGGTCCGCTGACAGCACCGGGTTCAAAGAGTCCTTATGGCTTGTGGGGTGCCCTTGGTACCCGTGCCGCGGGTGAACAAGTCGAAGAACAGCTCAACCAGTAGTTTGCTGCTGACGAGCTTTCAAACATCGTTGCCCCACCCGCTCTACCGCGGGTGGGGTTTTTTTGTGCCTGCCAATACATCACTTCATCATTCATCAGCTGGGATGGCATGCTTCAAAAAACTGATGAAACCACTTGATCACCGACCAGCAACTAGATTTTTCACGCCTGACGTCGAAAGATACCCCACAAGGATGCCAGCCCACAGCTCGCGCAGATCACTTGGCAACCATTCAGTTCAGGAAGAAGTCGCATGACTAATGCTGTCACGGTCACGAAGAATTACAGGAAATCCGCTATTTTCCAAGCCGGCATGGACGCTCAAAATACAGGTGTGCGTGCGAACCACGCACCTATTTAGCGGCACCACGAATGATCAATTCGGTTTTTCATTGAGCAACTCATCCGTGGCCTCTTGATCGACGCGAATGAAGTGGTCACGCAATGGTGGAAAAATATTTCCTTCCCCCGTTTCGACCTGCAAGTTCTTTGACGCTCGCACCGGCATATGACAATCGATACAGTTGTCGGCCAATCGATCGCCCAATCGTTCTTTCATGCCACAATGTTCCTGTTGGTGACATTCCAAACACCTTTGCGAAAACAACTTAAGATTGCCCCGCTCATTACGGTGCGGATCATGACATTCGACACAACCCATTTCGGACTTTTGAAAACACTGGCTAAGCGAAAGTCGTCCGACCTGGTTACTGGTGTGAACACTGTTCAAGGACTCTTCCTTACCGTCAATCATTTCATAATGGTCGCTGAGTTTATCTCCAGGTCTGAACTGGAATGCCTGTTCATTGATCGGAGCTTTCTTTGTCGTATGACATTGGCCACACACATCCATTTGAGCCTGCCGCGATAACTTACTGGGCACCTTCATGTGTTTTGGCTCTTTGACGTCCGGATTGGCAACGTGGTAATCGACGTGCTGCCTTCCCGGGCCGTGGCACCTTTCACATGAGATTCCAAGAATCATCGATTTTGGTGTGTAATGGTTAGCCGACTTTCGATAGTCGACATAAGTGACGTGACAATCGAGGCAGCCTGACCGAATGGGACGGGCATAAATTGCATCGCCGTCGATAAATCCAGGACTATTGATCCACTCGTCCCGCTCGGTCAAATGGGTACAGTTCATCTGAAACAACTGGTCGCCATGCCAATACAAATAAGACTCGGCCATCTTTGATGATCCGATGATGATGTGAAATGGTACCTCAAACCCCCAGTCGAAAAACTGAACCGACTGATACAGGTCATTTCCTCGCTGCTTCATCGTGAAAATGACATTAGGATCACCTGTAGCCATGCGGTTACTACCTTCCTCAAAGGAACCAGCAACCTCATTCGGTAATGCCAACCGAGTGGTGCGATGATGGGCAGTCTCAATGAACGAGTCGTATTTGTCTTTGTGACAATCACGACAGGCCTCTGCCCCTAGAAACCCAGGATTTGGATTTAAGGGCTCCGTTTCAGCCGGTGGCAATGGCAGTCTGCCCGGTGCGAATGGAATTTGGACGCCCACAGCACTATCTGGTTTACCGACAAACCAGAAATTGCCCTCACGGTCGATTTCCGAAACGAGGTAATCCGGTAACTCCTGCCCTCGCCCATGCTCAGACAGAAGGGCAAGGTCAGTTTTTGACCGCCGTTCAGCTTCCAGTGATGCTGCTCGACGATTCGCGTCCCTTTGACGCAGCTGTGCCATTTCAGCTTCTGTGGGTCCCTCGCTTGCCGAAAAAAGCAGAAACCAGCCGCCAATCACGAAGACCAGTCCGACAAAGGCAATGGTGAGCTTGCGGCGCATAGGTACAGAATTTCTGAAAATTGACACAAATTGGTTTCTTCAGGGTCCAGCTTAGCGTCGAATCTGTCTTGGCGGGACTGTTTTTTTTCGCAACGATGAACTGCGACGCTAAGGAGTTACGTAATAGAATCACTAACGGTTCTCACCGGCTAGGTTAGACTACATGCCCTCAAGCCTCACCAACCCACCCACGCTCTGCCCGGAAGGAGCCTGATGATTACCACTCCTATCTTTCTGGCCGGCATCGCAGGAATTATTTTGGGTTATCTGTCCTTCCGACTTTTGCGGAACTGGGGCATTGCGATCATCATTCCGTTATTAATCGTCTCAATAATCGCAGTCTTGATGCCTCCTACCCGAAAACCAGACCCAACTGTTGTCGATACAGGGCTACCCGATCGCAGGACACCTGAAAACACGTCGGTACAGGGTAATAGCAATCAGTCAGGCAAGCACCAGCCGAACACAACTGTGGGCAATGGGGCAGAACTCAAAGCTCGCACGCCAGCGGCGGTTGCCGCCGCGAACGATATCCTGACCTTGGCTAGTTTCGAGCAATCACGCCCCGTTGAAGTCCCTCAAAACGGTTATACAGGATCAGATGCTTGCTTGGAGTGTCATCAGGACAACCACGCAAGCTGGGCCAATTCATATCACAGCACGATGACCCAACTGGCAACCCCAGACGTCGTGATGGGAAATCTGGAAAGCGTCAGATTGTCATTCGCAGACCAGAATTACGAAATCCGCCGTGAAGGCGATGTATTCTGGGCAGACCTACCAGATGAAAAATCCCCGCAGGATCGGAGTAAACGCAAAGTTGTCCCGCTCGTGATGACGACCGGGTCGCACCACATGCAGGTCTACTGGTGGGCCACTGGCGACCAACGCACTACTGCAATTCTGCCGTTTGTTTGGGTTTCGGAAACCAACGAATGGATTCCCCGAAATGCGTCATTTCTGCAGCCAAACATGCCCATCAGTCAAGAAACTGGTCGCTGGGGACAAACCTGCAGCATGTGTCATTCGACACACCGAAGAGTCAGATCCGTCGACGAAAAGACTTGGGATACACAGGTTTCCGAGTTTGGTATTTCATGCGAGTCCTGCCATGGCCCCGGCCAGGATCATATCAACTACCATCGCAACCTCGACAGTGTTCCGACTGCTTCCAGCAGCCTGTCCGTTGCTCCGGGTGAAGACCCCATCGCGAACCCGGAGTCCATGGACAAGGTGCAATCAGCGATGGTCTGTGGCCAATGTCATTCCGTGGTCGAAATCACAGAGGGCGATAAAGGATATGCGCATCTCAATGAACATGGACATGACTTCCGGCCGGGAGCAGACCTGACAGAGACGCACAGAGTGGTGCGACTTCATGACCACGACGAAGCCCGGGAAATCATGAATCCGGAAGATCCCGAAGCAGCAAGATTCAACACCACCTTTTATAAGGATGGAATGGTGCGAATTGCAGGCCGGGAATACAACGGTCTTACCGACTCGGCTTGTTACCAGAAAGGTGAAATGACTTGCCTCTCCTGCCACAAATTGCATCAATCATCGACCGATGATCGCCCGGTCAAAGAATGGGCTAACGATCAACTCAAACCTGAGGCTTTGAGCGATCAGTCCTGCCTGAATTGTCATTCTGCCGAGGATTACAACGAAACGCATACACATCATACCGTCGGGTCCTCCGGTTCAAGTTGTTACAACTGCCACATGCCACACACGACCTACGGGTTGCTCAAGGCCATACGCAGTCACACCATGACGAGTCCTAACGTAGGGAAGGATCTGGCTGCCGGCCGGCCGAATGCGTGCAATCTTTGTCACCTAGATCAGACAATGCAGTGGACGGCCGACAAACTGCAGGACTGGTATAAAATTGCACCTCCTGAACTATCCAAAGATGAACAGGAAGTCGCAGCATCGCTGCTTTGGATTCTCAAGGGCGATGCATCCCAGCGAGCACTGGTCGCGTGGAGCATGGGATGGCCCGTTGCACAGGCAATTTCCGGCACTGAGTGGCAAATGCCGTTTCTAGCCCAGCTACTCGACGATCCTTACTTGGCAATCAGGTTCATTGCCCGCAGGTCGCTGCGGAGCCTGGAGGGGCTCTCAGGACTCAAAGTGAACATGTATGGTCCCGTGGAGGCCCGACAACGCGCCATCGCTGCGATTGCTCAGTACTGGTATGAAAATCAAGAAGGTGATGCCGATAAACGTGACGAGTTGCTGTTTCGCAATGGCGAACTGGACTATGAACGTGTTCAACGACTGATCAAGGAATGCGACAACTCACCCGTCTTTCTTGACGAATGAGTCAAGGCAGCGAATGTGGACAGATCCGGTGCTAGCGAGGCACAACCGAGTCTTGTCCCTCGACCAACAGGTAACGCTGATTAACAGATACCTGCTCAAACACCTGGGGATCTGTGGCGGGCCAGTGCACCGTGAGCTTGTCGATCACGCCATGCCTTCCCAAGCCAAGATGAATGAGTGACTCATTCGTACACATGTAACCGTCACCGGCAATCTGCCAGCCAACCCATCGTTGGTCGCCGGATTCAACTTCGATTCTAGCGCCAATCGCTTCACGTTCCGAGGTGGTGCCCACCAGTTCCACTTGTAACCAGTTGCCAGAATCACTTTCGTTTTGCAGCAATGCCAAAGGTTGATCAAGGTGATTGGCAAGAAGATCCACTTTGCCATCCCGATTCCAATCAAGCATCGCCAACGTGCGTCCCAGCTGAGAACGCTTCCAATAATGGGACAAACTGGCTGTAGGCTGAATTTTGAATCCATTCAGCCCACCGCGAAACAACTGCGGTTGCATGGCGAATGGGATTTTGGCGTAGCGTGCGTCATAGATATGTCCATTAAGTACAGCGATATCCGCCCAGCCATCGTTGTCGTAGTCGGCCGCTTGGGTTCCAAAACCGAGCATGTCTTTTGAGTTTTCAACTAAGCCAAAACGCAATGCTTCATCGGTAAAGAATCCAGCTTCATTCTGCAGAAAAAGATTCATGGGCTCATTGTGAAAATTGGTCACACCCAGATCAATGTAACCATTGCGATCAAAATCATTCGCAGCAATTCCCATGCAAGCTTGGCTAATTCCCGAGACTCCAATACTGCATCCCGAGACCCCGGCAGACTCCAGTATTTTCCAGCCAGTCTTGCCAGCAGCGTCCACCGGCAAACTTTTCCAGAAGTGATTCAGGTCACCATCATTGGAAACAAATATCTCATTCCCACCCGAATGGCCAAAGGTGGTCACGATCAAACCAAAACCGTAATTCGGGCTGGCATCCATACTACCGCTTCCAGTCTTTGCGACCGCGTATGTTCCGTCACCAAGACTTTCAAAAATCCGATCCGAAGCAGCCCGGAAACGCTGTGGCGTGCAGTCCAACCTCTTGCCTTGACACTTTCGTTGGAAGATCAGAGGGTCGTTCAAGTAATTCACTTCGATCACATCAGGCAAATGATCCCCGTTCATGTCAGCCAGCCCGATACTGGAAGTCCACCGCCCCTGAGATGATTCAATTGCCATGGTGTCTTGACGAAAAGTGCCATCTCCCTGATTAACGTAGACAGAATTCTTCCCGATATTGGCAATGATCAGGTCCGTGAATCCATCCTGATTGATGTCACCCGCACAGACGCCTTGGCCATACCTACGATCCGCGACACCCGCTGCTTGCTCAATGGCTGGGAACTCGGCACCAGACAGTTGCCTGAAGAATTGATTGGGTTCTGAGCTGTCGCTCGCTTGCGGATCCCCACCTGTTTGCACGACGTACAAATCGCAAAGCCCATCGAGGTCATAATCAAAAGCTGCAAGTCCACCGCCATTGGCTTGGTAAAGAAAAAAGTCCACTTCGTTGGTCGGATACTCGCTGATGAAATCAACGGCGATGCCGAGCTGGCCAGCAATGTCGCGAAACGCTAAATCACTCGGCATCCCTTGGTCAGACCGTACCGGCGACTCCACCAACTCCATCCCCTCCCAGCTTGGCGTTGGGTACGTGGCAAGATCGATGCCCACGAGCCGATCAAAACGTGATTGAAGCACCGCCTCACGGGTTCCCGTTTTTTCCCACGCTGCGATCTGCTTAAGTCGCTCAATCAGTTGCGAACTTGAACGAGGATCCACACCTTGCATCTGCAACGCATGTTGATACCAACCCAACGATTCCCAAGGTCGGACCAAACCCTGCAATTGCTCCGCAATCCACATGACCTGACTTTGATCCGCAACCGACGCCACCCGAAACAGTTGATCCAAGGTGGCGAGGTTCTTACGTACAACGGCAGCGTTCTCATCATCCTCTGTTCGTTCCAAGGCAGCTGCAAGTAATCGCAAAGAGGCTCGATCCGTCGGGTCAAGCTTTACAGCTTCTCCCAAAGCTCGAATTGCTTCATTGTCACGACCTGAGCGAACCAGACGCAATCCAATTGCAGACCAATATTCCGGCTGTTGCTCAGTTCCACTTGTTACACCGTCAAGCCACTTTTCAAATGCGCTCTCATCTGTGGTCTCAGCTATCAAACGGCCACGAAACGCATCCAAGGCAGGATGCGAAACCTGAGCCGTCAGGCGATTTACCTTTTCGAGTGCCGCCTCTGCATTTGAATCAGCAACCAACAAGTTCCTTGCTTTTCCCAATTCCAGCAAGGTATTCGTTGGGTCCCCAACCACCTCATCCAATGCCACCAACATGAATGGGCTACCCAGCTCCACCAAACTCAACAACTCGCGGGGCTGTGCTGCATTGAGACGGATAAGATTCACAATGAATGGCCGCGACTCAAACCGACGCCCTTCAGCATTTAATAACTGAGCCATCGTGCGATGAGTCCTCGGGTCATCCGGTGCAATCCGAATGGCTTCCTGCAGGTCTTCTTCCGCTGCGGCCAGATCACTTGCACGCAAGTGCCAATCAAATGCCGTCAACCAATCCTCGACGCCTTGAGCACCATTCAGTTTTCCAATTGCTCGGGCAACTCTGGCTGCGTCCGCAAAATTTCCTTGAGAGGCATGCACCGATGCCATTGTCTGCAATGCAACCCCGTCTTCGGGTGACTCGATCAATACCCGCTGAGCCAACCTGAAAGCTTCATCAGACTTCCCCTGCTGCAACAAATCCCATGCCTGACTTCCGGAGACAACTTGTGAACCCTGCCCCGCGACTCCCTCAATTGCACCCGCAGCATCCTGCGCACCGCCAGCCGTTTGCTGCGAAGTTGCCCGTGCCCCCTTCTTGGTATCACAACCGATCGATCCCAAAGCCCAGTAAGAAAGCACCAGGACCCAGCAGTAATATGCTGTCATCCCTCGTACATCACCTTGTTGATTCCTGAGGGTGACTGATGGGTTAGAACTCATTTTGAAACTCAATTCACTGACAGTCCTGTCTAGCCAGGCTATTGCTGACCGCAAACTTCCACGAGGCCATGCGGCAAGTGATCATCCCACACCCGACTAGATCATCCCAGAGCAAATCGAACTTCAGCGATCAGGTCCTCGCGATCAGGTCCTCGCGATCAGGTCCTCGCGATCAGGTCCTCGCGAACAGGTCCTCGCGAACAGGCATTCAAGCACGTCAAGCGACCTGACTATTGCAACGCCTTTGCACCCTGCCATTCACAGCAGATTCAGAGATTTACTCTCGCTCGCATTCTAACATCTAGACGCAAACTGCGGCGATCTTTTCCGATTCACGGGTTCGCACATCTGATGTGTTTTCCCGCAGGGATCGTAAGCTCAAGAACCAGCTCGGATCGTTGGTGGCTCTACCTGAATATGATTTTAGACTTACTTGCCCGAGAACTCGCGAATCGCTCACGCATTCCCCCTCCAAACAACTCGCGTGCTCTTCATAAGAATGCGTGAGCCATTCGAAATATTTGCGGGCAGCAGCCACCGGACGGGCGTTCCTTGGAAACAGAAGCACTGCCTCTATCTTGCACGATTTTTGATCCACGATCTGGCCTGAACCGTCGGATCGATTTAGCTACCATCGATCAACACGTAAGTCTGGGTGGCTGACCGAGCGGAAAACTACACTTAGCCTTTGATTGTTCCAGCAAATTCGACCTGCAGAAAATCACCGAGTTCGTGCCATCAGTGGGAACAGTCCGGTGGTGATCAGATCACGTGGAGCAGGAAGGGGAGTACCGCGATAGTGCATTCGTCGTACCGTATTGCCATAAAAGTGGAAGGGTCGATAAGGACGACTCGCAATGGGAGTTTTCTCTAATTGCTGTCGGTAATCACCAGTTGCAACGATCACGGGAGACCAGCCTGGTTCAGCAGCTTCAACCTCACCAGAAATCACGCAAGTGGTAAGCAAAGCACATCCGATTAAAAGCAGATTCTTCATGTGTCAATATTTCCTTTCCGCAAGTCACTTGTTTAAAAACCGTGGTCCGCAACGATGGTCAAAAGTGTGAATCCACATCTGATTGACCGCACAACAAGTCCAACATCAGAAGCAGCGTTCATGCACGCATCAAAACAAGAACTGTTGGACTTACCACTCTGCTGTTAATGCTGGCAGGCTACGCGCTGCTACCACCTGAATGGCAACAGCGAATCCATACCCAACCNGAAGCTGCNCNCTCANCCCAAAATAATCCGGATGGTCAACGCCTCAACGGACGAGCCGGAAAATCGCAGCAACTTGCTACCAATTCAGAGCAGCAAGGAGCCGCAAAATCCGCTCAAACGGAATGGACTGTCCGAAACCCTACAAACGTGCGCATTGAAAATGTCGATCGCCACCCATGCATCCAAAGAATTCACACAACGCAAANCCCCGACAGTTAATGAATCACGTCAGAAAACAATCACCTCCCAAAGATCGCAAACGGTCGTGTCTGAAAACCATTCCGATATGGGCCAGCCCCCGAGGGGCACCCGGCAACCAACGGCTGCGAAACCAATGTTCTGATGACAACCGGCANAGCCTGAATCAAACGGAAACGGTTCTTCACGGTTTGCTGCAGGAAAGTTCAAAAGACCCCTACCTTTCTACAGCTGGTTTGATTTACGGCCCCGATAGTGTCGCCGGGCATCGGCTGCATCACGGAGATTGGCACGTCGAAGACCAACCTCAACGGCGTCCTACAAAGAGGATGTAATTGACGGGCATGCAAGGGGTCCTGAAGCCCTTTGATGATGCCTTCCAGCGTGCTCAACAGAGCAAGGAGCAACCAAAACCGTAAACCGCAATCGCAATCGCAATCGCAATCGCATAAGCTATCCAGTTGATCTGGGGAGAGGAATTAACGATAAACATCCACAGCACGTACGGTCGTCACGTTTCCCTTGTAAATCACTTCATCACCCGGTTTCAGATCCCGCAGTTTGTCCCAGCCCCCATCGACCGGCCACAGATCACGAGGCTCACCAGGACGTGCGACCACGAAACGTCGCGTGCTCAAACAAATTAACACCGCTTCACAATCTTCGACTGTGACGTCCTCGACACTCGGTGGTGAAATCGTTTTACTGTCCATCACTCAGGATGATTCACATACCTTTGACAAGTCTGGTCAATCGACACCCCATTAGATGCCGTGCTTACTCGAATCCCAATTCCATCATCAGTCGACTCGACACCAATCCCCGGCACGTTGGCTACCAAAATCAATTCCGCACTCGGCGAAATTGAAGCATTTCAGGACCGCTGGGATCGACCGCAAATCGAGCAGTTCGTCGCTGCTGACTATCCTTTAGTCTACCAATGCCTGAACTGGACGTTGCAGTACCAACCACGTTTGGGGCAACGTTTTCTCGAATGGGGAAGTGGCTTCTCCATCGTCAGTGCCATCGCTGCTGAACTGGGCCTCAATGCGTTCGGCATCGAAGCCGAGCCTGATTTGCTAGCAATGGGACACAAAACAATCCAGACATGGAATGTTAGCGTGGAATTAGTCGAGGGCAACTTTTTGCCCCCTGGTGCGGCCCAACTTTCTGACGATCCAATGCTTCCCAGCCTGAGCCATGACGTGGCGGATGCGTACCAGACAATTGGGTTGGATCTGGATGATTTTGCATTGGTCTACGCATACCCATGGCCCGGCGAAGACGACTTTCACGAGTTCGTCTTTGATCGCTACGCAGCATCCGGCGCACTGTTGATGCTGTTCTGCGGGCCCAACGATGTTCGGCTGTGGCGCAAGGCGAACTGAAATCCCAACGGTCGTTTCAGTCATTCANCGCCAGCCAATCCTAGGCGTCGACTTCAAAAATCGCTTCAATTTCGACAGCAATGGTTCCTGGCAACGCGTTGGTCCCAAGAGCGCTTCGAGCAGCCACCCCGGCATCTTCACCGAAGACATCCCGAAACAACTCACTGCAACCATTGATCACTGCGGGTTGTTGATCAAAGGAGTCTGTACTGCGGACCAAACCTAACAATTTCACGAGACGTGTGACTTTATCGAGAGTTCCCAAGTGTCCCTGGAGCGTCGACAGCATTCCCATTCCAGTCACGCGTGCGGCTTCGTAGCCTGCTTCTACGTCCATATCAAGCCCGAGGCGGCCAGTGATCAATTTCCCTGTGGGTAGCAGCGGTCCATGACCAGATAGGTAAGCCATGCCTCCCGATACAACAATTGGCTTGTAAACCCCCATCGGCTTGGGTGCGGTTGGCANNTCGATCCCCAATTCTNTCAGTCNGGCCTCNGCGCTCATNTGATTCTCCGNAAGTCAGGTTCGNGATCGAACANCGNNCAAACCGGNTCGATCAGGTGATGGTGTTAAGAGGTCAATTTGAAAAGATGGTATTCCGAGCCTTTCTGAGCAAGGGGAGGTACCGCAGAAATGGTTTGATTCAATGCGATTCTACCCGAGACTGGTTCGCTCACGATTCTGGCTTGATTTCAAGTTTGGTCAGCATGCCAATGCTCAACAATTTTCGACACCGCTTCTAATGCGTCAATCAGTCGTGGTCCTGGTCGGTTAAAAAAAGCGGATCCATCAAANTGATAAACATGCTGCTTACAAAAGGCATCCAAACTATGCCATAAATCGCAAGCTGCATGTGCTCCCGAGGTAACCGCATCCCATTCGCCTCTGGTCCTTGGTTCATTCATACCGCAACACGCGACAAGTAGGATATCAGGATTCACACTCACAAGTTTTTCCAAGGACAAGACTTGCGATGGTCGCCCCGTCTCACCGATCGGATCGACTCCACCAGCCCAATCGATCAACTGGGGTGTCCAGTGCCCTGAGCAGTAAAGAGGGTCCAACCATTCCAAAAGTGTAATTTTCGGCCGCGAAATCTGATTTCCGGAATATCTTTTTTCAACCGTCTGACGAACATTGGCGACGCGGGCATCAATCGCTCTCCTCGCTCGGATTCCGGACTCACACCGCCCGGTCGCTTTCCAGATCGTCAACGAGTCATCCAATACACCTGCCAAACATGTCGCCGGCAAGTCAAGAATCTCACAATCCTGCCCAAGTTCGCCAATACACCGCAGCACATCGCGTTCACTGACGGCACANACGTTGCACAGTGTTTGGGTCAAAATCAAATCAGGCTTCAAACGACGCACCATCTCTTCATCAAGTTTATACAGAGATGTCTTTGTGTCGCTGAATGATTTCACGGCAGCGTCGATCTCANTGCTGGATTGCGTGGAATCAATTTTCGACTGGGTGACNCGAGGGAGTGTGCAAATTGCCTCTGGGAAATCGCATTCATGTGAGATGGCAACCAGACGATCAGTGAGCCCCAGTTGGCAGACCCACTCGGTAGCTCCCGGCAGTAACGAAATGATGCGTTGTGCATCAGCCACCTTTTTCATTTCTTGGTTCCGTAAACCTGTTCAGGGTCGACCAACCGGTCCTCGGTAATATTGGCAGTACCACCCTGACCAATACTTCGGAAAAAACAACTGGCGTAGCCCTCATGGCAGGCAGCACCAGCCTGTTCAACCCGTAGCAGAATGGAATCGGCATCACAATCGACTCGAATTTCTGTCACCCTCTGGCGGTGCCCGCTCGTTTCACCCTTTCGCCACAATTTCCCCCGACTTCGACTGAAATAAACGGCGGCACCTGATGACAGTGTCTCCTGCCATGCCTGCTGNTCCATCCAAGCCATCATCAGCACACGTCCTGTAACGGCGTCCTGGGCGATCGCGGGTAACAACCCACTGGTGCCATCGAACGGCACGCCTTTTTGAAAATCAGGAACGTTGGTCACTATGATTTACCTGCTATAGAAGAAATGATCGGAAGCATGAATTTTCGGGTGGAGATAACTTGACGAGCAGACTTAGCCGTCATTATCGGTTCACGCTCATCCCAGGGCACGGCTGAAACACGTTAACCGGTTCAAAATCCACATTAATTCATCATAACTCGCCCGTGATTATAGGTGCATTCGTTAGCGGCGGAACGATGGGCAAATCGCAACCTTTCCCTCGGTTGGTCAAGCAATCAGCAATCAGTAGTCGAAGCAAAGGGTATCGTCAGCCAAGAGATTCTCGGCGTCGCCCAGACGACTCGTTGTCGCCCCTGAAGACTCGGCGTCGCCCCTGAAGACTCGGCGTCGCCCCTGAAGACGCAGCCTACATCGGAATCCACAGATGTCCTCATCAGCCCCTCGAATATCTGTTGTCCTGCCCGTCCGAGATGGTGAACATCACGTTGAATCCCGCGTGATTCAAGTTCTCGAGGCAATGTCAGATCTGACGCGGGGTGCCACCGAGATGATTGTGGTTGACGATGGAAGCAAGGACTCCACGCCCGAAGTCCTGAGTGAGTTGAAGGCCCGTTATCCACAAGTACGGATTGTTCGCCACAGTCGTCCTCGGGGGCTTGAAGCCGCCGGCCAAACCGGACTGGAACGATCCACTGGCGAAATCGTTTTCATTCAGGAAACGAACGCTACCGTACGGATAGAAGATATGAGACGTTTACTGCGAATGAGCGAAGACAAGTCGGTTGTCGCCGCTCGCGCCGAGAGCACACCACGCCCACTTTCAGGTGCTCTGATGCGTCGTCTTCGGGCCTTCGGCACACATGCCGTTGATGCTGCGGAATCAACTTCTGAATCACACGCCATCAAAACCAGCATGCAAATGATACGACGCCCTCATCTGCAAAGGCTGGCGAGCCAACGTGGTCGTCACTACCGACTCAATGGTGAAACGGTCCACTCGACCTCATTAGAATCGGCCTAACTTGGCAGCCCGCATCGCAGTGACAACCTACGATTCGGCACCTACCGGCCTGCCGAGACATCCTCAAGCGTGAGAGAAATCAGTCACGGAACATATCCTGAACTTCCTTGGACCACTCATCCCAACCCTCAGCAGCCGCTTCGAAGTCTACTCTCATCCAACGAACAGGGTCGCTGGGCAGCACACGCGGTGGAAATTTGCTGCCACGATGCACGGGTAACTGGCTACTATTGCCCATCGCCAACCGATCCTCAGTTTCAGGCCTGATGAGATAATCAGCCAGTTTCGCAGCAGCCACTGCGTGAGTAGCATTCCTAAGCACAGCGATTGTGTTCGGAATTCTCAGAGCTCCCGCTTGATCCGGAGCTTGATCAGGAAAGACGATTGCAACAGGCTCACCACTATCTCTTTCGATGATCGCATCGTCTGTATCAGTCAATCCCCAGGCAACGCGCCCCGAGGCAACCGCTTGTGCAACTTGCTTGTTGCCTGACAGGATCACCGCATTTTTTTGAATATTCTGCAATTGGTTGAGCGTGGCCTCGCGACCTTGCAATTCTCGCAGAACAGCAAAATGAGTCGCAGTGGTACCAAACAATGGTCGGGCCATCGCGCACTTTTTTTTCCACTTGGGATCAGACAGATCTGCTACCGAGGTGGGATAATCTGCTGAATCTGGGATCAGCTTTGTGTTGATCAGCAACACCCGTGCGCGGGCGGCAAATCCACACCACGTTCCGTCTCGAGCGACCATATTCGTTGGATAACCCGACGGCAGATCCCAATTCATGGGTTGCAAAAGCCCAAGTTTCTGGAGACGCACGGTATGCATGATTTCATTATTCCAGAACAAATCACAAACAGGCTTATCCTGCTCAGCAATGATGCGATTAACCAGACCAACCGTCTTGGTTGATTCAACATCAAACTTGGAAATCACTCCTGTCTCGTGGTCCGTGGATCGTTCAAATGCATTGAGAATGGGAAACGCAAATTCCTCATCCAGAGCAGAATAAACGACGACATCGCTCTCGGCGCGTGGCACACAGCCGCTGGCCAACACCAGACATGACGCAAGCCCGACGCATCCAAGCCGTCTGACCCTGACAGCTAAACGAAAAATCCATGTAGAATGGGGNAATGTTTCAATCACAGTTAATCTTCGGTGTGGGATGTTTCTTCGCCTTGCTCGCCGCCCCCTTGAGGGCTGATGAGCTGTTGGTGCGGGACGGCCGCTACATTCACTTGACCACGGATATCACTTCCGCAGAAGAGGCCGAAAGTCTTGTTGCCTCTTTTGATGCGGCAGTCCCCCAGTGGATTGAGTTCTGGAATCTGAACGCAAATGCAATCGCTGACTTTAAAGTGAAAGCCTGTGTCATCGGCAATAAAGCTGATTTTAACCAACGTGGGCTCATTCCGGCGACCGTTCCCAATTTTCCCTTCGGTTATGCGATGGGTAGTCAAGTTTGGGTAATGGCACAGCAGAGTGAATACTACACACGACACCTGCTGCTACATGAAGGTGTCCATTCATTGGCTTACCACTTGTTCAATGGTGCTGGACCGACCTGGTTCCAGGAAGGGTCTGCTGAACTGCTGGCAACCCACCGCGGATCAGGGTCAGAAACCAAAATAAATCAGATCCCTCAAAGTCGTGAAGATGCACCCTACTGGGGAAGATTCAAACGCATGGGGCAGGCAACAGAAAGTGGTGAAGTACCCAGTTTCAACGCGATACTAGGTTATCAGCCGAATTTAACNGGCGACGTCGCCACCTACAGTTGGAGCTGGGCTGCTTGCATGATTTTGAGTAGTTACCCCGAGTACCGTTCGGCTTTTGTTAACGCAGCACAACGGGGAAAGGAAACTGGCCCTGCCTTCAATCGTGAGCTGCAATCGTCCCTCGGCAAGCAATGGCCCATATTGGCAGCCCGCTGGCGATTGGCCTGTCGCGATCTGAACTACGGATTTGACTGGAACAGGGAACAGGTAAAACTGTCCTCAAAAGATCCTGTCTGGAATGGCAGCGAGCTGAAAATCCAAGTCCGACCGGATCAAGGCTGGCAGTCCTGCGGGGTCCGCATTCCGCGCGGTGCTAAAATCAGAGTTACCGCCAAGGGCGAGATCACACTTGCGAATCAACCCAAGCCATGGACCAGCGAGCCTCCGGGGATCACGTTCCAGTACCATCGAGGCCGCCCACTCGGGCAATTGCAATTCTGCTTGCTGCCCAACGCCAATGACCCGCAGGCAAATCGGATCGAACCACTCGAAATTCATGGAGTGGATGACCAATCAATGGTCCATGTCCCCCAATACAGTTGGCTACTCTTCCGCATCAATGATGATTGCGGAAAACTGGATGACAACCGTGGCACTTATCAGGTGTCAGTCAAACGTACCCGTTAAGGGGGTGGTCAAGAACAGGAAAAGGCAAGGCTGAAATCCAGCCTGGAAAATCCCGACCTGCTCCAGTTCTAAGTAACTCGGAAATCAAGAACCTGGCTCGAACGGCACATCCAAAGTAGGAATCGACAACTTGGATCCCCACTCTGCTGAGAGAGTTGCCAACCTGTCCTCAGGTGGTTGATAGACCATGGCGTGCATCAGTCCATCAAACCGTTCAATATGGCGAAACAACTCGTGTTCAACCCAGTCCACCCACTCCTGTGTGTTTGGCGTTGACAAAGAAGAGTACCCTGAATTTGATGCAGCATTTTGCTGAGCGTCTCTGACTTCGTTGACGAGTTCCTGACACCACGAGTCAATGGCAACCGCGTTCGCCCCAAGTGCAATCAACTTGGCAGCATCGTTAGCTGATATTTCACCAGGCACAACCCACAATGGCAAGCGTTCATGCTGTTGTTCGTCCATCATCGCTCGCGTTTGCTTAACGCAATGTGCAAGTTCCAGTGCGCTGAGATCAAGCTCATTTAATCTCAGGATAACACCATCGGGTTGGCTTCTCAGAACCGCCGGCAGCTCTTCGNTCAGACGATGAGGAGCAATGGAAACGAACACAGCAGCATCCGCCGCTAGCAAACGCAACTGGTTCAACTTTCCTTCGAGCTTGTTGAGACCTTCGACGTCCGGTGGAAAAGAAGCCGCTGGCACCCAGCCACCCCCCGCAAGTGGTGATCCCGCCTGAGTCGCTTCCCAACGTCCAATTTCCTTCGGTGTAAACGCGAACCGTCCTGTCGAATTCCGTCGCATTGCAAGGCGTACATCAACAATCGCCGCGCCATCAAAATCGCGATCGCTCAAGCCGTAACGTTCAGGTCGGTAGGGAATGATTCGAGGCAAATGGTCTGCCACTTGCCTGTGCACCCCAATTGCTTCACTGGCCCTGCCCCCGTGCAATTCGGGCTCGTCATCAGCTGAAGCAAGGTCGCTACGCAATGCACTGACAAGCACTCCCAATCGGGCAACCGCCGCAGCAATGGCGTCAGCCGAATCAACTGCGACCTCTGACCAGGGCGGGTCATACCAGAACAGTGGTAATTTCAACGGGACATGACTTCCATCGGTCCGTTCGACTTGTATCGATCTATCTTCCGCTGGCGCACCCACCCAAGGCGTGTCCATCGGTGGTGGCAGAAAACAGATTTTTTCCAGACGTTCTTTCATCGATTCCATTTCAATTCCGGCTAGCAGTTCCAAAGTCGTTTGAAGCTTCGTTCCACTATCGCCAATTCGGANTCAATTCCCCACGCTCATTTGCTTCAGCTTCCAGCATCGCCACTGGCACGATACGGCGGAACTCTTTTGCATCTCCGCGGATCGACGCATTGATAAGCAGTAGCCCCAAACGCAATTGCTCACGCTTGCGGAGAGGTGCATCCGTCACACCGGCGGCAAGACTTCCGGCAGCACCTCGAATGAATACGATCGCGTTACTCATTGCATCACCAAGGTTATGCCCAGCGTCTCCACCGATCACGATCATCCCACCCAGCGCTCCAACGCCTGCCTCATCACCTACGTCCCCCCGAACAAAAATACCTCCACCTCGCATCGCGGCACCACAACGACTACCCGCGTTTCCGTAAATCGCAAGCGTGCCGCCAGTCATCGCCGCNCCCGCACCCACACCTGCATCACCGCGCACGCGAACGGCGCCGCTGACCATGCCCTCGGCGACACCATTCCCCACAGCGCCCGTCATGCGAATGTCTGCCTGCTTGTTGAAGGCAAACGCATAATCACCAAGAGGACCTTCCATCTTGATCCGAATCGGATGATCCAAACGCATCAGAACTGCATCCTGGCCGGCCGATCCATTGACATCAATCTGGGTCAATTCCTCATCGTTCTCACTAATTGGAATTTCATGAATCGCTTGGTGAAGCTGCTCGGCACCCAGATCCAGTGACAACCCGTTCAAGAAGGATCGAGACCTCGAGTCACCTCCCCCAGCTGTGTTCCTAATATTTGTCGATTGATTCATGATTGGCTCAGGGTTATTTACTTTTTAGCCAATGGCTGGGAACAGGATTCAAAGCCGGAGCCTCGAAAAGGTAGGTGCCGAGCAAGCAACGCCTTAAAAATGCTGACGCTAGGACTACAGTGTCTCGCAAGGCAGGGTAGCGGACATTCAAGGTTGAAGGGAACAGTATTCGCTCAGGGCTCTAAATGTGCAACACTTCGCGAACGATGCTTTCCAGTTTAACTGCTGCAGAAATCCCCGCCTCTAGTACTTCCGCGTGATTCGCCTTGGTTGGTTGATCNGGATTCGCAACGTTACTCACCATCGAAAGTCCCAAGATCCGCATTCCTGCGGCAGNACCTGCCAATACCTCCGGAACGGTGCTCATCCCTGCCACATCAGCCCCGATCCGCCTCATCATTCTATACTCGCTTCGAGTCTCATAGTTAGGTCCCAACGTCGCGAGGTAAGTCCCCGGATAGACATTAAATCCATCTCTCGTACCGACTTGGAATGCGATTCGGGACATTTCCAAGTCATAAATTTCACGTCCCCGCATCAAACCTGGGCACTCCTGCACCACCTTTTGTTGAGTCATTGGGACCATGCAGGGATCGCTGGATTTTTGACCTGACGTCGAGTAGGAGCTCCGCAATCTTCCCGATCCTCTGAAATCACAACATCCCATGAAATTCAGATGATCACGAATCACAACGATGTCACCCACACGGTATTTCGGATTCACACCACCCGCAGCATTGCTGACGATCAACTGATTGGCGCCAAGTCGGGCCATTAATTTGACAGGGAACGCAACTTGTTCATTCGACCAGCCTTCATACCGATGATAGCGGCCTGCCATCGCAATGACCGGGGAAGCATCAAGGACCCCACAAATCAATTCGCCGCGATGCCCCCCCGCAGACGAGACGCCGAAGCCGGGTATGTCCTTGTAACTCAAAGCGACGGGATCACGAATTTGATCTGCCAAGCCTCCTAATCCACTACCAAGAATGATTCCAGTCGCAGGGCGCCTCCCAACTCCTGCATCGCCACCCTTGGAGGATACGAATTCAACGGCTTGTTGAAGTAGCAGATCTTCCCGATTCGCTGACTTTGCAGTTGGTGACTTTGTGCCCATCCGCAATCAGGCCATCCTGTTGTGATTGAACTCTTGAACAATTCCATCCACGACTGCAATCAACTTTGGCGTAGCCTCATTGGCAACCGCAATGATCTCTTGCACGTTTGACGGCTTTAACGCATCCGGCAAGCACATATCAGTAACCACACTGAGTCCAACAGTTTTCAAACCACAGTGAACAGCAACAATCGCTTCAGGGACCGTGCTCATACCCACCACATCCGCCCCAATCATTCTCAGGTATCGGTACTCGGCCCGCGTCTCCAAATTTGGTCCTGCGACGGCGACAAAAACTCCCTTGTGGATATTGATGTCACGTTCTCTGGCAATTTTAATCGTGCGATCGATCCACTGCTGATCATAGGGTTCGCACATATCAGGAAAACGGGGCCCCAACCGATCGTCGTTGATCCCAATCAGAGGGTTATCACCCAGCAGATTGATTTGGTCTTCGATCACCATCAAATCACCTGCATTGAAGTAGGGGTTCAACCCGCCGCAGGCATTGCTAACGATCATCAACTCGGCGCCGAGTTCTTTGAATACCCTGACTGGCAAAGTGATATCTTTTAAAGAATANCCTTCNTAAAGATGAAAACGGCCCTCCATGGCCACGACGGGTACGCCGGCTAAACGCCCACATACCAATCGCCCTCGATGGCTTGTCGCCGTCGAAGTCAAAAAGTGTGGAATATCTTTGTAGTCGAGTGTGGCTTCGACCTCAAGTTCCTCGACAATGTCNCCCAAGCCGGTTCCTAAAATGATACCGACCCTTGGCTGATCACTGAACTCGTGTCGAATTTTAGCACAGGCTTCTTGAATCTTGTCATAAAGATCGAGCATAACTTTTCCTCCAGGTTATTGCAGGCAGTTCCTATCATAGCGCTGTGACCCCGCATCCGCGACCGCCCAGAGATGCGTGAAAACACAGAAGCTCGAATTCTGTTGTATGATCGGCTTTTACAATGTNAACAGCGTGGAAATTGAAATGCCAAACGCTGAAATACGAGACATCCGCCCTACTGCCTACATCGATTCTTTATGACGACCCCATCTCCAGACGTTTTCGAAAAACTGGCAGCCTTTTACTTGGGTCGTGACTACGATCTCGCAAAGCGAAACATGACCGACGACCTACTGATGTACGATGCTAAGGACCTTTGCACTCATGCGATGTGTGTTGGCATGACCGGTAGCGGGAAGACGGGACTGTGTATTTCTCTATTGGAAGAGGCAGCCCTCGATGGAATTCCTATCATCTGTGTTGACCCCAAGGGAGATCTGGCAAACCTGCTCCTGACGTTCCCAACTCTCAGCCCAGACGATTTCCAGCCCTGGCTGGACGAAGGTGAAGCTAAACGCAAGGGAATCAGCGTCGAGCAATTCGCATCCGACACAGCCGATCAATGGCGTGAAGGGCTAAGATCCTGGGGCCAAGATACAGATCGCATTCAACGACTCAAAGATGCCGTCGACATTTCGATTTACACGCCAGGCAGTAACATCGGCCTGCCGATGACGGTCTTAAAAAGCTTCGACGCTCCGCCAGCCGAAGCACGAGACGACGCCGAACTGCTGGGCGACAGAATCACTGGAGCAGTCACTGGGTTGCTAACACTCATGGGGATTGATGCCGATCCCATGACATCATCTGAGCATATCCTGCTGTCCTCCATTTTACAGAAACGGTGGAAGGAAGGAAAAAACGTGGGCATCGAGCAGTTGATCCGATTGATTCAAAAGCCACCAATCGATCGAATCGGAGTCGTCGACCTTGATTCCTTCATGTCAGCTGATGCCCGCAACAAGCTCGCCATGCGACTCAACAACCTGTTGGCATCGCCGGCATTCGCCTCATGGATGGAGGGCGATTCACTATCGATCAAAAACATGCTGCAATCAGTGACAGGAAAACCTCAGATCACGATTCTCTCAATCGCGCACCTCAACGACAACGAACGGATGTTCTTTGTCACCATCCTGCTCAACGAGCTCCTTGCGTGGGTTAGAACACAGAAAGGCACCAGCTCACTGAGAGCTCTCTTTTATATGGATGAAGTTGCGGGCTACTTTCCACCAGTCAAGAACCCTCCCTGCAAACCGCCCATGCTAACACTACTCAAACAAGCACGGGCTTTTGGCTTGGGAATCACACTAGCAACTCAAAACCCAGTCGATCTTGACTACAAAGGTCTATCCAACATCGGCACGTGGTTTCTTGGTCGCCTACAAACGGAACGTGATAAAGCGAGAGTTCTNGAAGGACTTGAAGGAGCGGCAGGAAAGGCAGGTCAGACGTTTGATCGTCAACAGATGGAACAGACACTTGCCAGNTTGGGCAGCCGTGTATTCCTGATGAACAATGTCCACGAACCTCAACCACGTGTCTTTCAGACACGTTGGGCGATGTCGTATCTCGCGGGGCCGCTGGCACGGGGACAGATCAGTCGGCTCATGACGGAAAAAAAAGAACGACTGGAGTTTCAGGAAAACGAAGGCAACCCAATCACAACCGGTTCTGACAAGAGTCAACCCGCCAGCCGGGATCAACAACCGAAGCTCACCAAGTTCGATGCCTCAGTGCCACCCGAGAATCGTCCCGCCGTTCCCGCAGGAATCATCGAACGTTTCTCTGGAACAAACCTGCGGAGTAGCCCCAACGCAAAACTGATTTATCGACCCACGCTCTACTGCGAAGGTGCTTTGCATTTCATTCGTAAAACAGCATCTTTGGATCAATGGCAGAACGCAAAACATGTCATCAATTGCTCTCCCGAATTTCCAGAAAACCTTTGGGAAAGTAGCGAGCCCGTGAGCTTGGATATCGACCTGATTGATACCGCCGACGAAAGATTCACATTTACCCCACTCCCCAGTCAGCTCGTGAACAAAAGAAAGTATCGAGCTTATCGTTCGCAATACAAAGAATTCCTGTATCGGCACTCCGACCTGACACTCTACAAATCAAACCTCGTCACAGGCATAGCGCCCCTCGGAGACCGAGCGGATGCGGTTGCACATTTCACGCAGAAACTTCGTGAGGCAAGAGATGTGCAAACGGAAAAGCTGCGGGANAAATACGAACGCAAACTGGATTCCCTTGAGAAAAAGATTCGAACGGGACAGGATCGGCTGGAGCGTGAAAAAAGCCAAAGCCGCTCATCCATGATATCTGCAGGCTCTTCTGTCATTGGTGCGTTACTGGGAGGATTCCTGGGAGGACGTCGCACCAGTGTCTCCACAGTCGCAAGGGGTGTTGGTTACGCGTCACAACAAACCAGTGACGTAGCAAGAGCCGAGCGACGACTGCAATTACTGGACAAAGACAAACAAGAATTGCACCGTGAACTGGCACAGGATTTAGATGACTTGCAGCAAAAGTATGACATCAGTCAGCTCGAACCTGAGCCTCAACAAATTCCGCCCAGAAAAAGCGACTTAAAAACNGAAACNCCCATCATCCTGTGGCGACCTTGGCAAATAAAAAAAGACGGAACCGAATCACCTTTGGATTGGGAGACTTTACCGCAACCGGCAGATGACTAAACAATCTTTAAATGGCACGCGTCATTCGATTAACCATGCTGTACCATCGTATTGACAACAACATGATTTGAACCACGCGAAAACTTTGCTGTCGTTCTGCGGGGGTTGCATGCTTGGGGTCTCTCGAAGTACATATGAGAACGTTGAACGGTTTTCCACCGCAAAGGCCAACTGTGTCTTCATGACTCGATCCGCCTCCAGCCACCAATGGCGCAGCTCGAGTCGCCTGCTGATCGAACACCTATCAAATGACATTGATTCATGAAGCAAATGCTTGGGCTCTGGCGAGACACATGGTGGCTGTGGACAGCGTTCCTCGTCATGACCATCGCATTTTCATGCTTGCTGGGCAGTTTCTTTCTGCTGCTCTTGCCTTGTCTCCCTGTCCCATTTATTTACTTCGCGTTCAATCGATACGACTCTGATGGCAAGGAGAAGGCTGATTTAGGCTCCTGAATCCAAAACTCCCAAGTTGCTCAGTGGGCCGTCTTGGTGACTGCAGAAGCCAGCTTTCTGCGGGAACAAGACCTTCACCACACTCACATCCGTTGGTCTGCTNACCTCAGCGAACGTACTGCAAAAGTGCAATCCTCGCGTTTTTCGGGGCAGCTCTGGTCAAAAGAAGGCGACGGAATCGAAAGACTTGTCCAAAATGCTGCAAAAGCTAACGCCTCCTCTCAGCCCTTTCTGCAACGTTACACTANAAGGCAACNAGCCACATTGGACTCCATCTCAATGGGCAATTGGCAAACCGCTGGCGTCCTCCCCACTTCCGAGTCTCCCAACCATGAATGAAGCGAGTGCCCCTTTGGGACAGGAAACCACTGGGAAAGAAACCGCCGCAAAGGAAAACTCTGCGAAAGGCCACATTCACTTTGTAGCATTGTTGCTTACGACCGTGATCATCGGCCTTGGCGTGATTGCAAACCTGCCTTTGAAATACGTCGAGGTCAATGGTTCCTGGCGAGGGGTCGTCCAGACGGATGAGATGACCCGAACGGTCTCGGACGATCAAATGCCCGTTATGGCTGGGTGGCCGCTTCAATACAGCATTCAGTACCACAGCGACCTACCTTTGGAACCGCGATTCTGGTCGCCACTACGACTGGCATGCAACATCCTGATCTTCGTGCTGGTCATCGTGGCCGTTTATGGATATGTCTGGTACCGCGGAAATTACATTTCAAAGGTGCCGAACCAACGAAGAGTTCAACTGNTTGATGTCGGTACCGCGATGGCGATCATACTGATCCCCGCTCTGATCTTGGGTATCGAGTACTACGGTGCCTGGAAGCACCAAAACATTGCAAGGCAACTTGGCCGATCCGGCAATTGCTTTCGCTCGGTCTGGATACCAAAAGCTCTCGCAACTCGCGTTCCACCTGGACTTCAACAAGTACTAAAACGCATCCGTTCGATTGACCTGATTTCTGCTGACGCAACCACGACAGCCTTGGCCTGTCAAACGTCAGGAGTGGTCGCGATCACATTCATGACTTGTGACGTGACTGCAGATCAACTGTCAACTCTCGTAGACAACCCTCATTTTCGTGGACTCCAAATTTCGCGTCAGGATTTAGATGGTTCATTGATCGACGCTATTGCGGATCTGAGCAACCTGACTCGTTTGGATTTGTCCACAACAAATCTTGATCGCACTCAACTCGGTAAACTCGATCNTCTTCCCTTGAAACACGTCAATCTGACAAACACCAANCTACAACTCTCCGAGATTGGCAAACCTGGTTGGTCAAATACCGCCGAGACGCTATCGCTGTCACGTCCTCCAAAAGGGTCGACCGATACTTTGGAAATTGAAGCGTGGCCGCGTCTTCGCAACCTGCGAGTCTATCGTCCAACTCGCATTTCCAACCCCAGCATCCTGAAAGTCAGACTGGCTGATCTACCTGCGTTATCCATCGTCAGCTTGGATCGAAANCAGCAGCACGACTTGGAGCTTGAAAACCTTCCACTTCTCGCTTCGTTTGACGAAGGCTTGGGCTATCTACAGACCATCCTCGCATCTGACACGAAAATCCCCGGCAACATGTGGTTAGCACGGTTCAAAGCAACCAACACGCCAAGCCTCAAAAATTTTGGTTGCTATGCTCGAGATCTTGACCAACTATCACTGGAAGCAATGACCACGCTTCGTTCGCTGGACTTGGGCAGCTATAAGGTTTCCGTGATGAATGGGATTCACACAGATGATACACCTCTGAAAAATGCCGATGCTTGGATCGCTCAACTGGGTGAACGAGTTGGTCCCAGCACACTGAACCTGATGGGACTGCCGCTGCGTGAGAAAGATCTGTCTCCTCTCCGAAAAAACCGAGGCATCCGGCACTTGAATCTGATCGAAACCGGTATCACTTTCAATCAAGTCCAGCAATTGGCAGGAATGAAACAACTTGAATCACTCATTATTCGAGACTGCGAAGTAGAGCAGGAATCGCTAGCCTGGATCCTGAATGAATTCCCCAATCTTGATGAATTGGTGATTAACGGTGAGAGTCTGGCAACCGTGGACGTTTCGGAACACGAGCATCTCCGCAGGCTGAGAATCACCAAGTTAGCAAAACCACAGCGAGTGAGTTTAGTGGATGTGCCCTTGCTTAAAACGGAACTACACCTTGACCAATGTCCACGGGAACTCGAGATTTACAACGCAAAATCAATGACAGGACTGTCCGTCAATGCACCGTGGCCAAAACATGCAAAACTGCAGGGGATGAGAGATCTTGACTGGTTTGCAGTTGGTGGCAGAAATGTCACGGATGATCTTATTGACGAGGTGCTTGTGTGTGAAAAACTGGATCAGCTTACTCTTGCTTATACCTCTATCTCAACATCACGACTCAAGCTGATTGGAAAATTAAAAACACTTTCAACCCTTTCTGTTCCGGGCAGCGAACTCGACCCCTCAGTAATCGCAGCATGGACCCAACTGAAATCACTTTGGGACGTGAATCTGGATGACACCGACATTTCAACGAGCACACTCGTTTGGCTTGGCAATATCGGGTCGCTACGACGCCTATCGCTGAATCGCACTCGNCTGACCGATCAGACATCAGAAAAAATTGCAGACCTGACCCAACTCAGTGAACTGCAATTGGCTGAAGTTAAAATTGACAAAAAGCGAATTCGCCCTCTTCTTCAAGCTAACAACATCGAGTCACTCAATTTGTCAGGGTGGCAAATCGATGACGAGATGACGAACTGGTTACTNGATACAAAATCTCTAAGATTGTTGACCCTTCACGACTGCCAAATCACGCNGCAGCAGTTGGAGCGATTCATGAACCGNATGCCCCCCATCTCTCTGGATTTGGGACCACAAGTCGAATCGCTTGATGCAGCAACACAGCGAGAACTGGAGCATCGGGTGCGAAGACTGACACTTGGCACCATCGAAGGCTGGAGAACTGCGATCCGGAAACGACTTCCCCAGATTCAGGACGATCAGGTCACTTATCGCGAGTCTGATCGTATCGAAGTTGAGAACTTCCGCTAGACCACTCAGACGATTCGCGAAATCCATCTGCGAACTTCACCGCTTCGTCAGNAACGACGCAGTAATTTGTCGGTGATAAAGATCGCCGAGAATCCTGTATAGAAGAGAGTGAGCATCTAAGCCCAGAAACAGTCTGACAGTGGCCCTCCCAAGTCGTCCATTTCAACATCTGCGATAAACAAACGCCCCGCGTTGGGACATTTCTGTTGATCTTCGGATGACATATTCTCGACGGCTGTAGTGATCAACAACTTCATTTCTCCACCGACTCGTACCAAGGCAGGGCAGGTATTCTGCGGACTGCCTGCGGTNTGCCATGTGCATTTCAATTCGCCAGTCGCAATGTCGTACCAACGGGTCTCACCACACTCCGCAACCTCTGGTCGAAACATGGCGACGATGACACCAGAACCNTCTGGAGTCAGAATTGCGCCATCAGGCAATCCGGAATCACCTTGAAAATCAAGAAGCACTTCAGCAGCCCCGAGGCTGCCCGACTTGATGTCCAATCGGTACGCCACCAACTGCCGAGTCGGTGTATCAATGTCAAGTAAACGCAAACCACCATCTGCTGTCTGCTGGATCGCTTTTCCGTTACTGCAGATTTGATCATCCCGTAAACGGATCAACTTTTTATCAGATCCCCGATACAGATAGAGCCCTGCTTTCTTGGTCGCAAACTCAAGATCTTTGGTTCCGAAAATCAGATTGTCCTCGTAACAAATCCCATCATTGATGATGGTATTGGACACATCAGCATCAATCCCATCGCAGAACGGATCCCATCGGCCTGTCTTGACGTGAAAGAAGCCGAGCGAACGTTCACATCCCACCACAAACTGATCCGGAGCCTGACAAGGAAACGCAAAACCAGGTCGGCCAGGTAAATCGTAGGACTGATTCTCCTGCGTGCTCAAATCGAGCAGGTTAAGACTTCCCGTGGTCGCCTCACTTCCGTGCTGGATACCCACCCAAGAACACAATCCATCCTGAAGCGGGATCGGCCCCTCTGGAAGAAATCGCAGGGCATCAGAATCGGGAACTGAGAGGGGTTGAGCTTGGTGTACGTCTGGCATGGAACATTCCTTGGTGAAGGGCTAGGTACCAATAGTTTGGCACGATTGCGTACCCTGAGAAAGCGGCCAACCTAAAAACAGGTACACCCCTAATCTCGGCTTAGCTGGACCCCGAACTATTCTGAAGGCGTTCGGAGATAGTTTACGCAATTTGCAGACATTTCAGTCGGCCTCCTTTCACTTTCAAGTTTATTCAATCGTGTCCCTCAGCATCATGCGACGATTCCCCTTGTGTGCCGGCCACCGTTTGGTCGGACACCGTTTGGTCGGACACCGTTTGGTCGGACACCGTTTGGTCGGATATCGTTTGGTCGGATATCAGGGGAAATGCCGGAACTTACACGGACACAATCACACGCTCGAAGTCTACCTGACCGGTCAGGAACAGGACGAGCTTGGCAGGATTCTGGATTTCAAGCAACTCAAGTAGAGCGTGAACGGTTGGATCGACGCGAACTGGGATCACACCTTCATTCGTTGGAAAAAAAGATGATAATGGCCTTGCGACAATTCGTTTTTCCGAGCCGCATCGGATCTGCGAGTTGAAGAGTAACCAAACGGCTGAGAATATGGCAGTTCATTTTCTGGACGATGTTTGCCACAGATTCTCGAGGGAACCGGCGCAACCGCTTACAAGGTCCACCTTTGGGAAAGTGAGGAGACCTGCGATGAAGTCTCTATCCAAGGCCAATGACGGGCGAGCGATCCTTGTAACCAGCGAGTGCCCCGTTAGTGTCGCGATCCCCGAACCGAAGGGGCAGCGTTGGGGCCATCGAAGCACATCGAAACCGTGACTGGTGAGGAGGCGTAGATTCCGCAAGAATGAAGGNGGAATTGATCTCTCATTCACCTGCTGAAGATTAGCTGAACCCATGGAAGCTCTCGAACTCAATCACGTGGCCCTGCATGTCGAAGATGTAGTGAAGAGTGTCACTTTCTATCGGGATGTGATGAAACTACCGATGATGAATCGGCCCGACTTCGACTTCCCTGGGGCTTGGTTTCGACTGGGGAAATTTCAGGAATTACACTTGATTGGTGATCGCAGCGAACCGGTGCAGTCGCACCACCGCGGCGGGCACTTTGCACTGATCATTGATTGCCTTGATGAGTGGGAAAGCCATCTGGATGCCCACCACGCGGTCCGATTGAAACGGAAAACTCGTCCTGATGGGGCATTGCAGACGTTTGTGCAGGATCCTGACGGCCACTGGATTGAACTGTGCAAGCTTCCCGATTGACCTCAGCAGAATTGACTGCAGCCGGCGAAAACACATCAAAAGGACCATTCACGAGGCAGAATCTATTCTGGGGACTTTCGGGATACCCGGTTCCTGCAAAGCCTATTTCTGAGTAACCTTCTGGGTTGAATTTGTGTCCTGTAACTGCTGGAACAAATCGGCGTGGTCTGTTACGCTCCTCAGGANCTTAAAAGAGGCGGATTTTGGTGGTCAACTCGACCAGAAAATTCCGATAGGTTTCAGGATACAGCCAACAAAACGGCGGCATAGCTCAGCTGGTTAGAGCAGCGGAATCATAATCCGCGTGTCGGGGGTTCGANTCCCTCNNCCGCTANTNNNGCANNANNCAACATGTCCACAACTTCCGAAAAACTCGCGTTTTCCCGCACTTCCTTATGAGTGTGGGTTTTCTTTTGCGCCTCTGTGCGAGACGAAACGGGCGGTTGCATCCCCAGTGAGTCCCCAATTTTGGAGGCTGAT
>NZHC01000142.1 GCA_002689655.1 Rhodopirellula sp. | reverse complement strand
TGCTGCACAAACACTGCTGCACAAACACTGCTGCACAAACACTGCTGCACAAACACTGCTGCACAAACACTGCTGCACAAACACTGCTGCATCAACACTGCTGCATCAACACTGCTGCATCAACACTGCTGCATCAACGAAAAAAGGAGATCAGGTTTTGAACCTGATCTCCTTTTCAAATGATCAAATTGACTACTAGCTAGGCCTAGTAGCGACCGCCACGGTCGCCACCGCGTCCTCCGCCGCCACCACCACCGTAGCCACCGCCACCGCCGCCGCCGCCGCCGTNCGCCGCCGCCGCCGCCGTANCCGCCTCCGCCGCCNCGACCNCCNCCNCCGCCNCCNCCNCCNCCACCNCGTGGNGCGCGAGGACGTGCTTCGTTGACNGTNACNTTACGACCAGAGATNNCNGCGCCATCAAGATNTTCNATTGCTNCCTTTGCGTGCTCACCATCAGCCATTTCGACAAANGCGAAACCACGAGATCGGCCGGTNTCCCGATCCATGATGATGTTAACCGACGTTACCTCTCCAAACTGTTCGAAAGCCGAACGCAAATCTTCGTCGGTGGCGGTAAACGCGAGGTTACCTACATAAATATTCGTCACAAAACTAACCCTACTAACGACCACCAATGAAGCAAATCGCTTCGCACAACTACTCGTCGGATGGTGAGAAAACGGTCCAAACCATCGATCAAGGAGCTCTGGTGGTTCCTAATACACTGAAAAGCGTGACAGAGTGCCGCACCATAGTCAATGCTCGGCTGGCGTTGCAGTTCGCAAAACCACGCTTTTCCTTAAATTTCACGAATCAACACAGAAGCCCCTGCCTGCGGTCAATCCTATCTCACCTCATCAACTCCATCGTTTACAATCTGTAGATCGTCTTTTGTCTCGCCCACCCCATTTCATTGCCGCCCTGGTCCCCCCATGCTGAAACCTTTCTCCCCCTTCAATGCGTTGACCCAAGTTGCCTGTTGTGCCCTGCTTTTCGCAGGAACACTCCTAGCTGACGATACCGACTCCGGATACCACGCCATTTTCGATGGGAAAACCCTCGATGGATGGCATGGCCAACCTCATTTCAGTCCCATCAAGCTGGCTGAGATGTCGGACGAAGATAGGAAAGCCCAGCTCGCCAAATGGGATGCAGAAGCAGCTCAACACTGGAGCGTTTCCAACGGTGAGTTGATCAACGATGGCAAAGGGCCTTATCTGACAACTGACAAGGACTACACCGACTACGAATTGATGCTTGAATATCGAACGGTGCCCCGTGCCGATAGTGGCATCTACCTGAAGGGAACACCACAAGTTCAGATTTGGGATTACACGGATGAGGGCAAATTCAATCTGGGCGCTGATTTGGGTAGTGGTGGACTTTGGAACAACAGCAAAGGTGCCGCCGGAAAAGATCCTTCAGAACTTGCTGACAAACCTTTCGGGGAATGGAATCAATTCAAGATTCAGCAGATTGGCGCACGCACGACTGTCTACCTGAACGGCAAAAAAGTGGTGGACAATGCGACCATGGAAAACTACTGGGACCGAAACTCACCGTTGTTCAGGTCAGGTCCAATCCAACTGCAAACACACGGCGGTGAAATTCGCTGGCGCAACATCGCAGTCAAAGAACTGAGTCCTGAGGAGGCAAATACTGCCCTTCACGCCAGCAACGACAAGGACTTTGTATCACTCTTTGATGGAAAGACACTCAAGGGCTGGCAGGGAAGCGTTGACAATTACGAAGTGATTGACGGTGCCATTCGCTGCAAAAAGGGCAAAGGCGGCATGCTGTTGACCGACAAAGAATACGGCAATTTCGTAGCGCGTCTGGAATTTCGCCTGCCACCCGGTGGAAACAACGGACTGGCAATTCGCTCACCAGGCAACGGCGACCCTGCTTACGCTGCGATGACTGAACTGCAAGTTCTCGACTCGGAGCATCCCAAATATGCAAAACTCGACAAGCGGCAGTACCATGGAAGTTCCTATGGCATGGCCGCTGCAAAACGAGGCTACCTCCGCGATGCAGGCCAATGGAACTATCAGGAAGTGACCGTTGACGGCAGCACCATCAAAGTGGAACTCAACGGAACAGTGATTTTGGATACCGATCTTAACAAGGTCACCGATTTCATGGGCGGACGTCCGCACCCGGGAAAAGATCGATCCAGCGGATTCTTTGGCTTTGCGGGACACAATGACCCCGTCGAATTCCGTAACGTTTCCATTCGCGAATTACCTGCAACCGCTGCCAAGTAAATGCAGATTTACCACTTCACCGGCGGTGCAATTCATTTCACCGTCGGTGCAAGTNTANCACTTCACCGNCGGTCTCAACCAGGGATCGGTGATGGGTCTTGAAAACAAGCGGGTTTAGCGATCACGCGAAACTCAGTGATCTCTGAAAACTTAGTGCGTTCGTGACTTACCACGTCTCGCCGCGCGCTGCACTGCGCTTCGCAATGTTCGTCAGCGGACTGACAACAACCCAAGCAGAACACCCTCGCATGCNAAAATTTTTGCGGCGAAAGGTGAAAAAAATATGTCACTTAGGTAAAAAAACGAAGTTCTCGCGCGGTCTTGTGACCCAGACCAAAGTTCAGCCATTGATTAACTCACGAAGCCGTCGATAATAGACGATGGATAGAGTGCATCAGGGAACAAGTCTTCGATTTGTTGCTTGACTAGGACATTGAATTATGCCCGCACCTGCTTTGGTCTTCCTATTTCGGCAGAGGGATCATTTACCGGGTTCGCCTGTGTCATCAAAGGCTTGTGCAGTAGCACGCTGAGACTCACGCGTTTCTCCCAGCGGCTCCATTTTGCCGCCGACTGACCAAAGCGTCTAACATAGCCGTCCGTCACTCCTTGTGAGTGGCGGCCGGTTTTTTTGTGCGTCTCAGGTTACCCACCCGAGTGATTCACTTGGGGACTTCTCCCCGGGTATCACAATGGCTGATTCACCCAAGCCTCTCAGGGCACCCACTTTGATGCCTCGTCACCCGACAGCGACTTGGGATAGAACGTTACCTTGGGTGTTCACGTTCCGCACCTCGAGCTCACTCATCCTCGCTGAGCTTTGCGATCACTGAAAAATCTTCAAGCGTTGAGGTATCACCTACAACCTCGCGACCGGACGCGATGTCTCGAAGCAGACGCCGCATGATCTTTCCACTCCGTGTCTTGGGCAATGAGGCAGCAAACCGCAGGTCATCGGGCTGTGCGAGCGCTCCAATTTGCTTGCGAACGTGCATCCGCAATTCCTTTCGCAACTCTTCGTCTGCCTCACGGTCCCTGATCGTAACAAATGCCGCAATCGCCTGTCCCTTGAGATCGTGCGGGCGACCCACCACCGCTGCCTCGCAAACCGCGGGATGGCTGACCAGTGCACTTTCTACTTCGATGGTGCTGAGACGGTGCCCGGAGACGTTGATCACATCATCAATCCGCCCCATGATCCAGTAATAACCATCCTCGTCCTGTCTTGCATTGTCACCCGTCAGGTAATTGCCTGGCACAGTAGACCAGTATTGCTCGACGAATCGTTCGTCATCGCCCCAGATACCGCGCAACATTCCGGGCCAAGGCTGCGCGATGCACAACATACCGCCATGATTGTCTTCCACAGGGTTGCCAGCTTCGTCCACAATCTTTGGCACGACACCGGGCAACGGCGTTGTACAGGACCCCGGCTTGGTTGCCGTGATTCCTGGCAACGGACTCATCATGATACCGCCTGTTTCGGTCTGCCACCAAGTATCCACAATGGGACACTTCTGGTTCCCAATTTTTTCGTGATACCACATCCATGCTTCCGGATTGATCCCCTCACCGACGCTGCCCAACAAACGCAAGCTTGAGAGGTCATGCTTATCAACATGCTCATCGCCCCATTTGATGAAAGCACGTATAGCCGTGGGCGCGGTGTACAGGATCGTGACCTTGTACTTCTCCACCAGCTCCCAAAACCTATCCTCAGCAGGATGATTGGGAGCCCCTTCATACATCACACAAGTCGCGCCGGCCGACAGCGGACCGTAAACGATATAACTATGGCCGGTGATCCAGCCACAATCGGCAGTGCACCAGAAAATATCATCGTCACGATGATCAAACACCCATTCAAAGGTTCGCTTGGCCCATAGGTTGTAACCCGCGGTCGTATGGCGAATGCCTTTCGGTTTCCCCGTGCTTCCCGACGTATACAGAATGAACAGCGTTGCCTCGCTGTCGAGTGGCTCAGCCGGCAGATCACCACTTTGCCCATCAACAGCATCATGCCACCAAACATCTCGGCCTTCGGTCATCGGCACATCTTCCTGCCCAATCCGCTTCAGTACCAGGCACTTTTCGACGGTCGGTGACTTCAACAGCGCTTCATCAACGGTCTGCTTGAGTGGCAACACCTTGCCACGCCGGTGCAGGCCGTCAGACGTGATGACCATCTTGGCACCAGCATCATTATTGCGATCGGCGATCGACTCCGCGCTGAACCCCGCGAAGATCACTGAATGAACAGCACCGATTCGGGCGCAAGCCAACATCGCAATCGCCAGCTCAGGCGTCATCGGCATGTAGATGCTGACGACGTCTCCCTGATTGATCCCCTGTTCACGTAACCCCGCTGCACACTTCGCAACTTCTGTCCGCAGTTCCGAGTAGGTCAACGTTCGGGTGTCGCCAGGCTCACCCTCCCAAATGATGGCTGTCTTATCACCGCGACCAGCTTCAATATGACGATCAAGGCAGTTGTAACTGGCATTGGTCTTTCCACCAGCAAACCACTCGACATTGGGAGCGTCCCACTTACACACTTCCTGAAATGGTTCAAACCAGTGCAAATGCTCTTCTGCCTGCTCTTTCCAGAAACCATCGCGGTCCTGAGCGGCGCGGTCATACATCTGCTGATATTGCTCAGTAGATGAGAAAACCGCTTTTTCCGTAAACTCGGCGGGCGGAGGAAACGAACGATCTTCGTTAAGGACGTGGTCAATCTGACCGGAGACGTCAGTCATATTTGCGAATCCAATCTCGCGAGGAATAAGTCAGTTCGAGAGGCAATCACAAGCAACGCTCATGTGGCTACCTGCAATGCGTAGTCTAGTGGATTTTACCGTCCGCCGTTGCTATGCATGACTCAAAAGTAATTCACCCAACAACCACCNGAAAAATGTCAAATGGCAGTCATTACCAGCCCAACGGCTCCATGCGACTGAAAACAACCATGGCCTGCACTGCCAAGCACCACAAACGATTGCAACGACTGCCTAAAGCTGAATGCCCCATGGCCATCACGCCTGACCGCCGCTGACCACCATCACACTGCAACCAGACTCAAAAGTGCAACATCCCAGCNACATCACAGCGTCATCACAGCGTCATCCCAGCGTCATCACAGCGTCATCACAGCGTCATCGCAAGCCAACCTGCTCAGCATCGACCCCATCAGGAGGCTCAAACGGAAAGAAATCGCACACGGCCCTGCCTGACCCTTGGTCACAAGCCGACCGGAAACGTTGACTTGGCAATCCGAAGATCGAAAAACCCAACAACTCTGTGAGCACTCAAACTCTGCGAGCACTCAGATAGTTTCTGAGCGGCATGTGTTTGACTAGAAAATGGGTAACGACCGGAACAGCGTTTAGGCCGCTCGTCGATCTTGATGAATTCGGCGACTGCTAGCCTCGATTCTCTCGCGAACCGCTGCATGAGGTCCCATTTCCTGTGTCGTTGGATTCGGGTACCACGCTCGCTGCGCGACGGAGTCCAACACTTGCTGCGCCAAGTCCACAGCCCGAGCTCCAGCCACGCCGTCGACCGTCGGCGCAATACCAGTCTGAATGCTGATCACAAAGTCATGCAACTCATCCAANATTGCATTACGTGGTTCCAGCTCAAGCTTCTCGCAGCGGAGTCGCTCACTGAACAATTGACCAGAATAACCGAGCGGATTGTCTGTTTCCGTAGAAAGATCAAACTCCCGACGCACGACGGAGTCACACGGTCGCACCACCGAAAGTGCAGGTGCCCCGAAGTCAATCTCCGCAAAACCATGACTGCCGAAGACCTGCATTTGACGAGCTGGTTCAGGGCTAACTCGTGATGCTTTAACATTGGCCACGAGCCCACACTCGAACTCGATGCGGGTTTCTGCCAAATCCTCGTGCTCACTGATCACTGCCAGTCCGCTAGCCGAGACTGACTTTACGTTCGCGTCGGTCATGGACAAGATCAAATCGAGATCATGAATCATCAAGTCCATCACAACGCCTACATCAAGGCATCTCCCCGGAAAGCTAGAAGCTCTGACGGCTTCAACATACTTCACGTCCACCGACAATTTTTCCAGTGCTGTAAAAGCCGGGTTGAATCGTTCGACATGCCCCACCTGCAGCGTCAGTTTTTTGGCACTCGCAGTGACGGCGAGACGATTAGCATCGTCACGCTCGATGGTCAGTGGTTTTTCAACCAGAACGTGCTTTCCAGCACTCAACAGAGTCTGTGCGATATCTGCATGCATGTCTGTTGGAGCAGCAATCACCGCGGCATCGATTTCCGGCAAGCAGTCTCGATAATCTGCATAGACGGGGACGCCAAATANCCCTTCCGCATTCTTTCTTGCGGCTTCAAAAGGGTCACTGACTGCTACGAGTTTTGCACCGTCAACCTGCCCTAACAACTTCGAATGTATACGTCCAAGATGTCCGGCACCAATGACTGCGATCCGTAGTTCACTCACGCTGCTTTCCTTCGTCGATCACGACCACGGCCATGCCGCCCGTCGCTGGATTGGTCAATAGAATCAAACAAATGTTTCAGTACCGGGCGGATCGGGCCACGATTCATCAATTCCTCGCGTGCAACCTCGACTCCCACTCGGGATCGATAAAGCAAGCGATAGGCCTTGTTCAGCACTTTGATGTCGTCTTCCGGATAATCATGCCGCTTCAACCCAATCGAGTTGACCGCACGCGGCTTGGAGGGTTGCCCATCCACAATCAGGTAAGGCGGGACGTCGTGCAGCACACGACTCATGCTACTGACAAAGCTAAGTTGGCCGATGGAAGCAAAGTGGTGTACTCCAACTCCTCCAGCAAGTGTCACATCATTGCCGATCTGCACATGCCCACCAAGCATTCCGTTGTTGGCAATCACAATACGATCGCCAAGGGTACAATCGTGCGCCACATGTGTCCCGGTCATCAGAAAGTTATTGTCACCAATTCTGGTAACTCCCTGATCTTTTTCAGTGCCACGATTAACCGTGCAGTTTTCCCGGATCGTATTTCCATGCCCAATCTCAACACGAGTCGGTGTGTTCTGATAACTGGTGTCCTGCGGGTGGCCACCAATGACACAACCCTGAAAAACATGGTTGTCTTCACCAAGGCTACACAACCCGGACATCACAACGTGATCCTCAATCCTGGTGTTGTCACCAATCGACACATCAGGCCCGATCACACAGAAGTGCCCGATCCGTACGTGTGAACCGATTTTTGCCCGTGGGTCAACAACAGCGGTTTGAGCGATAGACGTGCTCATGTTTGCTCCGTGGTCATGTACTTTGCGTATAACGCATTCATTTCAAGAATCTGCTTTCGACGCTAGGCCGCTTTTCTCAATTTCAAAAATGCGGACTGCGTTTCGTGCTCTTCCTGTGCCGCCAGTTCAGCCAACTGGCTTGCCATTTGTCCATTTAACTGATGCCCACCTCGGAAAGAAGTGAATCTTCCGATCAACTCCACACCTGCCAGTGACAAGTCACCAATCAGGTCAAGAGTCTTGTGACGGGCACACTCGTTACGAAAACGGTATTCGTTATCTACAGGACCATCGGCGCCAATGACCAGCAAATCCTGATTAGTCACATGGGAAGCCAAACCCGACTGCCTGATTTGTTCAGCTTGTGNCTTGGTCACAAAAGTTCTGGCCGATGCAACCTCGCGAATGAATCGATCCGGCGATAATTCCACGCCAAACGCTTGAGGAGCGATTGGAGTCTGATCATCAAAACTCAATTGATATTCAAAATACGACTCTCCGGCATGCGATGGAACAGCTTCCACCCAACCGTCCATGGTGCCGATGCGATATCGATCACGAATCACCAACTGTTTCCGGGGGGCAGCCTGAACGATCAGACCCGCACTACCCAGTTGCTCAACAAACTCAAAGCTACTGCCATCAAGCGAGGGCAATTCTTCGGCGTTGATCTCACAGATACAATTATCGATTTCAAGGGCGTACAAGGCCGCCATCAGATGCTCAACCATCTGAAACTCCGCCTCGCCGTTCGCAAGATTGGTCCTCAGACTGGCATCATACCGGCGACTGACGAGTGCTTCGCAAACGGGGACAGATGGCAGATCAGAGCGAATCAGGCGTACGCCCGTGCCAAGAGCTGCCGGGTGCACAATGACCCGAACCTCCTTGCCACTCCAATATCCCCTGCCGCTGACTTCACATGAGACAGCGATCGTATGTTCGTTGCGTGAAGGTTTCACGCTTCGGCCTCCCTGCGCTAAAAGCTCCAACATCCATGCCGGAACGATAACCAAACAAAAATGCGTGAGAGCAACTTACTCACGCTCACACTAAAATCGCCACACAGGTGCGTGGCGATTCCAAATTGCCGCTACCCAGAATGCAACGAAACCCAAGTCAACAAGACCTAGTTTCGCTGAACGCCTGGCGTTGGAGCAGCTGCTTGCTGCTCCATTTGCTTGGTCAAATACTGCATGATCGCCTTGGTCATGTCCAGATCCTCGTCATGATAGACAATGTTTTTCATGACGCCGCGAATGACGGTATCTGGCTTCTCAAGATCCATTTTGTCGCTGTTGTAGCGAAGCACAAGATTGATCTTGTAGAAGTCTGCCATCACCTTCACACCAGAAGTAATACGCTCATAGTTCTGGTAGTAGATACGGGCCTCTGCGTCGGCCAACTCGCGACGCTTGCTTGCCATCTGAAGGCGAAGCTGCGAGTCACCTTCGGCGATTTGCTTCTCCAGAGTGCTGTACTCCGGAGTGCCGATTTTGTACTGCGGCAACTTTTCAGCGAGTTGCTTCAGCTCGGCCTGCTTCGCCTTCATCTGGGCGTCAAAAGCTTTCAGATCATTCTCGACCTTCGATACTTCTGAACGAATACCGGGGTGAGTCTTGAAGATGTAAGCCACGTCGACCACCGCAACGCGATGGCCAGTGCTTGCCGAAGCCGGCTGAGCATTCTGTGCCGACACCGATAGTGGCAGTAAGGTTGTAACTGTAATGATGGCCAACATAATGGCCGATTTGCCGAAAGATCGCACGTCCGCTCTCCTTGCGTTGTGGGTGCGTTGTTCTCCGAATGCTCTCGCATTCTCCCAACCAATTCCGGCGTCCATCGCCAAGGTCGGAAACTCTTACCGATTCGCTTTCCCCAAAGGGACTGACGATTCGATTCGANTCGGATTCTGTCACCAATGCTTGTAGACGTAAAGGTTGAAATCGCTGAACACCACGCTCAGCCCAAAAAAAAATCTGATTGAATTGGCAGCAAACTCAGCCCTCAGGCCGTGCCACCAACTCGATGGTTACCGAAATGGACTCACCGTCCCGTCTCACCGTAACTGGCATTTGCTGACCGGGTGAGCGTGACCGCATGAATTCCAACACTTGCTGCGAGCTCTTGACCGACTTGTCACCGAGTTTTTCCAATGAATCACCCGTTTTCAAGCCAGCACGCTCCGCTGGTGCTCCTTGAACCAACCCCGAAATCACCACGGAATTCTCGCGATTTACCAGCGAAACACCCATATAAGCGGTGATTTGCCGGCGAACACGCACGCGATTCTCTGTTTCAGCGTATTTCGGACGCTGCTCCAAAGTCGCCAATTCATAGGTGACGTCAGAAACTATATCGGTTATTCGGGTTAGTCCACCAAACTCGATTTTGTCGAAATCGTCAGTTGGGCGGTGGTAATTGTCGTGCAACCCTGTGAAGAAGAACAAGACTGGCACACCGGCAGTGTAAAACGATTGGTGATCACTCGGGCCATAACCCGACGGCACCTTGAATAAGTCAAACTTGTAGTCCTCGTTCGCCTTCTCAACCAACCCGTCAAACGTTGGCGCCGATCCCGTCCCGTAAATCGTCAATTCATTGTCTCGCAAACGCCCGACCATGTCGAGGTTCACCATGGCAACGGTCGACTCAAGTGGAATCACCGGATTCTTGACGTAATGCTGACTACCCAGCAAACCACGCTCCTCGGCGCTGAAGCCCATGAACAGTACCTGGCGATGAGACTTCGCATCGGCCAAACGCACCATCATCCGNCCCGCGATTGCTAGCATCGCAGAGGTGCCGCTGGCATTGTCATCCGCCCCGTTGTGAATCGCGACCGTCCCGGGAGCTAACGAACCGTACCCGCCCATGCCCACATGATCGTAGTGGNCCCCCACCACGACAGTCTGGTCAGCCAAATACCCTTTACCGGGCAACAGCCCTAGGACATTGTTCGTGTTTGCTACCGAGGGCTTGAGCTCTGTTTTCAGTGCAGCGGTAACGCCGGCGAGCTTGGTACTTCGTGGACTTCCTGTCTCATCAATCGCTGCTTCCAGTTCTGCGAGTGTGTTGCCGGTAGTCTTGGACAAGGCACTTGAAATCACTTCACGCGAAACGGAGACGATGGGAATCGAGTCTTGGTTCTCTTGGCGAATCCCTGCGTCAGTGAGCCCGAGAACCCCTTGCTGAACATTCGCCAAACTTTCGTCCAATGACTTGATCATCTGGTTTGCATTGGCGATTTTCTCTTTGATCGACTTACGATTATTCGTTGCATCAGATGGTAATTTTACCAATTGGTCTGCGAGCTTAGTCTTGCGCGTTTTCTCTTGGTCGATCCGTTGCTTGACATTCTTGACCGCTTCCTCAACGCTTGCCGGATCGTTAACTAGCACAACTGCCTTCGCACCATGCTTGATGGCATTCTCAATTTTGGTCGCAAAGAAAGCATGACGCGTGTTTTGGGTGCCGGAAAATTTGCTGTCGGGGTCACTTGCTTGCGGCTCCTTCCGCAACATAATCACAATAGCCCCTCCAACATCCACACCTGCGTAGTCATCGTAATCAAGCCTTGGCGCGGTGACGCCGTAGCCCGCGAACACAATCGGCCCTTTGATATCAGCTCTACTACTGCCCAGCGCCAGGGGCATCAGACCCTGATTGAGATTGACGACAATCTCACCAAAATCCGGCTCGGCACTTGATAACGTCAGCCGATTATTCTTCACGCCGCCAACGCGCGAGCCCAACTTCACGGCAAATGGTTGCCGTGACTTCCCGTCGACAAGATCGGTTTTCAACCCGATCCCGTTCATGCGATCGACCAGATAGCTGGCCGCCACCTCGATAGTCTCATCCGTGACACTTCGGCCACGCAATTCCTCGCTGGCAAGAAACTTGATGTCTGCCCGCAATTGGGTTTCGGTTGCATCAGCAACTTGAGTGTCGGAAAAAGCACCACCCACAGTCGCGAGCGGAACGTTGCCCGCGTCCGCGTCTCTCTGCTGTGCTTGTACGGGAACACTCGTAGCCAAAGTCGACAGACAAGCCACAACGACAAAACAAGTGTTTCTCACGGAATAAGCTCCAAGATAACAGTGACCAAGGACACCAACTGACACCGGTGCCAGCCGCAACGCAAATGCAGCCGGGGCTACTAAGAATTAGCCGCTCCGGACTGTGACGTGACCCGTGACCTGATGCCAAACCCGCGGACCCTTGCGTTACCCCTAGGACCGTAAGCTCACTGCGGCCCCAACGAGATCACGCAACTTTTTGCCTCTCGCCACGCTCGATCAAGAACAGCAGGATCGGGCTCGCGATGAAGATCGAACTGTAGGTACCGGCAATCACACCAACCAC
>NZHC01000141.1 GCA_002689655.1 Rhodopirellula sp. | reverse complement strand
ACAGAGAAGACGCACCAGACGAAAAACCATGAGCAAGACGCGGCCATCGCTATTGAAAACGAGCCAGCCCTAGCGCGGCAAGGTACAAGCACGTCTGATGCAAGCAGAACTGTGGATGGAGAGACAGAAGCAGAATCCGTCGCCGAAGAAGAATCGCAAGCCAGTGCGGGGACCCCCCAGACTGACAATAACATTTCGCTCGACAAGTCATCATCAGTCACACCCGAGGAAGGTGTCGCCAGTGATCTGCCGTCAATGGAAGCGACAAACGTTCAAACCCCAGGAAACGAAAACGCCTCAGCTCAAGCCGACAACTCAGGTGAACCCGCACCACGGTCAGGCAATCAATCCGATTTGGAATCAAATGAGTTCGGCGCAGGCATCCTAAGAGAGCCCACGAGTGAAGAAGAAGTCCTGCTTGCCGAACTGGTCCAAACGGATCCTGCCAAGAACGCACACCAGGGAATCCCTGAGCTTGCCGATTACGAACAACAACTGGATCCGGTGGCTTGGGAAACGATGGTTTTACCAACGCCACCTGTACACTTTCAATGGACTAACGCAAAGCGGTTCGTCGCCTTTTTTGAAGAAGATCTAGATGACGTGGCGAAGCTGTATGACGAATTAAGTAAGCGGCAAACCAATGTGATGGACGCTGACATTGCCTTGGAAAAAGCCCTCCTGCGACACGACCTGGTTTATGCCGACCTTGCGGATGACCTTGAAACAGCTCGCGCGAGTCGAAAAGAGCACGACAATGCATGCCATGATTTCGAGGAAACGATGAGTTCACTCGCGGCAACGCTTGCCATAACGCGGCGCAGCAATACGGGGTTTCTTTCATCGCTCGCAAATACCCTCTGGCCAATGCGTCTGCAGGCCCTTACGACACTTGAGAACAACCTGAATTCGAAGATGCGTGAAGTTGGATCAAGCGTTGAGGTGTCGAAGCAGAAACTGGCCGCGGCACACGAACAAGAAAGAAGTGTCAGCACACCAATCAAGGACGTTGATCAGGAACTGTTGTCCGCAAGTGATGCGTCGACCAAAGCAAACCGTGAACTGAGTCTCGTTCGCACCCAAATCAACGAGGCCATCTTGAATGTGATTAATTTGGAATCGCAAACTGGATTGAATGGTCGAATTGATACTTTGGTGAACCAATCCAGCTGCGGCGTTGTGTTACGGCAATGTTGTCAGGAGATTCAACAGCATCTAGCTGAACAGAAAGTACTGGTAGGTGAAATGCATGAGCTGGAATCGCCCCTAAATGAGGATGTCGTTCAATTTGCGAAGTCGACCAATGAGGTAGCCAACGCCGTTACCGATGGATTTGTTCATCGATCCCGGGATCGGAAGTTGAAAACACAGGTGAACTGTTCTGTCGCGTTCCGTTCCGCATCCACATCGACGGGTACAACTCACCGCTTGATCGGGCAGGCCCAAGGCCAAGCCAACCTGGGCGTGAACTACCAGATTGAGCAGATTGAATGGCAAGGGGGAGAGCAACTGCGTATGTCGCTTGAAGGTCTGAACAAATCCGTCACACGAATTGGCAGTTTGCAGGCACTGCACGCCATCCGTACGGCGGAAATTGCCGCCGCCAGCAGCTCTTTGAACGATTGCGTTTCTTTTATTCGCGTCGAACTGGAACAGGATTTCGGAGTGATGCGATGAATCGATTAGCGGATTACTTTGGTGACTACGCGCACGAGATTAACACTCATCTTCGTACTCGACGAGGGCTGCTCGGGATCAATGTACAGCTTGAAAAGAAACGCAACAGCATCGCGGAACGAATCCTGAAGTACGAACATAAGCACGAATCCAGACTTCGAGTCACTCGAGCACGTCTGAAAGCAGCGGAGACGGTGTATAAAGATGCGGTCGTCGAGGAAGCTGAGTGCTGGGAGAACTACTGTAAGAAGTGTGATGACATCACGAGCTTGATCCACTGTATCGGACTGATTTTTTTACGTTTACTGCATCAACAACCCAGCGTAGAAGAGCGCGCAAGGAAATCGAACACTTATCAAATTGAATGGGCCGCAGCTCAACACTCACTCATAAATGCCAAAAAAGAATGGGAAGCCGCCAAAACCGAATATCACAATCTGTCAGACAGGCTTGAGAGTGATCGGTATGCAATCCAGGCTCTCGCGAACCAATTGGCACAATTATCAGCTCAATTGGAAGCGGAGGAGGATGCGATCACCAGAATCATTACTCTTACTGCGAGAAATATGTCATTCAGATCCCTTGCCCGAAAGCAATCTTGTGGGCTGAACGTTGATGAAGGATTCTACCTTGATGTGCGCCGACTGAGGCAGTTGTACACCCGTCTTGATGCCTTGCAACCGCTAATGAGGGAATCGCAAATACGGCAGTCACCTAAGCTACAGTGCGAGAACCTGACCACTGCGATCGACCATTCATTTGATACTCGAAAGCTTCCGCTCAAATGCAAGATTCAACTCAAAGGAAAAGGGACTCTGAAAGATCTCAATCCAGAGTACTCCTCGACTTCCGTTGATCGGGTGAATACGAATAATAGGCGAGTGTTCTTTGGCGACACCAAAACATTCAAACCGATGATTCTGCAGAAACGTTGGCGATCCGAACCCGTATCACGAGATTTGACTGTCCGTACGTTAAGCATTTTGAGTTCATCGATGGGGAGTGCGGCGAAAAATGAGGTAGAAAACATCTCGCAGCGACTCGAGTCAGAAATTCGCGTGCTCACGCGTAAATTGGCAAAAAGCATTTTCGCAGTCGTTGGCGAGTGAGTTTGAACTACATTGCCCTGTGAGCATCGGGGCCTTCTTTTTTTATGGTCTCGCCAACGGCACAAGCTTTCTCGATAAGCAGTGCCGTTTGAGGTGGGAAACGCTTTCCAATACAGTTTGGCAAGCACGTGGTACNATTAACGGTTCATCCACCTACCAGCGGCCGCTGCCGCCTTTNTCTCACCCAACTTGCGTACATGATTGCCATGCGTCCAGCGTTGATAACACTATTTTGTCTCTTGGTCGCCGCCTCCGCGCGTGGCAGCGAAAAGCCAAACATTGTATTTTTTCTTGTTGATGATCTTGGGCTGGGGGACGTTGGGTGCTTTGGATCTACCTTCCATGAAACGCCAAATATTGATCGCCTCTGCGCCGATGGAGTCAAATTTACGCAAGCCTACTCCGCGTGTACGGTCTGCTCCCCAAGTAGAGCGGCCATTCTATTGGGGAAATACCCTGGCAGAACAAACCTGACCGACTGGATCGCTGGGCACAGAAGAGGGAACGCGCCTCTCAAAATTCCCGATTGGAACATGCGAATGAGCTTGGCTGAAACAACGTTACCAGAGGCATTGAAGGCCGAGGGCTACAACAGCCAATTTGTGGGTAAGTGGCATCTGATGCCGATAGGCGCTGACGATTTCGACCAACATTACCCAACATCGCATGGTTTTGATCAGAACGTTGCGGGTCGTGAGTGGGGACAACCCAAAGGTCCAGGGAAATACTTTTCGCCGTTTGGAATGCCTAATCTTGATGATGGACGTGCTGGCGAATTCCTGACCGACGTACTCACCGATGAGGCGGTTGAGTTTATCGACGCCAATCAAGAGCAACCGTTTTTTCTCTATTTTTCCTACTACACCGTTCACGGTCCGATCATGGCCCCGCCAAAGCTGGTTCAGAAGTACCGGCAGAAAGCCATGTCATTGGCAAAACCCTANACTCAACGCGTGAATCCAGCATTCGCTGCCATGACGGAGNTGCTNGATCGGAGTGTTGGGCGAGTGAGGGCCAAATTGCAGGAATTGGGGCTCGCTGAGAATACAATCATTGTGTTTACCTCGGACAATGGTGGCACCTCTGAACTCGCGTCGGCGGGTTTGCGGGGGGCAAAAGCGTTGGCCTATGAGGGTGGCACCCGCGTCGCAACGATGATCCACTGGCCCGGNGTCACTGCNCCNGGNTCAGAGTGCGACGTGCCTATCATNGGGAATGATTTTTTNCCAACTCTGNTGGANATNTCGGGCNGCGNTCCGNTNCCCAGNCAACACGTGGATGGACTTAGCCTNGTNCCNNTGTTGAAGAATTCCAANGCTTCCTGGCCGCGCGACGAATTGTATTGGCATTANCCACACTACCATCGCACCACTCCTTATGGNGCGATNCGAAAAGGCAATTGGAAGCTGATNGAGTTTTATGAAAANGGGAANNTGGAACTGTACGATCTTGAAANNGATCCCGCTGAACGNAGNAATNTGGCCGGTGAACGTCGTGAACTCGCAGCCGATCTGGCAAAACGGCTCCAGAATTGGAGAACATCGGTTNAGGCTCAAATGCCNACCCCGAACCNTGATTATGATCCAGACNAACGAGGCAAANCCAAACCCCGTATCAGTCAACCGNTNTCGACGCCGAAAGGGACGATTTCNGCGTCCTCCCATCANTNGGGNAATNANCCGCATCACTCNGTTGANGGNGANAAGACNACCCGNTGGGCCGCATCNGATGGNACNACACCGCAGTGGATNCAACTTGACTTTGGGNTCGAGAAACCATTGTCCGGTGCAGAGATTCGNTTTAAGAATCGNACNAAAATCCGNTACCACGTGAGTGTNTCAAGCGATGGCGTGAANTGGACCAAGGTGCANGAANCCAACAAAGCATCCGAAATNCAAGACGAACGTCTCTCNTTCNCNGCTACNGCAAGGTACCTNCGAATCACCGTCGAGGCTGTNGAATCGGGGTGGGTTACCATTCAGGACTGGCAGCCAATTCACCCNNCTTCCTAGCCCTGANTGNGGCAAAGCNNNTGTTNGNACCATGNAAGGNTNNCATNCTGAGAGTCCACNATGNCCGGAGNGATGAAAAAGTCCTCGACGTTGCGTGTACTTGATCGCTGCCGGATTCCAGGCGTCCACTTTTCCCGACTTGCTGACGACTAACACAATCCAACTTCGAACTGGTCTTTTTCGTGCTATCCTTAGCATCACGATTTGTTGATTTTACCCAAACCGCGAAAGACGATCCGATGAGACCACGTGTCGTTTACGTACTCCTGGCCCTGATGTTACTAACCAGCCAGACCTACGGATCGAAGCCAAACATCGTTCTGATCATGGCCGACGATCTTGGATATGGCGACGTGGGCTGCTATGGGACTCCGCAGGCTAAAACGCCCCACATCGATCTGCTTGCAAGGGAGGGCGTTCGTTTCACCCAGCACTATGCGAATGGTCCAGAGTGCAGCCCAACCAGAACGGCATTCCTGACGGGGAAGTACCAGCAGTTCGCAGGTGGTCTGGAATGTGCGATTGGCACAGGTAACGTCGGACGTTACGACGACGCCATTCGCTTAGCCAACCAGCATGACTTGGGACTGCCGGCAGTTCAGACCGTGCTCCCAAAACTCCTGACGCAACAAGGCTACGGTTCCGCTGTCTTTGGAAAATGGCATCTTGGCTACGAACCAAAGTTCAACCCGAAAGCTCATGGTTGGGATCAGTTTTTCGGCTATCTGGGTGGGAACGTCCACTATTTCAACCATCGTGAAACGAGCGATCTTCATGTCTTATTCGCGGATGACTTGCCCGTTTACCGCGATGGATACATGACGGATTTGATCACGGAAGCATCCGTGAACTTCATCCAAAAGACGAAGGACCCGTTTTTACTATTCATATCTCACGAATCACCTCACTTTCCGTTTCAAGGGCCATCCGATCGCACCAAATCGGTGACCCGCGAAAACTGGATGGAAGTCGACCAAGACACTTACGTCGCCATGATTGAGTCGCTTGACAGCAGTGTGGGCGAAATCGTTAGGGCGATCGATCAAACCGGACAACGTGACAACACGGTCGTCATCTTTGTCTCTGACAATGGAGGCTTTGCGAATGCTGCCAACATGGGCCCACTGCGTGGGACAAAAAGCATGACGTTCGAGGGTGGTATCCGGGTCCCATTGATCATCAACTGGCCCGCGAAGATTAAACCCGGTCAAATCAGTGATCAAGTTTGCATCACGTTTGACCTGACCAAGTCCATTCTAAACTTGGCGGAAGCCAAGAATCAGCCCAAACACCTTGATGGCTACGACATTGTGTCACACGTGATTGAGCAAAGGCCAGACATTCCACGCACTCTTTTCTGGCGTGGAAAACGGGGAGAACGCGTTTGGAAAGCAGTCCGCCACGGTGACCAAAAGTTGGTGATCAAGACGGGTGAACCCGATCAGATCAAATCAATCTATGATCTCTCTACTGACCCTGCCGAAAAAAACGACCTGACGACCGCCAAGCCGAAGCTGACGCTTCAGCTGATGAACCTGCTGCAGTCTTGGGAGTCGAGTCTCAAAGCACGACGCTAGTCACAAGCACGCCATCAGCCCGCTTTCTGCTGGCCGAGTTCGCAGCATCGTGAGGCAAACGAAAATCTTGCATCAGCGCTCCCTACGGCTTAGGCTGAACCTGGATTCGCATTTTGACCGCTGGCACGAGGGGTATCGCGCGAGCCTTTCCGGGAACGGTATCCTTCTGTTTTTCCGGTTTAACAGAACTGATCTTCTTGGCAGCAGCTCTTCTCTGTCCCGCTGCCCTCAAACGCCGCTGGTACTCCTCGGCGGCTGCAGTTTTCGCCATTTCCAAGTCTGCGATACGCTTTAGCAACGCCTGATCCTCCCCAGCGACTTCTTTACCTGCTTCAAGCAGATCCTCGGCCATGCTTAACTTTACAAGCTGATTGAACAGTTCTGTCGCCTTGGTTGAACCGCTTGAAGAAGCTGTGTCTCTCACAAATTCGCCAAACCGTACATATGACAAGTTTCCCACCTGCTGCATTTGCCTCTGCACCTCCACAGTCCGCGCAAGAACACCAGCTTTCCTGAAGATGTCGATGGCTAACAAATTCAATTTCTCTGCTTTTTGTAACAATTCATCATCCACCATCTCAAGCGTTTTTCTGGCTGCTTCTGCTTCTCCCGCCTCGGATTGTCGATACGCAATCGTCAACAAGGCCTCAGCTACCGCTTCACGTTTCACTGATTCGTCAGCACGCAAACCGTTGACAGCAATGCTTGCCTGCTGAAGCCATTCCGCTGATTTACTTGCGGGCCCGGGGTCCGCTTCCGCAAACAAATCCAGATAGTTTTGCCTCGTCAAAACCCATGGCCGCGTTGTGCTTCGCCTCATGTAGTACTGAGACGGGTTCACAAGCCGCGGCACAAACGGCTTTCCATGTTGCCTAAGTAACGCTTCGACACAGCCCACGGCACGCGTGTAATCACCATCGGCTGAAAAAATGGTCGCACCAGAAACCAAAACCTCGACATCATAGATATCATGAACCACAGACTCGACAGGAAAATCTCGTCTTGCGGCATCGGCAGCATCCTTGGCACTTAGAAGTTCGTGCCGCAGGTTCAAGACGGCGGGCAAAGCCAGCCGCCGGTCGTACACGGTATCAAACATCGACTCAACGAGTACAAGTAACTCGTCACGCTCGAAAAACTGCCGCGCGTCAGTCACAAGCGACGCAAAATGCCTCACAGATTTTGAAGGGAAGAAGGCGCTCACCCGATAAAGCATGGCAGCTGTCTCCCGATCACCGACCTGGGCATAAAGCGGAGCCAGCAACTGTGCCTCGCTCCCGTTTTTGATCCCAAGTTGATCCGTCAGTAAATCGAGCACGCTCTTGTTGGAGTCATTGATTAGCTCAGGATCTTCACTGACAAGTTCAAAGAACCCGTCCAGCACACGCTGCGAGCCCCGCCCCTGCTTTATGTCTTTGACTAATCCAGCGAGCACCAGCTGATCACCTTTGGCAAGCCGTTCTGCCCTCAGCAGCCCCAACGAGACTGCCTTTGTATTGCCTGGCGCGATGAAACTGGCACGAATGATCCGTCGCATCTCGGGCAGGGCATACGGATGCTCCGCCAGAACATTCCATGCCGTGGGCCGAGGAACGAAAGCAGGCCGTGCAGCGGGCATGAAGGTCGAGAGCCCTCCGCGTTTTTTCAGACGTGTCTTCTCCACCGTTTGAGCAGCCTTTTCAGCAGCGTCACGTCGTGTTTTTTCCGCATCCTGCTCGTGGGTATGCTTGGATTTCGACATCGGTCTGGGTACAGGCCACGAATAGTTCATGGATCTGCTGACCACCCTCGAACCGTACGGACTGGAGGTCGCGGGAGGCAGCGTCCTCCACATGGAACGAATACTACGGATCACCCCAGATTCATCTCCAGCATCCAGAGCGTCCTTCACACCCTGAACTCCTTTCGCATACTTCTTTTCTTGACTTGGATTTGATTTCTTTTGTGTAGCCCCGGCCGATGGCTTACTTTTAATAAGTTTCACCGGTCCCCCCACTCCAGCGGCCGGACTCGCCTTAACCGTCCTCACCGTTCCACGTCCCGAAGGGTTAGAGGGTACGGGTTTGATGGCAGCTGCCTTACGAACAGCCCCTCCCAGCGTCTTCGATACACCATTCGTCGTGGCAATCTTCTCACCAGGCACCGCAACCGCTGGCTTGGCTGCACCTTTGCCATCGGCGCCATCCCCTTCATGTTCCTTCTTTCGGGCTTGCTCGTATGCCTCACGTGCATGGTCATCCACCACAGACCAGTGCTCCATGGCATTCACCCGATGTTCGACTGAGTTCCACAAACTCGACAGCCGCGTCCTTATCACATCCTCATCTTTAACATGCTTGGCTTGGTCCGTCACACCCTTTTTCGCCTGTAATGATTTCAACAACGCTACTTGGAATTCAATTTCCTGATACACATTCTTGGACCTGACGGACGAACGGGACGCCCACGACGTGAACTTCGTCTCATTCGGGAATTCTGTTGCAGCCTCGGCATACAGTTTAGACAATGCGTCCGTTGCTCGGATCCTCGACGCGAAAGAAATACGTTTGTCATAAACCGCAACCGTCACTCTGTCCTTCTCAACATTTCCCTGCAACGTTTTCCAAAACGTTTCAGGATTATCCAATAAAAATTCTTTGAACGCCCATGTTCTTAGTTGCCTTAAATAGCTGTCAGTCGCGGTTACAAAAGGCGAGCCTGTTTTCAACGCCAGCGCAATCCCCTCATTCTTCTTGCCAGACTGAAACAACAGCATCCCTTTCACGACCTGCGCCATTTTGGCAATGTTAGACTCGCGTTTCATCACCTTGTCGGCAATCAAAAGATCCAGCATTTTAGTCGCCAGATCTTCATTTTCTTCGCAAACCACTACCGTTCCGCCTCGCGGCATGTAATACGAACAGTAGCGAAGGTAGTTGTCTTGAAGCGCAGCGTCGATGCCATCTGACATCGCTGCAAGAACAACTTTCTTCGTCTCATCATCAATCCGTTCTTTGTAGTTAAACGGAACTCGAATCAACTCCTGCGGTAGAGTCTTTGGGGTCACCGTGTCAAGCGTCTCGGCAAATGCATCGGCTCGAATTGATTCAGGAAAGACCTTCATTGCAACTGGGAACGGAAACGTATAACCGAGTCGTAGATTCCCCTTCTGAATCAGACTGAGCAAATCGCCATCATTTGGCTGTAGGTCATCGACATACTCACGCATCTCCGATAGGAGCCAAAGGTAATTGGCAAGACGTTCTGGCTTCTGCTTTTGGTCATTCGTCGCATATCGCACCAGTTCAGAGAAACGCTCTTTTGGCAGGATCTCGCGACACATGCTATAAAACGCCTGCTGAGTCTGATATGACTGCCGTGAAATGTTCGCTCTAGCCAACTGCAAGGCCAGACCGTCATCTCCGAGCGCCACAGCCAGCCTCATCCAAATGCGAACATCTCCTAAGCTCGACCGTTCCTGCATGACAGCCCGACCATTTACGACCTTATACGAAGGTCGTCCATTCCTGCCCGATACACTTTTCTGATTCAAACGCCTCAACCATTCCAGCGATTGTTCGCGGTCATTTGCCAGCCAAGCGGGCCGCAAACCTTTCCACATTAGCTCGGCGCTCAAGGCAGTACCCGCGGTAGACGGGTTTATCTTCCCAAGAACGCCATTCACCTTTGAACGCTGCGTTTCAGTTAGCCCCGATGTCTCTAGCAACCTCATTAAACTGTCACGACGTCCCGCACTAAGACGCAGATTTACGATATTTGCGAACAGCGACTGGTCCTCGGGAAATCGTTTCAACAACATCGCATCGATTTCCTCGATTGGCTCCAGTTGCGATACTGCCATGTACATCCGCTGCAACTGTTTGAAACGCTTCTCAATTCTTGGAGCTTCCGAGATTTCGCTAGCGATGTTTGCTTTCATTTGTATTTTGGCCAACTGATCCAGATCTGTAACAAGTCGTTCTCTCTGCTCAGCGAGCATCTGATCAATCGCATCATCAGGCACCGTCACCAACATCCCCATCAATAGCTCATCAGAATACGTCTGGTATGCGTCCCGGTTGTTATTCCAGTAGCGGTTCTGACTATTTTTGGCAGCTTCGCGTGTCGTGAGTGGAGTTTGAGACAAAAGCAAATTGAGTCCACTCTGATAGAATCGAAATGCAATCGCGTCTTTGCGTTCACTCTCGTTGAGCTTTGCAACTCGTGCCATGAGTGGAACGTCTGAAGGGCTTGTTCTCAGCAGCCGATCGTACCGAGCCAAAGCCTCGGGGATTTTCCCAGCCTTCTCAAAAATCTCGGCAACCTCGCGCTGATAACCGCGTGGATCGGCGAGATTTCTAGCCATGCCAAATGTTCTCTCGGCACTTTCTGTGTCCCCATCATCAAGAAACGCTTTGCCAAGATCCAAAAACACCTGTGGTGGCATCAACTCCTTGAGACCAATCAGTCTACGGCCAAATGCAAAAAAGGGCAGATTTCCTTTATTGGTCGGCCCCCGCGAGGAACTGGAGTAATACACCCCACCCCGTATCTTTGACGACAGTTCCATGCACTCACGAAGCACCGACAGACGCCGGCTTCCTGAGACAGCCAGCGAATTCTCCATTGCCCTAATCTGACCCGCTTTGTCGTTCACTTCCGATGAGAGGTCTGACAACAATTGGTACAGATAATTCTTGTCTTCGCGTCCGGCAAGTCGTTCGAGGGTGATCCGTCTCGCCCACTGCATGTTTCGTCCCTTTGCCTCCATGTTCAACAGCCCGTCAATAGCGATCGTGAACATGTCATCGCGTTCCGCGTTCTCTGCCAAGTATTGGAACATTCCGACTGCACGTTCGGTCTGATCGTTCTCCTTGAGCAGATTGGCCAACAAAAGATAGGATTCAATGCGATCAGGGTGAGTTGCGATAGCCTGACGATAGGCATCAGCTGCTTCCTCTTTCATTCCCACAAGCGAAAGCACTCCCGCTTCAAATTCACCTCCAATTGAGTCCTTTCCATCGTCGGCTGTCCTCAAGTTCATCAGCACTTTTCGAGCATCCTGTGCCTTGCCACGCTCCAACATGCTTAACGCCAACTGCCGCAAATATTCGGTCTCGCCTTCCGGATCAACCTTAATCAGCTGTTCAATTACCTTCTCATAGTTCCAGTAATCATTGCAAATCTGGTAAATGCGTCCCTTTTCTTGCAGCTGCTCAACCACATCCTTGCCAGTCTGCGACATGTACTCTTCTGAAATTTCGGTTGCTGCCACCGAATCATTGACACGAGAGTAAATTCTGACGAGCAACCCCGCCTCGCGAGCATCGACGGTTCCATCGGAGAGCTTTTCCTCGATTTCGATGGCAATGTCCGCCAAGGTCCCTAAGCGACTGGCGACGGTCATCAGCCGATCTTCCACATAACGTCGACGCGGGATCGAGGTGATTTTTCTCCACAGTGCAAGCCATTGATCCAGTGCCTTATCCTCATCACCAACTTCACTGTAAAGCCAAGCGAGCCGCATTTCCAAATCCTCAGCCACCACTTCCCGGTTAGCGCGAATCGCTTCGTTCACTTCAATCGCCTTGTCCTGCCGACCAATTCGCTCGTAGGAGCTGGCGAGTTCTGCACGCACGTCATCACCTACGTCCTGGAGCAACTGCACGCGATTCAACGTAACTTCTGCGCCTTCAACATCGCCGCGGCGTTGTTGCAAGTCTGCCCAATACAACAATGCCTGACCATGGTTCTCCCGCAGTTCAACCATCCGTTCTACGGCCTTATTTGCCAAGCGATCCAACCCCAATTCACCAAGCGTCAGAGTAGAATTCATCAGCACAGTGGAACGTTCGGTTTGGGTCACATATTCGTCCCACAACGCAACCGCCTGCTCTTTTTCTCCTCGCTCCAACAAAATCTGAGTAAGGCCCCCTCGCCACGCCAGTTCATCCGGCTCTGCCCTGATCAGCTCGCGATAGGTAGCGATCATCTGCTCTACATTCCCGGCTTCCCCTTCCAATTCCAACAATTCGCGCCTCATCTCAACGGTAAAGCCACTTGCTACGTCCGTGGTTTTTCGAAACAAAGCAATCGCATCTTCATAGCGACCAAGCTCACGCAACAAATCAATCCAGACTCGCTGCATTTCCATAGTCATCGCCTCAGACGCATCATTGCGCCGCTTGAACTCATCAACCAGAGCCTCCACTCCCGCCGACTTTCTCTGTAGACGGTACGATTCGACCAGCAGTGCCAATGCGTAGTTACGATCCCGCTTCAGCGCAGCCGCCCCGACTGCCTGCCACGCCGTTTCGATCGCGCGTTCACGCTCGTTTGCACGAATCGCCCACTCGGTGACTCGACTGGCACTTCGAAAGCGTTGGGTTCCTGATCCCGTAATGGTGAACAGCTTCAACGCGTCTGCATGACGATTCTGCACGGCCAATACATTAGCTGCACGGTTTCGAAAACCAATGTCCTCTGAGTTGGACGCCAGATCAATCAACGGCTTCGCATCACTGCTCTGCTTTGCCTTACTGTCGCCAAGCAGCCCCATCAATGCGAGTCGCAAGCTAACGGTTTGTTTATCAGCCTCGGGCAAATCAGCCTTCGTCAGCTCTGTATAAAGTTCCTTGGCAACATCGGTTTCACCAAGAGCATCATGAAACTTTGCCTGAGCGAGACGCAGATCCAATCGCGACTCAGCTATCTCCTTCTGCTTGAGAAGATCCATCATCAGGTCCGAGGCACGCTGTAAATCACCACGCTTAGCAGCCAGTTTGACTTCGATCTCTGCGATCACCTGATTTCGCTTCACCGTCAGATCATCCGTGGATTCAGCCAGCCAGTCCAACGTACTTTGCAGATTACCCTCTTTCAGGATCGCGGTATTAAAAAACGCCGCCACTGCTTCATCACTGACACCGCTTCTCGTGCTGTCATCAATGAGCTGATTCGCTGCTGCGACCAAATCACTGCTCGGTGCTTCTTGTCCCACTGCTAATGGCGCTGGAAGCATCCCAGCCATCAGAGCGGCCGCCGCAGCCGCGTGCAGCGAGTTGGACACGAACTTGGACCGCCGGGGCAAACGCCGAATCACCACTTCCGCAATAAATAGCAGCAGCGCGATTGCGTAGAACCAAGGAGCCAATGAGAGCAATGTGACTCCCTTGCTTTGTGAAGCAGGGGCGTCTGCCCAAATCGACGTAGGCGACATGCGTTGGCCTCCAGTGAGCGTGATTAGTGTTTCAGCATCAATCGACTTCGCGGGATCGACAAATTCCTCGGATGCAACTGGCGATCTGACGGACATCAAATGCCAACGTCCCGGAGTGCTGGTCGCTGACGTTTCCAACCGGATCGTTTTGCCCATGGCTGGAATGGGCATCCGACTTAGGTAGCGATCCGGGCTCCGCCTTTGAAACACAATATCCTCTTGTGATTCAAAAAGTCGCGCTCGCGGGTGGGCTTCCGGTGCCGCGATTCCACGAGGCTGTTGACGAATGGCATGGATCACAACGTCCCCCCCATCAAACTCGGCATCATAATCAAAGGGATCACGTGTGTCGGCGGAACTTCTCTGCAGCACCCTAGCAAGTGCGTTTCCATAGTCAGGCCACTTCTGCCAAGGCACCGTTCCCTCGCCAAGTGGCTCAGTGGTCAGCGTCGTGACTCGGCCAAGACCATACCGCCAACTCGCCAGTACAGGATGTTTCTCGGCCACCGTTTCCAACAACACCTCGCTACCCATTCGCTGCTTGGACTCAACGTATCCCGCAAGCTCGGGCAACTGAGCCATGTCAACATCCCCCCACCAACCAGGCCCGCCACGGGCTTGCACGACGTGCTCACCAGCACGATAAGATGGCAGCTTTGTGGTCGACGGTTGCTTCAGCAAAATTTCCGGCAGATTGAAACGGTTCGGCACGTTGTAAAACCGCCCTTTTCCCCAGTTCGCAATGTTCACTAGAAACTCACTATGGTACCCCCCACCGGCAAGAACGGTGGATACATTGATACCCTCATTGGACATCCGCCGCATCAATGATTCAAAGTCTCCTGATTCGACACCACCATCAGTGAGCACCAGCACATGTTTGTATCTGGTGTCGACATTTTGCAGGCCATAAAATGCCTCCTCCAATGCTGGCAGGATCACAGTACCACCACCAGCATCCATTCGGTTCAACGCCCGCTGTAACTCGATTGCATTGGACGCTGGTTGTAGCGGGGCAGCCCATCTTTTTGCCCCATAAAATTCTACAATGCCAACTTTGTCGTGGGGCAGAAGCCTCTTCATCGCCAGTCGCGACACCTCCTTCGCAAGTTGGACACGCACGCCACTCATCGAACCCGAGGTATCGATCACGATAACCAACGAGGTTGACGGATCCCTTTTCTCTTCCTTTTGCACCAGCTCGATCGGTAATATGGCTTCGATGGGGCGATCATGCCAACCGCCACCACCGAATGAAGCTCGCCCACCACTCATCACCAGTCCGAGTCCGTCATTCTGAACCGCCTTGACGAGTTGTTGCTCAGCAACGGCGCTAACTTGTTCCGCCGGTTGATCATCAAGCATCACCAAGTCCGTCCGATTCAAAGCGTCTGCCAACTTAGCCGCATCACTGGTTTCCCCTGTCGATACCTCAAAACTAGGTCCCAACATGCTGGCAAGCTTATCCGCTGCACCCGTTTGCCGTTTTCCCAGGTAAAGCAACTGATGGGGTGGCAGAATTGGCAGCACCACCGCGAGTTCCTGTTCGGAGCCATCACTGTCCTGCGCTACAACCACGGCATCCAAGAACCCAGAATCTTCCGGTTCAAAGCTCAATGACACTGTCTGTTCGTCAGCACCCGAGAAGCCTGAACGTGCCAATTCAGTTTCTCCTGACTTCAGAATCAACGCTCCATTTGCCCCACCGTCAGGCAGTACCAAACGCACATCAATCCTTGACTCAGCGCCCTTTCTTAACGGTGCTTGCCAGTTCACGTCTACCGGCGTACTTGGTCGAGCGACGGTTGCCAACTGCACCCAGTGCACTGGAATCTGCTGATGCCGCAAAGCGGCAATGGCACGATCATCATCAGGGCGCGTCGCTAGCGAATCACTTGCAACGGTCACGCTTCCGGAGGCCCCCCACGGAATTAAGCACTGCGCCCTCGCAATCGCGGCTGAAAGAGGAGTTTTGCCACGCGTCGGATGCTCATCAATGATCGTGACGGACGAAAAACCTGACACCTCATCTCCACCCAAGGGGTCACCAAACATCACAAGATGACAGTCGGGCGACTTCTGGAATTCAGCAACTTGTCTCACTGCCTGCATCTTCGCAGATTTTGAAATGCTCGCACTGCGATCCAGCACTAACACTTTTGACGGCGTTGCTTGTTCCACATCCAAGTGCGGCATCGCCATCGCAAAAGCGATCGCAAGGAAAACGAGAGATCGCATTATATTTTGAAGAGTATTTCCCCCCTTCCATGGACCGATCCATGGCACAAGAGCCAACAAAGCCAACGACAGCATGACCGGGTGCAACACAATCACGGTAAACGCCCCTTTTGATAAAGCGCCCACTCTGCGAGCAACATGATAACCACCAAGATGCCAATCCAAACTGCAACGCCAAGACCTGCCACAAACCCATCAGCCGGAGAGGACTCAACTGCTGCCGCCACCACCGCTGGCCCACTCAAGCGAGTCACTAGTAATGTGCGACCATCAGCTGCTGTAGCCGTCAGGTCAACCACACGATCAAACACCGGTCTCGCAGCGGGCAAACGCATCCCCTGTTCAGCCCATGGCACCAGGACAGGTCGGTTTGCTAGCCAACGAATCGACCTTGCCACGAAGATCGGGCAAGCACGACTCTGTTGGAAATTGTAGGTGGTGGAAAACAGGTTCTTCCAAACGGAGATTTTCCGTTGATCTGAGGACGCTACCTGAACATCAATCACACGCCCACTTTGCTGCGCCAATGCCGTTGCATCAATTTGGCGCAACGCCAACTCATCGATCAACTCTTCTAAAGCCAAATCAGCATCTTTCAAATCCGTATCAACCTGAAACGCCGGTCGTCCCTCTGAACGCAAACGCAAGTCGGCGTCTTCACTCTCGCCCACCAAGAGATCCGGTTGCCTCTGCACTTCAGTACAGGCTGGATCCAGGAGTATCAGTTGCTTCAATACCTCTGGCGTGCCCGCTTCAAAACCGATTCTGATCAGGTCGCGACGCGGCAAGGTGATGGCCCCGACTTCGGACGCCTCGTAATTCATTCGCAGCACGCCACCACCAGCAGGGACATTTTTAACGACGTAGTCCCCACCGCTCGTAGCTTGGATCTCACCTGAAAACGGTTCCTGATCGATCGTGACGTTGATTTTTTCCAGTTGGAACGTGTCTAACGCCGCCGGCGCAAACAACAGATCAACAGTCTGCCAGACCCCCGATTCCGCATCGGACACTCCCAAGGCACGGAGCAAAGGTTTTCCCTGCGCGGGTCCTCGATCAACCCTGTACACGGTCACTTCGTCAGGCAACGCATCGAGGTAACGCTGGTCCACCCTTGCATCACCAACAATATGAATGGTGAGGGGTCTCCCCTGTCCCGCGCGACCCGCTAACGATTCCAATGCCCATTCAAGACCTGTCGACGTCGGCGTGGGTGCTTTATCGCGCCGCAGATTGGCAACCTGAACCGGCTCGCCGCTCCGCAGCAATGTTTGCAACTGCGGTCCTGCGAGCACAATCTCGCGATTCATCCACGGCAGTTTGGACGCTTTCAAAGTCGCCAGTTCCAAATCAGAGGCAGCAACGTCCGGGTCTGCGATACTTCCGTCCAGCAGTACCACATGTTGCATCTGCTCTCCCCCGCTCCAGTTCGGTCCTGCAAGAAGGATCCAAAGCAACGAAGCAATCAGAACAAGAAGAAGCCATGCCGGCCAATGACGAAACTTGTGAACGAAAACGCGTGCCCGAGTCTCTTTAACCGCGGCCTGCCAAAACAAGGTGCTAGCCACCTCGATCTCTCGATGCTGAACCCGCAAACGCTGAAGCAGAGCCAGCCCCGCTGCAATAATAGCAACCCCGATCAAAGTCGCTAACGTCGAGAACAAAGTAAATGTCACGCCACGTAACTCCCACCTTCGAAGAGTTGTGACAATTGCTTCATCACATCGGCTTCGTGATCAAGAACCAACAGGTTTCCCTGTCGACTACGCGCGAAATCCTGCAATTTCTCAAAATGTCCGTCGTATGCCCTTCGATACTCTTCCTTCACCGAAGCCGTCACAGAAACATCCTGCATGTCACCCGTTTCACAGTCGCGAACCCGTATATCACCCTGCAACTCTGGATCACGATCATCTTGTCGACTGACGGCAACCAAAAGCGGACGATGGCGGGTCCGTTTTAATTCAGTCGTCATCACCTCAATTCCCTGAGGATCGAAAAAATCAGAGATGATCACCAGCAAGCCCTCCCGCATCCGGAGCCCTCGGAGCTTTGACAATGATGTGGCCAGATCTGTTCCCTTTGGCAAGTCACGCGCCTTTTCAGCAGCTCGACTGATGGATTCGGCAAGCAAACCGAGTCGCCCACGCCCTGACGTAGGCCTGATCGAGCTATCCAGATTTTCCGCGAAGGGTAGGATGCCAACACGATCGTGCTGATCAAGCCCTATCGACGCAAAAGCAATCGCCACCTTCATGGCCGTGATTGCGCGTGGCGGATCGTCATGCCACATGCTCCTCGATAGATCAGGCATCAAATAGATTGGCAAATCCTCCATCTCTTCGAACAATCGCACCACAAAACGTCCGAGCCTACGATAGACATTCCAGTCGATCGATTTCAGTTCGTCTCCAGGTGAGTACGGTCGATAGTCTCGAAACTCCATTCCTTGACCGCGATCACGCGACCTATGCTCAGCCCACCGCCCCGCGGGTGCAACCCGCCTGGCGACGACGCGCATGGCGTTCGCCTGCTGCAGGAAGTCTGGATCAAGCAAATTAAAGGGATCGTTCATTCGGTACAAAATCTTGTGAGGCAAAGGAGTAAACACACTCGCTGTGAACAGAAAACACCAGAGTCCGAAAACCAGTGAACACAGGGAACATGACTTCTACTTCAAAATTTCTGCGATCACCTCGTCCGAGGTAACTCCCTCTGACATTCCTTGAAAATTCACCAGCACGCGGTGGCGAAGCACGTCGTGCGCTACCGCTTTCAGGTCTTCCGTCGCCACCGCAAACCTACCCTCAAGCAAGGCTCGCACCTTTCCGGCAAGGATCAATGCCTGTACTCCACGCGGCGATGCTCCTAACGCAACCACTTCATTGACCATGGGAGCCGTGTGTTCATTCCCCGGCTGTGTTGCCATCACCAAGCGAATGGCATCCGTTTCAACGTGCTCAGGAACCGGCACTGCTCGAACCACCTGCCTCATCCGGATGACAGTATTGGCGTCGGAAACAGGTTTCAGCTCAACTTGCTCATTCGAAGTGGTACGCCTGAGGATGGTCCGATAGTCGCTCTCAGCGGGGTACCCTACCACCAATTTAAAAAGGAAACGGTCCAACTGTGCCTCGGGCAACGGATAAGTTCCTTCCTGCTCAACCGGGTTCTGAGTAGCCATCACGCAGAACGGATCTTCCAGTTGGATGGTCCTCTTCCCGACAGAAATCTGCTTCTCCTGCATCGATTCCAATAAAGCAGCCTGCGTTCGTGGTGTTGCACGGTTGATCTCGTCAGCGAGTACCAGGTTGGCAACCAACGGTCCGGCTTGAAACTCAAGCTTGGTGCCGCCAGCTTCATTTTCGGTGAGCACATTCGTGCCGCGAATGTCGGCCGGCATCATATCGGGAGTGAATTGGATACGACTGAAACTCAGATCAATCGCCTTACCCAATGAGCTGACAAGCAACGTCTTTCCCAATCCGGGGACTCCCTCAAGAAGCACATGTCCCGCGGCAAATAATGCTGCAAGAACACCGTCAACGGTCGCATCCTGCCCGACCATCATACGGCCTACCTCGGTTCGAATCGCGGAGTGAACCGAGCGAAATTCTTCAGCTGCTTCGCGAGCTTCGGCGGGGGTGTCAGCGGACAAAGTAGAACTCATGATTGCGGGCTTTCACTTTCTGAGACGTTTGACGTCTGTAAAGAATCATTGGAATTGGTTGTGTCATTAACTTTCTCGGGCGTGCCCAACGGAGCCTTTTCACGCTGACCAAGAAAATATTTGCGGACCAGGTTCTGTAACCAGGGTTCAAGTTCCGGACGATGAATAGGCCCAACAGGCCCATTCAAAGCGGTTCGTTCTTGTGCATTCACAGGATCACTCTCTTCCACTTCCGGAGTGATTCGTTGCTGTGTAATCCGAATGCGACCCTTGTTGGGTTGGCCATTCACACGATCAGGGATCGGTACACCCAACACTAGTGAAGCAACGCCACGTGATTTTTTCTGACCACTCGGACCACCGCGACCATTTGCGTCAGGGTTGGGTCTTGGATTACCGAAGCCAATTTGCAGGTCGCGATTCACAGGTGTCCGACGGTCACGCATGTTGGGTTGCACCCCACCCCGTGACTCCTGTTCCTCTTCTTCATCATCCACATCCTCTTCATCTTCGACGTTGTCGTCTTCGGGCGTTGCCGCTTGACTGGTGCTCGCCCAATCACTCGGAGCGGCATTATTATCAGAACCTTTCGACGATCCCTGTCCTGAACTGGCTCCCGAAGGTTTCTCCTCTTCCTCCCGTTCTTTCTTTTCGCGTTCTCGCTCAGGCTTACTCTTCTTTTTCTTTTTCTTGCGGGGCTTCGGCGTCTCGTCGGACTTCGATGGCTGGCCTGAAGCAGACGGTGCACCTCGAGCACTCGACGGATTGGACGACTGCGTACTTTCTCGCGTCTCTCCCTCATTCAGTTTTCCATCAGACTCTTCCGCGTTATCCGGAATCGCAGCATTCGCGTTGCCCTGCCGGTTAACCGCTTTCTGCTTGCGAGGCTTATTCTGGTTTTCCTTTGGCACCGCTTGGGCCTTTTCCTCCGCCGGATCTTCCCGTTGTTCCTCCGGGTCCGACTCCGTCAACCCGGCAGTTTTCTGTAGCTGGGGATTTCTGCCAGACAATTCAACTTCTGAGATTTTAACCGGACGGGAAAATTGGCCGACAAACAAAAGCAACGCAATCAGAATCGCACTGCCCGGAACGGCAAACCATGCCACTCGATACTTAGGCCTGCGGGCCTGCGACCTGGTTAACTTCGCAACACGTCCGCGTTTCGCCCATTCAGATGCATCATCAACCGCTGCCTTCATGAATCCGTCCGTGGTCGGGTGTCGCATGAACTCATCTGCGGTGGTGATTCGTTCGGATGATCCAAGTTGCTTGTCGGTTGCCAATAAAGCACGCTGCCGATCGATCGTGATCTGTAAGGTTGCCGCTTTGTAGAACAACCACGCGAGAGGCACCACGACGGTCAGACCGACCCAAACCCACAAAGAGAAAATGGATCCCGCTTGCAGTCCGCTCAGATACCGAATTCCCTGCATCAGCAAGCCGACAATGGGGATAATGAGCAACAGACTGAATGCCACAGGGATATTTGCCGCGATAGCTGTGCGTTGATCCGTCGACTGGATTTGGTTTGACGCGTTCCAAACAACAGTCTTGATATCTTCCTGAATCGGATCGATTTCCTGACGACTCATTTGACTGACTCCTGTCGTACCAGATCACCTTGCCGAGACTGCACCACTTCGCCGGTCTTAGCGTCGCGAACCAAGACAATCACCTCCACGCTTTTAGGTTCAATCCTCAACCCCATACGCGTGCCTCCCTTCGTTTCACCATCTTCAAGCTGTTCAATGAACGCTCGATTCTCTTCTTCCAATTCGGTCAAGTCTCTCGAGAAGCTGAAATTCAACGCACCCTGATCATCAGGCAAAAAAGCAACACCCGAAAGAGATCCGCGTGTTGCCAACCCACGAGCCAGCATTCGGTGAATCACGACCCCACTGGAACCATGAAAAACAACGCCACGCTCGGCAACCACGACTTGAACCACCAATGGTTTCATGGCCAAATCCTGCGGGGACCCAATCGTCGGGCCAACAACCCGCACGTTCCCAGTGAGCTGAGTCCCATCAAGTTCCGCTTGCACCTCCAAATCGACGGCACTGGCTTGCGTCAGACGGTTGGCCACCGCAGCACGGGTGATTTTGTATATTTCTTCGGCATCCCGGTGCTTTCCGGCACCGGGTGCATTGCCAACGCCATCGACCACCTGCACGACGGGACCTCGAACCCCAAGCCAAGCGGCCATGTATTGCCCAAGCGGCGTAACTAACGGCTCGATTCTTGGCACCGGAAGATGGTACGAAAGGAACACGCACTCTCTGTCATTGAAATGCGACAGAACGCCTTGATTCCCCAACGCCCCGCCAATCGCGCCTCCACGCTGTTCCGTGCCGATATAGGCGTTCGTAAAAAATTCAACCAAGCTCGTTCGATTGGTTCGCGTCGACGAATCGACAATGAATTGATCTGGTGCGGAAAAGTTCCTTACACGCCCACTAATCATTCGATCAATCGACTCAATTGTCATCCGATCTTCGGTCGGCAATTCCTTATCCATCCGAACGAGCGACTCCATCGCCAGTTCGCTGCTCTCCTCTTTTACCAAGGCCTGAATGTATCGACTGAACGCGCGTTTGGTTTTACCGTCAGCTTCATAAACTCGAGCAAGGTTCAGATTGATCATGCCATCTTCAGGTAGACCGAATGCAGCGGACAAGAGGTGCCGCCAAGCCTCACGATTATCCTGAGGCAATAACAGTTCGCCCAGACGCCCGTGCAGCTTATAGTTCGCCTCAGGGTAGCGGTCTTTCCTTGCGCTTTTGACTCCTATTTCGCCCGCCGCGATTCCAAGGTCAACCTCCCCTTCATTGACCAACTCCTCCATCAGGTCAAACAACCGGGTCGCACGCAGATCCGCCTTCATGGTGTCGTTGATCCATTGAATGGCGGTCGCAAGCTCATCGGGCTCTGCACCTTCATCCAGCATCAACGTCAGCAGAAACTCAGCCGCTTCCCTCCCCAAACGGGTGTCACCATGCGCATCCAGCCATGCAATCACCAAATCACGATCTTCAGACACCATGGCCTGAAACCATTTCAGCTCCTCTGCCGGGAACTGGGGTGAACGTGCGACACGCACCGTTGCAAGCAGAGACCGTCGATCGATGTGAATCCTGAACTTCTCCAACAAGTTGATCCCCATCACCCCGGCAACCCCATCGGGATGAACCTGCACCACCTCGGTGGGGCGGAATGCCACATACGGCGCGAAATCCACCGACTCGCATCGTAGAGGCCCAACGTTGCCAGCAGGACGACGTAAAGAGTTGCACAAACGCCGCTCGAGACAGGTGTCGTAACGCGACGAACCAATCGCAAACGCACGTGTGAGTATTTTTTCCTTGCCTTCCTCTTGTTCCTGGTCAGCTTTCCCTGCGTCCGGCCCAGGCAAACTCACCGGTAACCAAACCAAATCATTCTGCAAAGTGATGGGCGTAATGAGCTCGGAGTCCCCTTCAGCCGGTTGATAATCTGCAAGCTGACCTGCGGGCGCCAGTGTGATTTTATTCTGGGGTAAGTCAAAGATCACATCAAAGTGTTTCAGCACGTGTGCCCCAATGGCACCCGTCAAAGCGTTCTCACCAATTTCAGTGGAGTGATACTTTGTGAACTCTTCAAAGTCTTCCTCGGGCCCCAATTCTCGCCTGGCCACTTCCAGTGAGAAATCCGTGAAATGCAAAGTCAGTGGATTTGGTTTCCCAGCTTGGGTTTCTGCGGGCAAGGGCATTGCGGCGCGATTATGCAATTGCAGCCCATAAGCACCGTCAAAGTCCAACCACAAATTGACAGGGACTCGCAACTTGGGCCCCGAAATATCGCAACCAACAATCAAACGGCCGTCCACCACTTTAACGGGGATAGACCCACCATCGTTACTGATCACGGGCGGGCGGGCGACCGTTTCACTTAATTGTGCTGACAGCGGTAACGGGACCAGCAAACCACCCGCGACCACAAGAAGGCAGGTTTGGACCCAGAATTTCAATGAATAATTTCGGAGCATCAAATAACCAAGTTTCGAAAACCGCATGTTACCTGAGTAACGCTGAAAATACACCTAGAAACCTGTCGTTTCCCCAACCTTACAGCTACGATTTTCTCGCGGTCAGCGACCCGACGCCAAACGTCTGAACAGCCTTTGCGATGGGGCCAGCAAATCAGCAACACGAGTGTCGATATCCGCAACAAACTTGTGACCTCAAAGTCAGCCCCTTGGAAACACGTCAAACTGCCGACCAGCCCAGCTCGGAGCCCCCGCCCATCAACAGACTGGATTCCAGGCAACTGGACCTCACCGAACACGTGATCCACCACAGGCCTCGTTCACCACAGGCCTCGTTCACCACAGGCCTCGTTCACGGTCGCCGGGCAGCCCGTAGCCGGGCAGACGATAGCCGGGCAACGGACCTCAAAGAAAGCCGCTCTCTCGCAACGCAATGCAACATGCAGAGAACAACATTGCCATAGCGGCCAGCCTCCGCGGACCTGCAGCTACGCGTCAATTCCTGGGCTTACCCTCAATTTTGCCAAATGCGAATGTGTCTGCGATCATTTCAACGTTGATTTTAGCAGTGGATGGTACGCTCACGGCGACCGAGTCAAAGCCGCGTCCTCAGCAGGATCCCGGCAAGATCGCCACCTCGAGCACCACCTGTGTTTCCGCATCCACCACTTTGAATTCGGGTGACTTTCCGATGGGATGCCATCCGGTGTATTGCTCACCAGCCTTCCCGAAGTACCAAATCGCGTTTGGAGAGAATTGGATTTGGTTACCCACTCTGGCAAACTGGAACTCTGAGGAAACGGGTCCACCCCAATCAAAGCTCTTGGAACGATCTGCCAGCAGGTTAAGCGGTTTCATTTTGCCCGCTTTAATCTTCACGCGATGCTGACCGAGCCCAACGACTCCCGAGACCACCGAGTATTTGCCGGCTGGCACACGCACCGGCCCATCGATCGCCCCGATATCAAACGAGTGCTTTCGGTCCGAGGACAAGATAACCGATGAAAGCAGCACCGCCTTCGAATTGAACGACGTGGACATGTCAATCTCGGAAGTTGGCCCATTGTACGGCGACAAGGAACATGCCGCTCCATCGTCTGCAACTTCAAGTTGCAGCAACTTGCCATCAACAAACATGGTCGTCGACAACATCATCGCATGATCCGTGTTCCCGACGATCATCGCATCACTGCCGACGTCGTTGAATTTACCGTTTCCATCTTGATCAATCAGTTTGACTGGAACCGGACCCGCAGTTGTCGGAATCGATCCAACCATTGCACCACCCGGTGCCCATTCCCAGCCATCAGCATCGTTTCGAAGTCGCGCTGCATAGCGGAACGCATTGCCTGACGAATCTTTGCCACTCAGGATAACCCGCGTCGTAGACACCATGGTTTTGGGATCAACCAAAGCCTTGATGGTACGATCAAGTTCGCCATCGCCATCGGTATCAACTTTCAGACTAGTCCCCGAAAACTCAAAGGCAAACAGGTCACCCTCAGCGTGTGCCAGTCGAATCCCCTCTTTCACCGGGAACCAAGTTTCCGTCGGAAGCTTGAGCGACCAAGTTCGATAACTTCGATACTTCAGTGCAACTGAATCAGCATCCTCTGCTTCACACTGCGGCATCAATGCCGCGAGCGCAAGCAGCCCCGAGAGCAAACGTAACATTGAACACTCCATGGATTGTTGTAGTTCGCTCTCAAGTCTAAGCGACACTTAGGCCACAGGAAACGGCGATTCATACCTTTTTGCCGTTTAAGAAGAAAAGTGGTTATTTCCACGCCGTGAATCTCGAACACGGATACCAACATTCTTGGTTTGACACAGCGGCGAACGATTCCCAACCGACACCGCCGATTCCCGCCCCTTTTAAATCACCCCTGCGTCCACTGCGATTGCTGCGGATACGCTTGCTGACACCTGAACGTCAACAGTACGAGTACAGTCCGATCCTTGTACCCAAGTACAGGCGTCTGCGATACCACTAAACCTAATTACTGTTTCCGTTCTGCGCAACTGCGACAGCTAAACGCCCGCGGAGCCTCTTTGCCCAAAACGCCCCCCCACCCCGGACCGACAAACAGTGTGAGACTATTCGCCCGATACTTTCGTGGCGTCAGCGGCGAGCTTAAAAGTTTCGAGCATCTGGAGAAACTTTGAAACATCTCCGCCTCCAACGCGCGTCGTCACCGCGGTTCCAGCAGATGTAAAGCAAACGAACGTTGGGTATGCCTTGATTCCATTTTCAGTTGCTCGGTCCACTTCCACCTCTGAATCTACGTAAACAGGCACCATGCCCTTCAATGCCGCCTTCACTTTTTCATCAGGGAACACCTGAGCGATCATCATCTTGCAGGGGGCACACCATGACGCTGAAAACATCACCAACATCGGACGGTCACTCTTCTTGGCCTCGGCAATTCCTTTTTCGAACCCGCTGACCCAGTAACTCGGAAGAGCATGTCCACCCTGCGCACGCTTCGGCTGCACCGTCTCAAACATGTCCTGATAGACCTCGATCCGTCCAGCAAATTCCTCATCAGAGACCTTGCCATCACCGTTGCTGTCAACCGCTTCCGCGAAACGTGCAATCAGCTCCAAATCGGCGTTACCAATTCGTCGTGCTGAATACTCCGCAAACGCCTTGACACTTCTCTCATCTGCCGAGGCCACCGCGGCGAACAAGCACAGCAACAGGGCAACTGGAAGCGTAGTTAGGTGACGGAAAGACATGGAGGTGACCTGACCAAGGTGAAATGGACCCAGAGAAATGATCCCAGCAGCATAACCCATTGTTTCCATTCTGTCCCAGCCCGTGAGCGTTTAACAATCCCCAAGCTCCCCGGCTCAACAAAACCAAAGCCCACAACTCCCAACACCGCGGACTTTTGACTTGAAGAGTCCTATGTCAATACGAGAACGCTACGGCCTCCAGTATCCTAGACACGCGCGTGAGATTGACGATTGGAGATGAGCAAAAACGAATCCCCGATTGCCCCCCTTGCAACAAACTCCGGTTCCCATCGTCAGTATTCCCTCAAGCAGACCCACCTCTACAAAACCAAGTGTATCTTCAAAGTTCATTCCCAATTCAAGCCAGCCGACTCCGTTGATCGTGAACCGCTTAACTCCCACGCGCGATGGGCCGTTAGAAACCAGAGCAATTGTGGCCGGGGAAGGGCGTGATCTCTGGCTGCTTACCTTGCGGGCGTGTTTTGCTAGTCGTTGAGAACCTTACCCAGTTGAGAACCTTACCCAGCTGCTCCGTGCGACAGGTACATGATCATCGAGCCCCGCAGCTCTGATTCAACACCGTCCAAAACCGACGCGAAATTGCCGCTATCCGTCACGATTCCGCATGTGATCTGCCGTTCGTTGAAAGTAACTGCTCAATGCCGAACGCAGCGTATCGCAATCAACCAATTCCCGGAGTGCGGTCTCCATGCACAGCACCCATTGATCACGCTCATTAAGCCCAATGGGGAATGGCAAATGCCTTGCCCGGAGCCGCGGATGCCCAAATTCACTGACGTATAAAGAGGGCCCACCCAAAAAACCACTCAGAAATTTGTACAATTTATCAGCTGAACCCGTCAGCACCTCTGGATGCAAGTCACGGATTCCCTTTGCCTCCGGCAACTCGTCCATCACTTCATAGAATCGGTCAACCAAAGAACGTAATCCCTCCGCGCCACCGAGTTGTTCATAAAGCGTCTCTCCGTCCATTATTGAATCTATCTTCCGACTCACTTCAAAGAAATCTCATTCGCACTGCGACAGCCGCTGTTAGCAGATCGAATACACTAGTCGCCAAGGGCACCAGCACACGCTAGCATCATCAGCTAGTACCATAGAACAACTCTCCGGTTCTCGAAACTGCAGCAAACCCACAAACCATCAAACGTGCAGGCTCACGGTGCCTACAGACACCCAGCATTGATCGCCATGAACCACGCCCGAGCCTCAACACCGACATGAAAATTTATCCATCCAAAACACTTCTCGTTCTCGTGTCGCTCCTCGGCGGACCGAACATTGGTCTTGCCGAACACGCAATATTTGCGACAACGCCCGAACTGGTCTTAAGGTCAGGTGCGGGTGAAGGGCCAGCATGGCACCCAACCCTTGGCCTACTGACCAGTGGCGACGGCAACATCAATCGGTTCGATTTAGCTCAACAGACCTCAGTGTTCCGCAAGAATGCAGGTTCAAATGGTCTCCTTTTCGACCGAGTGGGGCGTCTGATCGTATGCGAAAACCGTAATCGGCGAATCACACGCGTGAATCAAAATGGAAGCATCACCGTACTCGCAAACTCCTACAAAGGCTGCAAGTTTAATCAGCCAAACGATCTGACGATGGATTCAAAGGATCGCATTTACTTTTCTGATCCACAGTATGGTGCCCGTACTGAAATGGAGATGCGAGACCTTGACGGCAAGTACGTCGAAGGAGTCTATCGAATAGACCCTGATGGTACCGTGGCCAGAATTATTACGCATCAGGTAGATCGCCCCAATGGACTGATCATTACCCAAGATGATCGTTACCTGTTTGTGGCTGACAATAACAACAGTAGCGGCGGGAGTCGGAAGTTATGGCGGTTTAGCATGAATGCTGACGGCACCGTCAAACCAAAAACCCAGACCCTCATTCATGACTGGGGCACCACCCGCGGTCCAGACGGAATGAAGCTGGACCAGGAAGGCCGCCTGTACGTCGCTGCAGGTCTTAATCGACCCAATCTGCCGCAGGAAACAGCAGTCCAACCCACCGCCGGTATTTATGTTTTCAGCCCGGGCGGAAAACTGTTGACCTTCGCCCCAATCCCACGAGATGAGACCACCAACTGCGCCTTTGGCGGCACAGATGGGAAAACCTTGTTCGTCACCGCGGGCGGGACGCTCTGGAAGATCAGAACCGCATGCCCCGGCTTACGGCTTCCATGACCATGCCGGCATTCCCACCTCGAATCGTCGCACCCACCTCTCGCCCGTAAACGCATTCACAATCCCGCTTCGTGCTTATCCCCCAGCTCTACTCCGCAGTTAAAATCCTGTGCTTCATAGCCATTTGTGAGGGGGTTCGCAGAATGCCCATCAGCCGCGACACTAAAGGATCAGAGCTAAGAATCCCCAATCGGTTTTAGACAGTATGGCTATCCAATGGTTTCCCGGGCACATGCACAAGGCACGCCTTGAAATGCAGTCCACGCTTCCGAAGGTCGATGTACTGATCGAGGTTCTGGACGCGCGAATCCCCTATTCCAGTGAAAACCCCATGCTGGAAGAATTACGAGGTGACACACCATGCTTGAAAGTCTTGGCCAAAAGCGACCTGGCTGACGAAACGAGAACAGATGCATGGGTCGAATACCTCAGCCAACTTGACAACGTCCGTGCTCGAGCAGTTACAACGGAAGACATACCAACAATCCGACGCCTGAAGAACGCTGCTGCCCGTATGGTTCCCCACCGCGAGGGCCGAACGGTCACGGTGATGGTGGCAGGGATCCCCAATGTCGGAAAGTCGACCCTCATCAACGTGCTGGCCGGTCGAAAGATAGCCAAAACAGGAAACACCCCCGCTGTTACCAAACACCAACAACGCGTCCCCATCGGTGACAGCGTGACATTGCTGGACACGCCGGGAGTCATGTGGCCAAACGTGGAAAACCACCACAGTGGATACCGTCTAGCCATTCTTGGCTCAATCAAAGAAACCGCGATGGACTATAGCGACATTGGATTCTTCGCAGCCAGACTCATGGCCAAAGACTTTCCCGAACGGCTTCAAGAAAGATACCAACTTGAAGAAATTCCACCAACAGAGTTAGCCCTCATCGAAGCGATTGGTCGCAAGCGAGGATGCCTGGGAAAAAATAACACGGTTGACCTCGACCGTGCATCGCGGATTCTCGTCACCGAATTACGCTCAGGCGGACTGGGTCGTCTCACGCTGGAAACCCCTGAATCCATGCAGCATGAAAAGAAACGCACCGCGATCGAAGTGGCAGAAAAAGCAGAGCGCACTCGCGAAAAAGACGCAAAACGCAAGAAACGCTTTCGTGACAAGCAACGAGCGGCTAGGAAAGCGCGGGAACACGGTAGCTAACCAGCTCTTGCAAAGGGGTAATAATGCGACGTCACCAGAAGCGTGCCACAAATCCCATGTTTCGCATGCTATGAATTTACAACAGGAAAAGCTGGCAGTACTCTGCTATTTTCGACGGCAGACTCAGGAAGCACGTGGATTTTCGCATGTTTGACGACCTCTTTCAAATCTTAATGTTGCTTGCCGTCGTTGGCACCTCTGTCTTCCGATTCTTCAAAGGACGGAGGATCAACAAGATACGAGCACAATTAGCAGCGGTGGGGCCACTTATCAACGCATCCGTTGACCCCAATCAACGGAGCATCAGCGGGACAATCGAGGAAATTCCTTTCAGGGTCAAGTACGAGCCAGCTCTTGAAAAATCACCAGCTCGCATCGATGTCGTCTTCAGCAAAAACCTGCCGTTCACGCTAGAGGTCGCAGCAAGGGAAACACCATTTGATTCAGAGACGGCAAATCGCTCTGGCGAATTTCTAATGGACCAACGTAAATTTGATGAACAATTCAGCATTTCAACGAACGACCCTGATGCATGTCGAGAGTACCTTATGGATCCACTGTTCAACCAAGGTGTCGAATTAGTCATCTCACAAGGCTATTGCATTCGCTACACCCGCAGACGCGCTGTCTTTGCAACGCCAGATATTGAATGGCTCGCTGACTCGCAAAAGGCAGCGGCCTCGATGGAGCATCTTTTGATGTTAGCCTACTCGCTCATCGCCGAGTTCGAAGATACGCCTGATTCATGAACGCACGAGCCTTCCCTGCGTTCCATCACCCGTTGCAAACGTGAAAAAAGGGTCTACCAAAGTGGACCGCACAAAAGCTTACATCTCGATCTCATAACCAGCACGCTTGGGACGATCCACCATCCCCTGTGCCACGGAATTACCGATCACCCTCTCGTTGATCGGATCCCAACGGATCGACTCACCCAACCGCGCGGCAATTCCAGCCAAATGGCACGTGGTCAACGCCCTGTGGTGGCTAGCCACATCAGAGATCGGCGCCCGCCGTGTTATCAACGCGGAGAAAAAGTTCTCAACATGATTGCTCAACGGTTGCCCTTGATAGACATCCTCAAGTGCTCCATCTGGGAGTGGATTTACACGCAAGTCCTCAACCGGCTTCCCGGTTAGGCGGCCTCGGTTCACAAAGATGCGTCCCTTAGTGCCCTCAAACAGAATACCATTGTCTGTATCATGCCGAATTTCGAGTTTCATCCCATCCGCATAAGTGGTGTTTATCAAAAACCGCGTTGCCGTATTGTAACAATCGCGTCGCAGAGGCTGCCCATCCTTGAACTCAATTGGATGCTCCACCATCACAGGGTCGATTGTTACAGGACCCGTTTTCGTTTTCCCCAGTCCCCACGTGGCGATGTCAACATGGTGCGCGCCCCAGTCCGTCAGTTTCCCACCAGAAAAATCGTACCACCAGCGAAACTCGTAATGCCCATTGGACCATTCCTTCATGATGTTGTTGGCACCAGCCTGATAACGATAATCGGTCTCCGGTGCGGGCCCCAGCCAACGGTCCCAATCCAAGTGTTTTGGGGGTACAGTTGATTTCAAGCGGGGACTTTCAGGGCTTTGATCAATCCCACAAACCGCTCTTTTGACTTCCCCCAGTCTTCCATTCCGAATCATGGCGATCGCCTTGATGAACTGTTTAGCACTGCGTTGCTGAGTCCCCACCTGGAACACCGCTCCTGTCTTCTCTTGCACGTTCCGAATCAACTGCCCCTCACGAATCGTCAGCGTCATTGGCTTCTCACAGTAGACATGTTTTCCCGACAACATTGCTTCTATTGCTATTTTGGCGTGCCAATGGTCGGGGGTGACGATGTGCACCAGATCAATGGATTTGTCATCGATCAACTTGCGGTAATCTCCACACTGCAGGGGCTCCGCACTGGACCAACCTTTCACTATTTCGCCAGCCCTCGCTAATCGATTCTGATCAACATCACAGACAGCGACAACATCGCCAAAACGCGGGAACTGCTTGCCGAGTCCGTAGTTTGCGTTAGGTACCATCACCCGTTTGTCCCACCGTAAACCGCAGCCAATCACTCCAATCGTCGGTCGTGCGTTGGGAGACTGAAAACCCAAGGCCTGCTCGCAACGTCGAATCCCCGTTGCGCCGGCAAGCACCGAGGCTGCACAGGCAACAAACCCGCGTCTGGTACTTCCGTTTCGATTGACCATGCTTTTGTACTCCGGTTTGTCAAATTTCTTTTTCAGCTGGCGCATGACAGAAACGATACCAACACCGAACCATCGCCCGACCTTGGCACAGACCAAAAGGAATGCACGGAAGAACACAAATCGACATCGTCTTCTTTCAGTCACCAAGGCTCAACGCAAACCGGTACCTTCAAGTTTGCTCACACTTCCCTGATCAGTTCTTGTGACGACAAACCATTCTTACGCGATTTTACTCGACGCGTTCTGCGATGCGTTCACCAAGAAAAAGAATCCCATCCGTATCAAGCACCAATTGCTTGTCCTGTACAGGATAATCATCCACAAAATTCAGCTGAGTATTCGCATCGGCGTCACACACCTCCGCAATCGCCTTTCTAACATCAATTTCATCAACCCGTTCATTTTTCGTCGGCGGTTGCTGGCTTACATGCCAGGTGAGCGTTGGGCGATTAAGGTCAACACGACTTTGCGTGATCAGTTCACGGAGCCATCCTGCAGCGTCACGTCGGTACGAAGGCATTGACATGTCATTTTCACCGATGTGGTACAGGATGCCGGCCAACTCTACCTCATTTCCCTTCTCCTCGAGTTCCCCTATCGATTCTTTCACAAACTCAATGAACCTTCCGTACAAATTGCGAGACTTAGCGATACTGCCCTTTGGTGTCCAGTCATTCATTTGCGATCCACTGTGAGTAAACTTCGCAATTGCGAAGTCACGCCTTCCCTTCGCCTGCATCGCCTTTGCAAAACTCACCTCAGGTCCAAACGTGTCATACAAGCCTGCCGGCCTGAGCGGTTCCCAACCTTGGGAAACATGTTGCCCCCCTGCCATGTTGTACTTGTAAGCGATACTTGAATCGGCCTCCAGGAAGTCCGGTTCGAGGGTCGCCAAGTCCTGAACAAATGCACGCTCGCCCTCCATATTCCGGTGCCCCGCAAGCACATAGAGCTTGACTGTTTTACTCGGCGGGTATGGCCAGACTTTCAATTCCTGGTCAATGGACTTCAGTTTTCCGATCTTACGCAGATAAGCATTGGCATAATTCACTCCGTGTTCCAACTGTCCCAGGGTTCCATAGTGGTAATGTAGCCCTACACCCGATCCAATCTCGACACCAACATGAGAGGTTGCCACGTATTGGGCCCCCTCATCACTACCGGTCACTGCCTTCTGCCCAACACTGATTGCATACATCCGAGGACGCAGGTCCATTCCCCAAATCGTCTTCGTGCAGAGCTCACCGACATAGAATTTCAGGTCTGGCAAACTCAGATCGCGTCGCCAGCACGCAATGAATCGTTTGAGATTTTCACCATAGGCAGACATGTAAGTCTCGTTGAACATATCATTCTCGCCCTGATGCCACATGATTCCCTCCACGCGATATTCAATTCCTGCATCCGTGAGCTGCTGCAGAGACTTACGGACCAAATCGAGTGCCAAGGGATACATTTTGAACCCCTCAGGTTCATCAGGATTCCAATCCCCACCCAGATGAGTCCCCCCCGCAGCACACTTGATGATCGCAAGCGGTGCATCAGTTTGCTCACTAACCGCTCTGGCAAAGCTGAGCTCAGGACCCACCACCTTGTTCACGGGCCTTAATGGACCCCATCCGCCAGATCGCAGTTTATTTTCTCGGCCAATGCAATAAGCAAACTTGACGTCCGGCTGATCCTCTCCGAAGTCGCGAAACGGGGGAAAACGTTCAATATCACTGACTTTTGAGTCTGACCCCACCATGTTGGACTGCCCAGCGAAGATAAACACCCTCGTTATCGCTTCATCAGCAGCTTGCTCGTGATCGTCTTCCGCCTGAACCCATTGGATCCCGAGCAATACAAGAACCAGCAACGGGCCAAACCCTTTTACACAGCTCTCAACTTTCGAAGTCTGCAACATGAATTATTTACCGTGGCACATAGTAACAGCAAGACAGATGTCTGACGGTGTGCCACCAACTGCCGCACGGGCCGCCGCTCCTCCACGCCCCCCAAACCAGCAAGGGTCAATCGGGAACACCCCACTTCCAAGCGGGGTTTCAATTTCCCCGCTCTACACGTCGTTAATTACAAAGCCGCAAAATGAATCGGGCCCCGACGGTAACCTGAGACTCACTTCGAGAAGTACCGATGGGACTCGTCGCCACCGCTTAGCAGATACGCGACCAGATCAAGCACCTCATCTTCGGTCATCGGATTCAACAAACCCGACGGCATGGCTGAAACCTCCGAGACCTCAAGCAGATCAATCTCTTTGCGATCGATCCCCACTCGTTTATTGGGGTCAGTCAAATCGGTATTCAACGTCATGCTGTCCCCGTTCAGGTTGACCACGACCCCGGTGTAAACCACCCCATCAAGGGTCAACACTTTTACGGCTGAGAACTGTTCGTTAATCACTTTACTGGGATGAACGACTTGATCCAACAGATCATGTGGTGAATAACGTCGCCCCGCTGAAGTCAGATCAGGCCCGGTCATCCCGCCTTGGTTTCCAAAGCGGTGACATGCGTAGCATCCCGACGCGGCAAACATTTTCTTGCCGTTGGTAAAGTCACGTTCCACAAGCCCTGTTTTCGCCGATTTGGAGAGCGCGTCGAGGGTCCACTCCGTTGGAGTCCGTCCCACGAATACCTCACCCAAATTCTCCAAAGCTGATTTAACGACGGGCTTTCGCGCCAACAGTTCACCCATCTGTTGCTTTTGCTCATCGGACAGAGATGCAACCGCATCATCACGGATAAACTGAATGAACTTCGCGAAACTCGCTCCACCGCGATAGTTTGCCGCTTTCAGAAACCATTCAAAATAAGCCTCTTGCAGTTCCAGCGTCCACCCTTCCTTCAGCATCCGAATTGAACGTGCGTACTGCATTTGTTCTTCCTGAGTTGGTGCATTGGCGATCAATTCCATTGCCACTGAAGCCACCGCCGGCGACTGCAAGTAGGCAAGAGTTTCGCACAACAACCAATTCGACTCGGCAGACTGAGCAGGAAATAGAGGTTCCAGTCGTTCACACAACAGCGCTACTGACTCAGGACTCGGCATTCCGAACCGATTCAAGATGATTTGAACGCCGCGCACCATCGTTTGCGTCTGTTGTTCAGTGAGCTTTGATGGATCAATTTTTGCCATAGCAGCCAACATGTCATCACGCAAACCAGTATTAACCTCAGCGGCACCCTCTTTCCTATGCTGCGGACACACCCCAGCGGCCCGCGCCAGGGCAAGTAAGGCAACCACTTTTTTGGCGGGGCTCGATTCGGTCAACGCTCTGCTTTGCCACCGTTCAAGCGGCTGGTGCTCAAGGACAGTCCTCGCAGCAAACCTGACAAAGCGATCGTCGTGATCCAAATGCTTCCATGCAAAGTCGACTCCAGCAGTGTCGGGGTTCCCATGGAACTGCTCAAGTTCATGCCGCAGATCGCGCAGCGAATTTTCTGTTGCAGCCTTAATCGCAGGCTCTGTGGCCTCATCTCCAACATAGGTAACCCGGTACAGCCCAGACTGAACCCGACGTCCACCAATAGTGAAGTACATCGCGCCATCGCCGGGATGGATGATCGCATCCGTAATTGGCAACGGTGCTCCTGTGACGAACTCTTCTTTTGTTGCTTTGTACGTAGAACCATCTTCCTCCAGGTGGACGGCGTACAGTTTTCCCCAGCTCCAATCCAGAGCATACAAGGCGTTCTGGTATTTGGCCGGAAACTTTGCACCATAGCCAAAGGTGACGCCTGTCGGTGACCCGGGACCGATGTCCAACGTTGGAGGCAAGTTGTCCGCGTAAAAAGGCATTCGTTTACCGGCGCCATTGCGCCAGCCGAACTCTGCGCCGCTAACAACGTGGCAAATCCGGGTGGGACGATACCAAGGAGTATTGAAGTCGTATTCCATGTCGGCGTCATAGGTGAACAGTTCACCATCCATATTGACAGCACCATCGAAGATGTTGCGAAAGCCGGACGCGTAGGCTTCGAATTTTTTACCGTTCTCCGTGACCCGGTAAACGATTCCCCCCGGAGCCAACACTCCACGGTTATGTCCTCGCCCATCCGGCATGCTTGGCAACAAGTGATCTTCTCCCCAAATTTGTGCAACCTGGGACGAATCGGCCAATTCTGGCGGCAAAGTGTTGTTACCTGTGATCAGGAAGAAACCCTTGCCGTCGGGGGTAGGCACCAAGGCGTGTACACCATGGTCGCTTTTCGAATTTACCTCGCGTAGCGTTTCAACCTTGTCGAGTTGATCGTCACCGTTGCTGTCAGAAATTCGGTAAAGACCAGACGGTATCTTCCGTTCATAATCATTCACACCAACATACAATGCACCCTCTGACCAAACCATTCCATTCACTGCGCGAATCTCAGCTGGAACCTTCTCGACGCTCGCTGCATCCACAGGCTCGCCAGCCGCTGGTGGTGTGATGCGGTACAGACCACCAAACTGATCACTTACCAGCAAGCGACCTTTATCATCAGTACACAGGTTCACCCAGGATCCTTGTTCGCTCCCTGGAACCGAATAAAGCAACTCAACCTTGAAGCCGTTTGCGGCCTTTATCAAGTCAACAGGTGTGGCTGTATTACCACCGACTGCCAAACCCTTCGCTTTCGCTTTTTGTTTGGGACCCTTGCCCTTTTTCGTGTTCTGGGCAGTCGCTAACGAACTTGTTAGGCAGAAAGTAAACATCAACAGAAATTTAAACAAATACTTTGTGCTATTCGCTTCGGTCAACATGTTTGTTCCGTAGGAGGGATTCGGGGAAAGAACTCAAAATGAGGGCAGCGCGACTTGTGTTGCTTCGGCTACCAAGTTGGCAGGGGGATCGTGTTGTAGCTACGGCCGCTTTTCAAAAAACAACGTCGAGCCTCACCTGCCGCCAAGAATCAGGCCCACCGTTGCGAGTCTCGTTAACTCATCATTTCGGGTGAAAGTTATTTTAATCTCAGCCCTGACAGCTGCTTCACGACATTACACGTCCGCTCCCGAGCTAATTCAACGGAAATTCTCCGTCAAAACACCTTTCTTCCCGTGGCAAGACGCAAACGATGCGGCTGTCCGTAACAGTCGCTGAAAGCACAAACCCCACGAACGGAAACAACGTCCCCTTCAGTCTAAACGAAATCCGCGGGTTGGGCGACAATCTCCCCACCGACTTAGGCTGTATTGTTCGAAGCAGGGGTTATCCCACTTGGTTAGGAACACCGCCCACGGTCCTGAACAATCACTTTTGGAATCGTGCTCGCTCCAATGCTCGCTGGAACCGGCCAGTATCAGAAAAATGGAAAACCTTCGTCAATCCGATCGCACAGCTTCCAGTAAACATGCTGAGTTTGAAAACGCCTGCCTGTGCTACCCAGAATCGAGCATTGCGCCTCAATTTTCGCGATCAACCCAGGCAGCTAGCACTTTCGTATATAAAACACGTTTCCCCTATAGAAAATGGGCGTGCTCCGCGTCTGGTCAAGGTATCCCCTACCGCCCAATTTGCTCCCAACGTCACCCTGCCAGTCTCCCCGAATCATGTGCCACAACCATTCTGGAGCTATGGCCAAGCCATGAACCAAGGCGACGCATCTGGTATTGGGATGAGGGATTCTTCAACCGAGACAATCTGTTACCGCTGCAAAGGCAAGACCGGAATAATCATTCGTGGTATTCTAAGATAACTGCGAACTCGAATGGGACACACCATTCGCCCCTCGCAGAGCGGAATTACGAACTTGTCAGAAAACCACCTCCCTTTGTCTCACCTCCCTTTGTCTCACGTCCCTTTGTCTCACCTAATGATGAATCTACGCCCCATCCTGGCACCTGTGCTTGCTATCCAAACTTGCTTGATCGCAGCTTTATGCACTCCACATCTGCTTCACGCCCAAGTTGCTCAGCCCGCCACCTCCAATGCTAAGCCAAATATTCTGTGGATCACCAGCGAAGACAACGGCGTGTCCTGGGTTAGCTGCTACGGCGGAACCAATGCAAAGACTCCCGCGATTGATCAACTGGCAAAAGAAGGTTTTCGGTACCTAAATTGTTTCGACAACGCTGCAGTTTGCGCTCCAACGCGATCTTGCTGGATTACCGGCATGTACGGCATCTCCAACGGGACACAACCGATGCGAAGCAGGAATTTGATCCCGCATGACAAGATCAGCTACTACCCGGACTTACTTAAAAAGGCAGGTTACCACACCTCCAACCCAGGTAAAACAGACTACAACATTGGAGGTCGCGAAGATAAACAGTGCTGGGACTATAAAGGCGGAAAGAACAAGTCCCAATACGGCTGGCGTTATCGCGGTGAGGACCAGCCGTTCTTCGCAGTCGTCAACATCGGCGACAGCCATGAAAGCCGCGCGCATGGTGACGGCGGAAAGCTCCGCAATGATCCAGCAGAAATGAAACTGTTTGCATACCATCCCGACTTACCTGCCATCCGCCGTAACTATGCCAAGTATGCGGATGCCGTCGAAAAAATGGACACCAAGGTTCAAGCAACCATCGACGCGCTAAAGCAAGACGGGCTCTATGACGACACCATCATTGTTTACAACTCTGACCACGGCGGAGTAATGGCCCGCAGCAAGCGTTTCCTTTACTCCAGCGGCGTGCACTGTCCTTTGATCGTTCGCATACCCGAAAAGTACAAACATCTTTACCCTGCCAACCGACCTGGTGACTCGGTTTCGCGGATCGTCAGTTTTGTCGACATGCCAAAAACTTGGTTAAGCCTCGCAGGGGCAACGATCCCCGACACCTACCAGGGCACTATTTTCCTCGGGTCGGAAACAGAAACGGCCCCACAATATCACTTGGGTTTCCGTGAACGTGCTGATGAGCGTCTTGATCACGTACGCTTGATGCGTGATGCACGATTCGCCTACCACAAAAATTACATGCCCTACGCACCCGCTGGGCAACATCTCGCGTACCTTTGGAAGGCTCCACTCACGCCTGCATGGGAGAAACACCACCGCGACGGAAAAACGAATGCCATCACTGGACGCTTTTTTGAGCCCCGAGTGTCAGAAGAGTTCTACGATAATGCGACCGACTTTGACAACGTCAATAACCTGATCGACGATCCCAAGCACCAAACCAAGGTTGAAGAACTAAAGGCCGCTTTACGCACTCAGCAACTTCAACTGCGTGACTCAGGTTTGTTACCGGAAAAGATGAGAGAGCGCCGCGCTGCCGCCAACGACATCACCATCTACGAAATGGTTCGCGACGATGAACTTTATCCTCTCGAGCAATATCTCGACGCAGCAGACATGGCACTGACACGTGAGCCCAAAAACATCAATCAATTCGTCAAATGGATGACCAATGACGATGAAGGCATGCGTTGGTGGGGAATCGTTGGCCTCCACCTCCTCCAAAATAAAGCTACAAAGGCCATCACCGTTGTTCAGGACGCCCTTAATGATGATACAGATGAAGTGAAAATCATGGCAGCTTGGACGCTTGTTAATCTGGGTGACTCCAAACCGGCTTTGGCGACACTCGAAGGCATGTTGTTTCAGCCCCCAACGCCGAGTCAAAACACGACCCTGTTACACAATGTCATGGACTGGATGGGCGAGCCAGCATTGCCGCTCGTTAAAAAGTACATCGAACGGGGCGGAAACCGTCAGGGCAAATACGGAATCGGCATTCTCGGCCGTGTCGCGCAGTTGAATGGATGGTAGGAAGCTTAACGCAATGGCAACTGACGCGTTTGAACTCCGCCAACGGCGGTGGTTGCGTTATCGTAACGATGCAGCGCACGGCCTGAGGCAAACTTATTAACATTGATTACCGACAACGCATGCCTAAGTCTCTTCTTCTGGCATCAGTGGGACCCTGCAACCTTAGCTGGGCAACTCAACTGCGCGATCCCGCAATGACCGCAAGAACCCCTGAGACCGGACGCACCTCCCAATGCAGCCCTCGCCCTTCAACACGGCCAACAAGTTTGAAATGGCCTTTCAGCCATGAACGAATGATAGCCTACCCTGCCAAGCTCACTCGACCGTAGAGTATTCCCATCTGTCCTCACGAACATACCTCTGACAAGCGGTCCGCAATGTGCTTGCTAACCGCATTCGGGTCATCAACAAACGTGCGATGGGGAATGCGTGTGACCTCCCACCCTGCTCGAGCGAGTCTAAACTGTTCCTCCAATTGAACCCATGGCTCCGATGGCGTCCTCTTATGGGCGTCATACATCACCGCCAACCTTGAATCGTTCGAGCCTGCGATCAGCGGAACCCGAGTCCCTGTTGCGTCAAAGTCCGCCCAGATCTGCAAGCCTGACTTTTTCAATTGTTCTGCTAAACCACGTTCAAAGGGCGTCCGTCTTTTTGCGTCCTCAAATACATCCTGCGCGGGATTAAGCGCATACACCAAAAAATCTTTTAAAAGACCCTTGGGTAGCTCCGCCGCTTTGACTGATGTTACCAGCACTAGAAGTTTCCGAGCTCGAGTGATAGCGACGTTAAATAGATTCGGCGTTTCCAGAAATTGCAAAGATCCCCGGTGCGAATCTTTATCAATGGAGGTTGTCATGATAACGACATCTTTTTCGTCCCCTTGCAGGGAGTGCGCGGTCCCCACCGTCATCCCATGACGCAAAATCACATCCGAAGTGAAGGCCTCAATCACACGTCGTTGAATTTCGTCGGCGTGGTCCCGAAATGCGCTGACAACGCCAATCGACAACGCCTTTCCACCTTCATGTGACTGCACCACACGCGAAATTTGGTCCAATGTCTCCTCAACTTCAGCCAGATTGACACTGCTATCGATTTCCCGTTGCCCTTTCACTTCCCGCAATTCAATCGAGGAATCTGCATTCCCCGGTCGCCCTGTCATGATTTTCAAATCACCGTCATAAAACTTTTCGTTAGAAAAGTTGATGATGTGTGGATGTGACCGAAAATGTTCATCAAGCAAGTAAAAGTGCTGCTGTTCAACGGCGTCGGCAGCCACATCAAACAGACTACGGCGGAAGTGAAACCTTCGCTGTTCGGCTTCGTCCATTTCATTTTTTACGCAGTATGCCTGTTCACGTGTTCGACTGAGAAAACACACATGACGCAGCTGATTTGGATCACCGACCACCACCGCACGTTTCCCACGCATCAATGCAACCCCCGCCAGAGCCAAATCACATTGGGACGCCTCATCAATCACTACCACATCAAATAACGCGGGACTTGCTGGCAGCACCTCGCACAGCGCACGGTTTGTTGACGCCCAACCGGGGAACGCATCCGTCAACAGATGGTGATCCACTTCACGCTTCAGTTCTGTTTTGAGCTTACGATCCCGGCGACGCAACAACTTGCTCAAGTTTCTCAAGGACGTACGATTCTGCTGGTTATCGATCAATTTCCTCAACCGCCGTTCGCGCATCATCCGCAAGAGATCCAATGCACACTGGTGTCGCTGCTGTTTGAGTTCAAGAATCTGTGCCCAAACAAGGTCAACCACAAACGGGTGCTTCAGTCGTCTTTCAACACTCTGCATTTCGTGTTGCAGGGTATAAAAGTCGATCATCAATTGCAGGTCACTGTCCCGAACCACTGCCTGGTCAGTGGTTACATCCAGAATTTTTTGTACTCGGGTGCGATTCCACCCTACCCACCATTTAGCAATGAGGCTTTTCCCTGCCTTTTCGTTCCGCACACTCCGCTCAAAGATCCTGGTCGCCCTCTTCAGGGCTTTGGTCGTAACCAGCCTCGTTTCAAAAGGCAACAAAGGCTCACTGCGGACGCAGTCTTCGTGAAGTTGACTCCACCGCTGCTCAGCGCGAATTGACTTTTCAAATCCATCGGCAAGTTCTTGACTTTGACGCGTCAGTTCAAAGTGTGACTCCGCACATTCCTGAATTGACCCCTGACCCGAATAGCCCAGATTATTCTTCGGGCCGGTTAGCTTCGCGATCTTAGCAGCAAGTTCCCGTTGCGTCTTACGGCCACCGGATTGGGCAACCGACAGCGGCCCCGCCCGGCCCTCCACCTGTCTAGCAACCACTTCAACAGCCTTGTCCATCTGCGATGCAAGCAAAACTGTCTGACCATTTAGCATCGCATCCAGCATGATGGCAGCAATCGTATACGACTTTCCTGTACCTGGAGGCCCTGTGACCACCGTCAAAGGCGCCGAGCGCGCACTGTCCACAATGGCCGCCTGAGCAGGTGTTAGAGGTAAGGGCCGCACTTCATCAGGGTATCTGCGTTCGTGAGAGTCAAGCGTCCACGTGGCCGCTGTGTCCGGATCAAACAAACAACCGAAAGCTGTTTTACTAAGGTCCATGTCCTGCATCATTCGCAACTCGTTCAAAGCCGACATTGAATGACCCGTTTTGTTGCCTAGCACGATTGCGGTTGCCGGCAAAATTCTGAAAAAATCGTCCTTTGCTGCTTGAGGCAGAAAAAAATCAATGAGATCCGTCTCACAGTTACCCACAGAACCTGACTTCTCTAGACCACCTTCCCTCTTTTTTAAACGAGCAGATTGACTTCGGCGAGCGACAGGCAGTTCATGCTTAAGTGGTAACTCCGGCGCGATCACTTGAAAGCGTTCCCAAAACGTTTCGATTTCATTTTCATCAATTGGAAAATCTGGTACGCGTTCAGAGAGGTCCGCTAAACGATCTTGCAAGTCATCATCTTCACCCTGAAAGATCTCAGCCAGCAAACTGTGGTTGACCGTGAATTCTGACTCGCCTACCCGGACATCCACTCCCCCATCCTCCGCCTCACCTATTTCAAGTGGCACCTCAAGTATTGGCGCGCAGACTTGCTTGAATTTGCCGGCTTCCTGAGCTGGCAGTCGACCAACCAGAAACAACGCGCCCAGAGTTAGAGAAGAATCATTACTCCTCATGGCCGCACGTTTGCCGAACTCAACAGCCTCCTCATCATGCAGAGTTACATTTCCATCTAGATTCAAATCCTGCTGTTCAAGCCCGCTCAAGGGCAAGATCGCCACATCCTTCTGACCAAATACATTGACTGATCCAGCCCAATCCGTCTGGGCCGCCAGGCAATCATGAAAATAGCTCGCTAACCGATGATTCAGCGACGATGCTTTCTTGGTCATGCTGCTAAGGATCCACCGGAATTTGCTTTTGGAGGGCTTCTGAATGGTAACTTCCGCACAGAAGTATAACACGGAGCATTGTGCTGGCGTTGCTTCAGAGCGAGCCCATGAATCCGCACGACAACCCGTTGAACTCTGCTGAAATATGATCGTGACGCCACCAAATTTGTCCGCCCACCAAAAAACACACATTTCAAGGTTGGATGATTAGGCCCTGTTGTTGCATGTTTCATTCTCCAATAGCGCTAATGACCTGCTCCGCAAACTCCCGCCTCCCCAGACACTCTTTTCGGTTAGAATAAAAGCCCAGCTGATGGAACGCGTTATTTTTATTCATCGCAACAGCACCTTGCCGTCCAAGGCGAACTTACCCCACACACATCTCAGCAGTCACGAAACTAAATTATGAACATTTCCCGCTCGCTTGTTTTCTTCGTCTGCATTTCGGTACTGCCGGTAGTCTCAGCTGAGGATCTACAAAGCCTGTTTAATGGCAAGGACTTGAATGGTTGGGCAGGACGCTCGGGTTTCTGGAGCGTCCAGAACGGAACAATTGTCGGTGAAACGACTAAGGAGAAACCGGCGAAGCCCAACACCTTTCTTGTCTGGCAGGGTGGAGATGTGTCGGACTTCGAACTCACCTGTAAAGTTCGTTTTCGCGGCAATAATTCGGGCGTGCAATATCGCAGCGAATTAACGGACCCTGAAAACTTTGCTTTGAAGGGATACCAAGCCGATCTACACCCAAAGCCTGAGTACTTCGGAATGATGTACGGCGAAAAAACTGGCCGAGGTGTCATCGCTCAACGATTTCAACGGGCCGTTGCTGGTCCGAAGGGTAAAGCGAAGGTCATCGCTACCATTGGGGATCCAGAGCAAAATCTGACTGACTGGGAATGGAACACCCTGCGTATCGTTGCCGTTGGGAACAAGCTTGTACATCAGGTCAATGGTGTCAACACGATGGAACTGACGGACAATCACCCCGAAGCATTCTCAAAGGGCGTGCTGGGACTTCAATTGCATGCAGGTGCGCCAATGCGGGTTGAGTTTAAAGATATTCAATACCGACCGCTCCGAGGAAAAGAGGCCAAAGCGGTACTCAAGGCTTCTACCGAAAAACCGTAAGCCCATCAGTACCTTGGGGCGTACTGAATTCGCTGCCTATTGATTCGAAACCCACTCAAAAAAGAAGGGTATTTAGTAAACTTCGAAAAGAACAGCAATTTTGCTACTCAAGAATTCCCGCTTTTCATTGAGCAGAAAAATCAGTGGGACCCACTTCGCTCGTTTCCCGTTCTGTCAAGATTGAGGAGGGAACTAGGTTCCCATGACGCCTCGTTCACAACGTCGATATGGCATCGCCAAGCGGGCACTGGACAAGAAGGCATGCTACATGAACCACACACAATTAAACCAGGAGCAAGTCACTTGACGATGCATGGTTGGTTAACTTGGGTTTTCTTGGTGATCACGGTAGCGGCCTCAAGCTACGGCGAAGAACTAGCCCGCCCCAATATCCTGCTGATCCTTGCGGACGATCTCGGTTACAGCGATCTTGGCTGCTTTGGAGGCGAAATTGAAACGCCAGCACTCGATTCGCTTGCTGCCGATGGCGTACGTTTGACACACTTCTACACCACGGGCAGATGTTGCCCATCTCGGGCCGCTCTACTGACCGGCCAGTATCCCCATCGGGTCGGTCTCGGACACATGGCGGGAAACGATCTTGACCGTCCTGGCTATCGAGGGCGTGTCGCGGAAGATGCCGTCACTCTCGCCGAGACGTTGTCCGAAAACGGCTACCGGACCTTCATGTCGGGGAAATGGCATTTAGGAACCGCAGATCCAACCAATCACGGTTTTGAACAGTTTTACGGAACCCTAGTGAGTGCAAAACGTTACTTTGATCCTGACCATCTCACCCGACTGCCCCGTGGCCAACGAAGTCGAAACTACCAACGTACAAACTACTACGCGACCGATGCCGTCACGGACCACGCTCTCGACTTTCTCGATCACGCACGAACGACACCAGACAAACCGTTCTTTCTTTATCTTGCCTACCATGCTCCCCATTTTCCACTTCACGCACCTGTGGAAGTCATCCGCAAATACAAATCACGCTATGTGAATGGTTGGGACCAACTGCGAACAGAACGCTTGGTAAAAATGAAGGAACTGGGAGTCATTCCCCCGAATACGAAGCTGAGTGCACGATCAACCTGGAAGAACTACGGGGAAACCAAAACTGGAACCAATCCCGCCTGGAACACGCTCACAGAATCCCGAAAAAAAGACCTCGCCCGGCGAATGGCCATCTATGCAGCCATGGTTGACCGCATGGATCAGCAGATTGGCCGAGTCATTCAGTTCCTGAAAGACCGTAATCAGCTGTCCAACACCTTGATCATCTTCACTTCAGATAATGGAGCCTGCTTCGAATGGGATCCATTTGGCTTCGATGTCACATCCAGCAATGAAAACAAATTGCATGAGGGCTCAGAACTCGAGCAGATGGGAAGCCGCGGCACCTACCACAGCCTTGGATCCGGTTGGGCGAACGCCTGTAACACCCCCTGGCGACTCTATAAACATTTCAACCACGAAGGCGGTGTTGCTTCGCCTGCGATTATCCATTGGCCAAATCAATCAGAGCTCAACCCGGGATCGATTCAAATGGAACCGACCCACCTGATTGACATCTATCCAACCATACTTGCGGTGACACAATCGCGATACAAGGGACCCCACCCGCTGCCTGGCACTGACTTGTTCACAACATTGAACAGTCCCCACAATGCTCGCGCATTGTTCTTTGAACATCAAGGAAACCGTGCAGTTCGGGACGGCCCGTGGAAACTAGTTGCGATGGATGATCAGCCATGGGAGCTGTACGACCTTCGAAGTGACCGCATCGAGTCGACGAATCTCGCTCGCAGGCACCCAGAGAAAACCGAAGAGCTGGAATCCAAATGGAACCAGTGGGCGTTAAAGAACCAAGTCACTCCACTGCCCCGAGATCTGAAAGTAAAATACCTGAAGCCTGATTAACGTGATCATGCTGCATCAGAAATTCCAACCGACGAACTAGCTGATTTAAACCCTCAAAGCCGTTTCCGGTTTTTTTCCACCGAATAAACAAATCCTTCACGAATGACTGCCAACAAATCGCAGACGATGAAAACGCAACTATTGATCCTGCTACTTTCAAGTTTTGCCCACATCGCTGAAGCAGGCCCAGTGGCCCCTCCCACGCAACCAACGTCAAAGCCCGCTCCCAACATTGTTTGGATTCTCGTTGATGACATGTCTGGCCACTTTGGTTATCAAGGTGAGCCGCTCGTCTCAACTCCGAATGTAGACCGCCTTGCGAGAGAAGGCGTTGTATTCACCCATGCATATGCGACTGCACCTGTCTGTTCCACTTTCCGTTCAGCGCTCATCACAGGCATGTATCAAACAAGCATTGGTGCCCATCATCACCGCAGCTCCAGAGGCGACCTGAAAATCACGCTGCCAAACGGCGTTGTTCCAATTCCGCAGTTGTTTCGTGAAGCCGGCTATTACACCTCCAACGCAAATGCCGCGGGTACACGTCCGGGAAAAGAGGATTACAATTTTGCTTATAAAAAGCAGGACCTTTATGACGGCGTCGACTGGAGCGGTCGCAGAGTGAACCAGCCATTTTTTGCACAGTTCCAGTTGAGTGGTGGAAAGCACAGAAATATTCCTTCGAATTACACGAGGATACGAAGTGAGTTAACTACGCCGATCGATCCCTCCATCGTCGATCTGCCCCCTTATTATCCCGACCACCCGGTGATCCGTGAAGACTGGGCCGCCTATCTCGATTCGGTGAACTATACAGACATCGAGGTCGGAAAAATCATCAACAAGCTGCAAGAAGATGACTGCCTCAATAATACCGTCATTTTCTTCTTCACAGACCATGGCATCAGCCATGCTCGTGGAAAACAGTTTCTTTATGAAGAAGGATTGCGTATTCCGTTTGTTGCCTGGGGCTCAAAGCTACCAGAGTCCGAGTCGGTACGTGAGGACCTAATCGCTCACATTGATCTAGCCGCAACCTCATTGGATTTGGCTGGCATCCCGATCCCAACAAAAATGCAGGGCCGCTCCTTGTTCTCGAACGACTTCCAGTCACGCTCTCTCGTTGTTTCCGCACGGGATCGGTGCGATGAAACCGTCGATCACATCAGAAGCATCCGAAATAAAAACTTCAAATACATACGCAACTACCTGCCGCAACGACCTTACCTGCAGCCCTGCAATTACAAGGACGAAAAGCCGTTCATGCCGGTACTAAGACAACTTCATGCTGCTGGCAAACTCAATGCGGCACAATCATTGATCATGGCAGACACACGCCCAATTGAGGAACTGTACAATCTCGAGCTCGATCCTTGGGAACTCAACAATCTTGCACACGCCCCTTCACAACAAAAACGCTTGCGAGCATTTCGCGGAATGCTCAGCCAATGGGAACTCGAGACCATGGATCAGGGTCGTGTTGCTGAGGACACGAAAATGTATGACAGTGACATGAAACCCTACGTTGAAAGGGTGCGCCGTAGACAACCTGAAAAAGCCAAAACCATTGAACGCAACATTGCATTAATGAAAAGATGGCAGCAAGCAGGAAAGTGAATACAGCGTCACGTGAAAAAACATTCCGTCCCACGCCTGAAATCAGGCGGAACCGCTACACAAACGTAGAACGCGCGATTCAAGTCAACGGACAAATGAGTCCCACCTTTTTTCCCAAGCGAAGTTCGGTTACTCATGCCATTCTTTTCTACCTTCCCGCTGCCACCGAAGACGGCTATTGCCCTGCTCGCTTCCTGCATTGTTTTTGTTGATTTTGCAGCCGCAGTAGCAGCAGCCCCACGCCTGCCAAACATCATTATTGTTTACGCTGATGATTTGGGTTTCGGTGATCTTTCCTGCTACAACCCCAGCGCCGCCTATCAAACGCCCCGGTTGGATCAGATGGCAGCAGAAGGAATACGTTTCACAGATGCCCACAGTCCCTCAACCATCTGTTCGCCATCACGCTACGGACTGTTCTCTGGGCAACAGATTTATCGCTCAACGGGGCGAGGCGGTGGCGCATTTGAGGGTCCCGGAGGCCCCAGTTATCTGAAACCTGGCACACTCACCTTGGCCGAAATGCTGCGGGTGCAGGGCTATCACACTGGTGTATTTGGCAAGTGGCATGTGGGACTCAGCTGGTTCGACAAAAACAACCAACGACTGGGCGGCGGCTTTGAGAACTCACTGTTGATTGATTACGAAAAGAGCACCCCCCTTGTTGACGGCCCCAATGCCCGAGGCTTCGATGAATCATTCGTGACACCAAACTGCCCCAATACTGACCCACTCTACGTATACATCGAGAATGGGATGGTGTTACAACCCGCCAACCAGAGACACAAACGAAATACATTGCCGAATTTGGGGGGCAAATGGCTTTGGGACAATGACGAAGGCTGGAAGTCACCTGACTACGACTTCATGAACGCGGATCTACTTTTTTTTGAAAAAACGAAAACGTTCATCGAACGGCACCGTTCCGACGATGCAAAGACTCCCTTCTTTGCAGTGCTATCAACCCAGATCGCCCACGCCCCCGTCTTGCCTGCCCCTGAATTCAACGACGCTACCAACGGGGGCCCCCGTGGTGACTTTGTCTGGGAACTCGACGTCTTGGTAGGGCGCCTGCTCGATCTGGTTCGTGAGCAAGGGATCGATGATAACACTCTCATCATTTTCAATGCAGACAATGGTGCGGAAACCGTGCATGTCGACTGGATGAGGCGCGACCATCAGCATGATGCCTCGGGGGGGTATCGCGGCATGAAACGTGACGGTTGGGAAGGGGGACACCGCGTCCCAATGATCGCACGCTGGCCAACAGTGATCCCTGCACATCAGGTCTCTGCTCAAATGATCAACACGACCGATTTATTCGCGACTTTGGCGTCGGTAACGGGATACACACTGAAAGATGACGACGCTACCGACAGCTTCGATATGATGCCCGTCATGCTTGGTCTTGTCGACGACTCAACCCCTGTTCGTCAACACCTTCTGACGCAAAGCTTCCGTGGTGAATTCCAACTCAGACAACGTCACTGGAAATACCTTGACCACGCTGGCTCCGGGGGAAACAACTATGACCGCCCCCCACTCCGCCAATACGCACTGCCTGAGAAATCGCCTGAGGCACCCGGACAACTTTACAATCTTGACACAGACCCGGGCGAAACAACCAACCTGTACTTTGCCAAACCAGACAAACGACGGCAACTACAGACGCTGCTACAGGAACTAAAGAGATCTGGTCGCAGCGCACCTATCAATCGAAAGCCAATGGGCATCGAGAAGATCCATCGCGTCGCCTCCCAGCGATAATTTGACTCAGAAAGTGTTGCACACCCAGACTTTGTATCGCGACGCAGTCAATTTCCATCCGTTACCCTTCCCCCGCGGCTTCAAGCTCAAATTGGCTAACAAATGAACGCATGAAATCCTCTCGAGCTTTCGCCATCAAACGGCCGGCATCCGTATTCATCAAATCTCGCAACTTGAACAGCTTCTCGTGAAAGTGCCCGATTCCCGTCTTCTCTGCCTCTGCATTCGGGGAATAAAAGGGTTGACCAAAAGCAGCGCCAAACTCAATCGTTCTCACAATTCCGATTGCCCCCAGCGCATCCAATCGATCCGCATCCTGTACCACTTGGCCCTCGAGAGAAAGGGCTTGGGCTGACTCACGTTTTCGAAACGAAATATTATCCACAATCTGCGCAACATGGGCCACAGTACTTTCAGCTACTCCCTGTTGTGTCAAAATCTCAATCGAGAATTCTTTACTTCGTTCTTTACCATCGTGAAACTTTGCGTCCCCGATATCGTGAAGCAAGGCCGACAACTCAACCACGATTAAGTTTCCACCGCAGAGACTCTGAAGCTTTCGGGCAGTTCTCCAAACTCGTTGAATATGATCAAACCCGTGGCCGGCTCCCTGGTCAGCCAATCTTGACCGCACAATGGACGTCACTTGTTCTATCAACTGTTGCTGCTTCGAACCCATCATATGCTCACTTGATTCCTTTAAATCAACGTTTTTTTCGTCTCTTCAATAACGCGACCAACACGTGGTAACGCACATACTTGTGACACAATGTTTCATATTGTCATACCATTTAGAATCCCCACTTCCCGGACGATGGTCGCTTTCGACAAAAACTTACGCCTTTGCAACATGTCGTGCGGCTCGAGATGACCCCCACCAACACTCACCACTAACACGCTCAATTAAAAGCGCCATCAAACGACATACCGCCAAGCTTGCAATATTCCCCGTCAGAAGATCATAGCCAGAGCGCAAATCAATGAGATAGATGGGTAGTCCATTGCGATCACGGTCCCACTGAGAGAACACTCCCCCGCCGTGAAGGCCCCCAAGTCAGAACAACCTCTCACCTTGGAACAGGCAGTTTGGGCAATGCTTCTTGCAACCATCGGGCCCATCAACTTGACCTGTTCAAACTCAGCAACTGAAAAGCTGAGAAACTAAGAACAGAAAGTTAACCCTCCAACAACTGGACCCGCCCTTTACGCAACGCAGTGGCTGTATGCGTTGGGAATCAAGAGCTCGCACCGTTGCGCAGGATGGCGTCCGAGGTTTCGAGCGCTCATGTACAAACACTTTCCTTGTGGGTCGCGATTGTGTGGAGCGAAAAAGTCTGCAGGACCGGGCCGTTCAACCAAAGTTCGATCACCAGCTACTTCACCACCCTTGAGCCGCCTCTTGCATGGAACATGGCAACACTCTGGCAGGCGATTCAGCTTCACTTGTTACTGCCTTTACTATGCTTTCACTCATTTTCATGTAAAGTAGTCTGTTGTATACGTTAACCGTATGAGCCTGGCCGCGCGAACCTGCAACACATTGCCGTCCCGCACCCAGTCGAATCAGCTTTACTGCACCAAGGCGTGTAAAACCGCAACCAGATAAAATTGAACGTTGACTGAGTTGCCAGTGCCGAACGCATGACCGAGGTCTGCGTTGCGTGTTCGTCCCGAGCCGAATTCAGAACAAGCTGAGGCTATTGAAACATTCGCAACTCGCACCAAGCAGACTGAAGTACGCTTCAGCAACCATAAACCGAATGAAATGAAACGCCGCCAAACCTTATTAACACTGTCAATCTTTGCAGCTGCTATGGCATTGTTAGAAGCTGCTGTTGTGATTTACATGCGGCGATTGTACTACCCCGAGAATCCCCTAGCTCTTTTCCCGTTAGAATTCTTGACCTCATACGATCCCACCTTGGAGCTAGCTCGTGAATTCTCAACCATCGTCATGTTGGTGACTGTTGCGATGCTGGCCGAGCGAACTAGCCTAACGCGCTCGTTCGCGGCCTTCGTGTTCGTGTTCGGTTTTTGGGACCTTCTGTATTACGCTTGGCTGAAGCTGTTACTTGGCTGGCCGCAATCGTTGCTGGAGTGGGACGTCCTGTTTCTGGTCCCGACCATTTGGCTCGGACCCTGGATCTGCCCGGCCCTCATTGCACTCCTGTTTGTGGGCTGGGGCAGTTCGATCTTACTGAGTGAAAAGGGATACACCCTTAGCAGGTTGGGATTGGCCATCTTTGCAATGGGCGCGAGTGCGGGCCTTGTGACGTTCCTCCAACCGGCGGGTGCGGTTAGGTGGAAGGGCGGAATGACTGATCTTCTTGCCTACATCCCCGGCACGTTTTGGTGGTGGCTTTTCATTCCTTCGTACATTGCGATGGCTGTCGGCTTGGGAAGTTGCTTCTGGCGTGCTAACCCCGTAAATAACTAACATCCCAGTCTACCTAGGCTCATCCCCAAGACCAGAACTATGCAATGCGTGTAAAGTATGGTCCGACCTTGATCCAAAACTAAAGTTCAGTGATGAAAACAGTTCTGTGATGAAACACGCCAACTACATACTTATCGGGCTGTCAGCGTTCGCTGGATGTAGCGATCGCGATGAGATTGCGTCACGCACGCCAGACATTCCTCCCATTGTCTCAACGGACTTGCAGGATGATTTGTGGCATGCGCACCGACATGTTCATGATGATGTGCAAGTGCACGACCATGACCACACACCGGGATTCTTAGGCGGGCACCAACATCCCCATGGACACACGCACCGCCACGCAGAAACGCAGATGGGGGGGATCGTGGTAAGCCTACAACGCAGGGCCACCCCCGGACAACTTCCTAGCGAAAGCATCCTCATACCACCGCGTCTCCATCTTGAAATATTGCCTGGCCTGCCAACTGAGCTCAATGTTTGCTTGCTTTCCGAAGCATCGCTCTTGCAGCCCCCACAAATAAATGAGCTAGCGCAGCCGTCGACAGAAACGGAGCTAGCCGGTCGGAACACTGCCCAGGAACCTCTCCTTGGGGCCTCCCCCCCCGATGATGGCACAGATGTTTGGTCTTACTGGAGCCCTGATCTAAAGACAATCACAATCAAATTTCAGCTTGAGGGCACCGAGTACGCGATTGCGTGTAAAAAACATGAAAAAACGTTGCCAGACGTCAAAATCGGCGAGAATCATTTCTTTTGTGCCGAAATATCCGCCCCCCTTCGTGCACGATTAGCAAGCACAAAAGCCCGGTTACGTTTAGCAAAATTCACGGTAGAACTTGGAGATTCCAGGCTACATGTTCGCGAGCAGATTTATTTTCAGGGTGAAGAACTTTCCGTCTTTCTACGGTAGACTAAATGTGGCGTGGGAAGTCTGCCCCGTGCAAAATCACTTCAATTCGGATCACCTGAGATGGAAAAAAGACGTTCAACCGTCCGCGGGTTCACATTGGTTGAGCTGTTGGTTGTGATAGCAATCATTGGCATTTTAGTAGCTCTTCTGATTCCCGCCGTCCAAGCGGCTCGGGAAGCGGCCCGACGGATGTCGTGCCAAAACAATCTCTCCCAACTCTCTCTTGCACTTCACAATTACGAATCCAGCTTTCGTAGTTTCCCGTCTGGGTATTTGCATAAGTACGGGCCTCGCGGCGGCGGCGAGGAGCGTGCCAACCACATGGGCCTATCATGGGGTGCAGCTATGCTGCCACAGCTCGAGCAAGGATCTGTGGCTGAGCAAATCGATTACAACCGACCAATCTGGGATGACGCGAACCGTGCTGCTCGCGACATTAGTCTGCCAGTATTCCTATGCCCCAGCGATACATATTCCGACGCTGAGTTCGTTTACCGCGACGATAGCGTCACCCCGGCTGAGCGATACGCTGCCGCCAGCTACGCCGCAAATTGGGGTCCCGCGACCACAACGACCAACCTCGATGCAACTCCACTGGCCAGCCAAGGAGTTTTCTATCGGAACAGTCGAATTAAAGTCTCCGCTTTACTGGATGGCTTGGCGAACACACTGGCGTTTGGTGAACGGCACAACGGCCCAATTCCCCAGAGTCGCTCGACTGCCGGTGGCCACTCTGTCTTTGAGAACGCTTGGATTGGCGCTGTCAGAGACGTAGACGAACTGGAGGACGACCATGCACACATGGTTTTATTTGAAACGCAATACCGGCCCAATCAATTTGATGGGGACGACAAAGGTCTTGCGGCCCCTCACTCTGGACTGTGTCAATTCGCGCTGTGCGATGGATCGGTGCGAGCCATCACTGAACACATTGATGCGGGAGTGTATGATGCTCTCGCGACCCGCAATGGGCGAGAAGTGATCGAAGATTATTAGGCTAACCCGGAGTCCGACGTGGATGTCGCGACACATTTGCCCAAGCGGGAGAAACTTCTCTCCCGTTTTTTATGGGTTTATGGGATCTACGTCGCAACCTTTCTCGATGAGGTGTGCAGGCCCTATCGACATCAGCCACACTGACCCGCATCCAGCACTAACCTTTTCTGATGCGGAAACGTCATGCTCCATTCTACAAAGTTAGTCATTCCAGCATCTATCGCCTTTGTAGTCCTCTTTCCGTTATCAGTTCTTAACGGCCAAGACACGCAGACTCCCAGAGTGACACAAGCCGGTGCCCAACAGACACCCAACGCAAGAACCCAACCTGAATTGTGGTTCGGCGTGCTGAACACCCCCAACCGCGATTTCAGGTTCGTTGTTGAATTCGACACAGCTAACCAAGCTAATACAGGAAGGTTGCGTAGCCTCGACGAGGGAAACCAAACCTTTGCCCTAACAAAAGTACGTCGCTCAGATTCTATGCTCAGTTTTGCGTTACCGCGTACCTTTGCCACCTACAAATCCACCTTGACCCACAAAGCTACCAAGAGCACGGGCACATGGACGCAGCGTGGACAACAGCTCCCGCTGTCTTTGAAGAGGGTTGCAGCGGTCCCCAAGCGACACGTCAAAACCTTGCTGACAGGAACTTTGAACGCGATCGTACAGAAAATCGACGTCGCATTCGTCGAGCTGGAATCGGGCAAGCTGTACTTCAACAGTGTCTCTCAAAAAGCAGGAGGCTTTGTGGCCACTAAAGAAGTCAACCAACAGGGCAACGTCATCTTCCGCGTTCCAGGTGTCCAAGGCGTGTTCGATGGTCATTACTCAGGTGACCAAAAATTGACACTAAAGGGCAAGTGGAGCCAAGGATTTGCATCGCTTGATTTGACGCTGACCCAGCACGAAAACATCTCCGAATTTCGGACACTTACCCCATCAAAACGACGGAGACCACAAACGCCCAAAGCACCTTTTCCCTACACAACTCAGCAGCTCAAGATTGCGAGCCCGGACACAACCGTCACACTTGCCGGCACCCTTACGCTTCCCGCCGGAAAACCAAAGGCCGGAATGATCCTCGTCACGGGTTCTGGGCCCCAAGACCGGGATGAAACCATTTTTGACCACAAGCCGTTCCTGGTGATTGCTGACCACTTTGCGAGACAGGGCATTGCAACACTCAGATATGACGATCGGGGCGTCGGTAAATCGACGGGTGATTTTTCGACAGCCACTTCGCTCGACCTCGCTAATGACGCGGAGGCGGCCTTCAAGTTCCTTCATAAACAAGAGGAACTGCGTGACGTGCCACTAGGAATCTGTGGGCACAGCGAAGGCGGCTTGCTTGCTCCCATGATTGCGGTCCGAAACCGTCACGTGAAGTTTGTGATTCTGATGGCTGCACCCGGCATTGATGGGAAACAGATCATCCTCAGCCAAGGCCCTCTGCTTATGCGAGCCCAAGGAGTTGCCGAGCAAAGAATCGCCGTGCAAAAGCAGATTCAGAAGATTATCCTCACCATCATCCGAGACGAAGAAAATCCAGACGCTGAATCAGTCGCGGAACAAATTCGAACAGCACTCGGTGACGATCAACCTGATCTATTGCGGATCATCGAAACGAGTCAAGCCGCTGTGGCCCAACAGGCATCACCGTGGTTAAGAACCTTTCTCAGACTTGATCCGAAACAAGCCCTTGCTGAGCTGAAATGTCCCGTTCTCGCAATCAACGGCACGAAAGACCTACAAGTGGATGCTGTGCTGAACCTTACCGCGATCCGTGATACGTTACAAACAGGGGGTAATTTGCACGTTGAGATCAATGTTTATCCCGGGCTAAACCATCTCTTCCAACAATGCATCACTGGGCTTCCAAATGAATACGCAACCCTCGAAGAAACCTTCAACCTTATCCCCCTGCGACGAATGACCAGTTGGACTCTGGAGCAGGCCGCAGAACCTTAAGCTACTGACTCATGCATGCGTGATATTCTGATCCAACACGCGCTGGAGCTTTCCCACACTGCTCTAGTCCCATTCTTTACAGCCATGGGCGGATAGCTGATTTATGGAGGTCGGCTATAGTAGGGCCGGCTGCTCTGCTGCCCCGAGCAGCCCCGAGCAGCCCCCACCGCCCCTGACACTCCTTCCCACACCCGCACACGCCTCATGAAATCCCCCATGATCACCAGACTATCCACGGCCGCATTCATTGCTTTGAGTCTTATCACATGTTCCCATGGAAAGACGACCAAGTACGATTTTAAACACGGCTGCGTTGCTGAGGTTTATAAAGAAGCATCTGGAGACAAACTGTGGATTTACCGATTTGACCCACCACAAACAACGGAGAGGGAGCAACCCGCCGTTGTGTTCTTCTTTGGTGGTGCTTGGAACGGGGGCACTGTCTCGCAATTCGAGCAGCAGGCACGCTATCTTGCCTCACGAGGCATCGTGAGTTTTGTAGCTGACTACCGAGTGAAGACTCGACAAAATACGCAGCCCGATGCCTGCGTTGCCGATGGTAAGTCGGCAATCCGTTGGGTCCGAACAAATGCAGCTCGATTGGGCATTGACCCTTCCCGCATCGCCGCCGGGGGCGGTTCTGCTGGTGGTCACGTCGCCGCTTCAACAGGCATATGCGATGGCCTTGACGATCCAAACGACAAGAATTCAGGCATTAGTTCCAAATCGAATGCTCTGCTACTGTTTAACCCCGTCTACGACAATGGCCCGAAAGGTTACGGACATAGTCGAGTTACAAAATGGTTCCCCAGCATTTCCCCTGCACACAACCTCAGCAAAGACGATCCCCCCACAATCGTGTTCCTGGGCTCTTCCGACAACTTGATACCCGTATCAACCGCTGAGCAATTTGATGCGGGTTTGAAAGAGCTGGGTATTCAGTCAGAGTTATGGATCTACGATGGCCAACCACACGGTTTCTTCAACGAGAGTAAAAACCCAACTGCCTTTCTCGACACGGTCAAAAGGATGGACAAATTTTTGCAATCTCTCGACTGGCTAGAAGGCCCCGTCGACGACGAAACGCTCACCTCACTACTCAAGACCAACAAAAAGTCGCCCTAGGTTCCGTGATCAGAATTCTTCAGAGCAGCCATCATATTCATAACGCGGCACTCCCAATGAAAAGCATCAGAAAATCCAGACGCCACCAAGCACCGGGGCGTTTGACAAGCTACCTCAACGCCAACTTTGCTGTCGCCCTTGCTGCGTTTCTCGTGCCTAACGCTACTGCAGCGGAGCTTCCGAACATCATTTATGTGATGTGTGACGATCTAGGTTACGGCGACGTCCAGTGCCTCGCACCTGCAACCAGTAAAATACCCACTCCACACGCTGATCAACTTGCAGCTCAAGGAATGGCTTTTACCGATGCTCACTCGGGGTCATCTGTGTGTACACCTACTCGCTACGGATTACTCACCGGGAGATACAGTTGGCGGACACGCCTTCAAAAAGGAGTTGTCACAGGTTTTGCTCCGTGTTTGATCGACGCCGAGCGCCCAACCATAGCATCGTTCCTAAAAAAGGCTGGCTATCACACAGCAATCATTGGCAAGTGGCACTTGGATTTCCAGTATCTTAACCCTGAAACCAACGTCGCCTATACGCGAAAAGAAAACAAGACGCCGCCCGTCGGAGCGAACATTCCCGATGGCCCCATCCACCGCGGTTTTGATTACTTCCACGGGTTTCACCACGCTCGCAATATGGAGGCAGTGATCGAAGATGAACGTGTCATCGAACATGACGAAGTCATCAACATGTTGCCACGACTGACTCGCAAATCAGTGGAGTACATAGCATCACGCACGGGAAATCCAAAACCATTCTTTCTGTATGTGCCACTTGGTTCACCACACACACCCATCGTCCCAAGCCCCAAGTGGCAGGGAAAGAGTGGGTTGGGATCGTATGGCGATTTCGTCATGCAAACAGATAACGTGCTAGGAGAAATCACTGCCGCACTCAACAAGAACGGGAAACTGCACAATACGCTCCTGATCTTCACAAGCGACAACGGATGCTCAAAAGCTGCAGATATCAAGAATTTGGCTGACAAGGGCCACAGAGTGAGCGCACACTTGCGAGGATCAAAAGCCGACCTGTGGGACGGAGGGCACCGACTTCCGTTCATCGTCCGTTGGCCAGGAAAGGTTAGCCCCGGTACCGTTTGCGACCAACTCATTTGCCACACCGACCTGTTTGCAAGCTTGGCAGAGATAACCCATCAACCGCTTCCCCCCGGGGCTGCAGAGGACAGTGTCAGTTTTCTTCCAGCGCTGCACGGCAAACAAATCAAGTCAACTCGCAACGGCGTCATCCACCACTCTTTCAGTGGCCACTTCGCGTATCGCCGTGGTAAGTGGAAACTGCTGCTCGCGAGAGGCTCGGGAGGCTGGACTTCTCCCAAAGAAGGCGAGATGCCCAGTACAGCCCCTGCGGTTCAACTCTATGACATGAGTGCTGACATCGGCGAGCAACGCAACCTCCACGAACAGAAGCCAAAAGTCGTCAACGAGCTTCTTGCTCAACTGAAGAAAGATGTTGAGAGTGGGCGAAGCACGTCTGGCCGGAATGCAACGAACGACATCGACCAAATTAATCTCTGGAAAACCCCGAAGAAAAAAAAACAGGCGCTTAATAAATCGGGTTCCCCAGCACAACAACGCAAAAATACAAAGTAGCGTGCCAATGCCATCGATTGCGTCAGCGCGCAATGTGTGAACACACGAAACTCACCCTGTTTGTTCCAACTCGTCCCCAACGAGTCCATCACCCTCCCTACCACCTCTACAAATCAACCCGACGCTTTCATCGCCGATTTACCAACGAGGTTCCTCATGACCCCAGAAATACTGGCGGCCCATCGTCGTAAGACTCGCCGGTTCTTCATGCAATGCGGACTGGCTGGCATCATTGCGATGGAATCGCATCCGTTGCTAGGACAAGGGGATAACAACAACCAGAGCCTTGACGAAGCGATCAACGGCATCGAATCCTGGCTGACCCGACAAGATGAATTCCGGGATATTTCCCGAGGGACCCCACTTCCACATCAACTTCCCGAGTCCGCCAAAAAGGAGGTGGGACTGACTCGAGCAACGTGGAAGCTGGAAATCGTTAGCGACGACGATGCTCCCTCTCGCCTCCGAAATCCATTAAAAAAACAGACTGGTACAGCTCTGGACTTCAATCAGTTAATCGAAATCGGAAAAACCCACGCAGTCCGTTTTCCCAAAGTCATGTCCTGTTTAAACATCGGGTGCCCGTTAGGAATGGGCATCTGGGAAGGGGTTCCCCTTCGGAAACTCGTGTGGATGACTCAACCCGTTAATAATTTACGGCGAGTGTTCTACAACGGCTATCACAACGAAGATCCAAGCCAGCTATTCCGCAGTTCTCTGTCGGTCAATCGCATCTTGGAAGACCCCGTCGACCTGCCGCCTGTGATCGTATGCTACAAATTGAACGGTCACTGGTTGACGTCCGAACGGGGCGGTCCAGTCCGAATGGTAGTGCCGGAAGCCTACGGCTTCAAAAGCATCAAATGGCTCAACCGTATTGTGCTCTCCAATATTCCTCACGCAAACGACACGTACGCGAAACAGAACAATGATCTGGACAGTCCCATTAAAACGTTCTGCAATTTGTTTCCGACAAACGCCAATTACGCGGCTAATGCTCCCATCGCGCTGACCGGCTGGGCTCAGGTGGGACAGGCGGGTCTGAACAAGGTTCAGGTTTGGATTCACCCGAAGGACACTCCATTGCCTGAGGGAGATAAGTACTTCGAGACCGCACCATGGCGTGACGCTAAGATCCTCGGTCCACCGAAAGAGTGGGGGGGTGATTTACCGGACGGAAAAATCGTTCTCCCCACAGACGGCTTCGATGTCAGCGGGATGCCAGAGCAATGGCCAATCCGACTGACCAAAGCCCATTGGGCGACCCTCCACCCCGGATTGAAACCGGGAAAATACATCATTCGTTGTCGCACCGTTGATAACAATCAACACGCCCAACCGATGCCCCGTCCCTTCCGAAAGTCAGGACACGCGGCAATTCAAGCCGTGAACATTGTCGTCAACTGATCGAAGCTCCTCGGCAAGCGAATGCAGTTCGATCTCGTATGCCTTACGGAAGTTACCCGCGACCATCGCGTTCGCTGTCGCATCGCCTCGAATGCTCTGAACTTCCGCATCCCAGTTTCCCTTTCGATTCTACCGGATCGTGATATTACTAAGGTGACCGATGTCGACCGATGAAACATCACTTCTGAAGTCGGAGCAGGTGTTTTGCGACTCACAATGGAGTCACGGAAACTTTTCACCTGCTCTGCCAAATGCATGAACCAGCACTCATCAACAATCGCACCGTCACACTCCACGCCGCCACCCGTCCCGGGCTTCATTTTCCCAGTGCCCGCTTAATCATGAACTGCGTAAGCGTGTCTGACTCGAACCACCCACGCCACATGTTGTGCCCCTGGCCTGGAATCACCTCAATCTCAACAGGTCCGCCTAACGCTTGATAACGTGAAGCCAGCAGACCCGAGTTTTTCTCATGCGGCACCACCTTGTCCGAATCACCCTGAATGTGAAATACAGGGACGCGAGCCATGGCGAGGGCCTGCAAGTTGTCGATAGGATTGTACTTCGCTAACGAGTCATTGAGTTCATTAGGGGTTAAATCGAACGCGGGTGCCGCCCTCTGGATACCGGGGTAACTGGCGATATTACAAACGGGATAAATTCCCGCAATTCCGGCAACGCAATTAGCATGAGAAACTGCCCAACCGTAAAGCATCAAACCGCCACGACTGCGTGCAAGCAAAACAGGCTTGGTACTACATCCACGTTTGGCTGTCATCTCCCTATAAAACTCTTGATAGACCCTGACTCCCTTCGGGCTTCCGTAACTCTCCCCAACATCCACTCCAGCCAGTGCGATTCCTGCGGCATGTAACCGATCGATCATCCATTGCTCATCCTGACTCGGATGCCGATTTCCGAGCGTGGGTGCGTACCATACCCACGGCGTCGGACCTTTCACTCGACGTGACGCCGGCGGCATGATCATAAAAGCGGCGTTTTCACCTATCTGAAACTGCTCTCGCTCCGCCGCCCAGAGACACGAACACGAACTGAAACCCATAAACAGAACCGTCGCGAGCAAGGCGATCAGATTCCAACGGCCACGAAAACACAGATTGATCGGTGTGTAACGCATCACATACATCTCTGCACAAAAAACCAATCTAAAAAAAAATGAATGGTAGCGTCCTGAAAGGCACAACCACGGATAGTCGGTGCGTACACCAGCCACACACCTTACACTCGGCCCTCCCTACCAGCTGATATAGTAACAAATTCGAAAACCGATTTTGCGCACCCCCCTTCCGTTTTTGCACACCCATTGAATTCGCGGGCAACCTAGCAATGCTTTGTCAAACGACACCCTTGCGGCATCTTCTCCGCCCACAACTACTTTTCCAGCCACACAGGCCAATGAAAATATTTTGCGTGTCAGTTGTCTCTTCATGCGATGGGACAAAGTGAGGATGGCTCAAGCACGTAAACGCGTCGCAATCATGCTGGATTTACAGTGGCCCTACAAACGCCATGCAAGCACTTTCGCGGGAACACAACAGTTCGCGAAGGAGCAGGGCTGGCGTTCCATTATCGATGAATTTGCACACGACACGCTCCCTGCGCGACGAGGCAAACCGATTCCGTACGATGGCGTCATTGCCAGAGCAAACCACGACTTGGCAGATCGAGCAAAACGGCTAGGTATCCCCGTGGTAAACATGTGGGCCAGTTCCCCTGTTTGGAACAAACTCCCTGGTGTCTTCCCTGATTTTGACGCCAGCGGTCAGCTCAAAGCTGAACACTTTCTGTCACGCGGCCTGTCGAACTTCGCTGCCATGACAGCCTACAAAAATCGAGGTGAGCGTATGGAACTTGTTCAGTTCCGGCGACTAATTGAGCAGCGAGGTTATGACTGCATCGCTGCCAACTCACCCCAAAGTTCGTCCCGTAGCGTCGGCCATTGGCGAAAAACCAAACACCTTGTAAAGGTGTGGATGGATCGATGGAAATTACCCATTGGGGTGATGATTGGAGGAGAGAATCTAGGCAGACTGGTCGTGCAAATGTGCCACGAACGTGGTTGGCGCGTTCCGCAGGACGTTGCCATTATCGCTGGTCAAAACGAAGAAAACCTTTGCGAAAATCCGAGTCCTTCCATCACCAGCATGGAATTTAACTATGAGCGAATCGGATACCAATGCGCCAAAATGCTGCAGCATTTGATGGACGGTGGCACTGCCCCCAAGCGGCCTCTTTCACTATCTCCATCGGGCTTGGTCGTGCGCGAATCGACTGACTTCCATGCCGTCAAGGACAATCTCGTTGCTGATGCATTGGATTACATATCCCGCAACAGCCATCGACCGATTGGCCAGCACGACGTGTCTCGAGCGGTGAACGCCGAAACAAGAACCCTGCAATTGCGTTTCCGAAAATTTCTTGATACCCCTATCGCGACCGAAATCAGACGGGTTCGTCTTGAGCGAGCCAAACGCGAACTCGCCCAAAGTGATCGTCGGCTCGAACAGATCGCGAGAGATGTCGGATTCAAGACTGCCAACCGAATGTGCGAAATTTTCCGTCGTGAACTCGGAATCACGCCAACGGACTTCAGACGGGAACGACAGTTCAAGAGCAAACCATGACCATCAAAAAGCACGCCGCATAAGCCATTACATAAGATTTTCAACGATTCCGTCGACGTGACAATCTCTCTGCCCAATCACCATTTCAAGTTTCTCAAGGCTAAAGAAAAAGTGGTACTTCACCTAGCAACCGCCTCTAAATTGTTGCCAAAATCTGCAGTGAGCCAACATTCGATCAATAACCTTGGTAAGCCCGCACTTGAAAAGGGTCACGTGGCCTCAACTCTCGCAAAAGAGGGTTTCTATTTCGCTTTACAGTATTTGAAGCAGCCGAACCCGTCTCTGGGCCATACCGAATAAGGTAGAATTATGCATGGGGATCGTATCAAAAACTGAACTGCATGAAGCCACGGCTTACTGCGACTGCTTGCTGGCAGGTAGCTCATTACCAGCTGCGACCCCAGCGTCCCCAAGCGACGCCCCGAAAATCAAACGTCACATTACAAACACGCGTGATAAGTAACCTGTGACTGAAAGAATCGAAATTTCATCATCCCCGGTGTTGTCCTCGGTGCCCACAACGCTAGCGTACCCGCTAGCCACCACGGCACGAAACGACAGAATACGCATAAGGGAATGTTACTCGATCGCGGTTACCTGCGTCTCATCCGAGGTAGCCTCTTCTACGCCTTATACGCCGCGCAACAAAACAAAACAAAACAAAACGTACCCACCTGCCCCAATGAACACCATCCGCAATATCGTTTGTCAATTAAAAGCTTGCCCGCCTCTCAATAAAGTTCTGTTTGCAATCTTGCTTGCTGTGTGTGGTTCGCCAAACTCAGTCAAAGCTGGCCGGCCCAATATTCTATGGATTGTGGTCGATGACATGTCAGCGAACCTATCCTGCTACGGTGAATCAGTCATCCAAACACCTCAACTTGATTCGCTCGCCCGGACGGGTCTGCAGTTCACTCAGGCCTACGCAACGTCCCCCGTCTGTTCTACCTTCCGCTCGGCTCTGATCACTGGGATGTACCAAACCACCATCGGTGCCCACCATCATCGCAGCGGGAGAGGAGCACACCGAATTGAACTGCCTGCGGGGGTATTACCACTCCCAGCACTATTCCAAAAGGCGGGATATTACACTTGTATGGGAAGTGGATTGAAAGATCTCGATTACCGCAGTCAAAAACCTGCGCCCAATCGGCAATCTGCGTTGGGTAAGTCCGACTACAACTTCACCTGGGAACGTGACATCTTCGACGGCAATGACTGGTCAGGTCGAGAGGCTGACCAGCCTTTCTTCATGCAGATTCAGTTGCATGGCGGCAAATTAAGAGGCGCATCAGAAGCCTCCTACGCCAAATTCGAACAGCAAGTGACTGAAACGTTAGGGAAGACGACTGAGCCTGAATCGGTCCACCTTCCTCCCTATTACCCAGACGACCCGATCATGCGAAGAGATTGGGCAAACTATTTAGATAGTGTTCGAATCACAGACCGGCACGTAGGAAAGGTAATTGATCGACTTAAAAAAGAAGGGCTGAATAACGATACTCTCATCATCTTCTTTACCGACCACGGCATTAGTCATGCACGAGGAAAGCAGTTTCTATACGACGAAGGCACACACATACCCTTGATTCTATCGGGACCGGGAATTCCCGCGGGCGCAATCCGCAACGATCTTGTAGAACACATCGACATCGCTGCGGTATCACTCACCGCCGCAGGAATCGAAGTTCCCGAAACCATGCAAGGTCGTGATTTTCTGTCAAGCGACTACCATCCCAAAGAACTTGTTTTCGCAGCACGAGACCGCTGCGGTGAAGCAGACGATCGCATTCGATCCGTCAGGAGCAACGAGTTTTTATATATCCGAAACTTTTTTCCTTCTCGACCGCATTTGATGCCAAGCAATTACAAAGATGCCAAACTGATCATCCAACGTCTGCGAAAAATGCATGCCGAAGGGACGCTCACTCCGCTCGCAGAACGGACACTATTTGCACCTGAACGACCAGCCGAGGAGCTTTATCTCCGCGCACAAGATCCTTGGCAAGTAAAAAACCTAGCCAGCTCCCCAGCATATCTCTCGGAACTCCAACGGCACCGCACTGCGCTCAACCGCTGGATTTTGGACACAATGGATCAAGGCACTGAAAGCGATCAGACCTACGCGTTGGAAGTCCAAGACCAGATGAACGCCACCAAGAACGCCGCAAGCCGCGAGCAATTCCGACGCAACAGCGAAATCTACCAAACATGGAGAGCAGCGGGAAAGTAACTCGCTGCAACATCCATCCCGCGTCTCATTGACAGGCCCCAAGGCTCTTCCCTCCTACCGCATGACAATTCGAAATTCAAACTCACAATCTTGGCTCGCGGCTGCAAGCCGCCAAACACATTGAACAGATGCTGAAGCCTCCCGTGTATGCAATGCCCGTTCGATCGCAGTTCATAGCTTTTTAGGACACACGCCCCTCCCGGGCCCAACGTTGAATACCGAAACAGGCTCGTAAGTGAACACAATTTCCCCGCGGTTGAGCTGCCCTTCAATGCGTTCAGATTCATTCTGACGCATCCCATCCATCCTGGCTTCAGTAAACGACAACCGTGTTGAATAGCCAGAGCCGAAGAGTCATTTCTCGCAAACCAACCCGCTTTTGTTACGTTATCAACCCGTAACGCGATAAGCTACCTGAGCTAAACCCGCACTCGTCTATTAGCCTCTGTGCCCCTACGAGCACAAACGCGGCCTTCAGCCAAACAGTCACCGGATCTACAAAGATCTGTTACAATTCGGCACATTGATCGCGTAGACGTTGTCGGTAACAACACAAATTCCTGCGTTATCCCTCATGAAAAACAGTGCCCCCAGTGGCAATGTTTCGAAACCAATGGAAGCGCCAGAGTGATAAAGCTGCGTCATGAGCGTCGAGAGCCGGCCAAATAATTTCGAAACGAAACTGCCTTGATGAGCTTCATTAAGGAAACTTGATAATCTATTTTTCTTCTGCGAGCCAATCCGATGAATCAAGATCCAAACCAAAATCCCTACCAAGCTACCGGCCAGCCTCCAGGTGTGAAGTCCGCGGGCCACCCCGCTCCACAAAACCAAAATCAGGGTGATGCAACTGGTGGAGTGATCCCATACAAGAACCCACCCGCGCTCATCGCCTACTATGTTTCAATCTTGTCTCTCCTGCCTGTCCTCGGAATACCGTTCGGCATCGCTGCATTCATCCTTGGTATCATTGGGCTCAAGAAGCGGGCTGCGAATCCAGTAATCAAGGGAGCCGCTCACGCTTGGATCGGGATCATTCTCGGAGGCGGGACCGCAGTTTTGTGGATCTCCCTGCTGGTGTTTGGCTTCGGAGCAGCGTTTTTTGCAAATCGCTAGCTCCTAGGGCGATCATTTCCTTGAGGCGGACTGCCGAAGACCCGCAGTCCGACATCGGCATCTTATTTGTAGTGAGCGTCTCTCGCGCAGTCTGTATGCAAGAACTGATCCTGCCCGTGATTGAATGTAGTCTAATCGGCAAGACCGCCGTTGTTATCCGGCTACCTCCCAGCATGTTGAAAATCCCCGTTGGTAGCGTTAACCCGTCATACCACATGTCGAAGTGGACAACTCAGCGTATCTCGCAAGCAAAAACTGTCACCGATCAGCTAATTTCGTGCGTGCGAGACCTGAGAACAGCTTGGCCCAAGCTCGAAGTGTACATCCCGATTGACACACTTGCCGATCAGCAAGTTCCCGTAAAACGCGTTCGATACAAGAGCCAATTGCAGTCTTGCAAGCCGCCCTCAGTCTTTGCTTGCCACCGGTTCGACCAACTGCCGTTCTGCAAACCGCTGAAAGCTAGCTTCCACTTCACTGGGCGGCACCTCACCACGGAAGAACTCCACCCGATAGCGCAGCTTGAGATGCTCATCTTTCGCAATCTTAAACACTCCGGCACCTTTTTCTTTTCTTAGAAAGTGATGTAATCCGAACGGATTAGCAGTCACCAAGCCATAGTCCCGCGCATGCCAAGTTGTGGGATGCCTAAGATTCGCTGGATGATCGTACATGGCGATGCTCATCGGCTTTCCATCAATCGTACCTTTGTACAGCAACCATCGCGCCTGTTTACCCCAAATCGCTTTCCCGGTAACGCCTTCACTGTTCACGGCACTACCAAACACTTCTTCAACTCCACGATTCGGCGCACTCGTCAAACGGAGATCGGGATGTGTTCGAATCGCAAATAAACCTTCTTTCGTATCATCAAACTGGATATCTCCGAATTTTGCATGAAAATCGACCAAGCAGTCGATCCACCGACTCTTTTCCGTTCCACCAAACCAATATGTCGTTTGGTCTGTCAGCAACGGCTGATCCCCTTTTTTTGTCTTCCAGACCGATGTAGCCCGCAGCACATTGCTGGGTTTTGGACTACCTGAAAATTCTGTCTCAACCGCTTCGGTAATTACTCTCCCCTGGCTCTCGCCCCAAAAATCAACCCCGCTTATCTCATGCGAGATCCACATTGATTTGTGGTGTGGGTGATCGTGCGCTTCACCCGCGACATCCTCCTTCATTGGCCAGTTACGAGTCATCCCAACTTGGCCCGGCCCATAAATCGGGTACAAAATTGGCTTATCGTAATCACGGTAATCAAACTGAGTAAAAATTTCATCACCGAGAGTGACCGTCACTTCCTGCCCCGTGTCATTTAACTTTACTGACATGCCATCACTCTGCGACGTCTCTGCCAGCACAATGCCGCCCAGCGTCATGACAGGAATCAAGCAACCGATTACAATCTGGGTTGCAATCGTGTTCACTGCTAGCAAACGTTGAGACGCCAGTACTCTGTGCGTCGAAAAATGGCAGGGCATGGTGACTCCGGGACACTTGCTTATCGGTAGGCTTAAAAAGACCGGGAGCACAGTTCGCTCCCACTTCCGGAGCCAACTTACCAAAACCCGACCGCCAATTCCACGATTCGATCTGAACAATCGCTTCGATTGAGCGAATTCCACTCTCGCAGAACCACCGATTTCCAGACAAACCTGTGTGTCATTTAACCTGAATCGGAAGCCTAAAACACAATGCCGCCACAAATCCCTTGTCGCTCATTTCATTGCCCGCCGCCATGCGTAAGCCCCCCCACGCATCCTACGGCCATCACGAATTTTCAAGAACGTTAGCTTAGTTAACATGCATGAAAGTCTGGCTTTCAAACGTATGACATCCGGAACGCAGTGTTATGTCGAATCATGAATGCCGCAGCATCCCCAAAGCGTTAGGCAATCACGTTCCAAGATACAACCAGTGCCAAATGCGTGTGTCGCCGCGTCTACCGCATACCACACCGGGCGTTCGTTGATAGAAGTCCAGCCAGCTCCAGCGAAGACACCACGATGTCGTAAGCAAGACAGAGTGATTGAATCTGACAAATCAGCAGCCGAAAACATAATGCTGAATTCCACCAGCGGAGACCATCCCATCACCAGCCTTCAGCTTCGCCAATGGAATACTCTATTTACATAGTGTTGAGGTCAAAACTGTCTCATCCCCACTAGCCGGACGGTCAGTCTTCTTTCGTTCAGACTCATTGTGTGTTTTTGGTGCATCACACCATCACGAACCATTAAACTTAACCACAACACGTAATTTCCCTGTCCGCCCTCCGCTTGCTGCACTTTGAACATGCCAGACAAAATTCCTGCAAGTGACGGCCAAGTGCAGGCTTACAAAAACCCGGCTCAGACAGTTGGAAACGACTCGATAAGTAATAATACGATCGTAATCTCAGCAATACTTTGCCTCGGGGTCCTGATCCTTGTGGTAGGCACAACGTTGGTGATAAGCGCGTTCTTTTTTGAATCAACCGACATTAACTCGACAGAAAAGCCTAACCAACCAACAGCAAAAGAAGCGATACCAACGGACTTCAACGAAGGGTACTCCCTAATCATTCCTCCGGATTTCGGCGACAAACGTCGCCGGGAAACCGAACTCGGTGACGTCGTTTATACCTATACTGGAAACGATGGATGCAAGTTGACGTTCGCCCTCATCAACGATGACACACTTGATAGGTTTTCAAGCCCACCCACGAATTACGCAGACGCATTGATCCAACGCATTCCAGAACTCAGCACTGCCATCGACGGCGACGTCGCACCCGAGCGGGTATCCGTCAATGGAATGCCGTCAGTCATGTTCCGATTCTACGAAAAAGAAACCTATCGCGGCGTTATTTTTACGTACTACATGGTCAGCATGGATCGCGGGAAGAAACTTGCGTTGAAGATTGCCGGTAAGCACGGAAAATACAGCGATGGTGACGCAAACATTAACATGCCTAACCAATGGTATGACGCCATGTTGACTCTCAAGCGTACTGGGCCCGCCAGATAACAAAATTGTTGGCCCAATGATGCCCGCGCAACCTGGCATTCTCAAAACGCGGGAATGCTCGCAGGTTTTCCCGTACCCTTGACCAGCGGCAACTTTGGCTTCCACAATGGATGGTCTTGGTTCAACCAGGTCCGAATCTTCTCGGCCAAACGAGATGAAATCTCGTGGGACTCGTTCGCGATATTTACTGACTCGCCAATGTCTTCGGTTATGTTGTACAACTCCCAAGCATCTGACTCAAAGTAGTAAAGCAGTTTGTACTGCGTTCCCCCAACCTGATCAATCACGGCGGCACATGGCTGAGCGCGCTGATCTAAGTAGCCGGGGAACAAATAGAACACTGGTTCTTTACGCAACGCGTCCTCAGGATCCAAAAGCGTCCCGGCAAAAGAGACACCATCCAACGGATGTTCCTCCGGCGTTGGTCGCCACTCACCTCCCGACAATTCTAAATAGGTTGGATAGTAGTCAACGGTATGCACCAGTCGATGAGTGACCGTTTTGGCCGGAATCCTCCCGGGCCACCACGCAATTAACGGTACGCGAATCCCACCTTCCGTAAACATTCCCTTGGTGCCCCTCAGTGGCCAGTTATCTTTGTGGGTTCCCCCATTATCAGACGTGAAAATGATCATCGTGTGCTTAGCGATACTGTCCCTGTGATCCCCATCACCATCTGGGTCTTCTACCACTTTCAGAACACGTCCGACAATTGAATCCACACTCCGAACAAAACCATAGAAAGCATCGTTTCCCGCAGCTCTCTTTAGATCAGGACGCGACTGCACAGGACCATGCACCGCATAGGGATGTACTTGAACATAAAAAGGAGCTTCCTTGGCCGACAAAGCTTTCACAGTCTCCTCCATTGCCTCAGCGACCGCATCACTAATGTGCTTGGGACTGCCAGCAAGCGACATTGGAAAATCATGATCACGCAAATAGGCGGTATCGTAGGGCACCGCAAACCGATCCAAATTCCCGCGGCCCAAACCCCGAAATTCCCAACGACCGTCGCTAGCTTCGCTCGCAAAACAGACTGGCTGATGCCCCTGTGTATAGCCTCCAATATTGATGTCAAAGCCCACATTCTCGGGTAGAGTCTCTTCCCCTTTGTGACCCCCAACATGGTACTTACCAATGTGTGCCGTTTGATATCCATGACGCTTCAAAGCTTCGGCAATCGTCACCGCTTCCAGAGCCACATCCTGAGACTGACTTGGGGCAAAAAACTTTGCTTTTTCACGCGACACACCACCACGGCCGTGGCGACTCAAACTGCCCACGACATACACGTCGTTGTGGATTCGGGCGGGGTATTGTCCTGTTAACATAGCAGCACGCGTTGGCGCACAATTCGGTTGTGCATATGCGTTCGTGAAACACAAACCCTCGTCCGCAAGCCGCGCGAGATTCGGAGTCAGGTACTCCGGAGAGTTACTACTGAAAGTTGCCCTCGACACTCCGATCTGATTCCACCCCAAATCATCAACCATCACCGTAATGATATTGGGGCTACGTCCAAGAGCACTCAATGAACCCGGTTCGTACTTTGGATTTTCGTAGCGTTTAAGGGTCACAGTTCTTCCACCCGCATTCCCCTCTGCCTGCATCTGCTGCGATGATATACGCACACTCTCTAAAGATTCCATAGGCAATCCATCCAGACGAAAAACTAGATCACCGCCCGTTACGCTCCTCCCTACACGCCACGCTTTTTTGGTTGCCACATTCTTCCTTATCATACAGCCATTGCTGTAGCACCTTCCCAAGCTGAACTTGAGCTTTGAGCTCTCTGTACTAATAAGAAAAGCATACTTTCCTGGCTGCAATACCAACGGCCGCTCAAACGTCACCTGGATTGTCTGACCACCGACCAATCCAACTGGTAATGTCGAGGTATTCTCCAATAAACTTTTGCCCGAAGGACTACCGTCCTGCAGCCCCATAAAACGAAGGGTGATGTCTTTTGAAGAAGTGACATCATTCAACTTCAATGCCAGCCTTTTAAGTACAACAGTTTCATCGCACGCAAAAGTTTGCCCTTTCGCGTTCCCTTTCTCGACAAGCGTCACGCCTTCCACCGGCGTACTTAGATGGGGCATGTCATCAGAAGAAACGATTTCAAACTCTGCGCCCAGCAAATTCCCAACCAGGCACAGAAACGAAATTCCAAACAAAGAACGTGAACTCATAACTTTTAAGAAAACTCCCGCTATCAAGATGGGATTCCAACAAACTCCAACCGCTGCCAATGCCGCACCGGCGAACGCAACGCAAGCTTCAAACCAGCACCGCGAAGCCTCCTCACTCCAGCAACTTACAGGACGCGCATTCGAGAGGACGCGCCTGACCTGTAGCTCTTGGCGGAACAAAAGCACTCTCCAATCTCAACGGCACCTCTACGTTCCGGACATCATACACAACAGCAACCCGCAACTTAGTTGAATTCCTGCCACGCAGCGGGAACTGCTTCAAATCCAGAGCGTTTCAAACAGATAACCCCATCCAAGAACCGGGCAATCCACACCTGTCACTGCACCAGAATCCAACGTGTGGGAAGCGAATACCGTTATTCGATCCTTACGTCGATCACGACACCAAACAGGTTGTTTCACGCCGCTTTGCAAAAGTCAGAGACATGAGGATTTCGATGGTAATGTTGCTCTAAGAGCTCACACGTTAGACTGCACGATCATCGAACAGACCACCCATGTTTTCGTTCGTCTGCCGCCCCACTCAATAATACCTGCCATGCGTTTGCCCCAAACACTTTTAAGTATCACTGCCGCGGCGATTCTCGTCGGCTGCTCACCGAAACCGGATCCATCGCTGAATTCAGGGTGGAATACTGATGCCTCCGCTTTAATCAGCGACTCTGCGTACGGGAAAGACGACGCTCCGATTCGAAAACCAGCAGACAAGAAACGAATTGACGACCCCACCGATCGCCCTACATCAGCAAACCCACCCACAGCGGTACGACTGCTTGCTTGGAATGTTGAATCCGGTGGAAATGACCCTGCTGTCATCGGCGAGCAACTGTCACACTTCCTGGGCTACGATGTAATCTGCCTCAGCGAAGTGGAACCACAAAACTTCGCTCGCTACGCGTCAGCGTTGCAAGACGAATATCACGACATCCATGGCAACACCGGTCGCGCCGACAGGCTGCAAATATTGGTCAGCAAAGCGAGATATGACATCCTTCTCACGAAGGAACTAAGTCAGCACCGAGGATACACACTGAACAAGGGGAACCACCGATCACCACTTTTCGTTCAAATCAAAAATAAGCGTTCGGGCCAAGAACTGATTGTGATGACAAATCATCTAGCCAGAGGAAATGCCGACTTTCGCAAAGAACAAGCAATTGGGCTTCGGGAGTGGGCGCGTGAACAAAGCGTCCCGGTGATTGCATTAGGAGACTTCAACATGGACTATAATTATCGAAGTAGGAAGGGGAACGCAGCGTTCGACGAAATGGTACGTGACAATGTCTGGTCATGGCTCGCCCCTGATGATTTTGTCGACACAAATTGGTCAGATCGTGACGGCGACGGAAACGACAATTACCCTGACTCGATGCTAGATCTGGCTTTTGCTGCCGGCGCAGCCAAAGAGTGGGGCATTGAATGCCGTGTCATCGTGCGTCCAGATGACTTTCCGGATGACAACTCGACCAGCGATCATCGCCCAATTGAACTGATCTACGCACATTGAAGGACAAACAATCCAACCCTGCATTTAACACCCAAAATAATGACCGACTCTCACGCCACTCAGCTTTAAGTTACATCCTGCCTATGAACAACCAAAACCTTAGCCGTGTGAAGTCCAGTCAAGTGCCAACACACCAACGTTTCTAGCTGAGGATCGATCCTGCAATGCAAAGACACAGGCAGTAAAATACTGCCAGCAAAGGCGAAAAAGTGCACCACTCTGTACCCTCTTGCAGCCAGTACCCTCTTGCAGCCAGTACCCTCTTGCAGCCAGTACCCTCTTGCAGTCAGACCCGCGGAACCTGATACGGATTCCCTGACTCTTCGTGCGTCCCACGCTCCATGCCCGAAGGCGAACTCAACTCAGAACCAACCAACGAGTCATGTCTTGCTCTGCCCCAGCCAGCACCAGTCAGGTAACCCAATAAGGCAAAGATGCCAGAGCAAAACATCAGAGCTAAAACCCACAGACTTACTAGCGCAATCCAGTGGACAAGTTCTTCTGCTGTTGGGCTCGCTGTGGAAGACTGAAACGCACCGATTCCCGATGAATATACGACCGTCAACGTAGCGGCAACCACACAAACGCGACTTGTCACCCGATATTCGCTCCGCCTAGCATCTTGGACTGCAATCAGACCGCTCACCATAAATGGCAGCAGGCACACTGCAAACACGCATAGCGTTATCGAGACTAAAGCAACCATCGACTTCTAAGCTCCCACTGGATGACGGTGCCCATGTGCCCCACTTGCAATCCGGACTCCCATCCCATTTATTCTCTCCTCACAAGCGAAGTCAAAGCCAACTATCAAAACTAGTCACGAGACCGATTCTCTTCATTTACGCTCACAGGCGTTTCTCGCGATCCAGTACGCACGTTCATTTCCTCGCAATCCAGCACAAGTGGTCTCTGCCGGAATCCAATCCATCATTCATAAACGAATGCAAAAACCAAACACATTCTACTTTCAAGCGTTGCAAAATTCATACAGTTTCACCGGCCTTTCCAAAATGCGCCATCGATCAAAGCCGCAGGAAAAGGTTATTTCCCAAACGCCAAGAGAAATCGGACCCCTCTTCCCCAAGCATGTTCACATTGATGGTCTTCACCGCAACCTAACAATCAACATTCACGCTCTTAAAACCGCAACGGACGCCTCACAGTGACACAAGAGATGAAAGTGCAACCGGCTTCTTCATCCCCCGTAGACCTACTCGTGGAAAGAAGTAGGTTCCCAGCTAGAAAGCACCGGAAAGGGAAAAGTTCAACAGTGTTTCTTGTCGGAAAAGGGGTCATTCCTCAAAACATCATCGTTGCCAAACTTGCAGCGCCACGCCGCTTCCCGTCTCATGTCAGCTTGGCGAGCTCTTTTATCCGAACACAGAAACAAGCGAACCCAACGTTTCACACACTGAACCTGTCCGCAGTCGGGCTCCTGTTCACATCCGGTGAACGCTGGCAATCACATTCCGAGTGCGCCTAGCGCGAAGGCGTGCTACCGCACAACTGCCCGGGTTTGAACTGCAACCTTCTTGGTCAACGACTGCTACTCTGCCTTCGTGGTTAGCAATGCACAAGAAGGTGGCATCGCATTAGCGGCCCTCGCGAAGACGCAACCCAAGGTACTCGTCCAAATCAGGTTGCTCATTGATATCACGGACGGTGCGTTCGATATCATACTGGACGCGTCGGAATTCGATAACCTTCTCATCGTAAACAACATAGCAACTTCGTGAATCGCCATCCCGCGGCTGACCGACGCTACCAACGTTAACCATCAGTCGCTGTCCATCATTTTGCACCTCGTAACCGCTGCCAGTTTCCGTTGGCCGGATAAAACGAAGGTCCTGAGTGAAGACGCCCGGCACATGCGTGTGCCCCTGAAAACAGATATTGGGAACCATGGAGAACAGCTTCTCCATCTTCTTCACGTTCTGCGTATCTTCGGGAAAAACATATTCGTTTGTTGGGCCACGGGGCGACCCATGAACAAACAGAGCCTTTCCTTCATCCACCATCCGCGGTAATCCACAAATGAACTTCATCCGTTCGCGCCCCGCCTCGGGGCCATCCTGATTGCATTCGAGCTGGGCACGAGTCCAAAAAATCGCCTGCTCAGCAGCTACATTGAATCCTTCGGGATCAAATAACGCACTACTATCGTGGTTCCCAAGAATACAGAACTCAAACTTCATTGCAGCGTCAATGCACTGACTGGGGGCTGGTCCATAACCAATCACATCCCCAAGGCAGACGATACGATCGACATTCTGTTTCGAGATATCTTCCAGCACGGCCTCGAGCGCAGCCAGGTTTCCATGAATATCGCTAACAATCGCGGTTCTAGTCACAACAGAATTCGGCGGTCTCAGGAAACGCGGTCTTGGAACTCGAACAATTTGGTGAGACGAACCAGTGACTTCGAACCGAACACCCCAGAAGGTCCGCAGTAACTTGCAAATGTGCCAAACAGCAACACCTAGATGCCCGTCCGGTTAAGCGTCTCATTCAACTGTTGAGAGAGCAAACAGTCACTCAACGAACACATTCTAACGCCCATGCTTGAGCCGGTCACCCAGTGCATCGGACAGATCGGCGATAGCGTAGATCTTATTGGCAGTCTTGTTGATATCGTACTCAACGCGTCGATATTCAAGCGTTTTGACCTCCGTATCAATGATCGCATAACAGGAGCGATTGTCGTCGTCACGCGGTTGCCCAACGCTGCCCACATTCACCAACACCTTCTCTTTGCCAAATTGGTACGAATAATCACACTCGTCGGGCGAAATGAATTCGCATTGAGTCGTAAAAACTCCCGGCAAGTGCGTGTGGCCCATGAAGCAATAGTTTTGCACCTTGCCAAACAGAATTTCCATTTTCCGCTGATCAAAGACGTACTCGGGAAATACGTACTCGTTGGTGGGGTCCCGCGGCGAACCATGCACAAATCTGAACTCCCCCTCATCAAGGTGGCGTGGCAATTCGCCTAGAAAATCCCAGCGCTGATTCACGACCGCTGGTGAGCCCGGGCCGTTATCCAACTGGTCCCTCGTCCAGTAGATTGCCTGCAGAGCCATCGGGTTGAAACCATCAGGATCGAACAGCGCGGCCTGATCGTGGTTCCCCAAAATGGTCGATTTGCAATTCTTGATGACAAGATCAAGGCATTCACACGGATTGGGCCCGTAGCCAATGATATCACCGAGGCAGTAGATTTCATCCACCGAGACCTGCTGGATGTCAGCCAGCACCGCCTCAAGTGCCTCCAGATTACCGTGGATGTCGCTAATGAGCGCTCGCTTCACCGGTGTTTCCTAATGTAGACGGACCGCATCCGGCCGTTATGTTGCTTGTAAAGCCGTTATTGTAAGGGAAATCAAAAATTAACAGCAATCCCACCAACTCGTCGTTGTCATCAGATTCCCCCATTCTTGATATCGCCCATGTGGCAATCGAAACCACAGGAAGATTGGGTTCGGTAGCAGTTTTGCGGGGTCAACGCATTATCCGGAAAGTGAACCTGAATCCAAATCAAAGGTCTGCTTCGACCCTTGCCCCCGCGCTTCAAGACGTCCTGAAGTGGTGCCAACAGCAAGGACACCCACCTGCTTTGGTTTCAGTTGCGGATGGCCCCGGTTCCTTCACTGGCCTCAGAATTGGCGTAACCACCGCAAAAACGCTGTCTTATGCACTCGATTTGCCTCTCGTTTCAGTAGATTCGCTGGCCGCAATCGCGACTGCCGCTCTCCATGCCCATCCAGACTGCCAGACCATTTGGGCCGTCCTCAACGCCTATCGTGGACAAGTCTTTCTGGGAAAGTTTGTTCGTAGCACACTGCTGCCCGACCTACCCTCGCTGCCGCTGAACTGGACGACTCACCCAGCCACCACCCAAATTCTTCAACCCGACGAATGGGCCGAAGAACTCAAAAAGAAACTCCCCGACATCCAGGTTACGGGCGACAAACACGTACTGGGCGCATGTTCAGGCTACGCGTTGCCCAGAGAATGTGACGCAGTCGGTGTTGGGCTGCAAGCCATCCGGGCCATGGCTCTTCAACATTTTTCGGACCCTATGCAACTGGTCCCGAGATACCTCAAGCCGAGTGCAGCGGAAGAAAAAGCGAACAGTTCCTAAGCCTTTGATCATGCCGACGGAAATCTTTTTCCTCCGACGCACCGAATCTGCAAACCCCATCCCGAGACCTCGTTCACTTCTCGAACCAGCTCAAGTACTTTCACGAAGTTTGTTTGTGAACCCGGGAAACGCCGCCCGCACACGTGTCCAATTCGGAATCGCATCAGCCCCTTTGGGATCCGCACGAAAGATCTCGGAAGCTGTTGTAATGCAATCAGCAAACGCATCGATCGACATCTCCTCTACATGACGATTGAAAGCAAGATCGTTGATCACGGCATCCGCTGAATACTGACGAATACAATCCTGCGCCATCCGACGATAGGACGCACGCAGAGACGTGAATGTCGCCTCACTCAATACTACTCCCTGGCTCGCCAGCGTTCGATAGATCGTCGTCAGAATATCTGTCGCCATCCGCATCAAACCAGCGTTCTTCTCTTCAATCGAAAACTCCTGATGTTTGTGCTCATACAGCCGACACAGGTCAGATTGACAGACACGCTTCAACGAAGTGTTTCGATAAACCTCTGCCAAAGTTCCTACTTCCAGACCCCAATCCGATGGAATCCGGTTGGTTCTCGCAAGATTTCGAGTTAGCGAAAACTCACCTGAAAGCGGGTAACGAAAGCTACCTAAAAAACGAAGAAACTCGCTGTTGGGATAGATCCGCATCAGAGCACGAAGCAACGGTGCCACTAATAACCTCACCACTCTGCCATGCATTCGATCGGTCGCTCGCGCGTAATACGCCTTGCAAAATTCGAAATCCAAACCCGGGTGTACCATCGGCAAGCACAACCGCCCCAAGAGAAGTCGGTCATAATCAACAATATCACAATCGTGTAACACGAACGTTTCAATACGTGGATCCGCCAGCAGATACCCGAATGCAGTCCACACACTTCTGCCCTTCCCTGGGGTCGAAACCGCAATACCGGCATCAATCAGTTCGCTATACAAGCCTTGTATCTCAGGCCCATCGGTCCAAAGCACCTTGGCGCGTTCTCCCAACGGAGCGATCTTCTGAAGTGTCTCTTCGTAATCTTTCTTTTCTGGTGCAACACCAAGACTCACTACGATCGTGTCGATGTAATCCGCTCCAACCAACTGGTCAACGATCCGGTCGAATGGCTCGGCACGCATGTCTGATGCGGTGACCGGTAAAACTAGGCCTACTGGGTTCTGCTGCGTGGCCTCACGCAGCATGTCCTCAAGCCGATTCAATTTGCCAGTGTGCAAGTCATGAATCGTTGTGACTAAGTCGTGCTGATAGAAATCCGGCATGAAATCGAAACGCCCCCCATCTGCAAAGGAAAGAATCTGTAAGTCGATACCCCCAGACTAGCCATCCAAACAGCCCCTGAACATCGGTACCAAAAGCAACCGTGAAACACCTAACGCATCAAGAATCAACTTCGATAATAGGAACGCCGCCCATTTCAATCCCACAATGACGCATTTGCATCCCGTAATAGCAGCAAGCGGAAGAAAACGTATCTTTCACGCCAAGAAGGATCGCAATACGTGTGTGCCACAAAGCCATCGCAAAACCAAAAAAAGGCATCCCAGAAAACTTTTGGCTAACCACAATTAAAACCAGCTTCTGTGGATCACGCGATAAACTCAACCAGGACAAACCGACGCGTCACCCCTTCAGCATCGCCACAAACTTTAGCATCACGGCGGAAAACACGTTCTTCAAGGCAGCAAGTCCCTTCACCATCGCTTGGATTTCTTTCGCGGTGCCAGCCGCGAAACGCCTAGGTCCAACCCGGCTAGATTCCTGCCGAAAATGCCGAGTCACTAGACCTCACCCTATTTCTCTGGTTCTAGCAATTCCAGACCGAAACTTTCACCTTTTTTCACGGCAGGAATTCCCACCGCCATCCATTCCGGTTCCGGCGCATCCATCAAATAGTGATCAAAGAACTGCTGCATGCGAGTCGCAAAATCTCGACGATTGTGATCATCCATCACCCAATGCGGCTCACCATTGTAATTGAGCATCCACGCGGGCCTTCCAAGCCTCCGCAGTGCAACAAATAGCTCAATGCCTTGATACCAAGGGACCGCCCCGTCCTCGTCGTTATGAAGAATCAACAGAGGTGTGTTGATCCGATCTGCAAAGAAAAGCGGTGAGTTAGCAACGTACTTGTCACGAGCCGACCAAAGATCTTCACCGATCCGACTTTGAGTACGCTCATACTGAAACATTCGACTCATACCGCTACCCCAACGAATACCGCCATAAGCACTTGTCATGTTACTGACCGGCGCCCCGGACTCAGCGCACGCAAACATGTCGGTTTGCGTAACCAGATACGCAGTCTGGTAGCCACCCCAGCTATGCCCCTGCATGCCGATTCGGTCCTTGTGCACGAACCCCTTTTCAACCAAATACTCAACACCCGGAAGAATAGCATTTGCAGCGCTTGGCCCCGGCTGCCCAGTCTTGTAAGGAATATCCGGTATGAACACCAAATACCCGCGGCTGACATAAAAGCTGTGACAGATAATGGAACGCCCAGCTGCGGGTGTGTAATACCGGTGCAAATTATCCGAGTTGCGTTCATAAAAATAAACCATCATTGGATATTGCTTTGCGGGATCGAAATCATCTGGTTTTAACAGGATCCCATCCAGTTTCTGCCCATCTTTCGCGCGCCATCGAACAAGCTCTGCAGTGCCCCATGAATAATCATCTTGCTGCGGATTTACATTGCTGACTCGACTGATTTCCCGAAACGTTAAGGTACTTGTCCAAACGTCAGGACACTGTCGAAACGTACTGCGAGTGAAAATTAAACGATCACTTCGCTTTGCCTTCTCGAGCCCCGTCAACCGCTCGTCCAGCATGATCAACCGTTGCAATGCCCGTTTGCCATCCTTCCCTTTCTCTGAACCGCTTAGAGCGAGATCAAGTGAGTAGTACCCACTCGCTTTTGTCCTGGTATGGAATGCGGACACAATGATCTTCTTTGTCGCGTCAATCGACGGTTCCCTGACGTCAAGCTTCTGATAGCGAAATTGAATACTTGTCTTCCGCCCCACGCCATCCGTTATGCAAGAGGCAGGGAGCTTTCCGGTTGGATCAAGCCTCCAAAGGTCAAACCGGTCATAGACGACAAAGCCCTCGTCTTCGCTCAACCATCCCGCACTGCCGTAAGCTCGTGCCAAGTTTGGCGTGTCGTGAAGCTCGTCTTGTAGAGGAACCTGAATCCCCCTGCTGATAACAACGGCTTTTGATTTTAAACTGCGTGCCGACTTAGCAAACCATTTCTTCTGCTCTGCATCAAACCACGTGATGTACTTCCCCAAAGGTGACATCGAGGCGTTCCACTTGACACCTTGGAGCACCATCTCGCGTGCACCGGTATCCAAATGCACCACATAAACGTCCTGATAGCCGGGGTAATCCCACGACAGGGTTTTACGATACGGAAGATTCGTATTTCCAACCGCAACAGCAGACGTTGACCTGTAATCAATCCTGACAGAGGGAACTTCCCGGTTCGCCAACTGAACCACCCTACGGCTTTTGAAAACATAGGCTGCACGGTACCTTCGTTTTCGCTCGGACTCGGCTTGTAGCAACTGCTGGGGCTGCAACAGCGGATCCTTCCAGTGCCAAAGATCCAGCTTGGCTTTCTTGTTGTTGCCCTCATCCGCATCTGTGCCTTCATTTACTTTTCCGCTTCCAGTGCGTTCAAGTAGCACATTTTTGGAGATCGGCGCTGTATCAAAATAAAGTCGCGTACCATCTTCTGCAAAACGTAGACTTGAAAGGGACGAAACCCACCATTGATAAGGAACACCCTCCATGCCCTCGGCTGCAATTTTCTTTGTTTTACCGCCTTTCGTGTTTGCCACAAACAGGCTCCACGATGGCGTCTTCGCATCATAGTCATCCTTATTACTTAGGAAGGCCAACTTGGATCCGTCCTTCGAGAACTGCAGCCCCCTGTACTCGCCTAATCCTGCCATCACTGTCACTCGTTTTAAGCCATTCAAGTGAATCAAATGGACACCGTCTGCAGCCGACGCTTCGACACCTTTTTTTGGTGCTGCCTCCCCACTGCCCACCGACTTTCCCGCCTTCTCTACGGAGCTCGTCATTCCGAGATAAGTTCCGTCCCTCGAAAAAGCGTAGTCAACCACATTCGGATAGGTCCACTGCACTCCCGTCAACAAATTCACTAATACCAAGGGGGTCCCAGCCTCTTTCTTTTTCTTATCAGCATGCTCGTTTTTCACGGTCTTCTTCCCGGTGGCAGACTCCGGCTTCACCGCAGCCGCTTCTGCCTTCGGTTCGGGGTCCTTTTCGCCACGCTCCAACGCCAGCGTTTCTCGGCTCTTCAACTTGACCGGTTCCTGCGACTGCTGCAGACCGGCCTCCGTCACTTCATATGTCTCTGACTTCAGCTTCACACTCTTTAAGTCACTCGGACCTTCCGGTTTACCCAGAAGATAGGCAAGCCAATGCCCTTCCTCGTCAGGAATCTGAAACGAATTCACATCTCCAACAGTAGTCACCTTGCCGGACAATAACTCAAGGTACTGCAGCGTGGGCTTTTGAATTTCCTCTCCATTCCTCTTGTCGCGCCGAACCTGCTCCACCGAAGCCTTTTCCGGCATAACGCGATAGATGGCATAACGGCTGTCATACGTAAACTGCGCGCCCGACGCACGCGGAATGGAATAACGCTTGCCATTATTTGCATGAACGAGGTGGAGTGTCGCTTCTCCATCAATTGCCCCATTCTGGACGGTGTACATCACCCAGTGACCGTCTTCAGAAATAGTTTCACGCAACACCGTGTTCCAAAGATCATAAGCGTCATGATCCAGCCGTTTTTTGGTGATATCCTGCGCCGATGCACCCTGAACCAGCCAAAGAACAGCCCCAAATAAAACCACGTTGGTTGAGGACAACCTATGCCACTTGCTAAACATCATAAAATTAGCTCCGAATTCAACAAAACTTAGATAGCCCAAGCATAATCAAACAGTCCAATCATGCAGTTCAAAGAGCGACTAAACCATTCGGAAACAGCCTTTCGCCTGGTTTGCTACCCCTGCACAATCACCATGACAATCAAGACCGGCATCCTGACTGCTCTTGCGTCCTGGCCGCCCGCGAAACAGGCTCGGGAACAACGAATCGTCACGCGTCATCTCGGTTCGTCACCGGGACGCTGGCATACCTTCCGAACCGTGCCTTCCAAACCAGAAAAGCAGTGACCTTCAGTGCCGGAGAACGCACAGGCTCACCTGCCTCAAGACGCAAACGGGGCCGTGCACGTTGGAACTGCCGACTTTCGTCACAGTTGTCACTGTTAAGATCCCCGAAGCCAAAGCAGCCCCAAGATTCAACCGTCCCCCTGATGCTAAAGCCTCTTCCAACTGTGTGTTCAACAGCGGCTGCCGCTTTACGAAAAGAGGCTCAAAAACCGGGGCTGACTCCTCATCGTATTTTTGAAAAAAAACTATCTATCCAGCCAACTGTTTAAGAACGCAATTACTACCTCATCATAGGTTGCAGAATCATATTGGTGGAGATCCTGATGTACTGCCCCTTGAAAAACAAACAGTTGCTTCGGCTCGACGGCAGCGTCGAACAGTTCCTTTGATTCCGCGAGAGTGGTGTGTTCATCCATTTCTCCCGCCAGGACCAACAAAGGACAATCAACCGCGGCAACGTAATCCATCGGACTCAACTCATCAGCTGTGACACCCAACCTCAAGAAAAACTGACAAGTCAAGCAAGGCGCAATAACGTGATGCAGCCAGCCAACTCGCATCCTTACACGGTTATGCACCGCCTCAGTCACATTTGAATAAACGGATTCAATAACAATCGCATCCACATCCAGCGGAGACGCGAACAGCGCTGCGGCACCTCCGAGTGACCAGCCTACGATTGCCACCCGATGCGCTGGATCATCTTCCTTGATTAACTTCACCGCTGCGGACACTGCATGGCGTTCAAGCCAGCCCGCCGTGATCATTTCACCCTCTGACTCGCCATGCGACGGCAAATCGATCAACAACGTGGAATAGCCAACCCTGTTCAACATGGCAGCCCGGCCCAACATTGTGCGGCGGTTTCCTCGAATGGGATGCAGCAAGATAACCGTAGCTGTAGAATCAGCTGATGGAATATGCCATCCCCGAACCTTGATCCCACTTTCCGTAACCAGAGTGATCGATGTTCCGGACATTCCCGGGGGAATCGTCCCCACATCCGACTTATTCGGTGCCAGCAAGTTTCCAGCAACATACCAGGAAATCGCTGCTGCAACCAAGGTTGAAACAACCAATGTCAAAAGCATTGCGTTTCGTAGGCGTCGTCGCAGTAGCATAAAACGGGGTCACCCAATCAAACAAGCACATCTTGACGAAAAAGTTGATCACCATTCACCAACCATGCGCACGTGGCCAAAGGCAAAAACAAAACAAACTCGCAGTCACAGACTCGACAGCGTCCACGCAGCACCGGAGCATCATATCGACCGGACCATCGAGCACTTCAGACAGCTCTCACCTCGATAAGATTCCGATTCCCGAAGAAGCATCATAGTCCACACCCCACCGACCTGAAGCATTTGTCTGGAACTTCCCATAGCCCGCCAAAAGGTCAACCTAATCTGGACCACAGGCAGCACACTGAATCCGGCTCCTTGTCTCAGAATACAGCCCCGCGAAACGCTGCCCTTCTGATACACCACTTTTGACCACCCGGTTATTCGATGTCACCGCTCGTTCAGCTTCATTCACAAAAAAAGCCGTCCAATTCAAAGAATTGAACGGCAGTCATTCCTACACGCAGACAACAGCATCTCGTGTAACCACTAACAATCGTGGCCTCATTGACCTCGACGGCAGCAGCACGAACGATCATCACCCTCACCGCCGCAGTTTTCACAAACACAGAATTTTCCACAGCAGCCGCATCTGGCATCAATGGAAGTGCACCCGCGTGTTTCCATGTCAAGTTGACTCATGTTTTTTTCACTCATAGTTCTTGCTCCATAAACAAGTAATCTTTTTATTGGTTTTCAATCGAAAATACTGGATGCCTTCCTTATTTCAGCCAAACCCCCAAGCATGCCTGCCGTTTACTGCTCCTGAGCACCCAAGTCTCGGGAGCCTCAGCAATTCCCTGCTTGTATATGTCTCGCTCACTCCGATCGAACCAAAGAATGGGTGGACCGGCCTGATTGCTCCATAAGTTGGTCGAACAGGTAAACTGCTCCATTTGGCGACAGCCGAACACACCCTCACAGCAATCTGCAACGCCACCTGGATCCGACTCCCGCAACTGCCATCGCCTTACGTTCATGCTGCATCTACCGCGGCCCTCACGCATTCGTGACAGACAGGAACAGTGCGTGTTTCTGCAACCGGCGGTGTGACAAACCGAAGCCCCCGCCCACCCTGGACAACAGCCCACGACGAATCCTGCGGCGACGGTAATTAGTTGTTTTACAAACATGACAAACCACTTTCAAACACGTTTTCCTCGCCGAACCTGCGTTGAGGAAATCGTTTGTCCTCGAGCGAACTCTACGCTTTTTAATTACGGTGCATGTTCACAAATGGTTCTAGCGAACCCACGGACGCTGGCTTGCAGCAACCCACCCCATGAGTTAAGCCACTTGCGGTGTTTTCCGGTACCGTGTCCTATCCACCGAGTTTCTGTCGCCATCTCAGCAGTCGAGAAGGTAGCCGAGTGCGAGTTGTTTCAGAGGAAAACAAACTCACCCCCACCGGGCTTCCTCTGCCAACAGTCGGTGGTCACTCTCACGCTGAGGTTAAGAAGCATCCTACAGACTCCGACATCCGATCAACGTATTCTACCTTTCCGGCAGAGCAAAATTCTGACAGCGTCCGAATTTCTGTCACGACGGATCCTTCTGGCGGACAATGTGCACCGTGCGGAGACACGAAGGTTGCGGGGATTCCCATCCGCGTTGGTAAACTTGTCCTGCTGGCGAACATGAATCGCAACTGGTACTGACTGATTCGGGCCATTATCATTTCGCGTGGAAAGGGATCCGGATGACGTCCTTCCGCTTTTGTGCTTCGCAAACAAACGGTTGCATATCTCTACAAGGCGACCGCTGCACCCCCGACTTTCACTTCCAACGCCACCACGGACTACCCAGAAAAGGATCCGCATCGATGCAAGCTGATCAAGATCCTGATGACAAGCTGACCCACTATTCCAACGGCGAAACCAACGACACGCGGGAACAACACAGTGCTACGTGGAACGGCCCCCAAGACCAGATAGAACACGAAACGATTCACGTTTCTGGAGAACAGAAACACCGGCCAACCATTGGATCTGGAGCCGCGACAACCGAGGCGTCGCCTGACTCGCGGGATTTTCCTGAGCGAATTGGCTCTTATGAAATTGTTGAAGAACTCGGGCGGGGCGGCATGGGAGTGGTTTACAAGGCGCGCGACGTCCGCCTCAAGCGAACGGTGGCTCTGAAAGTCATCCTTGCTGGCACGCACGCAGCAGAAAGCGAACGTAAGCGGTTCCAGACTGAAGCTGAATCGGTTGCCAGGCTGAAACACCAAAACATTGTCCAAGTATATGAAGTTGGGGAATCTGAGGGGCACCCTTTCCTCGCGCTGGAATACTGCTCCGGAGGCTCATTGGCTGATCGTTTTAAAGGAAAGCGTCCCACGCCACGCGAAGCCGCAGCGTTGGTGGCCTCCCTATCCGACGCCATGGAACACTCACACCTCGCTGGAGTCGTCCATCGCGACCTGAAGCCAGCAAATGTCCTATTCGATGCAGATGGGACGCCGAAAATCGCGGACTTTGGGTTGGCAAAAAAGCTTGATGAAGACGAAGGACACACGCGGACCGGTGCCATCATGGGAAGCCTCGGCTACATGTCCCCAGAGCAGGCAAGTGGTCAGAACGCAAACACAAATAGTCAAACAGACGTCTATGCGATGGGAGCTATCCTCTACAGTCTGCTAGCAGGCCATCCACCCTTCCAAGGATCCAATGCAATCGAGACATTGAACCTTGTCATGGATGGAGAACCGATGCCGATCAGCCGCATCAAACCAAGTTGCCCACGGGATCTCGAAACCATCTCACTGAAATGCCTCAAAAAATCACCAAGCGACCGATACCCTACTTCGAGGGATTTTCACAATGACCTAACGCGGTATTTGAATGGCGAGCCTATCCATGCCCGCCCCTCGACCACCTATGAGCAATTATTGTCATGGTGCCGACGTAATCCGCTTCCCACCACCTTGGCGATTGCGAGTGTATTGATGCTTGCGCTTCTTTCAGCGAGTTTCGCTTGGATCGCGCACCGCAATCAAACTGTGATCCAAACTATCGCAACACGCGACATGAGAGTCGAGCAACTCAGAGGCAATATCCTTTACTTCGACGAAGTCCTAACCAACTCTTGTGCACTCGCAACATTAACCGACGATCCCAAATGGGCGGAACGGTATCAGCAATATGAACCCGAACTGATCGCATCCATCGACGAGGCCGTGGCGCTCGTCCCTGAAGCAAAATCCGAGCTCGACAAAGTCAATGATGCAAATGAGCAGCTAATTGAACTGGAAGCCAATGCTTTTGCTCTCGTCAAAGAAGGCAAATCAACCGAGGCATGGAGTCTTATCAGCAGTAACAATTATCAGTTGAAAAAACGCGACTACGAACACGGCCTACAGGTATTTTCACGCAAACTTCGCGATCATGCTGACGAAACGGTACGGGCAGCGCGTTCCGAAGCATTCGCTTTCCTAATTACAGCAATCGTCTTTGCCGTAGTGGTGCTCATCTTCTTTGCCATCGGACTCTCCAGCGTCTTCCGTATGATTCGCACATCCGCCGTTTCCGTCAGTTGAGATTGACTAATTTTTCACCGACTGCTCGGTCGCCAAGCCACTTACGATCGACATCAAGTCGCTGGCCATTCGCTGCTGCTTACCCCCGTTTCTACCGAACCAGACTCAAAATTCAAATCTGATCCACTCAGGGCGACGGTTACAGGTGAACCTGACCGCATCACCAAATCACGAGAGTACTGCTGGCTACGGCCCAAGAAAAGCCTATCGACGTAGCCCCGACAAGGATTGTTGACACAAACCCCGGAACAAAATCACTGCCTCGTGCTTCTCGAGAACACGGAGAGCTTCCGTCGTCGCAACACGAACGATCTGGCCCGCACAATCCAACTAGCAGCACGCCCATGATAACGCAAATCAGGTCCTTCATAGAGAATCCTTTTGCCAAGTGTCTAAGGATCTACGCGGAACCCCTTCAACCCTTTCACCATAAAGAATCCTCTTACGATTCAATCGAAAAAAATTCGAAAAGGTGAACTACCGGACTGTCCCTCACTAACCCGAAGGGACGATTTTCCACGCACACATCGGCTAATAGACCGCCTCACCACCGTACCCTCCTGATCCACAAGACTTGATGCCTCAGCCACCTCCAGCCACTCCTCCCAAACCACGGTAACCCGCATTCCGTGAATCCCAATCGACACTATGGTAGGTATTCCGTTAAGGTAAGATCGTTCAATTGGTGACCCAAACCGTTTGCTAGAGTCACCCTTTTCGAGAACTCCAAACCAAACGACTTTGCATGTCGAACTCCCGTCTTTGCCCAAGACTCGATACACCGAAGATGCTTGCAAATATGATTCTGCTAGTCGGTAGCAGTCTGGTTTCATACTCCCTATCCGCGCAGGAGATCGAATTCACGACCAAGGACGGCAAGCACACAACACGCGGCACGATTTCCTCCTTCGTGAACGCCAATGGAAACGCAACAAAACTGCCTCGATCGCTCACCCCTGAGACGGAAGTTGTGATCAAACGGCAGGACGGCACCACAACCCCTCCGATCCAGCTTTCAAAATTGTCCGACAAAACGCGAACAGCGATTACAAACTTTGTCGTTCGAACAAGAAAAGGGGAGCGGGGAACCAAACACGCCACTGACAAGCCCTCGGACTTCTTCCTGAAACACCAAAAGCGTCTCGTTGCCTTGGCAACTGCGCATGCGGAACTTGGGCCGATCGACCAAGTTGACCCAGTCGAAAAAGAACAGTACCTATCGGAACTACGTGAATACAAAACTGAGCTTGGCCCCGATGCGACCTCCGACTGGGCGGTTCGCTTTACCCTCTCGTACCTCGAAGGCGAGTACGGAGCAAACAAATACGGCGAAATCTACCTGATTGCAAAAGACTCACGCGACTTCTGGATCGCATGGCAATCCGCGGTCATCTTTTCTTTTAGGTACCGCGAAAGCATCAGCGATTCCATTAAGATCATGGACCAGTATCTCGCGGAACTCAGCGACTATCAAAAACGAGAGGCCGAAAATCCCAACCCACTGGCTCTTGAGAAAGCTGGCCATGCTGCACTGTGGCTTAGAGAAACCGTAAAACTCGTTGAAAGCTCTGGTCTGGCGAACGAGTCTGAAGTGAAGCGTCTCAAGCAGATCCAAATCAGCACCGCGGTAAAGACACTCATCAAGAGCAGCAACATTCCAGATGCGGTATTGGAGGAAGTAGAAAAGCGACGTCGCGAGATTGAAAAAGAGCGTCTTGCTGCCGAAGCTGACGCGATCCGCATCAAGCAACTGGCATTGGACAAACGCATCCGCGAATGCGGCGACTTACTCGACCGGTTCATGCAATCCTACGATAAACAATGGGAATCCAGCATGGAAAATTTCGATCGCCAACAAGTCCTTACAAATGAGGCGAGTCAAAATCTACAAGCAACCGAACAGCGAGTACGTGACTGCAGACGTAGCAATGTTGAATGGACCATCATTGCCAGTCGGGACCTGGGAGAAGACCCCACCGGTGCTGAGATCCGTTACCAACAGGAAGCTCAGGATCGTGCAAACTTCTATCTCCGCGAACAAACTCGAGCACTCTTCGAAGCAAGACAAAGACTAATCGTTTTCAACACGGAAAGACAGAGACTCGCCCGAACCCACGCCATGCTTGCAGACTTCGTCAACCGAGGGAAGAACCAAATGATTCTGTTTGAGAATCATCACCTCGACACCATCAAAGCAGATCCAACGCTGAAGCAGGTTTACATTGAGTTTACGGATAAAGTCAAAGCAGTCGTCGCACAATTCCCCCCCATGCCCACAGTCATGGTCCCCCGTAAAAATGACGCCAAGTTGGAAGCACAATCACTCAGCCAAGAACAGCGTGACAAGACAAACGAACTTTCGTTCTCTTTCACCGTCGATCTGAAGGACTTTCTTGCCCGACTTTTGACTCCCTAGGTTCGCCCCCCGACCAACTTTCCCTTCAATCGCCGCAGTCTCAGGTCGCTGCAGTCTCAAGCTCTAGAGCCGCAACACAGCGTTTTTTTCTAAGAAGCAGGCGTATGACCTTGGAATGGGGCATGATCAAGAATTTCTATTCATCTTTTCGACTACGATGCATTTAGATGAACAACCTATTTGCCATTTTCGCTCTTGCAACTTCCCTTGCACTATCATACTCGCTCGGACGGGCTGACTGGCCTGAGCACAGAGGGAATCCGCAACGCAGTGGATTCCACGAACAAGAACTCAAATCAAGACACTGGGTGCCGCTATGGAAATTCACTCAACTCAGCGCGCCGCAACCGGCCTGGCCACAACCTGCCAAAGGTAGCCTTTGGCAAAAGCTGGACACACTGCATGCAAGAGTAACGGATGATCGTGCAGACGTCCCGTTGATCGTGAATGATGCAACGGGGCGAACCCACGTCTTGATCACCTCCTCTGCTAATGACCGTTTGCTTTCGCTCGACCCCGAAACGGGCAAGGTGCAATGGCAGTTCGTCACACGGGCCCCTGTCCGGTATGCTCCCTCCATTTTCAACGGGATCGCCTATCTGGGTGCTGACGACGGACTCGTGCGAGCGATTGATATCGCAAACGGCCAGCTGGTTTGGCAGACTCGCATTGGCCCGGAGATGCCTTGGGTGGTTGGGAATGATCGCCTCGTCAGTTCACACCCAATCAGAACTTCCGTTCTAGTCCACAAGGGCAAAGTGTTTGCCACCGCTGGACTGTTTCCAAGTCAGGGTGTTTACGCCGTGGGATTAGACGTGGCGTCAGGCGAACCACTTTGGCGTAGAAAGATTCCACAGTCACCTCAAGGCTACTTGCTTGCAGACTCTGACAAACTATATATCCCCACCGGCCGCAGCAAACCATTCGCGCTCAAGCAGATCGACGGCCGTTTTATGTTTGAGCTGGAATCCCCCGGGGGCACTTTTTGCATCCTTACCCCTGATGCCATCCTGTCTGGGCCGGGCAACAGGTCCGTGATCGAAGGCCAGCCCAGCCAGCCGGGCGCAAAAATGTTGTCCTATCCTGGAAAGCAATTCGCCGCTGGAAACGGACTGATCTGGAGCGCCAGCGGAACCGAACTGGTCGCCCACCGTACACAAACGGCGTCAAAACCAGAGGCGGCAACCGCGTGGTCAGTCAACTGCCCCCTGCATCATTCACTGATTGTCTCGGGAATGGGAGAGGACCAATTACTGTTTGTTGCGGGCGGGCAGCACCTTCAGTACCACGCAGCCAACACCGGCCAGTTACGAGGACAGCTGAGTTTGGACAACCCAAATTTAGAGATCCAATACATGGCAGTCAGTCCGGTTGGGAAACACGATTCAGAAATTCTGGTGGCAACCACAGCTTCGGGAGAGGTGTTTGCATGGCGGGGAAGCGACTCACCGAAACCACAGGAATGGCAACACGCAGAATTGCCACGCAATCCCCCAACAGCAGCCCGAGCACCAACAACGCGTCACCCCAAAGTCCGAGACGCTCTCAAGTCCCCCCGAGGCTGGGCATTGGTACTCGGCGATAAGGACGGGTCCTTGGTGCGTGACCTGTTGACAACAACTGAGCTGCGAATGATCAGCTTACACACCGACGCATCTGCTGTGACGCAATTGCAAAACGTATTGCTGCAGGAAGGCACATACGGCCACCGCGTGACGGTTTGGCAACACGAACAAGGAAAACCTCTTCCATTCTCACACGGCATTTTTAATGCGGTCGTGGAAGCGACCACGACCAAACATAACACAAACGAGCTACTTGCTCTCGCCTCACCAGAGACTGGTTTTGTCTGGCGCGCACACGCCGAGTCTCCTACTTACCCAGCGGCAATCGAAGGTGCAGGAGTGTGGCGACATCAATATGCCAACCCTGCCAACACTTCCGCCACGGACGATAAGTCAGTCGGAACCGCGACAGCTTTTCGTTTACTGTGGTTCGGTGGCGTGGGCCCCAACCGCATCCCGGATCGACACCTGAGAGGTCCGGCACCACTCACGGCGGGCGGAGCCACGGTTGTTCAGGGCGATGGAGTCCTGATCGGGATTGACCCTGCCAATGGAACAGAACGCTGGGAATTAAAACTACCGGCCTTCGCAATGCGTTACGTGACACCGTTCGATTGTGGGTACGCCTGCCTGAGTCGCGATGGCAACTCGTTGTTTGTCGCTGCCAATCATGAAATCTGGCAAGTCGATTCCTACACCGGACAGGTGATTCATCGGACACCAATTCAAACCAAAGGATCCCGCTGGGGATATATCGCAGAATCCAACGGTAATGTCATTGCTTCGGTCATGAAACACTCTGCGCCCCGGACGGCAATCGACAAGGAAACCCGTTATTCCTATGTCGAATCCGACTACCACTCTGAAAGACCTCTCGTCACAAGCCGTGAATTGCACAGTCTAACTTCCGATGGTACCCCCAGGTGGTCGTTTCGTTCAAAAGGGGTAATCGTTAACGGAACGATTGCGTTGAATGCAAAACGCATCGTGTTTTTGGAGTCACGCTCAGAACAGTGCCTGCAACACGCAACGGACCGCATCCCGGCACCCACTTTGTTGGAAGATGCCTATTTAATCTCAATCTCTCCCCAGACCGGTGACCTACATTGGGAAGTCCCTCTGAAATGGCGCTCTTCCCAAAACATGTTGTTCGCCCAACTGGTGGATCAAAAAATAATCCTCACCACCTCAGAAAGTCGTGACGACAAGGCCCATTACATGCTCAAGGTGATCAACGCTCAAGATGGGTCACCACAATGGCAGGCGGAACATGGACATGTGAAGAACGGTCTGTTCCATGGTGAGCAAGTTCATCACCCCGTTGCGTTAAAACAGGCAGACGGCAAATTTTTGTTGATAGCGGAGCCTTTTCTTTACGATCTCGAAACCGGGACTCGTATTGGGCCTGGCAATCAATCCGCTGACTGGGCACTCAATCGTCCCGGCCACAGCTGTGGTACGCTATCGGGTGCCGGAAACTGTTTGTTCTTCCGAGCCGGCAACCCAACAGTATTGAATTTGGATACATCCACTTTCACCGCCCTCGCCCCCACCCGAGCAGGGTGTTGGATCAACATGATTCCCGCAGGCGGCCGTTTATTAATCCCGGAAGGCAGTTCCAGCTGCGTCTGCCATTACTCCCTGCAGACCTCAATGGCGTTTACGCCCCTGTCTGAAGCCTCGGGCATTGCCAACATACCGGTCCTACCAGACCAGTATCCACCGGTTTTACCCCAACCCGCTAAATCGATTTATGCTTGGGATTTTAGCCAGCAATCAGCCACTGCTCGAACTGTAACCCCAGCGACAGGTTCCGTTAAACTTCATGCGTTGGAAGATCTGACATTCTCTCGCGATGGATTGAATCTCAATGGTACGCAATGGCTGTCTAACAATCTCAAATATCCCCGATTACCCGCAATGCCCGAGACCATCACACTGGAGGCTTGGGTCAAGGTAGACGAATCACCCGAGTGGGCGGGAGTGGTCGGTGCTGTCCAGGACAATGGACGTTACGAACGGGGCTGCATGTTAGGAATTCATAACAACCGGTTCTTCTTTTCACTCGCCTCCTCCCAACGAAACAATTTGACCTACTTGGAATCTCCATCACTCCTCACCAAGCAAAAGTTAACCCATCTTGTCGGCACCTATGACGGAAATCTTATGCGCCTTTATGTCGACGGAAAACAAGTTGCTGAAAGCACCCAACAGAAAGGGGGCCTGTACATCGATCGAAACAGTTGGTTAACCGTGGGTGCCTATAAGGACAACGACGAGCTGTACCGTTTTCGGGGAAACATAAAATCTGTCACGATTTATGATGGAGTACTTGATGAGGCATCGATTCGTTCGCGTCGTTGAACTCCTGCTCATCTTCTCCTGCCCCTGAAATCTGTTTCTTTCGCTATCCTTGCCAATCAGAGAATCGCGGAAACTTGAAGGGCAACCTGATGGACCATGAGCATGACATTCAAGCAGGATAGGTACCGAAACCGCAACAGTGACCCACTGACCACCCCCAATCATCAAAAGCGTCTCCCCCAGTCCCCGGTTTACGAAAACGGCAAACCATCGATGCACGTTCGGATACAACAGCTTCACCAACACCAAATCGTAAAACCACTACAGGCTTCCTCCCTCTACACACTTCATCGGCGTGGCTAGAAGGCTATGATAGTCAGGGAGGGTTCCAGTCACGGCCCCGAAACTTCAACTGGGCGTCCGAAAGTCATCGCGCCGCACGAGCCGCGTCCCGTTTCTCCTTCTCACCACAGTCACCTCTGGGCCTTCAATTGAAAACCCGCACACCCATCTCCAAAAGACCTGTCAGCGAGTGGCTGTGTTCTGCCAGAGGATTCTTCGCCTTCTATTTCCTTGTTGCGTTAAATTCGCTTGCTCAGTCAATGAACAACCCGGAGGTAGTCCCCGACAAGTCTACAGATCCAACCGCGCTGAAGGCACAAGCCACTCGGCTTCTCAGTTCTTATTGCGTGTCTTGCCATGGCCCAAACCAACCAGAAGGCGGAGTTCAACTGAGTAGTTTGGAAACCATGCGTGCAACCGATCGACAAAAGCTTTTTCAGCAGATCCGAGACGTCCTACATCTAAGCCAAATGCCCCCGGCAGAAGCAAAGCAACCCACAGACGCTGAGCGAAACATCCTTATCAAGTGGAGTACGACTCAAATCGTGGGCAACGCCGAAGTCACAGGAAACGCCAAAGCGCTTGCTGAAAAACTTCAACGGTTCGAGTACGGAAATGTCGTTGACCACGAAGCTCTTTTTTCCGGAGAAAACGCAGAACTGCCGGGCTACACTACCGACCGCAGATGGTTAATCAGCGAATACATCTTCAATGAAAAAATAAATCACCTGCTCGATTACAAATCAAATCGAACGATCCACGGAATGCCTCAGCAGGTTCGGGGTGACAGCGGAGTCCACTGGAGTCCCAAAACCGAGCGTGGAAACAAATTCCGCCGAACCATCGCAAATCCCTACCTGCTACCTGCAACCGTTGGCGTACGCTACATCGCGCACAAACGACTCAACACCGGGCACCTACTTACCATGGTGGGAAATGCCAAACGTGTGGCCGGACACATGTCAGCAGAACAGACGATGAAGGAAAACTACCCTGCCATGTACCAGTTGATGAAACCCGAACTGGAGACTCGCGAGAAATTCCGCTCACGTAAGACATTCCTGCAGACATTTGCGTACATGCAGCATCTACTCAAACAAATTTACGGCCCCGACAATGAAACACTTCTTCCAACGCTGAATCCAAAAGACATTCCTTACCCGGGCCCTCCGCAGCATACAACAAATGGAATTCAAGCGAGGCACAAGAACCTTGAATTTCTAGACCGTTTTGACAAGGAAGATATACAGGCCATTTTGCAAGGCATCGCAACCTACAAGCGGACCGCATACGCAGTCGAGGAAATCAAAACCAAAAGTCGATCGGATCGCAAAGGTAACGCCGTATGGTCTCCCTATAGCAAAGCCAACCTAGCTGAATTTGACAACATTCTCTTGCAATGTGAACGGGATTGGACCCGTGAAGGTGTTACTGATTATCGAATCCAGAACCGCATTGTCACCATGAAACTGTTCTACGACACGTGGGACATGAGCCAACTTTACAACCACATTCAAAAGCTTGGTTACAGCAAGCCCAAGTACGTTCCGCTCAGCGACAAGGAGATGGAACTAATCACCAAGAGCATCAAGCAGCACAGAAGGGCAGGCGATACTCATCAACAGATCATCGACAAGTGCTTCACAGAATGGGACACCTCGTTCAAAACCGCGCGGATATCCAAGCCTGCAGCGGATAAAGATTTGATTAAGCAAGTGGTCATCGAGTTGTATCAGAAGATTTATCAACGCCAGCCCACCGAGCTTGAGGTTATTGAGAACAGCAAGCACTTTAACCTGCACGCAGCCAAACTTGATCTGCAAAAGGCACTCGGAAAGCTAATCGAATCACTGTTACTGAGTACGGAGTTTGCATATCGCACTGAGTTCGGGGTGGGCAAACCGGACGAACATGGACGACGGATGATGCCATCACGCGCTGCCAGCTATGCCTTAGCCTACGCGCTGACCGACTCAAGTCCGGACGAACAGTTGATAAACGCGGCCAGCCTTGATCAACTCAGGTCACGACAGGACTATGAACGTGAAGTACGACGCATGCTGGCACGACGCGACCAGTGGTACATCATCGATGAAAATGTACAAGCAACAAACCTGAACGCCAGCACGACGAATCTGCCGATCCGGAAGTTGCGATTCGTAAGAGAATTCTTCGGATACCCCAAGGCTCAGGAAGTGTTCAAAGACGACTCACGGTTCGGGGCAGGCCGTCACGAGCAGGCCGTCAGTCGCCTGATCGATGAAGCCGACCTGCTTGTCGAACACATCCTCGAGAACGACCAGCACGTGTTTGAAGAACTACTCACCACCGACAAATTCTTTATTTATCACTCCGGTGACAATAAAGCGATGGCGGAAGCAGCGAGACAACTGAAACTGGTCTTCAAATACTTCAGCAAACTCGACTGGGAGAACTGGACACCAGACCACATCGAGCCGCACCGGGAGTTCCTGATGACGGTATGGGAATTCCAGAAAACACGCGGTGGTGACAACAAAGCACTGCTTACCACGCTGAAACGCCTGATGCCAGCTTTGAACCTCCATTTCAGCGATGGCCAAACCAATGGCATGCCCTACATGAAAATGGCAATGGGATTCTGGCACGGAGGTAACGTTCTTGGCCGAACCGGTCAGCAAATGCGTGGAGAACAAGTCAGCTCTTATTGGAACCTCAATTGGAAAACTTGGGACTACCCGGTACACCAACCCGCACCAATCGCCAACCGCAAAGGCCTGCTCACCCACCCCGCATGGCTGATCGCCCATTCTCAAAATCTGGAAACCGATCCGATACATCGCGGCAAATGGATCCGTGAGAAATTGCTGGCTGGCACTATTCCCGACGTGCCCATTACGGTGGACGCAGTGATCCCTCCGGATCAGCACAAGACCCTGCGGCAACGCATGGAACACCGTACAGCAGATGCTTATTGCTGGCGGTGCCATCAAAGCATGGATCCGCTCGGCTTTCCGTTTGAGAGTTATGATGACTTTGGGCGTTTTCGCACGGAAGAGAACCTTGAACATCCCGAAAATCTGCTCACGGAAGCAAGGCGTGACGTAACCAATGAATCTGGTGCTTCGCTGCCCATTTACAAGACCCGACCTGTTGATCCCAGCGGGGTTCTGAGGGGAACCGGTGACGCCGCCCTGGACGGCAATGTAGAGAATGCCTTCGATCTGATCGACCGACTCTCCGCATCGGATAAAGTGAGGCAGTCAATCATAAGACACGCTTTCCGGTTTTTCCTAGGCCGTAATGAAAGAATTTCGGACTCTCGAACTTTGATGGATGCAGAAAAAGCGTACGTCGATAGCAATGGGAGCTACGACGAATTAATCGTGTCGCTACTCACGTCCGACTCTTTCATCTACCGAAAAAGCAACTCCAAGGAATAAACGATGTCGATCAACCGACGACAACTCCTGAAGACGAGCGTGATGGGAGGTGCAAGCCTTTCCTTTATGCCTTCGTTCTCCCACCTGTTGGCCGCTTCTGAGACGGGCTCAGTTGATCAGCCCCACCGATTTATTTTCATTCGCAAATCAAACGGCAACCTAACCCAGCAGTTTGGCCTACCCTCATTCTCGTCACACGAACTGAGGAAGCACGAAGAAAAGCAAGCCTTTGAAGTTGATCTGGCCAAACACGACCTGCCCGAATGGCTTCGCACACTGGACGAACACAAAGACAACATGAGCATCCTGCACGGCATCTCGATGTCGGTCAGTGGTGGCGGCCACTACTCGTACTCAGGCTGCATGGGCGCCTACAAAGCGGGGCGTGACATTCTCAGCAACATCAAGCGGGCAACCGTCGACTTCGAATTGGCCAAACTCTTCCCCTCCCCGTTTGAACATGTCGAGATGTCACTGGCGGTGCCGCACGGGCGCGATCACCGCACAGGCATCGTATCGGGCTACTCAGCTCCCGCTGCCAAGCAACGCAACTACTGCTACGCCGACCCCATGACCGCCTACCGCGAACTTTTCAAATCCGTCACCAATACCGAAGAGGTTGCTTCCGACATTGCCCTGTTTGACTATCTGCACGAGCAGGAGAAACGTCGCCTTCGAGGACTCAGTGGCGCTGAACGTCTTAAAATAAGTGATCAGGTTGCCTCACTGCAGTCGATTCGCGCCCGCAATTCGAAAGTCGAGTCACTCGGCGACAAGGTCAAGAAAAACCTGCCTGAAATTGACCCCATCCACGAAGGGGGTGGCGAAGATGCCACTCTTCCGCAGAAACAAGCCGCCTTTACCGACATCATCATCGGAGCAATGGCATCTGGCCTTACCAACGTTGTGACCTACACCATCGATGATTTGGGCACGGACATCACTTCACTCCCCGAGAACAAACAGAAAACAAGTATTCACCAGATTGGGCATGGCGGTCAGATTGCCAACGCTTTCAACATGAGGAATGCCATCAAATTCCATCACATGAAGCAGGTCAAAAAGCTGGTCAGCCAACTCAAAGCTATTCCCGAACGAAATGGAACGATGTTCGACAACACCACGATCATCTACATGCCCGAAACCGGCTCCGGACACCATGGACCTGACACCGAGGCACCGATGGTGATCATGACCGGCAAAAATTCCAAACTGGACCTTGCAGGCCGTTACATACGATTGCCGTTCCATGGCACAGAAGGTCATAAGACTTTGAGCAATTGGTACACAACCCTCCTAAATGCCTACGGAAACCCAATAGACCACTACGGCGACCTTGACCTTACCATGCAACGAAACCGTCTGGAGCAGACCGGAGCGATCACTCGATTCATCGCCTAGCTGCATGTTGCATCCGTCGTCGCACTCACCAGGCGAGCTCGTGGCCGATGGCAAATTATCGCCGTGCGAGTATTGCATTCCTTGCCAGCAGCGCAGCTTGTCTCACGATCGGCCTCCACCAAGAGAGCATTGAACACAGCGTTTTGGAAAGAGAAAAACACTTCACACTTGTTCGTCGAACCAATCCCCCAAACTTCCGGCCGTGCGGAGACAAGCTTCGCTTGCTGCGTCTGCCCTGAAAAACTTGCACGTCTCCTACGTAATCTAGTGCATCGCCCGCACGGACGCGTGTGAGGCATTCCTGACAACCCATCCAAGTCGCCAGCGCTGGCTAGCTAGGTGGTAGTCTCTGCGGGCACCTCAAGAGCAATCCCGTTCTTATCACTTCCCGACATGACGAAGCACTTCTCCTTCTAATAGGTCGATCGATAACGGAAAGCTTCGGGTGAACACATGATTCGAATCATCGAATAGAACATAAGTAGGACAAATCGTTCCACCCAATTCGGCAACCATTTGCGCATTGGCATTGAAATCTACCCGAATCACATCCACATCTCCACCTAACGAGTCCCGCAATCGTTCAACATCACTTTTGGTTTGCGCACACCTCGAACAATTAAAGTCGACACCAAATTCAACCAACACAGGCGCATCAGTTGTACCCAGATATTCTCTGAGTTCACTGCCACTGACCACCAGCAATGCCGAGTCTGGACTGTCCTGCGACGTAGATACATTCACATCATTGCTACAGCCGACCAAAGAGCATGTAAACAACGCCAAGCAAATGAAACAAGGTACTGTAGGCCAGTGTTTTTGAACTTTCGCTTTCATTACATTTTTTTCCATGACATCCCATCGACCTTCGTTGTAGTCCGACTGATCACTTTACGATTCATCCCATCTGACCTGCATCCATTTCTACACTTGATTACCAAAAAAGAGCTGTTGGTAGCTTACTCTAGGTGTCCCCCCCCTTTGGTAATCATCTATCGATGCGATTGGGATAAACGAAAAACCTCGATATACGTAAGTCACTAGTCGCCGTACCTGAACTCGACGTTCACTTCAGTCGTCATCAGGCCACGAATAAGCGTCAAAGTTAGCACTAACTCTAAACGACAAGTCAAGCCACGCCGATGCAAACTTTTCTGCTGGCGTAATAAGATTCTTGCCGTTGTCCCACTTCACGAGGGTCTCGCGTCGATAATCTATCCCCAAACTTTCAACAACGCGAACCTCGTAGGTGCGAATCCACTCGATCAGCTCCAAAGTCAATGACGCACAAGCAGACCGCTCAGTAGGAACTGGAGGGTGCAACGCGGGCAGATCTTCCGAAGACCAAGGAGGTTTCAAGAGCGCTGCGTGCACGGTATAGCGAGGTCGAAATTCATATCGTGGCAAGAACACCGCCGCTCGGCCATCATCACAATACAAGACACCAAAGCCGCGCAAGATCACCGACCGTCGACCCGGTAACTGCAAAGTGTAAACACTTGAACATTCCTCTCGCTCCTCAGGCGGGCTGCGTCTGGTAAACCCGACCTCCAGCAGCCAATTTCCCTCGGCTCGCAGAACATCCTGCCCCCAACACCAGAGCTGCTGAGAAAGTAGCGCCACGGCATCTCTGATTTGCTCCCCATTATTTTCTGGCTGCCCACTTTCCGCACTTGCAACGGACATCTCACTCAACTTTCACCGCCAGAACCGTACCGACATTTGCCACCAACCAAGCGCATGCCGCACACAGTTGAAGCCAATCTCCCGCGGACTGGATTCCATAAGCAAACACACTGCACATCCAGCACAGGCTTGCAATCGACTGCCCCATCCACTCGACACTAAGCATTTTCCGGATCCGTCTACTTAAAAACCGGGTTTCGCATGCGGGTGAATCTTCCGTCAGCATGTTGCACACTCCTCTCCACAGCAAGACAGATCATCTAGGTACATCCCCCATCTTCGGTAGTTTTCCAGTTCCTCAGCGGGTAGTCCTACTGATGTTGCTATCGCCTTCGCAACCACTGCAAATCTTTGTCGGTACTTGTAAATGAAGCAGAAGACATGATTCTGATGCCTGACCGCCGGACCGCAAAGAAAAAGCCCTGGAACCTTGGTCGATCCATCGTCCGTACTGAGCAATGGAAAACCATCCTCGCGTTGCTCAAACAAATCAGCGACGAGCTTGTGGCTGCCCATGAATCCATTCGCAAGCAAAGGCTGTGTTGACGTCTTGAAGGTGCGTCCATCCAACGCCTCCACTTCGTAACCGCCTTCAACCTTCAATACGGACGCAATTGGGGTATGTGCAAACAGTTCCACTTCCTGATCGAACCAAGCCTCACGCATTCGCTCCAGTGTATAAGTTGACAATGCAACGCTAGGATCAGAACTTTCATCTTTCCACGGGCAAGCCTGATCAAAGAGCCGCACGCGTTTGTCGTAATAAGAAAGATGGTATGCGGCATCGACCCCGCTTTCGTATCCACCAATCACAACAAAGTCATCACCCTCCAGTTCCTGATAGCTTGCGATCGTTGCGGTATGTCGACAGAGTTCGCTACCTGGAAAACCACTCATCCGAGGGTATTGAAACTCGCCAGCCGCCCAGATCACATGCTTTGCTCGTAGCGTCGCGTCAGTTGCATCAACTCGAAATTCCTCTCCAACTTCAGTCACCCGCAGCACGTCCGTATTCTCGCGAACCGGGATCTCGAAGAATTGTGCTACCCCGCACAGATGCGATGCATACTCTGCCCCTGTGGGGTGCTCAACCTCCAGACTGAAAGCCGGAGACACTCCTATCGCGATTGAATTCAAATCCAGCATTCCAATCGAATTGCTGGGAAATGAAGGAGTAATGAAACGAGTCTCATCAGGCCATCGAAGAAACGACGCACCGACGGACTCGCGTTCCAGAACCACAAAGTTCTCTATGCCTGCATGCTTCAGGGCAACAGACACGCCAATTCCGGCCGCACCAGCGCCAATGACGACAACATCGAAGCAAGTTTCATTCAATTCAAGGCTCATAGCGATGACTCCAACTGGTCGTCCTCTCCTTCCAACTCAATCTCCGGTAGCGGATCTTCAAATTCAGCCCATAAATTAGGGCCTTGGACGTACTCCAGATCCGACACCAAGCATTGATCCAAAAGCATTTCAATACGTTGCTGATCAAGTCCTTGACCGATAAACACCAACTCCTGGTGCCTATCCCCGTACTCCCCAACAAAGTTCGAGCGAATCTCCCGACACGACTCCTCGTCTTCCGGCCACTCTTCGTCTGGTGCAGCCGCCCACCAATAGCCCGCCGGATTCATTCGTATTGAACAGCCAGCTTGGGACCAGTCATATGCCCATTCATTTCGTGTCGCGATCCACAATAGCCCCTTACTACGCAGCACACCGGAAAACAATCCAGCATCCATGTCATCATCCAGCACCTCAGTCAAACGCTTAGGGTGGAAAGGACGATCACGGCGGTAAACAAAGCTGCCAATCCCATACTCCTCGGTTTCCGTCTCTTCCTGACCACGCGGTACTGCCAACCACTCTGGCATCGCTTCTGCTTCCGCGAGCTGAAAACGTCCAGTCCCAAGAATCTTCGTCAGCGGTACTCTGCTTTCGGTCGAATGCAAAATCTCGGCCGTACCGTTCAGACGACGAATGAGTTGGTCAAGCTGCTCGACGTCGTAAGCGCTCACCAAGTCCGTCTTATTGATGATCACCACGTTGGCAAACTCAACCTGCTCGACCAACAAATCCACGATGTTACGATCGTCTTCTTCGTTGAGCCCGATTCGCCGGTCTGTTAAATCATCCCACGAACCGAAATCACGCATAAAATTACCGGCGTCCACCACCGTGACCATCGTGTCAAGGTCGGCGTCCTGCGACAGGCTTTTTCCCTCTTCATCCTCGAAAGTGAAGGTCTCTGCCACTGGCAACGGTTCGCTGATCCCCGTCGATTCGATCAGCAGATAGTCAAATTTCCCAGCCCTTGCCAAACGAGCAACCTCAATCAACAAATCCTCGCGCAGCGTGCAACAGATACAGCCATTCGTCATCTCGACCAATTGTTCTTCTGTTCGTGACAGGTCCGCACCTCCATCACGCACCAACGCAGCATCAATATTGACCTCACTCATATCGTTGACGATCACTGCCACTCGCATATCCTCGCGATTCGCAAGTATATGATTTAAAAGAGTCGTCTTCCCTGCACCTAGGAAGCCACTGAGGACAGTCACTGGTAAACGGGGACCGCTCTGAGATGTACTGTTTTCCATATGCAAAAACACCAAGATCGGATGGTAACAACCCTACGTGCCGAGAAATCCAAAACCCAGCGGGTAACACCCCAACTAGGCCCGCCGCCAACACGCCGCGGCTAAAACCGCTTCTAATTCGACTTTCCTGCAAACATACTACTTCTGCAACTTGATTGCAACAAGGACCTGCGATTCAATTAGAGGGCTCCTAACCCTTGCCAGAATTGCGTACCGACATTCTCCGATTCTCAATCACTGCCATTTCAGGGAAGCACCTTCACGCTCCTAAAGTTGCTTTTTAGCGTCGGTCTAACTGCTGCGAGGCTCCTAGCACCCATGAACAACCCGAGAGGACGCAAGGCCACCAGCAATTAGCAGCCTGCCAAAGTCCTTCACGGGTTCCCCATCAAGACCGGAAAAGTCTGCATTTTTTCGATGACAAAATACGGACGACGTCTGACAGGAAAGCGAAAATCGCAAAGCCAATTTCATTTAAAAGTCTTGCAGCCCGTCAGCCAAACCATTGGCAACCGAGCACAGATACCTACTTTTCGATGCGGAATGGTTCGCCCATTCGTTGGCCATTCTCGTGACCCTTGTGTAATGATCACTAGATATCAAAGAGCCAAAACTGTTTTCACCCATAGGAGGTCAGGTCCAGCCGGCCACAAGTCCCCCGGGCAGTGGTCGTTAGCGCTGACCGACATGCATATCCGCGCACAGATTATCCACGGGTGGCCCAGCGGTGATTCATCAATACCAGCATCAGCTGACCCTAGTCATGAGTGATTTGCATCTTTAACCACAACAGATTCCTCTCAGGAACCCCAATCAATGAATACTTCTTTGTGTCCAGTTGCATGGGTGTTCTAGATCTCCATCAGCGATACTGATACGCATTATTTGGTCGGCATTATTTTCGAGCAGAAAACCGCAGGGGAAGACTCGCACATCAGCAGATTCTTATTGTGAAACACCGCTGATCCTCGCCCTGACAGCGTGACAACTCCTATTGTACTGGCTATCCGATACCTATCGGTACATGGGCGATAGCTATCGGGCATGACAACCATTGTTTACAATTTTCCTAACGTGGCTGGGTCCTTTGACTTGCACGTGGACAGCGATTCTCAACATCTTTTGGACGACTAAATTAATAGAAGGATGACCAAATGAAACGTTTCACCATTGCTTTAACTCTCGTAGTTCTCGGCGGTTCATGGAGCATCGCACAAGAATCTGAAAACCCAGTGCGAGAGAGACGCGAGGCTCAGCAAAAAGAAGCTCGGAGTGCCGGTCGGGAAGATGGGCAGAAAAAAGTTCTCGTGAAGGACCCCGACAGCTTCAAGGCGGAGGGGGACCGAGTTTTTTCTGGACCTCAATCCGGAGAGACGCTGGCGAGTTTTGCTGCTGCCAGCGTCACTGGTGATGACAAGGGCAAAGACGTTGATCCGATTACGCTCGGAGGTGGCAATCCACAAGTCCTGTTTTTTCAGGATGACAGTGGTGTGTCAGTGAGAGGACTTTTCGGACTGCTGGGTGCGATTGGCAAGATCGATCGAAAGACCGACAAGGATCTACAGGTTGCGTGTGTGTTTCTGACCGATGACCCAGATACAGTCACAACCCGTTTTGCCCGAGCGTTCCCGGAATTGCAGAAGCGGGGTATCGATGTGATTGCCGTTTCCAAGGATGGTCGTGACGGGCCTGGTGCTTATGGACTGAACCGAAATGTCTCTCAAACCATCATTCTGGCCAAGGATGGGAAGGTCACCCGCAACTTTGTTTTTCGACAGGGTCTGCTGTACGCGGATCCACACGTCATAGGTGGCATCGCGGAACTGATCGATGAGGACTTTTCAACCGTGGCAGGCTGGTTGGCGAATTCCAACGAGGAACGATCGCGAATGCAAATGAGTCGCGAGAATGATGCACAAGCCAAGGCACGAGCAGCTTTCAGTGAAAAGCTCAGCAAACTTGTGCGGGAAGGAAAGCTCACTCGGAGAGAAGCGGCCGAACTCCATCAGGCCGCATTCTCGGAACAGCGTTAGAGGCGTGAACCGGAAACGCGAAAGCGTGGACCGGAGTCGTAAACTTCAGACCCGTAACAGGCCAAGAGGTCCAATGGACATGAGGATTCTGCTCCACGCCGTGATTCTTGCCACAGCGCTGACATCGCCAACAACCGCGGAAGATCGCCGAGTTGCTTCGGTAGACTTTCGCAATGATCTTATCCCAATGTTTACCAAACATGGCTGCAACGCTGGTGCTTGCCATGGAGCAGCCATAGGGCGTGGCGGGTTCAAACTGTCTCTCTACGGAGGTGATCCGCAGTCCGACTATGAGGCCATTGTCCGCCAACTGAAAGGCCGGCGAGTCAATCTTGCCCATCCAGACGAAAGCCTCATCTTCTTGAAGCCAGCCGAGTATTTGGAACATGGTGGAGGAGCAATCTTTGATGACGAGGGCGAAAGCGGTGCGCTTTTGCTCGACTGGATCAAGCAAGGCGCTGGCAATACAGCGCGGCGGGATCTGGCCCGCTTGGAAATCACTCCGAACAAATGGATTCAAAAATCAATCGGAAAAACGGTCGCGTTGCGTGCTGTCGCTCACTACTTCGATGGCACTTCCCGAGACGTTACCCGGTGGACAATCTTCACGGCAGAGGATCCGTCAGCAGTGGCGGTTGATAAAGAGACAGGCACGTCAAGAATCCTTCGACGCGGCAGGCACATCGTGGTTGCCCGGTATCTGAGCAAGGTGGTCCCTGTTGAGTTGGTTGTGCCGCTGTCGGATGCGACGGAGAGTATGTCCGACGAGCTGAGGAAGAACTTCATTGACGATGAAATTCTTGAAGCACTCGCGACATTGGGCCTGTCACCGTCGCCGCCGTGCGACGATGCAACCTATCTGCGACGGGTGTCTCTTGACCTCACGGGTCGTCTTCCCTCATCGGTTCGCAGCACCGAGTTTCGTGCAGATATCAGGTCAGATAAACGCAGTTTGCTTGTCGATGAATTGCTTCAATCACAGGAATTCAATGAGTATTGGACGCTCCAGTTTGCCAAACTGCTGAGAATTCGTCCGCAGCAAGATGACATTCAAGGAGCGTTGACATATCACAAATGGGTTGCTCAGCAAATCAGGAATGACGTTGACTACCGGCAATTTGCCCGGTCTTTGATCATGGCATCAGGCGATACTCACGACTCCGGCCCACCCAACTTTTATCGCACTGTCTCAGGCCAACGCGAGCAGGCAGAATTCGCCAGTGAGTTATTCATGGGCAGTCGCCTGCGGTGTGCAAATTGCCATAATCATCCGCTCGACCGCTGGACGCAGGATGACTATCACGGGTTGGCAGCAATTTTCGCCAAGGTAGAGAGGGGCAGAGTCGTCGGTGAGAACCTGAACGGACAAACGATTCATCCCCGAACACTGCAGCCGGCGATCCAGCGTATCCCGGGCAAGCAATTCCTCGCGGCCAATGCAACCACGGGGCGTCAGCAGTTGGCCGATTGGTTGACCGACCCGTCCAATCCCTACTTCGCAAAGGCAATTGTCAACCGATTGTGGAAGCTCATGATGGGAAAAGGGCTGATCGAACCGGTTGACGATCTACGAGATACCAACCCAGCAACACATCCAGCCTTACTCGCCAAACTGGCCGCGGATTTCCAGGCAAACGGTTACCGGTTACGACACACCCTCCGTATGATTGCTGTTAGCACAACCTACGCACGAACCGCGAATGCTACGGCTGAAAACAAAGACGATGACCGTTTTTATTCCCACGCGCTGCGTCGTCCTCTTGAGGCGGAAGTGTTGTCGGATGCAATCTCGGATGTGCTGGGGATTTCTGCGAGGTACGGCGATGAACCGGAGGGCACGCGGGCCGTCATGCTGGTCAATCCCAAGACGCCATCAACCACGCTCGACATCCTAGGTCGCTGTGGTCGCGAGGAATCCTGTGAAAGCGATACCGCTGGGATTACTGGTCTTCCACAGAAGCTGCATCTCTTCAACGGCGCATTGCTGAACGCCCGCATTGCTGCGGAGGGGAGTCGTTTGAACCAAATGCACTCCTCAGGCGATCGCCCCATAAAAATAGTCGAGCAGTTCTATCTGACCGCACTCAATCGCCCTCCAACTGGCAAAGAAAGAGAATACTGGAAGCAAAAACTTTTGGAGTTGAAGTCGACAGGTGATCAGCGTGCGTTTCTTGAGGATTTTGTCTGGGGTTTAGTGACTTGTGAGGAATTCGTTACGAATCACTAATTGAGTCTTTTCCTTGTATCGGGACCGAGAAGCGAAGGTAAGAAAGATGGATAATCAAAAACGATGTGACGGTGTGACGCGACGCGACATCATACGAATCGGAGGTCTGTCTACTCTGGGACTCGGTCTTGGTAACTACTTCCGCCTGCAAAGGGCAGTGGCGGGCGAGCCTTCGCCTGCAGCCAGAGCGAAGTCATGCATCCTGATCTGGCTCGATGGCGGCCCAAGTCATCTTGAGACGTTTGATCCAAAGCCCGATGCCCCGGTGGAGGTCCGCGGCCCCTTTGAAACCATCGCGACAACGGTCGCAGGCGTCCGGCTCAGCGAGTGCCTCGAAAAAACAGCCGGCCTGATGGACAAGTTCGCGATCGTTCGGTCGATGAACTCACCACTGGGTGAGCACAATTTTGGCACGCACTATTTGATGACCGGTTACCAACCTACACCGGCACTTGAGTATCCGACCTACGGCGCAACGCTTGCCCAAGTCCGAACACGATCGGGGGTTCTTCCGCCTCACATTGCCGTTCCGGAGTTCAGTCGAGTATTGAGTGGGAATGGTTATCTGCCAAGCGTCACAAAACCATTTTCGGTAGGTGGGAATCCCGAAAACCCACAGTTCAAAGTTCGTGACCTTGACTTCTATCATGGCCTGGACCTTACACGCCTGGATCAACGCCGGAAGATCGTCAATGCGTTCGACAGGTTCAGTCGGGGAAAAGACGCCTCAGCCAAAACAGGCTCGGATCCTGATCTTGAACAAGCCTACGATCTACTCGCCTCTCCCTCAGCAAAGGACGCTTTTAAACTGTCGGACGAACCAGAAAGCGTTCGAAACCGTTATGGTCGCAATGGCGGGAAGAGCATCGGTCAGAGTTGCCTCTTGGCTCGACGCCTCGTTGAACGAGGAGTACCGTTTGTCACCGTGAACAGCAGTGGCTGGGATACTCATCAAAACATCGTTCAACTCAAACAACGCTATCCAACTGATCGTAATGCACATCTGCCAGCCTTGGACCGTGCTTTCAGTGCTCTCATCCTTGATCTGTCCGAACGCGGAATGCTGGATGACACATTGGTATGCGTCATGGGTGAGTTCGGCCGCACACCCAAGATAAATTCCGCAGGTGGCCGCGATCATTGGCCCAACGTGTTCAGCGTCGCGTTGGCAGGTGGAGGAATAGCTGGTGGGCAAGTCATCGGTAGCAGCGATTCACTCGGCGAGCTTCCCAGTGACCATCCCATCACGCCGTCAGACCTCGCCGCTACCATCTATACACTGCTTGGCGTCGCCCCCAAGCACGAACTGCACACGCGTGATGGTCGCCCAGTACGCGTTGCGCCGGATGGTGCCAAGGTGATCTCCGAACTACTTGTTTGAAATGGTTCAAATTGATCTGGGTTAGCCGACGTTCGCACCACATTGCTCAAACAATGCGATTTGCAGCGTTAATCACCTCTGAAAGCGTCCGGTTGCATTCAGGCAACCCACACCAAAAGCAGAAACAATACCCGCTGCTAGTCCGTTAACGTGAGTCAAACCGAGAGAGGTGATGAGACGTTATCAGAATGCGTAGGCACTTGACACGGAACTCCACGCCCGCCGCCCGAAGCCAACGACTACCCTCTTGGCGGCCCGCTAATACTCCAGCAGTACCCGACACGAGTTGTCTCGTGCCGATTCCAGTGGATGTCGTAACTGGTCATTGGCGACTGCCTTCGATAGGGACCCGCTTAAAACCACGGATCGCTGCCGCAAACCATGAGCGTCATCCAATAGGAACGCAGAGTTTCGGCCTAGAATGCGTTGACACGAGGAAACGTTACAATACTGGTGTGCAGATCAAACGCCCGGGTCTCTTTCAAATCAAATACCCAAATATCCATCGCTTGGATTTACAGGGAGGGCAACCATTCAAAACCAGAAACGTGTCCCTAGGGAACGAGTAGATGCATTAAAATCGACAAGCGGAGTCATTGTTACCTGCTTTGGAAAACTTTGCATGAGAGTCCACAGCTGATGATGCCGAGGAGGCAGATCTTTTCACTTTGCATGAAGATGTTCAACGGCATGTGTTCCGACAAATGGCCGNCATCNACGGGAAAGACCTCTCAGAGCTCCTCCACTCGTTAACCCCTCGAGAAACTGAAGGAGAATTCAGCCTCTGCACGAATCCAAGGNACGACGGGAACCCCGAGACCACGATGAACGCTCCACTCCCTAAAAATGCTTCTCTGGAAACAGACAGCCTTAATGGGTATTCCACAAAAATCTTGGTTGACCCCGCCCCGAGGGCGAGATTGACCTCAACGCGGTGGCCGCTTCGACAATCGCTATGGAAGTGAAGAAGGAACGAGAGAAGATGATACGACATCTTGTGAATAGCTTACTTGCAACAACGCTACTGGCGTCAATCACCCTGGCTGCAGACCCTGCACAAAGCGTACGAGATTTCCAGCAACACATTGAACCTGTTCTTCAAACGTATTGCTACGATTGTCATGGTCGANACGAAACGGAGGGCAAAATTGATCTGGCGGAGTTTTCGTCATGGAAAGCGNTGGAGAAAAATCCGCAACTAATCGGNGCGATCATCGACGCACTGGATAAACACGAAATGCCTCCCGAAAAGTCGCAACAGCCTTCGGAGAGTGAGCGACAGACCCTGCTGAAAAAATTGAATAATGCGTTGGATCGGGCATTCGCTGGCAACCCAAAGCTGNTTCCTTTCCGAATGCGGCGAATGAACCGTTTTGAATATGNAAACGCTGTACGGGATTTGTTTGATCTTGACTGTTGGGTGTATTCCATCGGTGATCGGATCATTCGAGACCACAACCATTACTTCCGACCCGAGACAGGCAAGATGCCCGAAGTCGTGACAGCCGGGAATCGNATCATGGGATTGCAGCAAATGCTTGAGAATCGTCTNCTGGGAGTGATGGCCTTTCCCAAAGATCCACCGGCAGAAAATGGATTCAACAATCGTGGTGATCATCTGAGCATGTCTCCTGTGCTCATGAAATCCTTCCTCAAGCTCAGTCGGTCAGTGGTGAATGCGGAGAATTTCGAGAAGAACTGCCGCANTTGGAACGACCTTTTTCAAGATCCATCCNGCAAGCAACGCTCGAGCGAATTCGGCTCCATTCCAACAGATGAATCCGTCGCCACTGGTAGCACGGGCGTGACCATCAGCGCGTGGATCCGCCCATCCAGGATCACCGATCAATGGCAAACCATCGCCCGCCGCGAGGATTCATGGCGTCGCCAGTTATTGGCCATTGGCAGAACCGATGATACGTGGGGCCTGTGGATGGGTGCTGGCATCGCTGGCCGTTACGTAGAATTCGGTGCACCTGTGACACCACAATTGCTTGCCGATGGCAAGTGGCATCACGTTGCCGGCACGTTCGACGGCACGCAGATGAACCTCTATGTAGATGGCAAGCAGGTCGGAAGCAAGGCGATTGAGGGCAAGCTCAACACCCAAAGCACACAGCCAATGAAGATCGGCTCGCATGAGGCGGAACCCTTCCATGGAAAACTCAACGACATTCGTTTGTACCGATCCGGATTGANCAAGATTCAGATCANGAGTATCGCAGNCGGNGATCGNCNGGTCGGCNAGGACACNTTGGTCGGCAGCTGGAAAAAGGANGNGGACGTCCCTCTAAANCTCAAGCAGCCNATCAAACAAANTGCGCATGAANNCATTGNNAAGTTTCTACTCAAGGCGTTCAGGTCGCCGGCTGATCGCCCGACCTTGGATCTCTACACCGATTATTTNGANCGGCAGTACAAGAAAAGCGGCAACTTTTCCCAAAGCATGAAAGACGTTGNATCGGCNGCTCTTGCGTCACCGCGATTTATTTTTGTTCACNACGAAACAAGCNAGAATCTGGAGGCTCATGATTCCTTCAATCTTGCCACGCGACTGGCGTTCTTTCTCTGGAGTTCGATCCCCGATGATGAATTGCTGGCCCTGGCAGGTGANGGGAAACTGCAAGACACNGAAGTTTTGAAAGAACAAGTCGATCGTATGCTCAACCATCGTCGTGTCAAAAACTTCTGCGACAGTTTCGCGCCCCAGTGGTTGAAGATCAACAATCTGGTTTCTGCCTCCCCTGATTTCGAGGCCCATCGAGATTATTATTTTGGTGGCGACGACAAAATCTCATACAAACGCGGCATGCATATGATGTTAGAACCGCTGTTGGTTTTCGAAACCGTTTTCGTTGAGGACCGGCCGATTCTAGAACTGGTGGATTCCGACTTTACCTACCGAAGTCACTTGTTAACTGAATGGTATCAGGGCAGAGCCGCCACCTATCCAATCAACGTGAATTTACGTCACATTGATTTCACGCGNACGCCGCTAACGGATAGAAGATATGGCGGCGTGATTACCACCGGGGCCGTGATGGTCATGACCTCGGGTCCATCTCGATCATTGCCAATCACGCGCGGGTCGTGGGTCTCGTCGGTCATTTTCAACGATCCTCCGGAGCCTCCGCCGGACAACGTGCCTGACTTGAAGGCGGACGATCAAACACTTCGAGCTGAAGGGTTGACGGTCAGACAAAAGCTAAGCCAACACCGAAGTGACAGCCAATGTGCGGGCTGCCACCAAAAAATTGATCCACTGGGNTTTGCCTTGGAAAANTACGACCTGCTAGGGCGTTGGCGTGATCATTATCGNACCGGCCTGAAGGTGGATGCCAGTGGAAAACTGTTTGGCAAGCATNAATTCAACGATGTGGTTGGTTTCAAAGATGCCGTGCTGGCAGAAAAGNACGCGTTTGCCAAAGCGTTCATCAAGCACNTGCTATCATATGCNCTGGGTCGCGAACTGACCTTGGCGGATCGAGTTGCTGTCGATGAAATAGCAACCCAGAGCAAAGGCGAGGATTATAGAATGAGAACCGTCATGAAAAACATTGTGACGCACCCAATCTTTACGAGAAGGAACTGAATCATGAAAAATCTTCACAATGATCATTTCGTCAGGCGGAAATTTCTGCGCGGAGCGGGTGGCAGCATGATGGCTCTTCCCTGGCTGCAGACGGTTGCAGCAGAGGGAAACAACAAGAAGCCGAACGAGCCGTCCTTACGTTTTGCTTCCTTCTATTCGCCCATGGGTTTTGTGAGAGATCACTTTTTCCCAGAGCAGGACAGCGACNACTTCTTGTCGATGCCAACATTGAGCCCACTTAAAAAAGTGGGTGATAAAGTCATGCTGATCACGGGGTTGTCCCGGGTCAATGTCAGAGGGGTCGATGTTCACAATCAATGCAGCTCGTGCTACCTGTCCTCGGCCGACCCTCATGCCCCGCTCAAATCAGTTTATCCCATGGACAGGACTCTGGACCATCTGATTGCAGATCGAATCAGTCATCGCACGCCGATTCGATCTCTGGAATTGAACTGCAACACGTTCAAAGACCTGAAAGAATCGATCTACCTGGACAACATCTCGTGGTATGGACCAGAGCATGTGGCGACATCGATCAAAGATCCACGAGACGTTTATGAAATCCTTTTTAAAACCGGAAAATCAGATAAAGACATTACAGACCTGATTTTGCAGGATGCCTCAAACTTCCAAAAAACTCTCAACCATCACGATCGAGACAAGCTGGACGAGTACTTTACTTCGGTNAGAGAAGTGGAAAGGCAAATTGAAAAGCTCAACACGTACTACAAAACCCACAAGAAGGCTGACATTCAGGAACCGGGTGNTGCACCCATGACGCGTGGAGAGTACATACGACTGATGGGAAGAATGCTGGTGCTGGCTTTTCAGGGAGACCTCACGCACGTTGCCACGTTCATGCTCGCACCGGAAAGGTGGGGCACGCCGCAACTCTACCATGAATTGAATTTTACCAAATCACATCATGGACTCACGCACGCCCAGGGCCAGGAGCGTGTTAAAAAGATGCTTGTTCAGGTCGACCGTTTTTATGTCGAGCTGTTTGCCGAAGTGCTCGAACAGTTGGATGCAATTCAGGAGGGTGAGGGCACACTGTTGGATCACTCCATGATCACGTTGGGGTCTGGATTGGGAGACGGGGAACATCACACGATGAATGAGCTTCCCATTATCGTGGCAGGTTCCGCCAACGGCAGAATCAAGACTGGGCGAATTCTCCGTTGCCCCGAAAATACGCCGTTGGCCAACCTTTGGCTATCGCAAGCTCAATTGATGGGCACCGGNCTAGGGCGGTTCGCCGACAGCACGGGACCATTGAACGGTTTGCTTGCATAAACAGANAGCAGCAAAAAGNTAGAAGCCCGTGAATGGANCAATGCGGAGCNAAGNANNCAGTGAGAACCAAAATCGNNCTCCGCACAGTGNTNGTGAAAAGNACAGTGCTNGTGAACAGTACTGTGCTTGTGAAAGAAGGAANCTCGCNGTGTGNGCGAGATCACACACGNTCCAAGCNTTTCCCGGCGTGTTGATTCNATNTANCNACGCAGACGGCACAGGCCAAAATCATCTCCAATCAAGAGTTTGAATACGGAAGCTTGGATGCGGACGGTGACAACAAGATGACTCAAAATTTCGCTGACCTGCACGAACCGGGATGACTCGTTTGCTCATCGATAGGAGAGGTAAGCCACATGTTTGGCGATGGTTCCTTTCGGGTTTTCCCCGCGTGGCAGCACGGACAAGGGAAAAACTTCGGCAGAGCGCAGATAACCGTGCGGCTCAGCCCGGAACAAGCGAAAACGGCGTGCTCGAGCCCCTGGAACACGCTACAATACGCANGCCCAAATTGCATGCTCGGCTTTTATTGCAAATAGCNTGTCCAATTTGTCCNNAATTGGGAGTGCAAGGGTATGAGATCGATTCAAAACCGGAAGGGTGTCCCCATGAAACGACGAGATGCTTTGAAATCAGCAGGCTGTTTAGTGATGCTGCCTGCGTTGGANAGTTTTGGNCAATCGTCAACGGGCGATGAGCCGGGAAAAGCAAATCGTCTGTTCTGCATGAATATCGGCAACGGGATGTGTTCCGACAANTTCCCGACATCNACGGGCAANGATTATCAGAGCATCNTCNACNTTCCAACCGCTNGAAAAACTGANGNACGATTTCACNCTCTGTACGAATTTNAGGAACTACGGNAATCACGAAAGCACGATGTACGCNTTTGCTGAATANGNNGACCACACAAATCCCCAGTTGATTCAAGATTCGGTTGACGAGGTCGCGGCGTCTCACATCGGCAATGACACGCGCATTAGAAATCTGGTTGTTGAACAGAGGAATTCTTATGGCATCTCCTGGAAGGGTGGATTGCCCGTTTCCCCAATCGCAGACNTTCAGATTTTGTTCCAAACCATCTTCGGCAAAGTTGACACGAAGAAACGAGCTGAGTTGCTGACGCTCAAAAAATCGATGCTGGATGCGAGTAGAGAAGACGCAAAGAGCATGATGAGTAGAGTTTCTCGGAAGGACCGCGCTAAATTGGATGAATACTTTTCCAGTCTGCGTGAATCTGAAAAGTCTATCCAAAGGGCTGAACAATGGTTGAGTCGAAAAGACGTAGAAGTACCATTCCCTGAAAATGTGCCGTTTGAAACGGACGGCCTCAGTGAGTACTCGCAAAAGATCNTGGTTTGCCCGCACTTCAATCAACGTTCAACTTACTTGGACTTGCTCTTTCTGGCATACAAGTTTGACGTCACGCGAGTGGCCAATGTGTATTCAGAATGGAATTGGCTTGGACATCATACGGATTCCCATCAAGTCGCGACCGAAGCAGGATTCATTAAGAACATCGAGGCGGACCAGGGTTACATGATGCAGACGGCTCGATTCCTNGAGAAGCTCAAATCGACTAAGACAAAAACGGGTGGAACCCTACTGGACCAGACGGTTTGTNTGATCACCAGCTCCTTGAGTATTAACAAGGAAGAAGGGCCTCACGGCATGAAGAATAACCCCGTGATTGTCGCTGGCGGTGGCTTTGAGCATGGCAAACACATTAAGTTTAACGGGACAGACAACCGGAACAACGTCTACCTCGCAGCATTGCAGCATCTGGGTGTCGAAATCGACAGCTTTGCCACCAGTAGCGAAAGCGCCAAGCTCTGAACAAAGCGGGAACAATCACTTTCGTTTCGGGCACTTGTTTTCCGACCGAATCACTGCTTTCGCGGAGAGGCTGACTGAATGACGTGNCTGGAAANAATTCACAGCACGGGATCGGAGCGTGACTTTGAAAAGAATGATACGATGAGATCCGTTTCCTCAATTGCGTTCTTGCTGGTCGTGGCATTAGCAAGCGTCACTGTGGCTGGTGCCGAAGGAGACCTTCCAGAGCTCAACCAAAGCAAAGCTTTCTTAACCGCTTATTGCGTTAGCTGTCATGGCAATGACAAGAGCGAGGGCGATCGTAATTTCGAAACTTTCTCTGACAAAGAATGGAACGANCACNAATTACTCNATGAACTGTTAACGGTCTTAAAGGAAAAGGACATGCCGCCAGAAGACGCTGAGAAGAAACCCTCAGCGCGGGAAGCGATCGTTTTTGAATCGCTTTTGGCCAAACAGTATCTGACAATCAAAGAAAAGTTGCCTGGCGTTCTCACGCGTTTGAATCGCGCGGAATATGAGAACACGATCAATGATGCTTTTTTTACAACGCTGGAAGTCAAAAANCACTTGCCTGTCGACAACACCAGAGATGGCTTTGACAACGAAGGCGACAAACTTGTGATGTCACCCTTTGCGATGGATAGCTATTTTCGAGTTGCCTCTGAAATAGCGGGGAAGGTCGTGGCAGGCATGCCCAAGGCTACGACAACCCATCATAGTTATGATAATGGTATGGGGCGCAGATTAGGTAGCGATGGCGTTGCGTCCTATGAATTCACCAATGACGGTATGACGACCCAAGGGTATCGTTACAATGATGCATCCCGTGGGTTTGGATTTAAATATGGAGACACAGTGCCAGGTCATTACGATGTGAAGGTCAATGGGCATTTTACGTTCATTGATCCATCGGTTACCGGTGCTTTTCTTAGGGAACGTGATTTATATTTCAAGGTTGATCTAGGTAGAGAAAATGAACGGTTGAGAATCACAACCAATATCGACCCGAAGATCAGTAAGAAAGCACTCAGTACTCAGGATTTTCTATTAAGCGACAAAGTGCGGATCTATTTGGAGCCAGGACAGAATGCTGTTCTTTATAGTTACAACTACTTTTATCCATTGCCCAAGGATCTNAGTAAACTCAAGCCGATACCCCCGCTGCCGGTAGACAAGGCGTTCTCCAGACTGCCAAAAGCGTTATTGCACTTGATTTCGGTAGACGTGACCGGCCCTCATTATGATCGTTGGCCGCCAAAAAACGATTTTTATGACACCTACTACGAAGACCTGAAGGACCTCGACCCACATAAGCAGTATCAACAATTCATCAAAAAGCTGGCCGTTAAGCTCTTCCGCCGACCCGTGAGTGATAGCGAATTGACGCGATTTTTCGATGTCGCAAAAAAGAGATATGAAGCGGATAAAAGTGTCCTCGATGCCGTGCAATCGGCCTTGACGTTGATGCTCTGCTCACCCAAGTTTTTATATAAGTACGAAGGTAATTCTCTAGATCTTGATGAGTATGCGATTGCGTCCAGGTTGTCTTACTTTTTGTGGAATACGTTTCCCGACGACCAGTTGATCAAGTTGGCGGCTGAAGGAAAGTTGCAGGATCCAAGCGTTCGTTCTGCGGAAGCCTTAAGGATGCTGGAAGACCCTAAAGCTCAGCGTTTTGCTGCTGATTTTACCGAGCAGTGGCTTGAGCTTCATAAAATCGATGTCGTCAATATCCAAGATGAACTGCTTAGATATTCATTCAGAAAAGGCTTTACAGAACTTAGGCCCTTTATGAGCCGGGAAAGTATTGAGTTTTTTAAGGTGATCTTGAATGAGAATCTAAGCCTNTTGAATTTCATTGATTCTGATTTTGTGGTGATCAATCAACCCNTGAATCAGATTTATGAGGTGACCATTCCTGAAGACGAAACAGTGTCAAGCAAAGCTGATGAAAAAGACTCGAAGGTCATAGCGCAGGAGAGAACAATACGGCGCCAAAAGGCNTTTCGAAAAGTCATGATTGATAAAGAGTCCCGGCGTGGTGGCCTACTGACGCAGCCGGGTATTTTGATGATGAACACCAATGGCGAATTCACGAACCCTTTCTATCGCGGTGCCTGGGTNGCTAAGAGTATCTACGGACTGGATTTGGAACTTCCTGCTAATGCCGAAGTTGAAGCTCTGAAAGCGCCTACGGAAAAATTCACCATCAAAGACACGATCAATGAGCATCGCAACAACGCGAGCTGCGCCTCGTGTCACGTCAAGATGGATCCATTTGGCCTGGCCATGGAAAACTTTGATGTTTTTGGCCGATGGCGTGACAAGTATTCGAAGTTTGTTGTAACCAAGACGACGATCGAAGTTACCTCCGAAGGGAAGACGAAGAAGACCGAGAAGACGACGCGAGAGTTTGAACCCACGACGAAGGTGGACGCCTCTACCGTCCACCCAGACGGGCGGCCTATCGCTGGAATAGAGGGCTTAAAGCAACTGATGCTGGAGGACCAGGANAAAATNGCCAAGCATTTGCTCACAAAACTTTCTGAATATGCCATGGGTAGAAANATGAATTATGCTGATTCCGAGATGATTCATCGTCTTTTGGAAACATCAAAGAAGNACGATTACAAGTTGCGTGATTTGATAGTAAGCATCATTGCCGACGAATCATTCTCCAAACGATAATTTAAGTCCCGCATCTGTCACACGTCATTCCCNATAATGGTAAGTCCTCGTACAGGGAGAAATGCCATGGCTCACATGTCTTACTCCATCATGCTTGCTCTNGTGCTNTTGANTNTGGTTTGCGGGGTCAGCAANGCCGACGATGCGCCAGNCGAATTCGACCGAACAACCGTTCTCGCGAATCTCGATGAGGCGGCTGCAAAAACCGACGATCCCGAAGTCAAACGTGCTCTAAAGAAGATGCGCGAATGCGTTGAGCGCAGCAATCAATTATTGGTCCTCAGTGGACTCCTAACGCTCCCGCCTGAGATTGGACAGCTCACAGAGCTGAGGGGATTGACCCTCCATGACAACCAACTCACCACGCTTCCTCCCGAAATTTGNAAGCTCACGAAGCTGACGTATNTAGGGCTCAGACGTAACCAATTCACCACGTTCGCNCCCGAGATTGCGAANCTCACGAACCTGGAGCATCTGGACCTCGGAGAAAATCAACTCACCAGGATCCCGCCCGAGATTGGGCAACTCACCACGCTAACGCAGTTGAGCTTCCANGGGAACGATCTCTCGATGCTCCCACCCGAGATTGGACAACTCACGAACTTGACGCATTTGAGGCTCTGGGACAACCAACTCTCGACGCTCCCCGCCGAGATCGGACAGCTCACAAACCTGACGAATTTGAGTCTTTGGGACAACCAACTTCCGACNCTCCCGCGCGAGATTGGACAGCTCACGAATCTGACCGCGTTGTCCCTCCATGGCAACCAATTCGCCACGCTTCCGCCCGAGATTGGGAAGCTCACGAAGCTGACGCATCTGGGGCTCGGAGAAAACNCATTCACCACACTCCCTCCGGAGGTTGGACAGCTCACGAACCTGACNTGGTTGCATCTCGAAAGCAACCAACTCACCACGCTCCCATCCGAGNTTGGACAGCTCACGAACCTCGCGGGCTTGTCCCTCCATGGCAAACATTTCACCACGCTNCCATCCGAGATTGGGAAACTCACGAAGCTGGTTTATCTGGGGCTCGGAGAAAATCAAATCACCACGCTNCCGGCTGAGATTGGACAGCTCGCGAACCTGACGTGGTTGTATCTCGAAGGTAACCAACTCACCACGCTTCCTCCCGAGATTGGAAAACTNACGAAGCTGACGGAGTTGCAAATCGAAAANAATTCAGTGACCGACACAGACCTGGAGCACTTGAAATCGCTAACTAGCTTAAGACGACTCAACGTTCGTGAGACAGAGGTTACNAAGGTAGGCGTCGANGCCATTAGAAAGGCGCTTCCCAATTGTGAGATCAAGGTGCCAAGGCAACATCCGTGATCGGCGTTGTTTGCAATTCACGNTGATCATTGTCAGTAGGTTCATTTGAATTGTCATCGGNAGAGGTGCTTGTGTTNAGAAGCTATTTCNAAACCCGTAACCGGAGTAGCAACACTTTGGANAAACGTGAATTCATCGCGGATTCCTGAACGGTTGCGAATCCAGCTANCGAAGNTGACAGTTTTGGAATGCTTTATATTGACAGATGCCAAANNACAAATAATCAGTGACANTTCCCTCCCTCTCTGGCGCTGAGGCTCCGCTCTCCCAAAGGGAGCGTGAAGTAACTGCCANCCNCCATATTGCAATTGTAAGNCCCGCCAACGCACAGGAACCNGCCATGACTGCCTTGAGCCNATTCTACCTNAAATCGTTTTCGTCTTTCCTGCTGACTGCCGCCATCCTGACGGTTGAGCTGCTGGCTTTTGTACCCGTNGCATTTGGCCAAGCGGGTCGCTCCGGCAGTGATGCCGCGATCAACGATACCGTCAGCAAAGATCTCAGCCTGGACCTTAGCAATGGCGTCTCGATGAAGCTTGTGCTCATTCCTGCCGGCAAGTTCAAGATGGGCAACCACAACGGTCCGGCAGAAACGGTCGCGAACTTCGGGGGCGAGGAGGAGCACCTTGCCGATGAGTATCCTGTCCACGAAGTGACAATCAGCAAACCCTTCTACATGGGCATCCACGAACTAACGCAGGCTCAGTGGAAGGCAGTGATGGGCACGGAGCCATGGATGACAGAATCCGCAGACAAGATCGCCAGTTTGCAGCCCAGACCAAAAGGCTTTGACGACTATCCTGCTGTATGGATGAACTCTTACGATGCGATCGAGTTCTGCCGCAAACTCTCAAAGAAGACCGGCATGACCGTCACCCTTCCCACCGAAGCGCAATGGGAATATGCCTGCCGCGCGGGAACTACCACGGCCTTTTTCTTCGGAGATGACGTGTCGAAACTTATCGACTACGGCTGGTACGGCGGACTAAAAGACGGCCAGAAGGAAGACTACGCCCACCGAGTCGGCCAGAGAAAACCCAACCCCTGGGGCCTGTATGACATGCACGGCAACGTGTGGGAATTCTGCAGTGACTGGTATGACAAGGATTTCTACCGCAGATCACCCAGCATTGACCCTGAGAACACCAAACAAAGCGCACTACGTGCACTGCGCAGTGGATCGTTTCACAGTGTGCCGACCGTGTCCCGTTCCGCACAACGCGCCAGATGGGTCGGTCCCGAGCAGGTCCGCTACAACTACGGGATGCGTCTCGTTGTTGCAGCGGCCCCTGATGAGAAAGACAATTTGAAAACGCATTTCAAATCGATTTATGGAACGTTCGGGCAGAAGAGCACAACCAAAGTAGAGGTCGTGTCTGGACCAGAACCCGTACAAATGAGAAACGGTCGCGTCGCTGGCAAGCAGTGGATCGCGACTTCGGGCGACGAACGGTTCAAACTGACCATCGAAGACGCAACAGGCGCGAAGCTGGAAAAACTGGTCAAGCGTCTTGAGAAGCTTCACAGTTCCTACATGAGCGCGTGCGTGGCTGTATCGGACGAGGGCGAAGACGGCATTGCGATCTATGCGAATCTGGGAGGTGCCAGAGCGCATGGTGGAAAAGGATATATCAATCTTGTTCCCCATGCGGATGCACTGGTGATTGCCCATGAAGCTGGTCACACGCTGGAGCAGGTCGCCACACAGTCCGATCCCACGATCCTTGACCAATGGGACAAGGCCATCAAAGCGGATAACGTCTCGGTCTCGGACTATGGAGATACAGTACGGCATGAAGATCTCGCCGAATTCGCCCAGGTCTATGCCGTCTGCCTGGACGCGGGAAAAAAACATCTGGACGAACTGAAGGAGCTGTCACCCAAGCGTTTCGCGCTCTGGGAAAAGATACTGACTCCATACAGCCCGCAGGCACTACGAAAATCGCTTGACCCGTTCTACAAACAACACATTGTCGCCGATGGACTTGTGGTCGCGGGATCAGAGAAAGTTTCCCTGTACGCTCTGGGAGAAGCGGGATATCTGGCAAACAAGATGCTCGCCAATCGGCCTGATGTGATGCGTGACCTATGGGAAAAACGCAAGATGTTCGTAGCCGTGATGGCATACTGCGAACTGCAAACTGACCTACCCGATTGCCGGGGAATGTCACTTTGGTGGGCCTATCGGGCTCGTGGTCTGGGATCCAGGCCGGTCAGTTGTGGCGAAGAAAATCTGTTGGACCTGAAGGGCGATCCTTACAAGGGGGAGAACATCTTCATCCACGAATTCGCCCATGGGATTCACAGCGTTCTTGGCGAAGAGTTCAACGTACGACTGAGGGAACTCTACGACCAAGCCAAGGAAAGTGGACGCTTCGGTGGGTATGCGATCGACGGTGGCGTGGCAGAATTCTGGGCCGAAGGCGTACAGACATGGTTCGAGTGCAACGGACGCAAGCGGCCGAAATCAGGCAGAGGCTCGGACTCGTTCACCGTGCTCGGGCCCACAGGAGAGATCGTCTGCCACCTGACTACCCGCGAGCAGTTGAAAATATACTGTCCAGAACTCGCAAGACTGCTCGACAATACGTTTCGACAAAACAAATGGGTGTACGTTCCCGTGTCGCAACGACTGGATCAACCGCACTTGAGGGGCTTCGACCCGACCGACGCACCAGAGTTCCGTTGGCCGCCCGCGGTAATCGAGGCCTACGATCGAATCGAAGCTGAGAATGCCAGAAAGGAAGAGCTGCGTAAGGCCAAGTCCCAACGCTAGCACCGAACCAACCAGCAAGTACATTGAGACATGCCACAGCCAACCTGTTGAAAAGCTCAGATATGCTGGGATTCAACTTTGGGGCGATGTGCGTACGAACAACTATTCCCTACCCATGGGTGGAACCGGAAATTCTATGATCAACAGAACATGCCTTTTAGGTATTCTGATGGCGATTGTTTCACCAATCGCATGCACCTGCGTTGCCGAAAAACCTGACGGCACAGACAACCGGGCAACCGATCCAGCCACACGGATGAAGGCATGGGACCAGCATGTAAAACTCAGACAGGAGTCCATCTTCAAAGATGTGCCCTGGATGCCGGTAGGCCCACGAATTCAGGGAGGCAAGATCGAGAGTATTTGGTCTGTCAAACAGCGTAAGTCGACCCTTTACGCAGGCGCTGGGTCTGGCAACCTGTGGAAATCAGTCAACAACGGCACTACTTGGAAACCGGTCTTCGAAAGCGAATCGACGTTCTCCGTTTCTGTCGTCACCGTGTCCGACGAAGATCCCAACCTGGTCTGGGTTGGCACGGGCGAACCTCACATGGCGCGTAGTTCCTATGCCGGGACAGGGGTTTTCAAGTCGACCGACGGGGCCAAGACGTGGACTCACATGGGGCTTACCGACACGCACCATATTGGCAGGGTGCTGATCGATCCGAAGGATTCGAATGTCGTGTACGTCGCGGCTCTGGGCCACCAGTATTCGTACAATCAACAGCGTGGCGTGTTCAAGACTCTCGATGGCGGAGAGACATGGAAGAACGTTCTGTTTATCTCTGAGAAGGTTGGTGTGGTGGACGTCGCGATCGACCCGTCCGACAACCAGACCCTGTATGCGGTTGCGTGGGAACGCGACCGAAAAGCTTGGAACAATGTCGTCGCCGGTCCCGGCAGTGGAATCTACAAATCGACCGACGCAGGCGAGACATGGAAGCTAATGACCAAGGGGCTTCCTACCGGTGAGAAGGTTGGCAGGATGGGTATCGCCGTCGCGCCCTCGAACCCGAATGTTCTCTACATCATTTGCGACCACCGCGGGGTGGGTGGCGAAGTCTATCGCTCTGACGACAAGGGCGAAAACTGGCGGAAGACCCATGAGGGCAATGTCAAAACCGGCATCGGTTATGACTTTTGCCTCATCCGGGTTTTGCCGGACAATGCAGACGAGATTTTCATCTGTGGTTTCAACCTTCTCTATTCATCCGACGCCGGCAAAACACACGCGATTATCTCGGAACGCACCGTCCCCATGCTTTCGTACAAAGCCCGGCGTGCCACTCCCCACTGCGACAACCACGACATGTTTATCGACCCCGACGATCCCGATCGGGTCATGCTAGGCACCGATGGTGGGCTCTATCTATCGCACGATCGGGCCAAGACCTGGCTCCACGTCAACACACTGCCCATCGCGGAATTCTACGACATCTCGGTAGACGCAAGTGAGCCGTACAGGATCTGGGGCGGCACACAGGACAACGGCGTACTTGGAGGTGAGGCGAAGCCCATGACCCTCGGCCAGGAACACTGGCAGTGGGACCACGGTGGCGACAACTACGTGACGCTGATTGACCCGAACAATCTGGACACGATGTATCTCGAGGGCATGTTTGGCTCGATGGCTCGGAAAGATTTGAAAACAGGTAAGAGTCGTGGCATCCGGCCCGGGCCAGCGCCGGACGGAGCGAAACTACGATTCAACTGGATGACTCCCTTCATTCTGTCTCATTACGATTCCAAGACGCTTTACGCCGGCGCCAACCTGCTTTTCAAGAGCGATGATCGCGGCGACAACTGGAAATGCATCAGCCCCGACCTGTCCAGCAATCCGGGTCCGGAAAGGCAGGGAAACGTCCCCTTCGGAACCATCACCGACATTTCCGAATCCCCGCTGAAAAAGGGCCTGCTCTATGCTGGCACGGATGACGGACAACTGCATGTGACGCAGGACGATGGTGGTACCTGGACAAAGATCAACCAAGGCCTGCCGAACAGGTGGGTCAGTCGAGTGGTCGCATCAAAATACGATGAGGGCACGGTGTTTGTTTCGCTAACGGGATACCGTGACGACGATTTTGAAGCTTACCTCTCGATGTCAACCGACTTCGGAGCGACATGGAAGTCAATCGTCAACAACCTGCCATCAGAATCAATCAATGTGATACGCGAAGACCCGACCGACAAAGACATCCTTTATGTCGGAACCGAACTGGGTGCCTATTGTTCCATTGACAAGGGCAACACCTGGCACTCTCTTTGCAGTACTCTTCCAACTTGCGCGGTGCATGATCTTGAAGTCCACGCAGGGACCGGCGACCTTGTCGCAGGCACCCATGGGCGAAGTGTTTTTGTGCTTCCTGCAAAGGAAATTCAGAAAATAAAGCAGGAGATGATGAAGTAGCCCAGCACATGAAACTCTCCAAACTCAGCCGCCTGTCACATCGGTGGGGATCGATCCTTGCGCTGCTACCGATCACGATTATCATCGTGTCCGGCATTGTGCTGCAAGTAAAGAAAGTATCACCCTACATCCAGCCTCCGACCCAGCGTGGCGTTGGGACGGAACCCGCCATCGGATTTGATCGCATTCTCGAGATAGCGACGAGCGTTCCCGAGGCAGCGATCGAAACCTGGGAAGATGTTGACCGTCTGGACGTAAGGCCCGGCAAAGGCATGGTCAAGCTGCGTTGCAAGAACCGTTATGAGCTTCAAATCGACACCAAAACCGGTGAAATCCTACAGGTGGCCTTCCGCCGTTCCGATCTGATCGAGAGCATTCATGACGGAACCTTCTTTCACGAACAGTTCAAGCTTTGGGTATTCCTGCCCGCTGGCATCGTGCTTGCTATGTTGGTGATCACTGGTGTCCATCTTTTTCTGCTCCCACATCTCGCCCGGCGTAAGCGAGAGCGAAAACAGAAGGCTGAAACCAATCTGGAGCAATAAATCCCAAGGCAGGAAACATCACAATGAAGCGTAAACCGTCCCTGAACTCCCGGTTCGCAAACCTAGTGCGAAATCTGGTTTTTCTGTTTGTATTATCCTGTGGCTTATTCTCCATTTAGATCGTCTACATGGCATTCACTCAAGGCGCGTACGGTGACCCGTTATGGTTCTTACGTGAAAAGCAATGAGGTCGGCAAATGAACCCGAGAGACTGCATCGACGCCCATCAGCATCGCTTCCAAGTTTGTCCGCTGGCCGCGCGACGCCCCACGCTTATTCCAGCACGAACCGAATCCCACCCAATAAACGAACACGAACACGCAGATTGGTGGGCCATCGCACCGCCAGCAGCGGTTCATTCACTCCATGAACCCCAACAAAGCAGAGTGCAATGCAGGACAAATTGCTTAGCCTCTTTGCGAGTAATGCCTGCCCCCCTTTCTGACCTGATGGCCTTCACCCAAGAAGTGACATCGCAGAAAAACAGAACAGGCAATTGAACTAGTTCGTTACCGACGCGAATCTGAAAGAGCAACCTCCGCAGGATCTTCTGTCAATAAAGATCCTGACGCCTGCACAACTTCGCGATTGTATTGAGGGTCGAAAGTCTCGCCACAAGGTGAATGAACGACCAGCCTCAAAGTTGGTTCATTTGACTCCTTTCACCCATGCACAGAAATCAAGGAAAGGCCGTCAACCCGCATTATCAAGGCAACGAAGGAGCCTTGCTGCGACACCGTTGACCTATGAAGTCACAAAAAAAGGGTCAGACACCTTTTATTATGCTGTCTTTAAAGTGCCCGACCATCACTGTCTTACCCATCACTTCCACTGCAACGAAGGACAACCACATTGAGACGCTACGATCCGGTAAAATTGCATTCTCAATTTCGGCTTGGTTTTTATACCCCTCACACTCGCCCTGCTCTGGCCGAAAATCAGCATTCAGGGTTCCCTGCTATGGAGCGAGCCTATGACCGTCGAATATCCGTCGCTGATTCTTGCTTTGGATCAACTTTCCACCGCAAAGTCCAACGATAGACATTCCAGTGAAGTCGTTTCCGAACCCTCCGCCGAATATTCATTCACAATCAATCTTGATCGTATTGAGCGGGCACCTCCTACGTTCACCAAAACAACGGATGGATTTACCGGGGGCAAAGTCCTGCACGGCACACTCGTTGCGCAGAATGTGTTCGAGCAGGAAAAGCTGCGTGGTCGGGGTACCGTTTCAGTAGCCTGCCCCAAGCGATGGAATCTCAGACTCTTGATTTGGCGGAAGCTAGGCGACGTCGAAACCGGTACGGAAGTGCAATGCCAAGGCACGCTGACCGAGTCACGCTCAAGGCATCAACCCATTCAGACCTTGGCAACCCAAATCCCCGGTTGCTATCCCGTCATTGGATATCTGGGGATCATGGTCCTCCTCTCGCCAATCATTTGTATCGTATGGCCAATGGTTTTGCTGGCCAAAATTTTCTACCCAGGATTGATTGTCTTACTCATAGCCCGCGTTGCGTTTTTCATCTGGCCCAACCTGATCCCGGCAGTCGACCAATTTGACCTCTTTTTGCTCATTTACGTTTTGTTCGGCGGAGTCATCAAATTTTATGGATGGGCACTCACTCTTGGGTCAGAGGATGATAGCGTTGACGACTCGGAAGCCGATGATTCCACTCATATATAATCGGGTGTCAGGGACCTTTTTCCGAGCATCGCTCAACGAACGCTGAGTAGATCATGTAGGCGTGGTTCATGAACTCGCGGATTTGGTCAGGCTTGCGCAAACCGTGACGAAAATAAATGAACATCCNCGGGGCGCTCTCAACACAGATACCTTTATGCTGCACAAAGACATCAAGAATTTTGTCATCAAAAAAACTCCGCACCAGTGGTTCATCATTNCCCGTCAGTGAAAAAGCATCCGAGAATTCGGGGTGCTGTGCAAAGTCGATGTCTTGCATCCCAATGGCTGCACCAATCTTCTGAAACACACCTTCAGGACATACAGAAAACTCTGGAATCTCCAGCGTATCAGACTCAAGTGCAACAACCGTTTGCCTGTGTGTGCGCGAATTGTCGCCACCACCAGTTCTGAATTGGTAATCAAAGATAGAGAGCCGAGCAACGTCCGTCTCGGTTGTCATCACATTTCGCATCGTGCGGCTACGGCCTCTATTGAAGAGAGAAAACGCTTGCATTCTCGCAAGCAGATCCTCGTCCTGCACCTCCGAAAACTGAAGCCCAATCTCTGTCGACAACGCCATCAATGCTTCCCTTCTTTTTTTCTCTACATGTCTCACCAGCCAAATGATGCCCCCCACAACCGNNATCGTTCCACCAAACATGACAATCGCCAACAAGANTNTTTCCATGCTAGATCTTCTTTGAAGTTNTTAGCTCGTTTCAAACAGACAAACAGGTCAGCAACTCAATGCCAGTTAGGCAGCAGGAAATCGCCAGCACCGTAACCAACGCCGTGNTACCTCAGTTCGCAGCTGCGACGTTTTCCAAAACAGACGCTTCAATTTGCTGGTGAGACAGGTGGGGGGCGATCNCTACCGCTGCACAAAAAAACAACACCACCAGTTTAGGCTCTCACTCGACCTCACTACACGCCCTTCTGCTCAAGTTCACACAAACACTGAAAGTTCTGGTCGATTCACTTACTTGTGGCCAGCATCCCACGTGAATCATTTCAACGATGCCGCAAAAATATCATGAAAGACCAAAATGAAGGCACGACCTTAGATTTTACGCAAGGTGCTCCCAACCCGAGACACACTGTCTTTACGAATTCTACAAGCATGGCCCATTCCCAATCATCGCTACATGTTCAATGGCCAGAACCGCTGATGCAGCGGGCGCCATCCTTTCTTGCAAAGCGATTCACGAGAGCAACTAGGCAAACAAATNCAGGGAGTTTGCTATCACCAATCGGCGACCAACCGCCACCCTGCGTCGCTTTCGGCAATGAACCTTGATCCAACCAATCCAAGATCACAAAAAAACGAGAACCCCAAGAACCAGCCCGATCATGAGGAGCGGACCGGCATCAAGAGCTGTCCATTCGCAGATCAAATCGACATTGCTTTCGACTACGATTCTTAGAGACGGAAGCATACACTCGAAAACTTGATCAATCAGAGTCAAAACTTAAGACCACCAACACCACAACACCACCCACGAGATAAGCGACAACCGCTCCTGAGAAAACCAGTCACCGTCAAGAAGCGCCAAGTTCATCAGTCACTACCAGATCCGCCGCGGTGATCGATTTGTTTTACCATTTCGGCACGTTCCAAAGATTGCGAGCCAATTCCAACCACCTGTTGCTTCGTGTTCTTAAAACCCATGGCAGCGAAAGCTGGTTGCGCCATCAGACTCGCATGAACCCAAAGCCGAGTCACTCCATTCTTTTGCGCAAGAAGTTCAATGGTCTCATAGAGTCGCCTAAACACGCCGGTGCCTCGAGTATGAGAAAGTACATAAGCAAAGTCGATATAGCCATNAGCAGTGAGACTCATGAAGCCTACNATCCCCGACGAATCGACAGCGGCAAAAACCGCCTGAGAGGCAAGACGGTCAACCCACTCTTCACCATGACGACGTTGAGGCACCCATGCTCGCCTCTGTGCTTCGGTATNCTCGCTGNGCCCNNACCTGACCGCTTCGAANATAACGTCAGCAAGCGTGTCAAAGTCNTCCGCNGTTACCTGCCTTATTTCGATCTGCTTCACCATCCGCANAGCAAATGCAATCCCCCGCTTCGTGGCCCTGAACGTTTTATCGAACAACACTGANGTCAACAACACCANGGACGTTGCGATCGCNATCAACTNAATTCCGCTTTCTCAAAACTTAACCAGCATGAAGATTTCACGCTACCTCATGGCGGTGGCATCTTGACATGCCACACACATGGCGTCAGTCGAATCACGACAGAAACTTCGCTGAAGGTGACGCAACCACGGGAATGCAAGACGAAAAAGGAGTAACCCAGGACGCGAAAAGGAAAAGATCTCATAACTTACATCACCGGTTTGCTCGTCGAAACAAACCGTGAAGCGTTCTTCGCCAATGATCAGATGGTGAGCAGTCGTGCCAAACCCAAACCCGAATCGAGTCGAAATCTGATCATCAACGTAAACAACTCGGTTCACGTTCAGAGAATACACCATCAACTTTCGGGCAAGAGTAGAGACCACCGACCCAACGACAATCGGATCATGATCACCAGCAGGTTGCATCCAGCCAAGGCGAAGCATGTCGTAATTCTGAATCGCTGCCTTGGCCCGTTCAAAATCGCGTTCACCCCTGCCAATCACCGCGTCCGATTTGTTCTTTGCGAAACCAACAGGACACTCAGAACGACTCGTCCAACCGATTTGCGTATAAGTCAAAACAGACTGGCGATGCAGATCGGCAATTACATGAATTGAATCGTCATCAGGACGTCTGAATTTCAATCCTTGCTGGTTAGTATTCATGCCGATCACGAATGGGATATTCTTGGTACCTGCTAGCTCACATCAGCACTCTCAGCTCTCTATTCCCACTTTCCGCCTTTTCGCTCTTTGGGAAAACCGAGCCAAAACGCAAACGCGGTGTCCTGTACCACCTCAGGAAAAACGAGCACGCGAGGAATACAACCGCCGCCCGTTAGGGGTTGAACCGCGAGATCGTGTTTACAGCAACATCCAAGTGCCTAATCGCATAGGGCAAAGCAGTTCCCTAATTGTCAGCTGCGATTTGCATATCACAATAAGGACAATAGTACCTGTAGCCGGACATGAGTATGAAATACAGCAGTCCCGGAATCAGAAAAAAATTGCACATAGGATCAAGCCAAGCAGCAGGCTACTTCTGGCACGCTTCATCGGCCTACCTTGATAACCACAGTTTGGGTTGGGACAGATCGTCTCTGTCGCTCCTTATTGGGTTCCATGGGAGGTAATCGAGCGTTGGGGCCGACGCGTCATTGGGGTATCCTTTCGGAGCCCTCCAGACTCGCCAAACCGTTTCACGCTTATGACAGAGGGCCGAAAACAAACGGTACCGAGGATCATTATTCGAGGGTGGTAAACAAAAGCAGGAAATTAAAAGGTATCTGGCAACAAAAAGGTGGCAGGGACTGTTTTTCGAGGATAAGCATCCAGCGGCAAAGCCGGTGCCAGTGACCTTTTATTTATCCAGACACCTGCTATTGATTGCACCGCTCATTTCACACCTGTTTTTTCCCTTCGGTGCTGTTGAAACAGCATTCAGATCTGAGGAAACAGCTTGGGGCTGAAGTTGGCGAATCAGATCAAGAGCGATCTGCCTCACTCCGTTGCTGTCGGTAGCGACGCTCGGCCCGTTTATACTTCTCTGCCTTTGTAATATTCGTCATACTATTGTAGATGCCCAAGGCGATGACGATAATTCCAAAGGCGGGGAACACGATTTTGGTGACGCTAAACACCCCAACCGCCGGAGCCGTCGAGGTCCATCTGATTGCCATCACCGTCCAAAAGCAACCAAACAAGGTAGCGGCGACGCCAGCGGCTATTGACGATCCCTTTGTCGGCACATGCCTGTTACCATGCTTGTCACGCACCATGAGACTTTCGCGTTCCATCTGCCAATTACTGTCGATTGCAGTCAGCTCGCTATTGGCCGCAAGATCATCAATCCGCTCACTTAGCTCTTCAGTCTTCTCGGCAAGATCTGCCAAAATTTCAGTATAGACCGCCGATTCTGTCCTGCGAATCTGAAGTTGGCCTGAGCAATGGCCGCAAGTCACGAACTTTGCGGAAGCAGGAACCTCAAGCGGAGCTCCACACGCATTACAGACTAACCTTTCCAGCTGCATTGTGATTCCATTTTGTTCGTTGTGAGAAAACTCATTGGCGGCTGTGGATTTCAAGATACGCTTTACACACACGTCTGTCACTCCAATTACCCCCTACTAATCCGAAAATGAATTGGTCAGCCGGGATCCAAAGTGGTAGCTGCACCCGGTCCATTGTGACGGCAGGAGAAGCCGAAGCGACAAGGTCGCTGTAAAAAAGCGGATAAAGACTTTCCAGCCACTTCCGAATGGTAACTGAGTACACTATCGCTACCTCGCTTTCCTCGCCTGTCCCCATGTTTTTCCTATGAAGACACAGATCAAAGAGAAGACACGTTGCATTCTCTCAGCTATTACACTGTTCGTTCTGACATGTCCGGTCGGGACTGCAATCAGCGGAGAGGAGGCGGGTCGCCCGAACATCATTCTTCTGATGGGTGACGATCACGGTTGGGAGGAAGTCGGCTACAACGGGCATCCTTATGTAAAAACACCCTATCTCGATGAGATGGCTGCATCTGGACTGCGTTTGGACCATTTCTATGCGCAGCCAGTCTGCTCTCCCACGCGAGGAAACGTGCTAACCGGCCGGCACCCCAATCGGTACGGGACGTTTACACCCGGCCGTTCCATTCGGCCCGAAGAGGTCACTGTCGCTCATCTTCTAAGCGATGCCGGATACGCCACTGCACATTTTGGGAAATGGCACGTTGGACCAGTCAAGAAATCATCGCCGACAAACCCTGGCGCGATGGGATTTGATGAATGGCTTTCGCACGACAACTTCTTCGAGATGGATCCGTTTCTTTCACGCAATGGTGGGCCACCCCAAAAGTTCTACGGAGAGAGTTCAGAGATTCTTGTCGATGAAGCGATCAACTACGTTAAAAACAAAAAAGAGACGCATGATCCCTTCCTTACTGTGATCTGGTTTGGCTCACCTCATGAACCCTATAGTGGTATCGAAACAGACTTGCTCCTCTATCAGGATCTGCCAGAAAAATACACTGATGTCACGGTCAGACTGACCTCCAACCAGACGGGAGAGAAAGTCAAGCGACCTTTGCGCGGCGTTTTGATCGAGCGCTATGCCGAAATCACGGCCATGGATCGATCAATCGGCAAACTGCGCAATGCCCTCAAAACACTCGAACTCAGAGACAATACCCTGCTCTGGTATTGTGGAGACAATGGCATTCCCTCAAGCGGCTTGAGAGAATCCCGGTTTCGCGGATACAAGGGACAGCTTTATGAAAACGGGATTCGAGTCCCGGCAGTCATTGAGTGGCCGGCGCGAATCCCCGAACCACGCGTCTCGTCCGTGAATGCTGTCACCTCTGATATCCTTCCAACCTTATGCCGCTTGGCTGACGCACCAACACCGGACGTCCCCTTGGACGGTATCAACCTGATGCCACTCTTGAATGGAAAAATGAACGACCGGGGTGAACCTATCAAGTTCTGGTATTTTCGTCGGGATCACGAAACTGAAAAATCAGCAAGGCCTTACATTGCTCCAGAGCTTCAGAAAGGTACGACCCCGCTTGTGAAAAAAATGGGTGGACTTTTGACACGCAACTTCAAGAATTTCCACCACACTGAAATCAGGGAACAGGATTTTGAGGGTGCACGAGCAATCCTGACAGATGACTACAAGCTGGTCATCCAAGGCGAAAAGGGAATGGGAGTTGAACTGTTCGATCTGAACAAAGACCCCAGTGAGAAAAACAACCTCGCCCCAACCCACCCTGACATCGCAAAGCGTCTGTCAAAACAACTGCGTGATTGGCAGGGCGGAGTTTTAAAAAGCCTGATGGGTCAAGACTACACTTCCGACACATCGCTCAAGTCGGAAACAGAGTAAGATCCCTCTACTGAGAACATCGAACCTTTTTAGAGTTCGTCAGCGCAAACGGTCGTCAGCGGCAATAGGCGATAGCCGTTGAGCGTCGATGACCCTGTGTCGCAGCACAGTCATGAACATTTGCGGCAACGCGAGAAGGCGTTCCCAGTGACTGTGTGCATGGGATCCTTCAATTCCATCCGACAACAAGTCCGTCAGGAAAAGTCAGACTGCAGGCCCAGGCACGTTCGCTTGGTTTCGGTCATCCCAGCCACTGTGGATATTTTAATTAGCCTCGTCGGCTACGCCGCCAGCCCTTGTCTATCAAGACACGTCTTGAGAATGCCTCGACCGTGCGTGACCTCATAGGTAGCAAAGTTCCAGGCAAAAACGGACATACCCTGTAAAGCGTAGCAGTGGGCAACTCACCGCTGGCGACAACGCCACGATGGTGCTTCGGGCACTTCACGCAGTGTGATCTCACGGCCATCTCAACCGCTGCCAACCTTCTCATAAAGCTAACTGGCAAACTGCAGCGTCTATCCTCGATCAGGTGCAGTTTTGGAACAAAATCGTTGCCATGGTTTGGGGAATT
>NZHC01000140.1 GCA_002689655.1 Rhodopirellula sp. | reverse complement strand
GCAATTCCCCACGTTTGCAGTAACCAGCAGACAACTTTCCTGTCCCTCGCATCTCTACGGATAGGGTAACATCGCAACCAGACGAGCCCGACATTCCAATGGTGAAAAATCCAACCGACTGGTGGAATATCCGGCTTTTCCAGAGTATTCTCGCGATTTCCCAAGACAAACCCCAGCCAATTCGTGACCGGAACCGTTGGCATGACAGTTGCGTAGTGCAAGCTATGAGAAGTGTCCTACTACCCGTCATCTGGTTTCATGCTCGACAGACAGCGCCCCCACCCAAAACGCCCGCATGGTTTCACTCTGGTTGAACTGCTGGTGGTAATTGCCATTATCGGCCTGATGGTGGGTTTGCTGCTACCCGCGATCCAAGCAGCACGCGAAGCCGCACGACGAATGCAGTGCCAAAACAATTTGAAACAAATTGCGTTGGCTTGCCAAAATTACGAGAGCGCGTACAAGAAGTTTCCCGCATCATCGGTGGTAGATCGTGCCGTCAGCAATACGGTTAACAATGGATCATGGGGCGTTCATGGCAGGATCCTTCCCTTCCATGAGCAAGGGAACCTTTTCGAGAAAATTGATCTGTCAATCGCGTGGGATTATCAGTTCGCAATCGACAATGTGAAGATGGAGGTCTATGCGTGCCCGACGGACCCCGGTAGCGACCAAGTCCGCAACCCAGGCAAGGGGCGTCCCTTGTTGTACCCCACCAACTACGGATTCAACTTTGGAACATGGTACGTTTACGACCCGGGCACCAACCGCGGTGGTGATGGGATGTTCTTCCCCAACTCTTTCCTTCGCTACAGAGACTGCCTTGACGGCACAAGCAGCACCCTGCTGGCAGCTGAAGTGAAGGCTTGGACACCGTACCTGCGAAATGGTGGGCCCGAAAACACAGCTTGCCCAGAAACGCCTGAACAAGTGGTTGCAAACGCCGAATTGGCTTCTCAATTCAAGAACACGGGTCATACAGAGTGGCCCGATGGTCGTGTCCATCACACTGGCATCACCACCACATTACCCCCGAACACTGCAACCTTGTATACACACACAGACGGCAATGTCTACGACATCGATTTCAACTCGTGGCAAGAGGGAAAGAACGGAATCGCCGGTAATCCAACCTACGCTTCGATCAATGCTCGGAGTCATCACCTCGGGATGGTTCACGTCACTTTTCTTGATGGCTCGGTGGATAGCATTACCGACTCCATTGACTTGGAATTATGGCGATCGATGGGAACACGCGCGAACCATGAAGTGATCCAACGAGACTGAGATACCCAGCTCTGACTCACACTCGCCTCAGGGAGGGTCATGTCCACCTTTGCACCATGGATTACACCTTAGAATCCGCCAAGCCGTTCGCAAAGCTCCCCCAACAGGACCATATTTGCGAATCGCCTCGATACCGTACTGGCTACAAGTTGGCGTAAATCGGCAACACGGCCACTTCAAGGGACTGATGTAGACTTGGTAAACGCGAATGAAGCGAACCATCACGCCTACCATCACACGCTTCAACATCGGTGTTCCTCTTCTTTCTTGCTCTTTCTGGGCTTTTCAGTGAATTCGCCTACCATCGAATCCGCTTGACTTGTCGTTCAGAGTCGTGTCATTGCCGTCCTGTCTCTGTACGCCCGCATTGTATGCGGACCGAAGAAAAATCACACGGTGGCAGCACTACGGGGATGAGAAATCCACGATGCTCCAGCGTCAACCTGCTAAAACATACGGTCAGGCTCACCCCAACTCCTTCAACATCGGAAACCCCGTCTACTCAAGTATCGCAATGACCAACAGACGATTCCGCCTACCAAAGCTCACAACGCCGCTGATCATCAGTGCAGTGTACTTTTCCATAGCCGTCAGTTGCGTTGCCATGGGAGAAGACTGGCCTCAGTGGATGGGTGGGCAACGCGATAACATCTGGCGGGAGACCAACCTGATTGAATCTTTTGCAGAAGACGGTGCAAAGATTTTGTGGCGATATCCAGTAAGCGGCGGCTATTCCGGCCCGGCCGTTGCACAGGGTCGCGTCTATCTCACCGACTTTGAACCGGAATTGCAGCCCGGCGTCCCCATCAATCAACGCAAAAATTCCCACGGAAGAGAGCGGACGCTGTGCTTGGATGAGGCGAACGGCAAACTATTGTGGGAACACTCTTATCCGGTAACCTACTCCATTTCTTATCCCGCTGGCCCACGTTGCACGCCTAACGTTGACAACGGTCGCGTTTACACTCTTGGTGCTCAGGGCGATCTACAATGCCTTGATACAGCCACAGGCGAGCTAACTTGGTCGCGAAATTTGCCTCGCGACTATTCGACCAAACCAGCCATTTGGGGCTATGCCGGGCACCCTTTAATCGTCGGTGACAACCTGATCTGCATCGCAGGTGGCACGGGCAGTCTTGTCGTGGCGTTGAATAAATACACGGGAGAGGAAACCTGGAGGGCACTCACATCGAGCAGTCAGGGATACTCCCCACCTGTGCTACTCAACACTTTCAGCACCCCGCAACTGATCATCCTTCACCCCGATGGGGTGAGTTCACTGGATCCCACGACTGGAGAGGAATACTGGACAGTTGCGTACCAAGCCACGAACGGTTCGGTCATCATGTCGCCCATCAAGTCAGGGAGTCTACTGTATGCAGCTGGCTACACAAAAAAGAATTTGCTGATGAAATTATCTGACGACAAACCAGAGGCAACAGTTCTTTGGCAGGACATTCCTGATGCTGCAATCTCACCGGTGAACGTCCAACCGATTGCGAGCGATGGCATGCTGTATGGCTTCCATCAGGATGGCACACTCCTTGGGGTCGACTTCAAAACAGGCGTCCGCATCTGGAGCAGCCTGAAGCCCTTGCAGTCAGACAGACCACTGAGAACAGGAACCGCTTTTATCGTGAAGCAAGAAGACCGATATTGGCTGTTTACAGAACAGGGGGACCTCGTCATCGCAAAAATGGACCGAGGGGGATACCAGGAACTCGACCGAACCCATGTCCTCGCTCCGACGGACGTTGCGTTTGGTCGCAAAGTCGTCTGGGCTGCTCCAGCTTTCGCCAATCGCAAGATATTTCTACGCAACGGGAAAGAATGTATTTGCGTGGACGCAAGTCGTCATCCTCCCACCGAACACGTTCGCCAATAGGAACAAACTCACGAACGAACCGACCAACAACGAACTCGACTGGTGATACCTGAAGCTCACCGCTGCTTCGAACACAAAATCGATTGCCAGATTTTATCCGATCGCCTGTTCTAAATCAGCCTGCAAATCTTCAAATGACTCTAAGCCAACCGAAAGTCGAATCAATCCGTCGGTGATTCCAAACCTCGCTCGATCAACAGGGTCGTAACTGGCATGCGACATGGTGGCAGGCTGCTCAATCAACGACTCCACGGCACCGAGGCTGACGGCAAGTCGAAACAAACGCGTGGCACCGCAAGCCGCAGCAGTACGTTCAATCGTGTCGTCCAATTCAAATGTAAGCATTGCCCCGTAACCGCCCTCAAAACAGTCGGTTGCCAACTGGTGCTGCGGGTGGGTTTCGAGACCTGGGTAAAGAACATTCGATACCCTGGGGTGAGCTTCCAACCACCTAGCCAAACTTAAAGCGGTCTCACTCTGTGCACGAACCCTCAGATCCAAAGTTTTCATACCGCGTGAAACCAAAAAACAGGTCAGCGGGTCCAGCACTGCCCCCGTCGCATTTTGAAGGAAATAAAGTTCGTCCAACAAACTTTGGTCCGATACTGCAAGCGTTCCCCCTAGGCAATCACTATGCCCTCCCAAGTACTTCGTGGCGGAGTGCATGACGATATCAATGCCATGCTCGAGCGGACGAATCAATACTGGCGTCCCGAACGTGTTATCCACACCGATCCGAGCTCCGTTTGCGTGCGCCACATCCGCAAGCTCACGCAAGTTCGGAATGCTCATACGAGGATTCCCAATCGTCTCTGCCCAGACCAGTTTCGTATTTTCATTGATGGCACCTGCGACTGCTGCCGCATCAGTCATATCGACCAGCGTGACATCGACGCCAGAACGATTGCAAACCTTGTGCAAAAGTCGGTAGGCCCCCCCATAAAGGTCGCACCCAGCGACAACGTGGTCGCCAGTTTTCAGCATCATGGTTACACAGTGAATGGCGGCCATCCCGGAAGAAAAGGCCAAGGCTCCCACGCCGCCCTCCAGAGAAGCGAGCGTGGTTTGCATTTGGCTGCGTGTCGGGTTTCCGCTACGCGAATAGTCAAATTTCCCCCACTCACCCGCGGCCGGCTGCTGGAATGTGCTGGCGAAATGAACAGGTGGAATGACCGCACCCGTAGCAGGATCCACCTCGTTGCCAACGTGTATAGCACGAGTGCGAAAACTATCATCAGGCTTCATCTTGGACTCTTCACTGTGTTCACTCATCACATCTACTTTCGCAAGAAAACTTAATAGCTCACAGAATTACAACCAAACGCCAGCGATCCACGATCTGACGAAGCCACCGGAAAACTGGCTCAACAATTGTCCCTGACCACCTTGATGGAGTCCATCGCTTCGCAAGAGATCGCCCCACCAGTCAACATCCAAACCCGTTACCATCCACCGCGCCTCGCCTGAGGAGAATTCCCAAAACCGCAGCTTACAAGAGCATGGGGCAGTATCCATCCGCTCGGCACTCGCTTCGATGACACTGCCCGCAAGATGACTCTGCCTGCACGAGACAAAAACTTTCAGGCCGATACAACTCACTTCTTCCAACAGGGGGTGATGCTCGACCGCGGTAATCGCCGTCAACCGTTTCCATTCACTCGAGGCGTTGGCTAGGATGCATTCAGCGCCTGTTCCAGATCAGCGATCAAATCGTCTGCATTCTCGATGCCACAGGACATGCGAATCATGTTGTCGTCGATCCCAAAACTCTCGCGTTCTTGCGGCGTGCAGTGGTAGTAGCTCATGACAAGCGGTTGTTCAATCAACGATTCCACGCCACCTAAGCTTGGAGCTATCCGAGGTATCTTCGCAGCATCAACGATACGAGAAGTTTCCTTCCAGTCCGCATCTTTGACCAGAAAGGTAATCAACCCACCAAAACCAGCCATCTGGGCCGCAGCAATCTCATGGGTTTGATGCGACTTCAACCCGGGATAGTAGACCCGTTCAACACGCGGATGCCGCTCAAGAAACTCAGCGACCCGCTGGCCATTCTCGTTGTGTCGCTGCATCCGCAACTCGAACGTCTTTAATCCACGTTCCAACAAATACATATTGTGAGCAGAATTGACACTTCCAAGAATTCCTCGCAGTGAACGAACAGGCTCCAACGCGTCGCTCCGTCCGCAAATAACGCCCGCGAGCAAATCGTTATGGCCGCCCAGATATTTTGTCGCCGAGTGCAAAACAAAATCAACACCGTAGTCGATCGGCCGCAGGTTAAACGGAGTGGCCAGCGTCGCATCGATCAAAGTCTCGACTTCGCTCGACTTACCCAGTGCCACAAATTTTTCGAGGTCAACAGCCGTGAGGTGCGGGTTGGTTGGTGATTCACTGACGAGCATCTTTGTGTTCGCATTGATCGCTGCCTCCATGGCATCGAAATCTCCCGTCGGAACCTGCCGTGTGACAACACCAAACCGTGAGAGGTGCTTTGAGCAGAATTCACGACTTCGGTGGTAGCATTGATCGAAAAATACAATCTCATCACCTGAGTTCAAACGGCTCATGAGCAACCCGACAATTGCTGCCATTCCTGAGCTGTAAATGATCGCCTCTTCCGCACCCTCTAATGCGGCAAGCTTTGCTTCACAGGTGCGTTCATTCGGCGTACCATACCGTCCATACTCATCGCGATCTTCCTTTCCATCCACGAATCGCATGAGCGAATCGGTGGAATCAAAGGTAAAGGTGGAAGCGGTGAAGATCGGTGCAGAAATGGACCCTTCAGCTTTCTGCCGCTTCTCACCTGCGTGCACACTCTGGGTTGAGAACCCGGTGCCTCGCAAGCGTTCTGTCATCTGCAGTTGGGTCTCACCCTCATCGTAGGCCGACGTGGCATTGGCCGAAGTGGCACTGACCGAACTGGCATTGGCCGAACTGGCATTGGCCGAACTGGCATTGGCCGAACTGGCATTGGCCGAACTGGCACTGACCGAACTGGCATTGGCCGAACTGGCATTGGCCGAACTGGCATTGGGTGCAGAATCCTGGCTCGGCGAGTCTTTATCACCCTCCCTGTTCTCGTCACCAGTTAAATTGTTCGCGTCAGAATCAATCGACATATTTGTTGGCATGGCTCTTTAGCAGGTAAAGGCTGCAATCGGCCGCAAATCCCTAAAAGGGACGCGTCACTGGTGGAGAAGTTCCACTTGCGTCATATCACAAATGTTACCCACCAAACATGAAAACGACAACCGTTTTCGGGCTTTCCTTGGAGGGGCTGTGGGGTGAAGATAGGCCCCACGTGTTTAATCGTTCCGCCTTCGCCGTCCGCTACAATTCTCCAAGTCAGACGTTTACCGCCCCAGTTCCGTAGAATAACCGAGAAGTTTTGCGAAATCTAACGAATGGATCAGCTGTAACGCGTTCGTCCCAGCCACCTGCGTCATCCCCCGTCTTCCCCGAACATTGATTCATGGTCAACCTTCAAACCACGGAAAAGCAGCGAACAAAGAAACCTTCTTACTTTAGCGGCAGCCGCCTGTTGGTGTGCATTTGGCTCAGTTTTCACGGCTACGCAGCATTTCTGGATGCGGCGGGATTTCTGGATGCGGCGGGCAGACCAGCGACATTCAGTTTCCAGACGGCAAACGGACAAGAGGTGATCGGCAATAGCTCGGGTCAGAAAGAGGCCGAAAACAGCAACCAACATACACCAGATAAAGTCACTCCGCCCCAAATTTCAGGTGCGGTTTCGCCAGCGTTGACACCTGAACAGCAGGACCAGATTGACTCCCTGATTGAAGATCTCGGCGCCCCAAAATTTTCGCAACGTGAAAGTGCCGCAACGGAGCTTCTACAGATCGGCGTTCCGGCATTACCCAGCTTGAGAAAGCAGCGGGACTTGACCTCTGAAGCAGAAGCCCAAATCCGCATTACTGAACTGATTAAGCAGTTGATTGATGGACAGATTGAGCTTCAGATAGAAGACTTCATGGCGATGAAGCCCGTCGATCTCGAGGGTTGGCCTGAGACACGTCAGGTTCTGGGAACCGATACGATCGCCACCCGCGGTTTGTTCGTAGAGATATTGCGGAGCCACCCCACTCTGCCGCCCTCCCTACAGCGGGGAAGAACAAATCGTGATCGCAACATTGCTCTCGCGAGTGTTATCGAGGCCATTCAGAAGCAGCGTTTCAAAAAAATGCCGACGAGGGCAGACGCATTCGCCTTACTACTCCCACTCGATTACCGAGACTTCTCGATGCTCAAGGAGTCCGAAGAGATCGTCATCAGAATATTGCAATCCAACACCGCGACCACCCTCCGCAAAGATGGACAGCTATCCCAGAGTTTCCGTTTTTTACTTGGCAGATGGATCTTACAGACCAGTTTGGAGAATCGTGATGATGTTCTTTTCTACGGCATGGATTGGGATATGCCTCAATGCCAATTTCTCGCCAAGGACACGATTCTCAATGAAAAGAATGCAAGCCCAGCCGTCCTCGCTTCCTGCTTGCAAGCTCTAGCAAAGTTCGGAAAACGTAGCGACGTGGTAGCGATAACCAGCCTGTTGACTGACCAACGCCCCGTCAGTCGCCCTAAACTCACGACTCTAGGTACGAAAACCAACCAAGTGAGTGATTTAGCAATTGCAGCCATCGCCTGCATTTATGGTGTTGATCTGGAGGATGTGGGCTTCATCGGCGTCCAAAGAGACCCACGCTACGGTTTTTTACCGTCCGAGATCGGATTTCTAGAGGATGCCCCGGAGCAGCGAGCCACCGCCGAAAAAATGATTAACGCGATCCTCGAGGCATCCCCGCCCATCGTGCCGCCGCAGGTGCCGCCCCCCCTTGTACCCGGACTTGGTAACTAGGTCCAACCAGAAGGGTTTCGCCGCCGATGCTTCACGTCAAACTCACGACGATTCCAATGCCTTCATGCATGGCAGCTTTCCTGCCCGGCACCACTGACACCTTCAACACGGGCAGTGAGTTGCCTGCTTGACCATGCCGCAGAGGCCCAACGGCGTTCACTGTCACTGTCCGTCGGCGATGAGAGTCCCTCAATAGTGCCATTTTGGCCTGCGGTTGGTCCAGGAGTCGGTATCCCGCGGACTTTCACATAACCCGAAATCGCGACGATCACAGCCGCAAGAAACACCAGCACTGTAAGCCAGGTGCAACGATTCCGACGAATGAATTCTAGCTTGGTACTGCGTCCCACCAAGGCCGCAGCCAAAAAGAATACGCCGAGCGCGAGTAGCATCTTCACCCCTAACAAGGCGTGATACAACGCATCTCCCTGATGATTGGGTAACGCCCGCACATAGTTGTAGACGCCGCTGATGATGAACAGCGACACGCCGATGTGAACAAATCGCTTCCAACGGCCCGTGATCGCTTCGGCCAGTTGCCCGTGTGGTTCGTCGGGTAACTGTTTGGCCGCGGGCATCAATACCAGGAGTGTAAACACACTCCCGCCAACCAACACAATCGCGGTACTGATGTGAACAACGCGTGATACGGTATCGAGTATTTCCATGAGTTAGTTCAAGCTAAAGGGCGGTGGAAACTGTTGATTTTTCTTTCCGACGTCGGAAGCCTCGAAAGCGGCGTCTGCCTGCAAATCGACGCTGCCACTTTTTAATAACCGAACCAACTTCGCTGCCCGTGAATCCACGTCCGAGTCGCCAAGCAGTTTCAGCTTCGCTTCTATTGTGAAGGGGAGTGTATAGGAAATGATGTCGGTGATCGGTCCCAACCCCATTTGCCCTGCCATCAGATCGTGCAGATTTTGCTGGGAATTAACACTTACCGGAATCACCTCGCCGAACGCTTCGAGTAAGTCACTTTTCAGTTGCCCGCGGTCCGTCGCTCCCGTGGGCGGATAAATGTCGTCCAAGACCTCAACCATCGCCATCCGGAACGGTCGGCCTGCATCCAATTCGTTGACGATTCGCGCTCGACGCACGCCCATCAGCAACACGTTGTGCCGGCCTTCTTCCACCTCCGCGTGGGAAATGATCCTTCCTAGACAAACGGTATTAGCAATCCCAGGCTCCGCCCCTATTCCCGCCATATTCCCGCCCGTCAGTGTTGACATGGCGATCAAATGATCGCCAGCCATTGCCTCACCAAGCATCTCACAGTACCGAGGCTCGAAGATGTGGAGAGGCTGCATCGCATGTGGAAAAAGCACCAACTCGGGCAACGGAAACAATCTCACCCGCCCGTCAAAATCGTCTGGCAATCGTGTGACAGCATCCATCTCATCCATGGGGTGTCCCCTGCGTTCAGTCAACTATTTGCAATACCTACAGCCACGTCGTTTGTCGGTGAACGCCGCACGGCCAGGTTAGCCGCGAAGCCACTCGAAATCCCTCCCGTCATGGAACCGCATCAATCTGCGAGGAGGGATGAACAAGCCGACAGGCAAGTCGGCTTGTTGCCCGACCACCCTAGTTTAGCGGCGTTGTCAATCAAAACAGTTTTCCGGAAACAATTCCCGTTCCGGAGCAAAAAGGCCTCACCGCCACCTGTCGCTCAGAAATCAGCTAACACCACCCGGTGTGGAGGCGAAATGGACGCAACGATCCCTCCCCCATGAAGACTGACAATGGCGAGAGCTAAACCAATATTCTCAGTCTCGATTCAGATTCATTACGAACTGCAGCACGTAATAGAACAACATCACGACGTCTGCAAAAAGCACCAAGGACGCCGCCACGTGTTGATCTACACCAAAGTGATGAATCACATTCGATGTGTCATAGAGAATGTAGCCACACATGAGTGCTACCATTAACCCAGCGAACCAAAGTCCGAGTGAAAACCCAAAAAGAATCCCTGCCACGATGACGCCCATGGCAACGAAACCTGCAATCATCAGGTAACGGCCCCAGTTACTGAGGTCCGCACGAGTGATGAACGCAACGGCAGTCAGGCCCAGAAAGGCGACCCCAGTGATAATCCCAGCCGTGGCTGGAAGGCTGGGATCTTGCAGAACATTGATACAGATATGCAGAATCGGCAACAGCATGATTCCCCAAGCTCCCACATAGAGAGCCAAGCCGGCGTATTGCAGTGGCGTCGGCGACCCACTGTTGGCCCAGCTCCGTGCGACCCAACTCACTGCCGTAAAACCGAACAGCACGAATAACCAGCTGTAAACGCCAATCATGTTGGCAACCATGCCTTGAATCGTTGCTTGCGGCACCACGTTGAATAAAACGAATTCCAACCCAATCAAGGCTAAAATGGCACCTGTCAGGTGCGTGTAGGTACGTCGAATGAACGCTGCCCGCTCACTTTCAGGTGCATGAACGACGGCGTTTTCAATATTAACCGCATAGGGGTTGCTCTGATCGATGTGCGACATCGCGTGGTATTCCTTGTTCGTTGACTTAGATTCGAGCGACGGAAGAACCTTCCGTGACAAAAAATAGCGAAAATACCGCTCCGTTTGTCTGATACCTTAATATACGCGACCAACTTCCTTTGGTGCGAGGGGAAATGATTGACGAGCCGGCATTCGTGCGTGACAATCGGCACTTGCAGGGGTCGAACCCCACCCTTGATCGGACCAGACGGTATATTCGTCAGGGATCGATTGACGACTCATCCCGAATTTACCCGCAACGGACCAAAACTGATCATGCTGCTTTCGGGTCAAGAGATACTGAGACGCAAGGACAGCGACTTGCACATCGAGCCTTTCTCCAATGAGCGGCTCAATCCCAACAGCTATAACCTCGCGCTCCATGATGAGCTGCTCATGTACGAAGAAGTCGTGCTGGATGCGGCATCTCCCAACCGTTATCGCCGGCTTGAGATTCCGGCCGAAGGCCTCACCTTACAGCCAAACATGCTGTATCTCGGACGAACCGTTGAGTACACCGAAACGCGCGGCTTTGTCCCCATGATTCAGGGCCGCAGTTCACTGGGACGCTTGGGTTTGTTCATCAATCCAGGGGGCAGCGTTGGCGACGTTGGCTACTGTGGAACATGGACCTTGGAAATGCACTGCGTTCAGCCCGTTCGCATCTACCCCAACATGCAGATTTGTCAGATTTACTATCTGTCGTTGCAGGGGGCAGCTGATTCCTATTGCAGCGACAAGTACCAAAACAGCCGTGACATCCAACCCAGCCTGTTGTTTCGTGAACTCGGCGGTGATGATCAGGACACCCAGTTGGAACTGAATTTTGATGAACTGTTGCACGGCAGCAAGTGAAATTCTTGGACAGCCATCAATCCTGTTTGATAAGTCACCCTCGTTCACCAAGCTGCAACCGCTTCGAATGGCGATCCAAAAACAATAGCTGGCGATACAACATTTCCACGCGTGGCATGTCACACCCGCGAGCTCTCGCGTGGCGAATCGGGCTTCCCAAGATCGCTTCGATCTCCATGGGTCTCTGGTTGATGTAATCCAGTCGCATGCTGCTGTCATAGGAAACCATGTCACGCGTGACGTCCAGTGTCTTCTGAATCAGCTCTTCGCTGATTACCGCACCGCAAGTGTTGGCAGCTTGGTGCACCTCTTCCATCAGACACCTCGCCAAGGCACACGAATCCGGGCTCTCCATCAGTTCCTGCGTCGAAGCATTGAGCACAACAGAAAGCCCATTGAAGGGAATATTCCACATCAATTTTTTCCATCTGGCTGCAGCCAGATCATCAACAGATTTCGCCTCAATCCCTGCGTACAACAAGTCATCACAGATCGCTCTGGCGTGCTCTGAAATTGACTTCTCTTTGGGACTGTAGTCGCCAAACAAAATCCGCCCATGATCAAGATGCCGGATGTGGCCGGCCCCGACTTTATTGCTGCATAGGAAACAACAACCACCCATCACACGCTCGGACCCTACGATGGCCGCAGCGTCGTGCTCCACATCCAATCCATTCTGCAACACAAGAACAACCCCACCTTGGGATGTCGGTGTTGGTAGCAGTTTTGGCAACATTCCGTTCTGTGTGGTTTTCAACGCAACGACTGTGACATCACACGGGGGCATCGCCTCAGCCGATGTGTGAACGTTAACGTCCCTGATTTCGAAATCGCCCAATGGCGTCTCGACCTTCCATCCATTGCAACGAACATGTTCAGCATCGCTGCGCAGCAGAAAGTGAACTTCGAATCCAGCCTTTGCCAACAGGCAGCCGTAGAACCCACCAAGCGCGCCGCCACCAATGACACCAAATCGCGTCGTTCTCGCCATGCCTCACCTCTCACGCGGGATCAAAACGGGCCTTTCATGAAGGCAGTCACTTGTGTTTCCCAACAGCAACCCGTCCTGTGCACAAAGTCGTTAAGTCGGCAACTTGAGTTCAAATGCCTCCAGCCCCAGAAGTCCCGCCAGCATGCAGCTCAACGCTCGCGAAACAGCTCACTGATTGATTGGTCGTGATGGATCCTCTTAATTGCTTCGGCCAACAAGGGCGCGACCGTCAGTTCAACCAGATTGGGCAATTGCTTCTCTTTAGGGATCGGAATGGAATCGGTCACCACGATCGAGTCGATAGGTGCTTCACGCAATTTTTCGATTGCCGGCCCACACATCACCCCGTGCGTAGCAGCGATATGAATTTCTCGCGCCCCGGCTTCATGGACCAGACGCGCTGCACCGCAGATGGACCCTGCCGTGCTAATCATATCGTCAAACAGCAAGGCAATCTTTCCGTCAACAGGCCCGCCGATGATGGTGCTTTGGCGTACTTCCAAAGCACTCGTGCGTCTTTTGTCCACGATTGCCAGCGTGCCACCAAGCCGCTTGCTGTGACCGAGAGCTCGTTTGATGCTACCTTCGTCCGGACTAACGACAACGATTTCATCACCTTCCATCCCCAAATCGCTGAAGTGTTCGTTAAGTACTGGCGCGGCATACAGATGATCCACGGGTACATCAAAGAAACCTTGGATCTGTGCCGCGTGCAAATCCATCGTCAAAACGCGATCAGCCCCTGCCCGCGTGACCAGGTTCGCCGCAAGTTTGGCAGTAATCGGGACACGCCCCTCATCCTTGCGGTCTTGACGAGCATACCCATAGTAAGGAATGACAGCCGTGATCCGCTCTGCACTGGCCCTCTTACAGCAGTCAATCATGATCAACAACTCCATCAGGTTGTCATTGACCGGAGGCGCTGTGGGCTGAACAAGAAACACATCACGACCACGAACGTCCTCGTCTAATTTGCAGAAGTTCTCACCGTCAGGAAACTTCCCGAGGGTGATTGCAGCGGGCTCAAGGTGGAGATGTTTGCAGATTTTCGTGGACAACTCGTAGTTGCCACGACCGCTGAAGATTTTCAGTTCACGCATAACCCATCGCCCTCATTTTCTCGTCGACTTGCTGTAATTCGTCGACATTGTTGATCGACAGTGATTCACACTCCTTGAGAACAGGCACTGCAGCCACCGGCCGCCCAGCTTCACGGAGCAGCGTCGCACAATCCGTTAAATAGTACTCAGACTGCGCGTTATCGTCGCTCAGTTGTTCCAAAACCTGCAACAAATCTTGCGTTTGGAACAGATAGGTACTCATATTCACCTCCCGAATCGCCAACTGTTCGGGAGTTGCGTCCTTGTGCTCAACAATCCCGGTGAATTCGCCATTTTTATCACGGACGATGCGGCCCAAACCTGTGGGGTCCTCTTTTTCGAGTGTTCCTAGCAGCAAGGCGGGCTGTGTCTGCTCGAAATGCTGCCGTAGCTCCTGGAGACTGGAGGCTTGGATCAGCGGAGAATCACCGGCAACGACGATCGTCGGCCCATGCTGCTCAACCAGGGCGTCCCGACACATCTGAACAGCATGTCCTGTGCCCAATTGCGGACTTTGCAGCACGAATTGGGTGTCTGCCCCACGCGATTTCAATTCCGCCTCAACCAACTCTGATTCATGTCCTACCACAACGATATGTCGACGGATCCCAGCTTTTTCCAACGCGTCGAGCACGAAGTGAATCATCGGCCGCCCCACCACGGGACATAGCACTTTGGGAAGATCGCTCTTCATACGCGTCCCCTTCCCCGCAGCCAATATCACAGCACAAGCTTCATTCATGGCAACAAAACCGCTTCCTGAACAGAAAAATCGACTCCCAAACAGAGCCTTTCGACGCCAATCGTGTACTGTCACGGCAAATCTAACAAGCCGTGAGAATTCGTCTGGATTTCAAATCCCCAAATTGACGACAATTGCGGCTGATTCGTTGACAGAATGCAAGGACGCCAACGTAAGGAAGGCTGTGACGACAACAAACCTCTGGCAACACTTCCAGCGTCCCATGACGCTCGGCATCGATTTTGTGCTCTACGCCACGGTGCGCGTCCTGATTTCTGTCCTGCAAACGCTACCCAGTGACATGGGTGACAGGCTGTGCCATGGGCTTGCTTGGCTTGCGACAGGCCCCTTCAAAATCCGCCAAGACATCACAAAGAACAATCTCGACCAGATCTTCCCGGACGCGAGCGAGCGGGACCGAGAACGCTTAGCGTTTGCAATGTGGCACCATTTACTGCTGATGGTCTGTGAAATCGCCTGGGCGCAACGCCGCCTGCACCTGACCAACTGGAGCCAATACATTGTCTTTCGTGAGAACCGCCAAACGCTTCAGCACCTCCTGAGTCGACGCCCCAAAGTGACGGTTACCGGACACTTTGGTAATTTTGAGGTCGGTGGCTACCTGACCGGACTCATGGGCTTCAGCACGCTCACGATTGCCAGAAAACTTGACAACCCGTTCCTGCACCGCTGGGTGCAACGCTTCCGCGGTGCCAAAGGCCAACACATGGTTGACAAAGAGGGCTGTGCCCCTGCCGTCGATGCCCACCTTAAAAAGGGTGGAATCCTGACTCTGCTAGCTGACCAACACGCAGGGCCTAAGGGATGCTGGGTCAATTTCCTCGGGGTTCCTGCATCCTGCCATAAGGCACTTTCACTGTTTGCCCTCAGTTCCAATGCACCCATGATGATCGGTTCAACGACCAGAATCACGGGACACCCCATGCGTTTCGAGATGTCATGCTCAGGTATCGCAGACCCCGAAAATGATCCCGAAGGTCACTGCGAGTCAATTACCACCCTGACACGGTGGTACAACGAAGGGTTGGCCAGAGACATCAATCAGTCGGTTGAGCAGTATTGGTGGTTGCACCGTCGCTGGCGAACCCCACCACCACGGGTTGCAGCACGACTTGCGAAAGCCGAGCAGCGAAAAGCTGCCTGACCGCCCGCCCGGAGTCAAAGGCCTTCATGCCCCGGCAGACCGGCGTTCTATCGATCAGCCTTCTACGGGTTCTCATGGGCACGCATCCAAGCTCGCGTCTGCGTCGTTAAACCGTGTCAACCAATCGGTAAGCAGCAAACAAGTTGCTGGCTGCAGCGGCCCCGACGTCTGCCAGCAGCAAGGGCAGCTCCAGAATGCAACCTTCCCTCGCTCAGTGGCGGCTTCCTGTAGCATTCAATAACGCCCTCGCGTGCGGACCCCCGCGGCAACGCCATTATAGACCGGCACCTCGTAAACACTGAACTCCGCCCACAGCATCAGATGATCACTGACCATCAAAGCTTGTTTCTGCGTGAGTCCAAATTGCCGCTGCAAATCAACTAACCCAAACCGCCCCGTATATTCACGCGTCGTCGTTTGATCGATAAGGATGTGATCGAGCGTCCGAGTCTGCAACGTATCTGTCAGGCAATCTCCCCCTACCGAGATCACATTAGGAACCTTACCCAACTCACTTAATCCGGCGGTATTCACGCCCAGGTTCCCCAGCAGAATGCAATCCTCCTCACCGTTTTTCTGATAACCATACTGCCTCACACTCTGGAAGACATCATCCAGAACATTCATTTCGTTCGTCGAAGATCCAGCTGCGACGTCACTCGGGTTGGCGTGCGCGTTGATCAGGGNAAAACGAAACGGGCTACGACCTCCAACAGCACCAAAGCGAGTCTCGAAAGATGCCACCATCGGCTCAAAATGCATGCGGTCGGTCGGATCCTGAACGACAAAAACACTGCCTGGCGTCAACTGAATTCTTGCCTCATCCCAGATGAACGCAAAGCATTGCATGTTGCCCTCACGCCCCACGGGTGGACTGATTTGCGATCCGAACTGACCGCCTGCTGCCAGCTTTTCCATGAGTAACTTGATGGCTTCCCCATCTCTCGAAACACCCTGGATTGCCACGACGTCAACACGAGAGATGACACTCGCCAAAACCGACAGTATGCCAGCATCTTGAGCTTTCGCAGAATCAAAATCTTGAATACTGAATGTAGCAAGACTCATCGTTTCAGTTGACTTTTCGGTCGGTGCTGGCAAACTTACCGGCTGGATTGATGACGGCACACTTGCTGCAGATGCTGTCTTGGTTCCACTACCGATATGTATCGCCGACAGGTCCACCCTCCCGGTCACCACCATCCCAAGTACAAACACAAATCCAGCCACACTGACCAGTGGACCAATGTAACGCGTCAGCGGGATATGTGCTTTTGCGGGGCGGTGTGCAGCTTTCGTTTTCTGCGCAGCATCATTTGCGTTCCCATTGCGTCCCGATTCCTGCCCTCCCCCAGAATCATTTCTGCCACCCGTGGACGCATTTTCTTTCTTTCCCTTAGTGGAGCGCCGCTTACGCTTCAAGAACTTGACCATTTCACTTCTCACGCCAGTAGAAAACAACGATCCGAAACACGCTCACTGAAGCAATTACTCATCCTACCTGCCAACTTGTCCTCGAGCACAACGGTCCAAGCAACAGCTAGCTTGCCCTGACGACAAAGCCATCCTGACGCAATCATGCCACCTGCTTGGGGCGCAAGCAGACACGTGCCCCGATCTCGCTGATTGCTTCCCGACAGAGTTGTTGTAACCTCGCCGGCGCGGAGTTACNCACTGCATGAAGCACAGAGATCGAGTCGCATGCGTCTGGCCCAATTTTCTTCAACGCCCAAACGGCTCTTTCCCGCGCGGGGAGAAAAGACGAACAGGTCAAGCATTCACACAAAGCCGGTACAGCTTCGACAGCATTGTTCCCAAGCCTACCCACCAAAGTCGCTGCCCAATAGCTGATTTCGCCATCCGAAGCATCACGCAATAATGTGATCAAGGCTGGCAATTCCAACGGACTGGGTTGCAATGAACTTTCGAGTGCTTGCGCGGCAGCAGCTCTCACAGAATCGTCGCGGCTGCCAGCAAGTCTGGTTACCAGCTCGGATACTCCGAACACTCTTTCACATCGCCCAATCTCAACGAGCATTTCGAGTTGCGCGCTGGTGTCATCCTCAGCCAAACCGTACCGCCATTCCGCCTGTTGTTCATCCGCTTTGGACCCTTTTGTCGTTGGCGTCACCGCGACGTCACACGACGAGTCATTTTCACGATCAGCACTCGACATTCCAGCTACTCCCCAGCTACTCCCCAGCTACTCCCCAGCTACTCCCCAGCTACTCCCGTCCACCGCAAGGATGTCTCATGGCGAAAAAGTTTCACGACTCAGTCCCGTTTCCATTCTGCAACACTGCCAGAATGCAAAGCGGATTGCTAAACTNTTGAAATGTCGGCAATACGATAGATTGAGTTTTTCACGCAAGCCCGGATGTGTGTTTTGCTAGCGTTACATGGTTACTCCGGGCCTCAGTTTTCTCGCGATTACTCCCACCTCTCCTTTTTGCTGCCCCATGCAACCACCCACTGACTTTGAGATCACTCCGGATCAAACATCGATTGCCACGGTAGACCGAGAAATTCGTTTCTTTCCAACGCAAAACCCGAAATGCTCCGGCTTGCCGGCAGGATCAATCGACACCTGGAACAGTCAAGGCTACTTGGGACCGCTCGATCTGTACGATCGCCAATCAATCGATGAAATACGGTCTTATTTTGACATTCTGCTTCAAGAGGCCCTAGCAGCCGGGCAGGACAGCTACTCGATCAGCAGCGCGCACTTGAAGCATGGTCGAGTGTGGGACATTTTGAATCACCCCACACTCGTTTCTTACGTGCGAGATCTTCTGGGCGAGGATGTGATTGGTTGGGGAAGCCACTTTTTCTGCAAGATGCCGATGGACAACAAGAGTGTCGATTGGCACCAGGACTGTAGTTACTGGCCACTGACGCCAACAAGGGCGTTGACCGTCTGGCTNGCAATCGACGACGCCGACGAGGACAACGGGTGCATGGAAGTTTATACGGGCTCGCATCAACATGGGCTGATCGACTTTGAAGCATCCGCGGCCGATTCGGATAACGTACTGAACCAGTCGGTCAAGAACCCCGAGCAATATGGCCAACACAAGCAAACTTCACTCACAGCCGGACAAATCTCGATTCACAGTGATCTGTTGGTGCATGGTTCCTCACCCAATCACAGCAACCGGCGACGTTGCGGGCTGACCCTGAGGTACTGCCCAGCCAGCGTAACCGCCTACTTGGGCTGGAATCGAAAAGGCGTTTTGGTCAATGGTCAGGCATCGCCAGAACGATGGCCCGGTGCAAAACGGCCGTCTTCGGACTAATATCTCGGATGAAAACGATCGCAAGGGAGTGATTTCCAGTGAACCGGTGGTCGTGAAAACCGGTCTCCCGAATGGTCAACGTCCCCGCGACGGCCGCTTAACGCACCCTTGTTTCTATCTGTTTTTCGCAGTTTTTAGCCAACACCATTTTTAACGGGCAATCTCATGAGTCTCGCGTCACACTTTACGACGTCGCGATGCGCCATTTCATTTGAACTGTTTCCGCCGAAAACGGAAGCGGGACTGAAGACTCTGTGCGATAACGTCAAACGCCTCAAGCAGTTCGATCCAGCGTTCTTTACCTGCACCTACGGCGCGGGAGGGTCTACTCAAGGAGCAACGCTGGACGTGCTTCAGAAGGTCCGCGAACTGACCGACTTGCCAGTCGCGTCACATTTGACCTGTGTGAACTCCACGGTCGCCGAGTTGGAGTCGTTTTTGCGTCAGGCGAAACAGCGGGGAATCGATTACATCGTGGCATTACGCGGCGATCCACCGCAAGGAACTGCGAAATTTGAGGCGGTCGATGGTGGCTTACAATACGCCAATGAACTTGTAGAGCTGATTCGCGACCAATTCGAATTCGGTATCGCCGTGGCGGGTTATCCAGAAGTCCACCAAGAAGCACCCGATGCCCAAACTGATCTGGATAACCTGAAACGAAAAGTCGATGCGGGTGCTGACGTCATCATCACGCAACTTTTCTACGACAATGCCAACTTTTTTCGCTTCCGCGATCGCTGCAACACAGCGGGCATAACGATACCGATCGTTCCAGGCATTTTACCCGTCACGAATTTTAAACAAGCGACTCGTATAGCAAGGATGTGCAAAGCTGCCATTCCAGAAAAGCTGACTTCCTTCATGAACGCAACCGAGGACGCCGCGGAACAATTCCAAATAGGTGTAGAACACGCACGTGCTCAGACCCTCGACCTGATGTCAAACCAGGTACCCGGAATTCACTACTACGTCCTCAATAAAAGTGATGCAGCTGCTGCACTGCTGGATGGGATGCAAACAACTCAGTCAGCTTAGCCGACGGCTACAAGTCCGGCCTTGAAAAGCTCAGTTATGATCTGGGGCAGGTAGCACCCGGTCGACCCAACCAGCTAGACAACTTAGTTGTAAGAATCGGGTTCAGAATAAGTGTGCAGGCGATAAGCTCAGATAGCTGGAACACGCATTCTCGCAGCGAGCCTGCCTAGCCCCGCTCAGAACGGGAACCTGGTTCGTCGTTCCTGCGTTAGCTGGACAAGTCAGTGACGCCAAGCAAATGCTGTTTCCATCGGCCAAGGGGGCCTTAGTCCAGGTTACCGCTGATCTCGATTCCCAACCACTCTCACTGGCTATCTCAGACTTTTTCATCTCAAAAAATTCCATCCGCCCGCTGCTGCAGCTACGCGTCCAACCAGCGTCAGGCTGATTGCCTCTAAACGCTCAGCGCGAGGCCAAAACTTCGACACGCAGCTGCGTCAACAACACTTGCTTTGCGATCAACCGCTCAGCTCAGGCTTTACTGCATTTCCAAATAAGTGCCGCCAGCGACGCTTCCCCAAGACTTGCTAGCACCGCCAATCAAATTCAACAGGACTACAGACCAAAAGTCGAGCAAATTCTCGCCACCTGCCCCTGTTGCTGGTTAAACGTCAAAGTATGCGGATTGGATCAGCTGCAACGCCCACACAGATAGAACCAGATGGATCGCCTTCTGATTTCCGCCTCCCCCGAATACGAAGTGGCCGATCTGTTTACCGCGGGAAAGCACTGTCCAGGCGGGTTCCTCTCCTAGAAATCATAGCCAAGCTTTTTCAGCGAGATAATTGACGCCAAAACTTGGCCTCAGAATACCGAGGCTGCCACGACACTCGGGCTTGGGCGCGATCGCACTTCTATTTGCCATGGTACCAGCTCAGGCCTATGACCCGGCCTATCAACTGCAACGCTGGCGGCAAGGAAACGTCCCTCGCTCCGTGGCTAACCATCCTCGTCCCGGATCAACTGCTCTGAACACATCGCGGCACATGCCCCTGCTACCGATGAAAAGACTGCCCCGACCCACCCAATCTGCTGGCCGCAGGGACCCGATCATGGGATCGACACTTCAACCACCAAACGCCCCACTCAGAGCTGACGTTCCGTCGCAAACCAGAGCATTACCTCACCGAATACCGATTCACACGCACCCTAGTCTGGCTCGGGTGGACCTGAAGCTTGCATTGGCACTCGACGCACAAAGCCGCGTACCAACTACGAAACTGATTCGATTGGCTCCACCAATCTCGTCTTCAATTTCCATCGCTCAGAACGATACGCACGCTTTGGAATTAGATGGGGTCATGCTTAATTTCCACGTCATCAACAGAAAAATCTGTCGGCCTGTTGTTCATCATCAAACCCGACTGTTTTTGGTTGGCATGAAGGAAGGGACAACTCAACTTGACGTCCTTGTTCAATCGCCAGCAGCTGACAAACCGATCGTCAAACGCTTTGAAATTGAAGTCCGCAAACTCAAAGTCGACAAAGTAACTTCGCTTCAACGTACCGTCGAGGTTCTGGAGCTTTCTATTCAATCAGGCTTCCCGGCAGCGCGAGTACAAATCTCGCTTTTCGACGGTGAAATCATTGTCTCAGGTGACTGCCCCAACGAACCCTCAGCCAAGAAAATACTCAGACTTGTCCGCCGCACCTGCCCAACACCAGTGTGGGACCAACTTCGCGTGAGGTAATACAAAAACCGGGTGAAGCACGCTTCGCCGATCCAAATCCAGCAGCTTGATGTGGATCACCTTGGCAGAACGCGTCAGATCAGTTGCGTGTCAGGTCCCATGCATCCAACCAAGTCGTCTTTCGCTCCGACATTTCGAAATCATCTTTCAATCGCCGGGCCATGTCTGGTAGATGGCCAGCACCGTAGAAAACGGCTACGCGTTTTGCATCACCTGACAGTACATCTTCCAAAACGCTAAACGCTTTCGCGTTACGACCTTTGATAATGGTGTTCTCACCATTGGCGTCATTCATACCCGCAGACATCGTTCCCACATCTACCAGCTGCTTCGCCATCGTCTGCTTGAGCCGCATCGACCGATCGCTGCTTAGCAGCGCTAACAACATTCCGGCATCACCTCCGCCTGACTGATTGGCCAAACCCGCACCCATCATTCTGGCAACCATTTTAAGGACGCTATCGTCCCGTCGCTCCAAGTCCTTCGCAAACTCCTCTGGACTCATATCTGCATGTCGAAAGTTCTCAGCGAGGTAGTCAATCAACTCGAGCTGATATTCTAGATTCAGCATGTCCTTCATTCCGGACTGCATGGACCCGATCACGGAACGGCTCTTTTTGAGGTCCTCTGGTTTGATCCGAGTTCCGTCAGGCGCTACCAACTCATACAAGACGGAATCGTAATTGCCAAGCTTCTTGTTGAGAACTTCATAATACTCCCGTTGACCGATATGGACGACGCCGACCAAATCAACAATTTTCCCGGCGTTCCTAGTCCCCTTTTTGCCAATGTATCTGACAATTGCCGTCTGCAGCGCTTGAGGCTGACCTTTGTCGGACTTTTGGATACGCAGATATTGGTCGTCGGTCTTTGACGCCTTCTTTTTATTGGCGGAATCCTCTCCGACACTCTCACCAACGGCAGCTGCCTTAAGCTCTGATTTCGGCTCCTGAGCGTACCCAACTACCGCACTGACACCAAACGCCACACCAAGCAGCACGAATACAAAGCGAATCATCACTGAACCTCTCAAGGAAAAAACAGCCGGCGAACAGATCGGTCCAGCATCCTTAAGATAGCGCGTGGCAAGCGAATCGACAACTTCGAATCGCAAATCGTTAGAAAGCGACAGCACAAAGCCGCAACAAAAGCAGCAAAAAACGAGTTTGTTGAGCCGCGTTGCACCAAGAATTTATTCACCCGGCCCCCACCCTGCCCCGAGATTCAGGGGCTCAGGCTTCGAGGTTAAGACCATGGTCGGTGCCACTGCTACCCACTCCCAGTTGATGGGATACGGCGGATAGCTCATTTGCGCACGCTAATTTCCAGGTTTCGGCCTCGATCTGTAGCACCCCTCTAATCTCCTGAATCGAGGCGACGTCGCTGTTTTGTTCAGCAGCGAGCAGGTGCTTTAGAAGAAATACGTAGAGATCTGCCACCTGCTTACAGACATCCTCACCATCGCCTTGCTTGGAACCAACGACGCCGCGAAGCAATTCATTGACAAGTTCAAACAGTTTCAGGGAGTTTTCATTCGCCCCTTGCCGGGGATTTTCGGTCCATGCGGCTTCGAGACTCTCACACACGCCCACGGCACGTTCAATCAACATGAATCGTAATTTCGCGGGCGAAGCAACTCGCACAACAGACTCGAGGTATTGCTCACCACAGCTCACGTTATCACGCCTTCCTATCTGTCCGCCACGAAAGTTCATCAAGTTCACTTGTCTTCTGAGTCACAGATTCCATCACCACACTCATTATGTGGGGATACTAATGGGCGCTATCCGGGAAATCGCCTGCTGATTACTTTGGATTTTCGCAATCGCCTGCTCCATCGAGTAATATTGGCGTAACAGCCGCTCACGTTCGTTCTCCAGCCGTGCATTTAACGACTCGATCCGGTCGTTATTGAAAGCGATCTGCGTTGAAAGTGTTTCAGATCGATTCATCAACATGCCGTTTGTTTGACCGGCCAAACTTTCGGCCAGCGAATCGAGTTTTGCAGCCAAGCCCGAATCCCCGGTGCTGAAGAACTCTTCCACATGCTGCGGGCCATTTTCAATCGCTTTTTGGAGCTTCGAGTTACTCAGTTCCAGTTTCCCAGTGTCAGTAAAACCGAGCCCCACCTGACCGATCGATTTCAGATCACCTGCACCGACGATGCGTCCCGACAACAGCCTGGAATATCCGGTTTGTATTCTCAGTGTCTCTGAGGAACCAAACAACAACCCGACCTCATCTGTGTCCGCGTTAAAAAATGTCAGAGAGTCAATTTTATCAATCAGCAGGTTGTATTGAGAAACCAGCGATTCCGCTGCGTTGACCACCGTTGAAGAGTCGTTTTTGACATCGATCGTAATGACATCGTTCGTCACTTGTTTAAGAGTGAACGACAATCCGCTTGTGACCGCACCATCTGAATTATCCGCGGGCCCAACCAAAGCAGTTACAGATTCACCCCCGAGCGTCTGCACGGAACCCGTTCCGGCAATTCCCAAACGGGAAGCGGCGACTCCGGAACCTGTATCCGAAATCACTAGTGACCCTGAACCAGAGGCAGTGTCCGTAATTGCCAATCCAGTACTGGCATCATTGAGAGATGCCTGGACGCCAATATTCAAGGTGTTAATGGCATCCATCAGACCACCTACAGTCGTAATTCCCTCGGCAACCAAATTGATAGCCCCAATCGCCCCCGAGCTGTCAGTAATGGTAAAGCTGCCGCGTTCAGCACCGCCCTCAATCTCCTCAAGCAATGTCGCTGAACTGATCAACGCCGATCCGGCCTCCCCTCCGTTGACCTCGAATACACCGTCAGTCGAAGAAAGAATGCGTGCCGGTCCCCCCTCTGCTGAGACTGAGATCTTCGCATCTTGTCCAGATGATGTGGTTCTCAGGTCGAGATCGAAACCAGAGGTTTCGATTGCAAACCTGCCAGCCTCACCACCTTTTTTGCTGACCAACCGCAGCGAGAAACTAGAGTCATCATTTGCTTCTACGGAACCGGTGGCGTATCGAGCCGTGTGATTAATCTTTGCTGCCAGTGATGCAAGCGTGTCGGTCGCTTCAATATCAATCTCGTCTGCCTGCGTCCCGACTAAAGCAGACACGCTGACTCCTGCGACTGATTGCACCACAGCAGTCCCAGCGATACCTAGATCCGCGGCGGTAGTACCAGTCCCCGTATCAACCACTTCCAATGTCGCACTACCCGCCGCCGTATCAACGAGAGCAATTCCATCTCCCGCGTCGTTCAGTGAAGCGGTAACACCAGTGGACAGTGCATTGATGGCATCCACTAAGCCACCCACGGTTGTGATTCCTTCAACTTTGAGATTAACCGCACCCACGATACCAGCACTATCAGTGATCGTAAAACTTCCAGTATCGATCCCGCTCCCCTGATTCAGGTCGGCCAACAAAGTGCTGGAGTCAACAGTTTTCCGATTCAGGTTGTCACCGATGAGAATGGAATCTGTCGTGCTTGCATCCAAACCAACGCTTGCCGCCGTATCATCCAAGGATGAAATTGTGAAGCTTCCACTGCCACCAGAGACATCGCGTACGCGGAAACCTGTTCCCGCATCATTGACTCGTGCGATCAAGGCCAAACCGGACGCGTTCATCGCGTCCACGATTTCTGCGGTGTTGGTTGCTGACGAAAGATCCACCGCTGCATTAGTACCATCGGCTAAGGTGAGATCGAGGTTGGTCAACGATCCCAAACCTTGACCTCCGTTCAGTTCACTCAACGCTGCTCCACGAAGGGCCAGTGTCGTGGCAGGAACGTCGAGGTCAAACCCGGTGACGGTGGAAGATGCATGATCAATCCCCCATAACCCGAGGTCGGCTGCTGTTTCTTCGTCACCAAGTTGCTCGACTTTTAAGTTGGATACCGTACTCCCCGTCAGATCAGTCAGGCGAATGGCATCGCCAACTGTCGCTGCTTTGATGCCCACCTCGGCGTCGTTGATCGCCTCCATCACATCGTCGATTGTCCGTACTGTCGTGAGGTCGACCTCAGCTGAGTCCCCACTACGATCGGTCAATCGAATTTTTCCAGCTTCGACTCCACGACCGCCATTCAATCCGGCGAGAGCCGCTGAGTCATCAATGAAACCACCCGAAGGCTGAATTCTCATCGTTCCAGCGTAACCGAGGGGCGACTCGGAGGAACCCACACGCTGCAGTGAACCGACAGTATGCGTGGACGCAGCCTTCAGGGTCCGCACGACGTAACTACCAGCCTCTGACTTTGTTCCGGCAATGACGGAGAGGGCCTCGCTATTGCTACTCGTTGCCGTTTTTGACCGAAAAGTTGAGGTACTTGCTAATTTCTGCCCTGCTAATTGCACACCGATCACGGCCGCCGTCAGTTCTGCGAGCGATTGTTGCTCCTGTTGCAGCAAAGCAGTGCTGTTGACGAGCCGGTCCCTCGGCCGGCCACTCAGCGCAACCAACTGGTCAACCGTCCCACCGATATCGGTGCCGGTAATCAAACCGATAGAGGATTGGATTCGCCCCATAATTTGCTGCGGCTTGCTGTACTCGGGCTACTCGCTGTACTCGGGCTACTCAGGGGACAACTCCCCGGACCTAACGAAGAGGTTCGACCAGAACCGATCTCCTCCCAAAAGATCGACAAATCGCATCCCTCCTGTCCAATAAAATGATACGCAGTGGCTCGCTATCGTTGATCCAAGGCACAAAATGAAAAAAAGACCGGCGAGAGGACTCGCCGGTCTTTGCTATCAACCGAGTTCAGCTACATCTCTTCTTGGACGGGTACTAACGCAGAAGCGAAAGCACGTTCTGAGGATTTTGGTTCGCGAGTGCCAATACGTTGGTGCCCGACTGAACCAGAATTTGAGCACGAGTCAAGTTCGCAGATTCCTGAGCAAAGTCAGCATCACGAATCGAGCTTTCAGCTTCCTGCAAGTTAGCGAGGGTTTCATTCAAGCTAACCATGTTGCTATCCAACGTTGTTGACTGGAAGGCGCCCAAACGACCACGAAGACCAGTGACCTTTGCAATCACATCCTCAATGATCACCGATGCCCCGGCAACATCATTTTCGAGGCTGCGAGCCTGACCGCTCCCGAGTTCATACAGACGCCCGTTGGCTCCCCCTAGTTGCCCAGTGCTCACGCTCCCGATTCCAAGGGTGGCCTGCTGGTTGGTGGTCACGTCCGGCCCCATCTGAAAAAGAGCGCCACCGCCCGTGATATCAAAGGAGAAGTTGGTACTACTGCCTGCATCAACGGTCAATGTCACGTCGAGAACGCTGGTATTGATCGAGAGACTATTCCCGACACCATCAGCTTCCACCCCATTGACCGTCGCCACGATATCGGTGCCGTTCGCCCGGTCGTCACTCAAACTGGAGGCAAACGTTCCACCTACACCCTCATTAATCACCTCGATATCCACCAAGGTATTACTACCGTACCCAGTGGAGGAAAAGGAAATCCCTGCCACCGAGTCGAAACTCGCACTCACACCAGTGCTGTCTGCAACAAGATTGACCGCATCCGAAATCAGGGAAGCAGCTGTTCCCGCTCCAAAATTGAACGTCTCAGATCCATTTTCCCCACTCAACTGGAATACAAGATCGGCTCTGAGTACTTCACCACCAGACTTGAGTGTCGACGGCGTACTCGTAGGCTCAACGAATGCGTCAGCACCATTTGCACCATCAACGGCCGCCGTGAACGTTCCGTCGGTTGTGATGGCTGCTGCAACATCATTGATGGTTGACGACGTCGAATCGTAGGTCACCGTAAGTGTTCTCTGCGTGGCATCATAGGCAGCAAGCTCAGTTCCTGATCCCGCATCATCCACAAAATTCACTTGCACGTCATTGAAGTCGGAACCTGCCGCGGCGGCAGTGATCGTGATGCTGTCAGTGCCCGTTACGAAACTCGCCGCTGCGTTGCCTGCGGCGGTAAAACCAGCGATCCCAGTTGTGATCGCAGCCTTGGTGGCAGCACTGTCAATCACAACATCAACGCTGATCTGCCCAACGGCACCGAGGTTTGCCTGATCAATGTTGATATCCCGCACCGTTGCCACACTTCGAGCCGTGCTGACGAAGTCAAGCGTTCCATCAAGCAATTTGCTACCTTGGAATGTCGTTGACTGGGAAATCCGGTTGATCGCCTCGAGTGAGCTATCGATCTGAAGCTGGTTTGCAGCGATCTCCTCGGGACTCAAGCCACCTATGTTGGCTGCTTCAACGACCAGACCACGAATATCATTCAGCAAATTACTGACCTGCCCGAGCCCGCTATCAGCAGTGCTAATGATTTGGCTGGCACGCCGTGTGTTGCTGACGGCTTTTCCGAGACTGGTGATCTCGCTACGAAGTGCTTCGCTGGCAATCAAACCAGCAGGGTCATCCGCTCCGGTATTGATCCGAAGTCCAGTGCTAAGCCGCGTCAGCGCGGTCTGCAAGTCCTGATTACTATTCTGCAATCGGCTCTGGGCAACGAGCGAAGGGACATTAGTGTTGATACGTGTCATGGCGGTTCCATCCAAATGGTTGATCGCGGGCGATGAAGTCAAAGCCGGCCGCGATGGACCGGGACAGACACACGGCTAACGAATTCGATCTCTCGTTTGGGTGCCTCTCAGTGGATATAAGTCGGAACAATGTGTTACAAGTCCCCGCTGGGATTCAGCAGACACAGCGGGATTGTCCAAACGGCCAGCTGACAATCGCACCAAACGTCACAACCGGACCGCCATGAACCTGTTTTCCACCCATGTGACCGCAACCTGACTCCTTTTCCGGCTCACGCATACATGCCGAACCACCAAAAAGACGGTAACTTTTACACCCACTGCTCCAATCTTGCGGTGGACACCATCGGGATTCACAGAAATTGATTCATCAGCAACCCATGAACGGACCCAGGACTCTCTGGCTGCTTTGGCCAGTGATCCTTGCTGGGGAGGCAATCTTCCTGCTACCGTTCGTCCTGCCTCGTCTCTTCCGTCCTACGATGCTCGAGGCTTGGGGAATCAGCAATCTAGATTTTGGGTTGGCTTTTTCCTGCTATGGGCTTTTTGCCTTGTTTGCTTATGCACTTGGGGGTCCACTGGCCGATCGCTTCCAACCGCGTTGGCTGATGTGCATTGCGCTTGCTGCTACTGCCTGTGGTGGCCTCGTTCTGCTCGGAACCCCCAATCGGACTCTGCTTTGCTGCACCTACGCTTGCTTTGGCGTGACCACCATCCTGCTTTTCTGGCCGGCAATGCTCAAAGTGACTCATGAATTGGGAGGTAACCAACGGCAGGCGACCGCTTTTGGCCTGCTGGATGCGGGGCGAGGCCTGTTTGCGGCTGTAATTTCTACAGTGCTGGTCTTATTATTCTCGCTACTCTTGCCAGACCAGAAACAGACCTCACCCGAGGAACTTGCCAAGGCCCTACGCATCATTGTGATCATGACCATCGTTCTGGTCGCCACCGCTGCAGTGCTTCTGCCGCTTACCTTGGTCACCCGTGGCGGAATCCAACCGACCAACCTGCCACCGACACTGACCAACAGGTCGGTTGCTCTGCTGCTCCGCCGCCCCGCCCTCTGGCTCCATGGGCTTGTCGTCCTCTGTGCTTACTGTGGCTACAAGAGCATTGATAACTACGGCATTTTTGCGGTTGATGTCTTTGGCTGGACCGATATTGAAGCTGCCCAACTCACCGCACTTACATTCTGGGCACGCCCATTTGCTGCTATCGCGGCCGGACTGGTTTCCGATCGTTTCAATCACTTCAAATCCATGGCGGCTCTTTTCATTCTGACCGTGATTGGAAACCTGTCGCTCATGTTTTTGCTTCCACAAAGCATGCCATGGCTTGGACTGACGATGGTAGCAGTCACGACAGCGGCAGCCATGTATGGATTACGAGGGATCTACTTTGCAGTCTTTGATGACCTGCAAATTCCACCAGGCCTTATAGGCACTGCGGCTGGCATCATTTCACTAATCGGTTTTCTTCCTGATGTTTTCTTTGGCACCCTGACAGGTTTTTTGATCGATCACTATCCCGGAAGACAGGGGCACCAATTCGTCTTTGGATTGATTTGTTTCGTATCCCTGATCGGCTTTTTTGCTTGCCTGTGGAATGACAAGCACCTAAGTCGCAGAGTCAACGCACAATCGGAATCACCATGATTCATGATCAACTCAGCCACGCACTTGGCGCATTGCGTAAAAAGCTCTTCATACGTTTCGTAGTGGTACCCTTCACTCTGAGCACAGTAATGAACTTGAACGCCTTTTGGACTACCACATGACGTCCGCCATTAAAAGCGGCTCCCGGCGGCGGCTGTCATCAGGAAACAGACCTTGTTTGCTAATCGAGTCTGAAACTACGAAAAACGGCCACCCAAATCATTTTGAGTGACCGTTGAGATTCACTTTGCATGCCCGTTCTACTCTATCGAAGCAGAGCAAGCACATTTTGCGGGTTCTGGTTAGCGAGTGCCAGCACATTAGTACCGGACTGCACCAGGATTTGAGCACGTGTGAGGTTCGCTGATTCTGCAGCGAAGTCGGCATCACGGATCGAGCTTTCGGCTTCCTGCAAGTTGGCGGTCGTTTCGTTCAAGCTTACGAGGTTGCTTTCCAGCGTTGTTGACTGAAACGCACCAAGGCGACCGCGAAGGGAAGTCACTTTATTGATCACTTCATCGATGATATCTGCAGCTCCTCCAACGTCGTTGGACAAGCTTTTTCCCTGACCACTTCCCAGCTCGTAAAGACGTCCAGATGCCCCACCAAGCTGGCCGGTACTGACACTTCCAATTCCGATACTTGCCTGCTGTGTGCTTGTAACGTCAGCACCAAGCTGAAAAGTTGCTCCCCCGCCAGTAATATCAAAGGAGAAGTTGGTAGAACTGCCTGGATCAACCGTCAAACTCAAGTCCAGTGTGCTTGTATTGATTGAGAGCGTGTTAGCGACACCATCAGCTTCCACACCATTGACGGTTGCTGCAATATCCGTGCCCGTTGAACGGGCATCAGACAGGGATGCCCCGAAGGTACCTCCGGCTGCTTCACTGATCACATCAACCTCGATTAAGGCCGCACTACCATATGCAGTTGAAGTCAAGGTAAGTACGCCAGCCGCTACCGATGCATTGACCCCCGTACTGTCAGCAACCAGGCTTATCGCCGAGGCAATTTGGTCTTTCGATGTGCCAGCACTGAAATTAAATGTTTCTGCACCGCCTGATCCTGTCAATTGGAATACTAAGTCCGCGTTGAGTACTTCGCCACCACTTTTCGCGGTCGACGGCGTGGTTGTAGGCTCAACGAATGAATCACCGCCATTTACACCATCGACAGCCCCGGTGAATGTTCCGTCCGTCGTAATTGCCGCTGCAACATCCGCGATGGTTGACGAAGTCGAATCGTAGGTCACTGTGAGAGTTCCCTGCGCAGCATCGTAAGCTGCCAGCTCAGCTCCCGAACCCGCATCATCTACAAATACAACCTGAACATCATTAAATGCGGAACCAGTCGTTGCAGCGGTGATCGTAATGCTATCGGTGCCAGTCGTAAAAGTATCGGTGGCAGCGGCAGCAGTCGTGAAACCCGCAGTTGATACGGTTGAACCGGCCTGGGAAGCAGCGGTGCTTACAACGACGTCGACGCTCAGCGATCCGCTGGTTCCGAGCTGGGCACTTTGAATACTCGAGTCAGCTACTGAATTTGCAGCACCAAGGGTGCTCGTGTAATCCAACGATCCATCAAGTAGTTTCTGACCCTGAAATGTTGTGGATTGCGCAATCCGGTTGATCGCTTCCAGTGAGCTGTCAATCTGAAGCTGGTTTGCTGAGATCTCTTCGCTGCTCAGTCCTCCGGTATTGGCCGCTTCCACAACCAAGCCACGAACATCGTTGAGCAAACTGTTGATTTGTCCAATCGCGCTGTCGGCGGTGGTGATGATCTGGCCTGCTCGACGAGTGTTGCTCACTGCCTTATTCAACCCTGTGATCTCGCTCCGCAGAGCCTCACTGGCGATCAACCCAGCAGGATCATCTTTACCGCTATTGATGCGGAGTCCCGTGCTAAGGCGAGTCAGAGCCAAGTTCAAGTCACTATTACTTACCTGCAGCCGGTTTTGAGCGACGAGCGACGGCACATTTGTGTTAATTCTGGTCATTGGTGTTCCCTATGCGGCTAATCGTATTAATGTGATCCGGCCGCCAAGACCGGAGGGCAGGAAGCGTCGGATAGGAACTGAACGACAGTTGCACTCCTGTGAACGCTGTTGCATGTAACTGAAACATGTGTCACGCAAAGACAATTTGAGCGAAAAGAGTCAAATAAACGCAAGCGTTTAAGCTTACTTGCCTCCTACAGAGGCTCTGAACGTCATGACCGGAAAATTTCACCTGTTTGCTAAAGTCCAAATCTGGCGTTTAGTCAGATTAAACGAGCAGAGCGTTTTCCCAGTGTGCCGTCCTCAAACCCTGACGATTGAGCATCCGGCAGGCTCCGCATACAAAGCTTCTAAACAAGCAGCATCGCATCCCCGTAGCTGTAAAACCGGTACTCTTGCTCAATCGCTTTTTGGTAGGCCTCCAATGCCAGATCGCGCGTCGCAAACGCACTGACCAAGACAAGGAGAGAACTACGTGGCAGATGAAAATTAGTCATCAGCCCATCAATCGCCTGAAATTGAAACGGAGGTCGTATAAAAATATCAGTCTCACCCTGCCAGGGATTCAGACCCTGCCCCGCTCTTGCAGCAGACTCCAACACCCGCACCGTGGTGGTTCCCACTGCGATGCAGCGTCCACCGCCTTGACGCCGCTGATTGATTGCAGTGCAGGTCACTTCGTCCAAGCTACCCCATTCTTCATGCATGGTGTGATCATCCAACTGCTCCACCTGAATCGGCCGGAATGTGCCAATTCCGACATGAAGCGTGACTTCCCCCATGTAAACACCCTTTCCCCTAACACGATCCAGCAGGGCATCGGTAAAATGCAAACCAGCCGTAGGGGCCGCAACACTACCGCGGTGTTTTGCAAACACCGTCTGATAATGTTCAATGTCCGCATCAACCATTTGTCCGTCCCTGATATAGGGTGGTAACGGAATCCTTCCGTAACGATCCAGCCAATCCGCTGGTTCGACAAGCTCTTTCTCAGAACCGCCTTCCAAGTCAACGAATCCATCTGGCAGATGGGGTTTGACAAGCAGGTTGCCACCATCGGTCCGGGCGACCACCTCCAATTCCATCCCATCGCGGGCATCACGATCTTGGACGGTTATCCGCTCACCCGCCTTGAGCGTGCCCCGCGTTTTAGTAAGCACTTCCCAGATACCTGCGACGGGGTCAGCACGCAGAAAAAGTCCTTGCCAGCGGCCACCAGTATCTTTGCGAAATCCAACCAGCCGCGCGGGCATCACCCGACTGTTGTTAAAGACAACAGTGTCACGAGCATCCAAAACATCGGGTAAATCCCTGACGTGCATGTGCTCAATGTGGCCCGTCTTACGCTCCACCAACATCAAGCGGGAATCACTACGTGTCGCCACTGGATCTTGCGCAATTAATTCACGCGGAAGGTCATAATCGTACTGCTCAATTTCGTTCATGTGAGAAGTTTAACGGGCAAGTACCAGGTCCGGTAACCCACCCATTTTTCACCTCAACGAGAGTCCAGGGGCAGGCACGAACCACTTCAAGCGAGAGATGTAAAACCGAGCGACGCTGCAGCCCTGCTTGAAATAGAACATGGCACAGCATCAATGCTGAATTTTGAAACCACCCCCATGCCCTGCAAGCGGGCATTCAGTCACTTCAACTGCTTCAATATTCTCTTTCATCTCCATTTTGATTCTTTCTAGCAGGCGTTTGAGATCACGCAGGCTACCCTCGACATCCATCAAAACAGAGCCATCGGGTTGATTGCGGACAAAGCCATGTAATGCCAGCCCAGCATTTTGCCTTACCGCGTTGTAGCGAAATCCCACTCCCTGCACGCGGCCCACATAACGCACCAGATACCGTTTCATCTCAATTTCCCCTGCCATTAGCGACCCGCCGTAGCCTTTCCCTATTTCATGATGAAGAATCACAACAGGTTCACCTTCAGTGGTTGCTTTGTTGTAGCAAACCAAGGCTCGCCTCCCGTGCTATCGCCAACTAAGTGTCAGCACGCATCCACCATTTTTCTCAAAATGGCATAGGCAAGAACTGCATCGAGGCTTTCGCGGTCACAAATCAACGCAAATCACCTTCAGCCCGCAGCGACTTCCTCAACCGCGTCACCCTGCTCGGCAGTCTCTGGCTCTGTGTTTGCTTTTTCGAGTCGTTCCAAAACAACAAGGCACATGTCATCGAATGGAGCCGCATCACCAATATGATTACGCACCTCAGTTACGATCCGCTCTTTCACCGCGTCGGCATCACCACCTTCTGCAGTCAACTCCCGAACACGCTCAATGCCAAATAATTGGTCATTAGCATCCATGGCCTCGTCGATCCCATCGGTATACAACACCGCGAGATCCCCCACATTCATTGGATGCTGCACTGCCTCGTAATCCATGCCACTGTCAATCGCAATTGGCAGACCAGACTCTTCTTCACCTGGCTCACAGATCGCGCCGTCTTGGTGTGAACGAATCACAGGTGCCATGTGGCCGGCGTTTACGATCGTAATGCACTCGGAGGCGGGATCGATCACGACCAACAGAAAGGTAATGAACCGCTCGACCTGCAGTCGACTCATACGATCATTGAGCTGCACAATGGCTTGAGCGACATCCGGCTCCCGAGCCAGGCAAAACCGCGTTTCGGCGGACAACTTGGCCATGAACATAGCTGCCGCAACCCCGTGTCCAACCACATCCGCGACGACAACCCCAATGCGGCCATCTGCCATTTCGATGTAGTCGAAATAATCGCCACCAATATGATTCGCTGCCTGATAAAAACTACTGACTCTGTAGCCAGTGCCACTGGGTTCACTATCCGGCAGGAATGCCTGCTGCACTTCAGTCGCCAGTTTCAGATCCTGTTGAACTTCTTTCTGTTTCAATGCGGCCTCATGCATGCGTGCATTGTTGATCACAATGCCGGCCTGCGCTGCCACACCGGAAAGAAGGTCGGTATCTTCTTCCATGAATTGCCCGCCACCTTGAGTCGAGTCGATTTGCAAGGCACCATACGCATTGCCATCGGCGTCTTTCAGAGGAGCACACATCATGGAGCGAATGGAAAAGTCAGCAATGGATTGACTGGAATCAAAACGCTCATCATCGGACGCATCAATCGACAGAATCGCCTCCCCCGAGGACATCACTTCACGAATGATGGTGCGGCTGATTCTAAGAGTTTCTGTTTCATCGTGGGCCCCACGTGTTTTCACCCAACGAGGGACCAGGTCCCCGCTCTCTGTCAACATCACGACAAAACCACGATCAGCAGAAGGAAAGATATCAAACAGGCTTTCAAGTACCTTCGGTAAAACGTCATCCACCGCCAACACATTTCCCAGATTACGATTAATCTGCATCAACGCCTCGAGCTTCGCCTCTGGCGTGGCCGACATTTTCAAGCCATCGGCTGAGCTACGGTACTCGACCTTGGCACTGCCGCTGCCACTCAACTGAGCCGTTTCATTCTCGTCATACATCATGACACCAAACTTGGTGCCATTGCACGACTCTGCTTCTTTGAACAGATCAGGAACCTCCTCGCTCTCCAGACCGCTATCAAAGACGAATTCAACATCGCTGATGCGAATACGATCTCCCTCTTTGAGCATCGCTGAACCCGAAATCAACTGCCCGTTCAAAAAAGTGCCATTTCGGCTCTTCATGTCTTCCAGGTAATGACCGCTGCCGTCATTAATCACCTTGGCATGCATACGACTAACGGCACCTGCATCCACAACAATGCCACAATCCGGATGTCGACCAATCGTCGTTTCCCCACTAACGAGCTCATGCTTTGTTTCGTCATCACTACGTTCCCCATCGCGACCAGTTGCTAAAAACGCCATAGTTGCACCCAAAACAGACTTCGGAAATTTCTGTCGCCAGTATAAGTAGCAATCTGTTTACCGACAACGAAGGGAAACCCTGCCGGTTCAGAACAGTCCTTTTCCTTCAGCAGGCTTATGAGCCCGAATGCAGACCAAAAACGCAAAGTACACCTTCCAAATGCAAGGGATGTGCAAGCCTCTTCCCGCACCGATCCTGATGAGATCGGTTCCAAAAACATGACACGCGAAACCACGCTGTTACCGAACCAAGATCCCGATCAGCCTGATTACCGCGTCGTCGCTGATGTTTTCAGCGTTGCAAACCCGATCCCGCTCGAATTTCCACATCATTTTCGTATGTGTTTACTGTAAAAGTCATCAAATAAAATGGGTGCTTCATGGAGGGGCTACCCAAACTATCCCCCCCGAAATCATCAGCACCATCACCGATACCACGTCCCTTGACAAGGTCCTGCTAGCCTCCATTGTCAGCCTGACAGACCAACCCGATACTCATTCACGACTGCGATCTTAAACCGCGGCAGTCGCTACGCCTGCCAGCAATATCCCATTCGCCCTGCACTTCCCAGACCTCTCAAACTGCATCCCTGTCAAGCTGCAGTCCTCGCAATTCGCAGTCCTCGCAATTCGCAGTCCTCGCAATTCGCTGCAGAGCATTCTAAAACGAGATGTTTGATTTCTTGCCTCCCAACGCAGCGCGGGCATGGCTAACTTGGCGAAAACCAAATTGCACTGAATTCAACGTGGCCACAACATAAAACCGGTCCGCGCCGTGGCGTGCTTCGCATCCTGAATCAAGCGAACAGTCCTGAAAGCGATCCATCTCAACCAAGGCAAAACTGACGTCGACTTGGGCAGGAAAATTCAGGTTCTCCGACAAGCTGCGCTCCCGCTTTTGAGAAGAGGAAAATGACCGCTGCTCGAACACAAGAAAGCCGCATCAAAATCAAGTCGCGGCAGGCACCGCATTCCAATTCAATGGCACGCCTGAGCGGCTGCTCTAGGGTAGCCCTTTGGTTAGTCGTGGAGATCGTAAAAACCTACATTCTGTCCTGCCTCATGGCATCGCTGAATTCAACGACACCTATCTGAACTCTGCGGTAATTTTCCCGATCGGTTACTTCTCAATCCAGTTCGCCTTGGCAGCCCCCTGTTTGTGACCGGTCACCTCAGGACCGCTCTTCAGGACCGCTCTTCAGGATCAGGCGTTCTGACTTAGGTTGATGCGTTGCTTCTGACCAGAAGGCTGTTGCCAAATCCTCCTGCAATGCCCTGCGCGTACCACCGCGGTCAAATTTTCTTAGCCCAGAGCTGCTCCGCCCATCCGTGACTGCGCCACCCGTCTTCGGTAACGACCTCACGCACAACCAGACTTTCCCCTGAAACCTCAACGTAGAAAAAGGCCTGTTTTCCGCCATGAAAATGGCTACTGTTATCACCGTTGAAAGCATCCATGTCTGCTCGAGTGAATGGCTGACGTTTCGGTGTTCCATTCCAACCAAAGATTTCTCGCCGATGCGTGTGCCCACAGAAGTTGGCAATCACATGGAACGGAGCGATAGTCTCGTGAAACGACTTCACATCCTGAGGATGCCACTCCATGTGCAGGAACCGCTCCTCATCTATGGTGTACGGAATGGAATATCGCGCGAGATCGATGTGCTGGGTAATTACGACGGGCCGATTCGCGTCACCCATTCGTTGCAAGTCTTGTTTGAGAAACTGCAGACTCTCCATCGGGGCGTAACGCCGGCGTTGAAGTTCAGATCCTGTCTGCCCTACAACAATTCCAAGATTAATCAGGTGCAGGCTTCCCCAGTCCCATGCGTAATGCAATCCGTTTTCCGAAATATTCTTAATTCCGTCCCTGCTTTGATTACGTCTCTTGATTCCCTCTACCACCAACGTGTCCCCTTGGGGCCCATCATGATTCCCATAAACCTCGAAGACTGGATACTTCAGAAGCCCCTCGGTCCCATTCAATCCGTAGTCAGCTTCGAAAGCTGCAAATTCAGTCGCATGCATCCTCGGATAGACGCCCCCTCGCTTGTCAGCGCTGTCAACCAGGTCCCCTCCATGAATAATTCCAGCAAGCTTCGAAACGCGACCGCCACCAGCTTGCGTTGGAATCCTTTCACCGACGAGGCCATTGAGCGTATCGACTAGCCGCCGGCAGATCATCGCAGACTGCGGATCCATTGAATCAGGATCTTTTTTATCAGCCAGATAGTGAGTGTCTGTGACGAAACAAAATGCAATATCAGGGACACCTGATCCCGCCCCAATAAACGAGGGCAGTTCTTCCCCGTGCAGCGTGACAACGCTCGCTGTCGCAGCAGCAGCTGACATCAGCGCTTTGCGTCTGGAAAGTAAATCGGCTTGGCCACCCTTCATCGCGAACCTCTCATTCCTGACAAAAAAAGTCGTCCCACCATGCCGTCATGGTAAATCGCATTTATGCCGACCGCACATAAAACTCCACATGCCCTGCAAGAGCTGCAACGCGGATCACGTCGGCCAGCGTTCGCTCATTCGCCGAATCCACTCCCGCGCGATCAATTCATGCCCTTGCGGCAACGGGTGAACACCATCCCAAAGCCAGTGTTCTGGTGACGCCTTCGCGGCAGCTTCATCAAACATCGCTTGCGTTTGCACGTGCACAGCTCCGAACTCAGCAGCCAGGCGTTCCACAATGGGTATCAGTCTATCCACCTGCCCACGCCATCCCTGATAGGCAGCGTGATCCGCCAGCCTTCCCGAGGGCAAAACAAACGGATCAAGCAGCACCATTCGAAGCTGCTGATTCGCGGCGCGACTGGCCCTAAGCATGAAACGGAAATCCTCTTCCCATCGTTCGACATCGACCCCCTTGAGATTTCGCCCCACATCATTGACCCCCACCAGAATACTGATGACATCCGGCTTGAGATCAATTGCATCTTTTTCCCACCGCTGCCTTAAGTCGGCAACTTTGTGACCACTCATGCCACGATTAAAAAATTCAAGCTTTCGGTCCGGCAAATCAACGCCCAACCGAGCTGCTACCAAGTAAACGTAACTGTGGCCAAGGTAATGATTCCGATCTTTCTGATTCCGCCCCCACTTCATGTCCGTGATTGAATCACCCTGAAACACAAGTCGGGCGCCTCGCTTCAGTTGCGGACGCTGATAGTCATATCCGTCCGCTGTGGTCAATTGCAGTGCGCGAGCAGACTCAGCGGCCGTTGCACGTTCACCGACAGCAGCCATCCCAGCGGCAGCCCCACTATGCAACCACACTCGTCTACTCACGCCTTCCATTCACCCAGCTCCCGAAGCAGTTTCTTGCACCAGCCAAAACAAATTCGTCACCCTGCATGCCTACGCGACAAACACGACCACCGCCAGAATACCCTAGAAAACGCAGTGCATCTCACTTCGTTTCCATACCGGACGAATCCGGTGAAACATCTGCTGAAGATGCCCCCCAAGCTTGTAGAAAATCGACAAACGCTTCCTCATCATATCCCTCACCCAACTCCAATTCCTCCATGTCCTGTGAATGCAGCAACTCTCCTTTGGAAGAGAGAACATAGACGAAGGGATACGCATTGATTTCCGGATAATCCATGAGAAATTCCTCTGCATATCGGGACTGCGAGGCGACTTTCATAATCAAGAAGTGTTGCTCCAACAAGCTCCGGACACTTCCCCGCTCCCGCATGAACTCTGCCAGACGCCCACACCAATTACACCAATCGCCGCCAACCTGCAGAAGAATCTGCTTGTTTTCCTGCTTTGCTTTAGTGATCGTCATTCTCAAATCAGCTGCAGGATCGCGCTGCACATCGTATGCAGGAACTGTGTAGAACCTAGGAACCTTGATATCCGACGCAGTTCCCTGGTTTCCAACGATGCCAGTCCCGCCAGCCGCCTCAGGCACACGGGTGCCTACCTCGATGGTTCCATCTGCTTCCCCGAATTCATCGACGTCGTCAGAGACACGACGCAGCCCCTCTCTTGGCCCTTTAGTTTCGTTGCTGGGGGACATATCGTCGCCCAGCTTAGGTGTACTTTGCCCTTCACACCCAGCAAGCACACTCACCACCAAGCAAGCAAACACCAAATGCAAAGGATTGCATCTGTCGAAGAGCCTTCGAACCAATTTCAATGAAACACACATGGACATCACTCCTCCCTCGCTTGACCTTTGCGTTTTACCAACTAAGAACAATATCATGAACTAAATCGACGGCTCTCGACAGCCTTGATCAGATATTCAACCAACTGCTGATGCTACCCCAGATAATCGCGTCAAATGCATACCGACAGCTGCTTTGTTCACAGGCAATCATGAACCAAATACACTGACTGGCGGTTACGGCCGGATTCAACCTGACCAGCACGACATTGGGGTCATGACGAGCAGATTCACGCACTGCAAAGAGTGCAAACGCTGAAGCACCAACTTGCGGACAAACAAATGCAGCAAAAGTCGACTGGCGAGATGACCACCAAAATCTCAACTGACCCGCGTTGATCGCAGTGAGCGACAGCCACCAAACACAGGGTCAACCGTACGAAGCGTGGCGGAACGCCATCGCAACTCAATAAGCATGCTAACCAATTCCTGAACACTTCCCTTTCTCCCCACCGCAGGCACGCCCGTCGGCTTCGAGTCATTCAGCAAGCAAACGCAAGGAATCTAACGCCTGATGATTTACCGAATCGTTACTGATTACTCCCAAACTTTCTGAACCACTGCGTTGCCGGCCCCACCTGATCCGTTCCGCCCATAGCAGCAAAATACCCATCAGGCCGCACGAACATCCAGATGTCTGAGCCACAATCGAGTTTTTTCAACACATTCCTCGGCAAAAATCCCGGAGTGACGCCGGCTGTCTCTGCTTCGACGTCGACCTTCGTCTCCACACCACGCCGGTTACCTTCAGACAGCTCATCAACAACGAGCAACGCAACCGTTGCAAACGATTGATCGTCTGCGCACCTACCCTGCGCCACGTCTTCCCGTAACGCGCGTGACTTGACTTCAAAATCCGCCACACAGCCCGTCCCCCAGAAATACAGCGATAAAGCGTTTGTGTTCTCTCCCGGGAATCCTTCCACTGGATATTGGGAACCCGATCACCACACTTCAGGCCCCTTCGATTCCGTCGTGTATCACTTCCGTTGATCGGACTAGCTCTACACGCCACCGCGTATTCCGCAAGATGTTGCCTCACTTTGTCATGTACCCAATCAAAGTGCAGCGCAATCCTGGCAACGGTATTACGAGCACAATGCAACACACGTGAATCTGTCGTGGCAAGCCGCGTCATTTTTAACGTCTCCTGCATGACCATTGCCCCCACTTTACTGCGTTCAACAGAGTAACTTTCCAGCAACTTGTCGCTTCCAAAACCTCGAATCTTCCACGCGAGCTTCCATGCGAGGTTGCAAGCGTCCTGTATTCCAGTGTTCATACCTTGGCCGCCTGCCGGACTGTGTACGTGTGCGGCGTCCCCCGCAACAAACACCCACCCCACAGCATAATTCTCAACTTTGCGTTCACTAACTCGAAACTCGGATAGGCACGTCGGGTTACTGGCTTGCACGCCCTCCGCTCCCCGCTCATTCAAGTACCGTTGAATTTCCTGCAGCGTGGGATCGCGTCTCGCCGCATCGGGCTTCGTCAGTGGTTCTTCCGCGACAACACGCCAAACGTTTTCACCAAAGTGGAATAGGAGCAAAACCCCCGCCCTACTCCACAGCGACGCGACCTCAACATCTGGCACCTGCCCCGACAATTCCACGTCCGCCTACACCCAACGCAGCCCGTCATTTCCTCCCAGAAACTCAAGTCCCAACCCACGCCGCACAAGACGGTGCGCTCCATCACAACCGACCAGAAATTTCGCAACTACGGTTCTCTGTTCCCCCTTTTGCCTCTCGTAAAACGCAGGTCACATCATGATCGCCTTGCTCAAAAGATAGCAATTCTGTTGACCGTTGAACCACCAGATCGCATTCACTTAAATAGCCTTCAAGCAATCTCTCGGTAGCACTTTGAGGAATAAGGACCCCAGTCCCGAATTCGCTTTTTTGTGTCGTAAAATCAAGTTCAGCAAACGGCCTTCCCGCTTGATAAAACCTTGCTTTGCGAACTGGGCGGCCAACCGTAACGAACTCGTGGGCATCCATGCACGTGTCCAAAAGCTCGAGCGAACGCCCCCAAACCACGAACGCTTTGGATTGATCCGAACGACATTCATTCTTATCAAAGATCTGACAAGACACCCCCAGAGCGTGCAATTGAGCCGCAAGGCTCAATCCAACAGGACCTGCACCACAAAACAAATCAAAACATCCGTTCTCATCACCATCGGACGCTCCACAGGGCCGTTTCATGCCTAGAAATCGAGTCAATCTTGCCGTTAGGTCGCCCACTGACCACAACCCACGTACCACAACCTGACAGATCGAAAAGGCAGCCTGAAAAGGTCAGGCTCGAAGCCACTCCAATGCCTTGCAGCCTCGCATCAATCTTCAATCTAAACAGGGCGTTTTTACGACACTATCTCACCGCAACTGGCGTTTGCTTGACATTCCCATCGGCTAACCGTCGGTCATGCTTACTGATCAAAAACCGGTGCAACCACAAAGGTTCGAAACGAACCCGCCCTCTTTCTTCGCCGAACGGGTCAGCAGTCACTAGGCCCGAACGATTCAACAGGTCTTTCACGGACACGGCAATGGACCCGCTAATGAACGAGACCTTCACTTGATCATTCTCGCCAACGGAAAAAGACCCATCTGCCTGAACGGCTGGAGAATAGATGACGGCTACGTTTTCGAGCAGGTCTAAGTAAACATCGAGATATTCCGGCTTGATTTGACTGGGTCGATCATCGCTTCTTGTATCGCGTTTCAACCAAAGCTCAAGAAATTGCTCCATGAACTTTCGGTCATCAAATGTCTGCCGCTTCTGCAAATGGTTCACGAGAATATCACGAACCATGCCGTTAGCCGCTAGATTCGCAAACACTGCGGCAACCGCTGGTTCGTCAGATACCCAGCGGTTCAACATTTCACGAGCTTCAACCGTGATGTGTTGGTTAGCATCAAAAATGATGTCTGAAAAGTCACCATCGCACAAAAACCCCCGTTCACACCATTGCTGGTATTCAGCAAAACAAAATGCATGCTGCGATTTTCCCGATCGGCGACACAGCCCAAACTTCCATGAATCAAAATTCCAATTCGAAACCTGAATGTCACCGGTTGTTCGGAACTCCGGCTTCTGCAACATGTACCCACGCACAGTTCCCGAAGCCTCGACTCCGGCGCTTTGACGGAGCTGCCAATACGCTTCAAAACAAAAGGGACGTCCAAACACCACCACCTGTGCAAAACCTGGCCGCGATGGCTGTACCAGTGTTTCGAGGGTTCGCAACACGAATACGTAGTCACGGGGATGGATTTCATCCAGAGAATCAACAACAACAAAACTCGTTTTGCACTTGAGCACCTCTCTACAAAAATGCTCCCGACCAGCGTTTGTCAGCGTAAGCATCTTGTTAAACACGGTGTTTTCGTGATGCAGATCCGCCTTGTACTCAGCAAAGCCGAGATCGCGATAAGCCGCCCACAACTCTCGCGCATCAAATTTCCACAGGGCGTCCCCGGGCAGTCCATCATAAATCCCGCGTTTGATGAATGTCTTTCCAACCCCTGCGGGACCTGCAATCAGAACCATCCGCTGATGCTCATCTTGCAGGTTGCTGAACTTGCGTCTCGCCGACTTCAATTCAGATTCAAGTTCCGGATTCGCATCCCAGTAGTAATCCACCATCTGTGCGCAACGCGGCCCTCCAACAACCGGTCGGCCGGGCAGCAACTGCCGCTCGAGTGTTTTCAGTCTAGACACCGAGCCATCGACCCGGTTTGGCTCAACAGCACGACAAAGCTCGCACTGGTTCGACAATACCCAAAATAACGTCAACGAAAACGCCGCACGTCGAAAAGCGACCAGACCGCATCTTAAGAGATCCAGCACACCACAGTTTCCAACTGATCGGCTCAATTCTTCCATGATCCTACCCTTCATCCAGAATGTTCACCTGCAAAATTTCCCCGCCAACTCTCACATGTGCCGGAGGCGTAAACGCCATGCAGCGAACACATTAACGTGATCTTCTGACGATATTAACGCCTTCTACCGGGATCGCTAACGTGATCTTCCGCTCTCGTTAACGCATTCAAAACCTGAGGTTAACAGGCTGGTTTGCTGATCGACACTAGAACGCAATAGAGTTAACGGCAACTTCACCGCTTGTTAACATTACGGTGCAGCGGGGAAGATTCAGCCGCTAGTTTCGCCCCCACGGCGGATCCGCGCGTCAGCAGAGTCCACCTCGCTGATCGCCCCGTCGCTGATTACCCTTCACGGGGAGGCACGCCTTGCAGACCCCGGCCATGCCCCTAGTCCACTGCGAACTATGCCGCGATCGGCCGGCAAGAGATACCGCACGAGCATCCGCAGGCAAAAGGTGTTCGCCCGTCAAACGCCCCGAGTACACAAACGAAAGAAACCAGAAATGATTGCTCGCGTAAAACCCTCTGCGAGTGTTTTACAACCAAGCCAATTACCGGGGTGAGGAATTCTCCGCCCGAACATTTACTCGTTGATTTCGGGTCGTGATCTGAACTTTCGCATGAGAATCACTCATCGTCCAGCATGAAGTTAGAATACCCCGCGTCTTTATCAACCGACTCAAAAAAGCCATTGAGAACCGAAGCATTGTCGCCACCCGACAGCATCTGCACTACCTGAGCATTTCTGTTCTGCGGCTGTTTGAACTGCTCGTGCAAAATGTCTGCCGACGGCATGAACTCAGTGGGCTGCACGACATAAACGACAGTCCCAGTGCGGTTTGAGGCTGTTTTCGCCTGATTTACTGAAGCCGTGAACACCGCCTCCATAAACTCTTCACCCACATTATCAAGATCGGGAACGTTTCCAATCGTCGCGGAGTCTGGTGAAATACCTGGAGGAATCTGGCCACCGAGTTGGCTCAGAATCTGCATCATGCGGGGACTGAAACTCGGATCCATCCACTGAAACGCGGGCAGCGACTCATTCAAGAAATCTTTCTTCTTGTCTTCCGGAACAGAGCCAGCCAGCGTCGCGTCAGCCGACGCGTTGACAGTCTTCGCAATCTCATTGGCAGCTTCCGTGGCAAGCACTCTCGCCTTGTTCAGACGCCACTCGCTAACAACCTCGTCTCGCACCTCATCAAGTGTGGGAATGTAGGCCTCGCGGTCTTCGACTTTCCAACTGACATACTGTTTACTGAGCGCGAAGTTTGCTAGATCGAGAGCCGACGTCTGAAGCGGCGAGAAGAGGGGTTTTTCGGGATCACCGCTGGGGGTGAGTGTGTACATCAGCTGCACAAAACTTGGCTGCTGTTGCATCATTCCAGTTCCCGCGACTTGTGAATTAGAGATCGGCTCGTCACGAATAGACAAAGCATCATGCGGACCGATCATCGCAAAAGTTAGCCCGTAACTCTTCGCCAAAGCCTCCAAATCAGGCTTCTTGATCACCATCTTTTCACGCGACTCAGCACTCATCCCACTTCTGATCGATTCCTCGTTGAAGTAAGACTGCATCTCATTAAAGACAGACTCCATGGCCTTCTCTAAGCGGGCTTGAGCCTTCGGTGACGCGAGTTGTCTTTCGAGAAAAGCTCGCTCCTCTTCAAATGTTCCAACAGCGGGCTCTTCTGCTACCGGTGGTTCTTCTTGCCCCGAGTCAGCGACCGACTCCTCTGATGGCTTCTCCTCTGATGGCTTCTCCTCTGATGGCTTCTCCTCTGATGGCTTCTCCTCTGATGGCTTCT
>NZHC01000139.1 GCA_002689655.1 Rhodopirellula sp. | reverse complement strand
TCAAATCACACATGCGGATGTGGCGGAATTGGCAGACGCGCTAGATTCAGGTTCTAGTGCCCGCAAGGGCGTGGAGGTTCAAGTCCTCTCATCCGCACTCGTTATTTACGGGGTTTCTCGCTATCGCGGGGAGCCCCGTTTTTTGTTGGGCACACCCAGTTGGCAGAAAGGTGACGATCGACGCAGACGGTTAACTCATCGAAAGTCTGTTCTGGTTGGCCAGAGAATAGCGCTGCTGTATATTCGATCTTCGCCGCCGAATAGTAGATCCCTGTTTTCTATCGGTGCCCATTCTGCAATATCCAAAAGACGGCAGACGCCAACCATAAGCCCCTGTGTAACAAGTGTGGAACGCTCATGCGAGAGGATAAACTCGACAACGCTCAGCAGTCGTACAGCCGATTTCTTGCCGTCTATGCCGCATTTTACTTTTGTTTCGGTTTAGTTGCGCTTGTCGCCGGTTCTTTTGTGTTTTGTATTGGTTGCTTGACGGTGATGGATGGTGGCTACACGATGCTCGCGCCGATGCCTAATGGTGAAAGTGAAGAAGTTGTAAATTCAGGTTTGATGTTTGAATTAATGACGCAAATTATTGGAGGTGGAATTGCCATGATTTTCGGAGTGCTTTGTCAGCTAGTTGCTTCAGTGCAGACCCGTAACCATTAATTCTCAAACTCATTTCTGAATTCCCCGTATTCTTTAATCTCAATCGTTTCTCTCCAGAGCACTCCATGTCCGCCTCAACCATCCCCGGCAACCGTTCCTCCCATTGGTATTGCCATGTCACATTCGATGTCACCGACCACCAAGTATTCATGGCTTACCTCCGCGACCAAGTCGGCATCGAGCAACTGAACGGGATGACCAGTTACGAGTTCTTCGTCGATCATCTGGAGCGGCCGACCCAGGCGGTACTGATTGAATGTTTTCCGGATGACGTTGCTCAACAAAAACATTTAGAAAACATTCGGGCTGAACTTTTTTTGGCTGGCTTGTCCAATCCGAAAATATCCGTCCTCGGAACTCCGCCCCAAACGACCCGTGACCGGATGCTCGAGCACGGTTACTGGCCACCGGCGTTCGAGGGTGAGTTTCAGCACCTCCCTCATCTTGGTGGATTCCGCTAAAACGCCGTCACAGCAACAAGTTCTTCTTGTGCATATTGAACACAGTTCAGACCTTAACGGTCCATCGGTGAAGGCAGCGGCTAATTCGATCTCAGTATTGCGAGCATAAAAACACCCAACGCCGAGGGCAGCGGCGTCGGGCGAGAATGGCAGTCTTGGTTTTCGCGGCGCAAGTCGTTTCTAAAACGCCGCCTCTGTTCCGGAACCATCCTCGGAAATAGCAATGAGCTTGCTGTTTGGGTTAGGTATCGCAGTGAGGTGGTTGCGTCGTCGCAAGCCTGTTGCTTCTGCGCCGTAAGCAGCCGCTACATCAGGGCGAAACGCCCGTGACCTGAAAAGAATAGCTGGAAGAACAAAAGTCTCTTGGGGAAACTTTTCCTTCTTTTCATCAGGGGACACCCGTTGCGTCGGTTTTGATCCGATTTTATCGGTTTGGTTGTTTCAGAAAACCAGTTTTTTGCTGGGTTTCCCGTGTTTCGCAAACCCTTGAATTCGTTTCAGGTTCTAGTGCCCGCAAGGGCGTAGAGGTTCAAGTCCTCTCCTCTGCACTATTGTTATCGGGGTTTCTCGACATCGCGGGAGGCCTCGTTTTTTTGTGGGCCATCTGCGTGGCCACCTAGGCGGTAGCTGCCCATGGGGGCTCGATGTTCTTTATTTTGAGAACCAATAGATCAGCCGCCCATGAGATGCGCAACTTTTTTAGCGACGCAAAGGTTGTCGGTGGGTGTGTCGGGTGTGTCAGGATTTTACGCTGCTGAGCGGTGGTGACTAACGCTCGACCTTGCAGTTTGGCAATGCGTGCTGGAATTTCTTAACGGCGGCGTCGCTGACCTGGGTGTTCTTGAGACCCAACGCCTCAAGCTTCGTCAGCCCTTTCAGATGCACTAGGCCCGCGTCAGTCACTTTGGTATCCCAAAGGCCCAGTCCTTGGAGCCTTGTCATCTCTTTCAGGTATACCAGTCCAGCGTCAGTGATCTTGGTGTTGCTGAGGTTCAGCCCTTGTAAATTCGTCAGCCCTTTCAGGTGTACGAGTCCTGCGTCGGTGATTCTTGTGTCGGTGAGCCACAGCCTTTCAAGATTCGTCAAGCTTTCCACGTGCACCAGTGCAGCATCGGTGACATTGGTGCGGGTGAACCCCAATCCTTGGAGCTTTGTTAGCCCATTCAGATGCACCACACCCGCGTCTGTGACCTTGGTTTTGCGGATAATTAGCAATTCAAGGTTGGCCAACCCCTTCAGGTGCACCAATCCAGCGTCGGTGATATCGGTGTTGTTAAGGAATAGCTCTTTGAGTTCAGTGAATCCCTTGAGGTGTTCCAATCCAGCATCTGTGATTTTGGAGTAGCCGAGTCGCACCTTGACGGCGTCATTGTTTTCGTCAACCGTGACCTTACCGCCTAGCTTTTGAATAGCGGTTATCGCGTCGTCATGCGTTGACTTTGCGGGTTCGGTGTTTGCGGGTTCGGTGTTTGCGGGTTCGGTGTTTGCGGGTTCGGTGTTTGCGGGTTCGGTGTTTGCGGAGTGGCGGAGGGAAACAAGCTCCTGGACGTAAACAAGCTGGTCATCCTCGAAGACCTTGAGAGTATTCAGGAGCTTGTTGTTGCTGACGCGCTGCATGAGGTTCGTGCTAGTATTTTTGGACGGAGGTGAGGTGGGCGCTGATTGACCTTGGTAGGTTCGCGTGTACGGATCGTAAACTTCATGGGTAACCGTCTTGGGATTGTCCCCCCATTTTAGGTGAACAATGAAAATGCTTTGGGCGTGGTCGTATTTTTTATGTCCCGAATACGTCACTTTCTTGCCGTTTTGCATCAATGAAAATTCATACTCAAGGGACTTCCCTTTCTCTTTCCAGCGTACATCCATCGTGTTCTTGATGACTTGGGGTTCGCCTCCCGTCGGTATCCCCTGTCCCGTCGTCTCCCAGCGGCCGATCTCGTAGGCCAAAATCTCTTCCACCTGCTTGGGTGTCAGTTTCTTGGCCACATTGTGCGTCTTTGCAGCGTTGTTGTTGTTGTTGTTGTTGTTGTTGTTGTTGTTGTTGTTGTTGTTGTTGTTGTTGTTGTTCCGTGGGGGAGCGTCGACTTCTTCCTCGCTCATTGGTCCCGACTGGTCAACATCCTTGCCTGAATGACCCGCTGGCGTTGGCACGCAACCAGAGACAAAGGCCAGTGACAGGCAGAGGGCGGCAAGGCCAGGCATCAAGGAGAATTCACGTAATATCCCAGAGTCGGCCAAGCGTTTTATCTTTGCGAGGCTAAGCAGACCTTGGGCCGTGTCGCCACGTTTGATGAAGAGTTCACTCATGGGCTGTGCTTGCTCGTGGGTCACTTTGAACCGGGTTCACTTCTTCCTTCACCAAGAGGGTTGCCATATAGTAACGAAGTGTTTTTTCACGTGCAAATTTCAAGGGATGCGTTTACCACGCCCGCTTTCTAACAAACCTTGCTCTGAAAAGAGCACCCAAATCGTCGATTTATTTGGCCGCTGCTGAGATCAGTTGATGAACAAGATATTGATGAACAAGATATTGATGAACAAGATGACGTTCTGGGTCTAAGAACGCCCTCGCAGGTCATGAGAAGGTGAATCGGAGTATAAAAGTGGCCGTATTCCCACTCATCCCAACTCAGCATGTAATATGAATAGTCCATTGGGTGTACCAACGTGTCCGCATTCATCATTGGATGACTTGCTGCATCTTAATGCGATGCTCTGTCAATTCCCATGTCGAGATCGAAAAGTAAAATGAGCGATAAACGTGACCAGCGAAAAGAGATTGACTTGCATGATATCGACTGGAAAAGGCTCCTGGGACAGGGGCCACTCCTGCTTTGGGGTCTCCCGGTTGTCCTGCTGGTGTCTTTGGCGTACACGTCTGTCTACACGGTTCAAGCTGAATCGCAGGGGGTTGTCCTTCGATTTGGCAAGTTTGTAAAGACGGTGGAGCCTGGTTTGCGGTTCAAATTTCCCTTTGGTGTTGATCGTGTATCCATCGTCCCGGTCAAGCGGCAGCTTAAACAGGAATTCGGTTTTGCTACTGAGGGTGCCACCGACCCGACTCAATTTTCTTTCGAACAGAAGGAAGAACGCAGCATGGTCACAGGTGACCTCAACGCTGCGACCGTCGAATGGATAATCCAGTATCGAATAAGGGAACCCAACTTGTTCCTGTTTGAGGTGCGGAACCCCGGCGAAACCCTACGGGACATTTCCGAATCAGTCATGCGTACCGTGGTCGGTGATCGTACCGTGGACGAAGTTATCACTGTGGGACGACAAGAGATCGAAGTGGACGCCCTGACTCAATTGCAAGAATTGGTTGACAAGTACCGCCTCGGTTTGAGCATCGATCAGGTCCAGCTAAAGAACGTAAATCCGCCTTTGCCGGTTCAGTCATCTTTCAATGAAGTGAATCAGGCCCAGCAGGAACGGGAGAGGATGATCAATGTCGCCAACGGGGAGTACAACAAAGTGGTTCCTCAAGCCAGTGGCATAGCCGAGCAAAAAATTCAGGCGGCCGAAGGGTATGCGCTCAAACGCGTGAATGAAGCGGAGGGGGATGTGTCACGTTTCAATGCTGTGTTCACTGAGTTCACGAAAGCCCCCGAGGTGACCAAACGCCGCATCTACATCGAAACGATGCGAGAGGTCGTTCCACAGCTAGGCAAGAAGATAATCATCGACGAAAAAGCGAGTCAAATATTACCATTGCTGCAATTGTCAACAGACACTCAAGGAGGCCAAGAATGAAACGCATAATTGTACCCGTTACGATCCTCGTCGCATTGGCGGCGTTCATGGTGTTCAGCAGTGCCTACACCGTTTCTGAGACCGAACAGATCATCGTTACACAGTTTGGCAAACCGGTTGGGGTTCCAATCGTCGAAGCAGGGCTGCATTTTAAAATTCCCTCAATACAAGAAGTGATCCGCATCGAGAAACGCATACTCGAGTGGGACGGCCGCCCCAATGAGATGCCGACCAAGGACAAGACCTACATTGTTGTTGATACCTTCGCAAGATGGCGAGTCAAAGACGCCAAGCAATTCTTCCTGCGGCTTCGAGACGAACGAAGTGCCCAGTCGCGTTTGGATGATATTCTCGGGAGTGAGACGCGAAATGCAATCGCGAAACATAAACTGATCGAAGTGATACGAACTACCAAGGATCGCAACCCCGAGCAAGATGCCTCTCTGGTTGACGTGCCGAAGGACATCGGCATGCTGTATCCAATCACCATGGGACGAGCGAATATCGAGAAACAGATTTTTGAAAAGGCTGCCGCAAAGCTTACCGATTTCGGCATTGAATTACTTGACATTCGGTTCAAGCGGATCAACTACAACGAAAGCGTACGTGCCCGCATTTACGAACGCATGATCAGCGAACGCCAACAGATTGCCGAGCGTTTTCGCAGTGAGGGTGCCGGCGAAGCAGCAAAAATTATGGGCAAAAGCGAACGGGACTTGTTGGTCATCGAATCTGCGGCTTACAAACAGGTTCAGGAGATTCGCGGCGNGGCGGACGCGAAAGCGACAGAGATCTACGCAAACGCCTATAACAAAAACGCAGACTCTGTTTCGTTTTATGAATTCATCATGACGATGGAGTCATACCAAGAAATGCTTGATGCACAGAGCACACTGATTTTNACCACGGAAAGCGATGTTTTCAAGTTCCTAAAGAATGTCGAGCAATACAAGGATTAGGCGGGTGCAAAAGCAGAGTGAGCGCAAGTTGTCGATTGAGAACGCGTTAGCCACGTAAGGTCTTGAGGAACATGNGGCTGCGTAGAAGGGTAGAGAGATCTACCGTCGATTCCAACTTCTACAAGGCACGTATTCTNCAAGGCACCGNAGAACACGTACCGTTTGACTGACCTCCCACCTAGAATTGCGCCACAGTGAGTGAGAGAATGTTGATCAGGCGAGCTGCGCGGAAAGAACTTTCAGAATGCGTNAGAAACGTCANACAACAAATTCGATTTTANCCAAGCAACGTTCTGCACGCGGCACNGGTTGCTCGTGGACATGATCAACGGGGTGTGGCTGACAGAGGTGTGGAATAAAAACGGGGCCGAGCGTAAGTCGTGGCTTTTGCCTGTAATCCGAATGGCACTAAAAACAGTTTTGGCAAAACATGATAGCGGTGAGCGGGTGTTTCAAACCGAATACGGCAAGCGGCTGGTATGTGAAGAGGGTGGCCGACGTGATGCCGTTACAGGTGAGTTTGCCAAGCTCGGTGAGTTTGCNAAGCTCGGTGGGTTTGAATTGCCGGATGATCGCCGGATCAACGGTGTCAATTAAACCGACTTGCTGCGGGACAGCAGGAGTGAGGACGAGACCACTTCTACTTTCAGGGCGTTGTTGTGCGTCAGGGCAAGTGGAAAGATCTGAATGTGAACGCGGACTTGCACGGGTACGCCGTCGAGCATGACCAACAAGAGACTGAAGAACTCGATGACCTCGATTGTGATCTGGGCGAACAGTCGAACCTTGCTGCGAAGCACCCCGGTACAGTTGCGAAGTTGAAGCCTCTGGTGCTTTCGATTAAAGATAACGAGTGGCTTGCCCCGTCGGANAACAAACAATGAGAGAGATTCGAGTGCAGAAGTTTGCGTTGATATTGNTAGGTGTTCTGGCTTGCGTCACTTCACGCGTGGCGATCGGCGCCGAGTTGAAACCGGACGGCAAGCCAAACTTCGTCGTCATTCTCGCCGATGATCAAGGATGGAATGCGCTGTCGACCCGAATGCATCCTGAAATAATTGGTTCGGGAAGTACGTACTATCAGACGCCTCATCTTGATGGGCTTGCCGCACAGGGTATGAGGTTCTCTCAGGCGTATGCGGCTGCTCCGACGTGTTCGCCAACGCGACATGCGATTCAGTTTGGCCGCAGTCCCGCGAGCCTGAAGATTTTCGGAGCTGACAGCATTCGCGACTGTGATGCTCGAAACGATGAGTCTCTTGCTCACGTTCTCAAGAGTATCGATCCGGACTATGTCTGCGCTCACTTCGGCAAGTGGCACATCGGNAAATCACCNGAATCGCTNGGCTATGATGTNAGCGACGGNGCAACAGGCAATGGGACGGGCAACTCAAAGGATCGGAGCGATCCGAAGCTCATCTTNGATCTGAGCGAGCGAGNCAACCGCTTNATCGNGGANCAGGTCANGGCAGGTAGNCGGTTCTACCTGCAGATTTCCCACTATGCGAATCATCTCAAGTATCAGGCGCGGNCCGAAACCATCGCNAAGTACNAAACCAAACNCGCNGACAAGGCGACGGCCTATCAAAACAGTCCACTCTGGGCNGCNATGAACGAGAANNTGGACGCNGGCATNGGNATGGTTCTCGATCGGATCGANGAACTCGGTATNGCCGACAANACCTACATCATCTACACCGCNGACAACGGTTACGAAGCNAANANCGACTTCANGAAAACGGTNGCTGAACGCGGCTTCTACAAGGCTTTCCCNCAACGCAGTCANAAATATCACGTCAGTGAGGGCGGCATACGCGTTCCCTTCATCGTGCGCGGCCCAGGCATTCCTGCCGGCACTCATTCCATTGCGGCCGTAGTTGGCACGGATATTTTCACCACAGTGATGGCGTGGGCCGGAGGAACGAATCGCGTTCCAAAACGAGTCGAAGGTGCTAGTCTTGTTGCTCATCTAGGTAGCGGGGGCAGGGACCCCATCACTCGAAAGGACCCGTTTCTGGTATTCAAATTTTCCAAACCCCGGCCTCCGCACGATGCCGCCATTATTCAGGGCGATTACAAGCTGATCAAGGATCTCGATACGGATGAAATTTTCCTGTTCAACCTTAAGGAAGACATCGGTGAACGGAACAATCTGACTAGTGAAAAACCTGAATTGGCGAAAGGTCTCTACAGGGAGATGACAGCCTATTTGGACCGCTTTGGATGGGATGAATCCCAGATTAGCAGTGCAGGCAGAAAGCCCAGGCGTAGACAGAAGTGAGGGTCTTGAACGCAAAACTTTTCCGGGAATGGCAAAATGAGAAACTTCTTTTATCGTTTGACGAACCAGCAGGGCGTGTTCGAGAGACCAACAGGTTGCGTTCGAAACGTGTCGATTTTTCTTGTCTCTCTGCTGTCTTTTGTTTCTGTCCTTTCGTTTGGATCTCGCGTCGCTGCCGCTCAGAGCCCCAACATTGTGCTCTTCTACATCGACGATATGGGCTGGGGCGAGATTGCGCCGTTCGGACATCAAACTAACAAAACACCCAACCTCGACCAGATGGCCGCTGAAGGGCTTTGCCTGCGCCAGTACTACACATCCAACACGGCATGTTCTCCGTCCCGTGCCGCTATGCTCACGGGCACCCACGCCGGTCGGATCGAGATGGATGGGACCGTGAATTTCCCGGGCGACAACTGGGGGCTCAATCCCAGCGAAATCACGATCGCCGAGATGCTCAAGGAGCAGGGCTACGCTACCGGCTGTTTCGGTAAGTGGCACCTCGGTGACCAGCCTGAATTCCTCCCGCTCGCGCAGGGCTTCGATCGTTATTACGGCATTCCCTATTCCAACGATATGTGGGCGGGAAACACGCGAGGGCATCGTCACACCAGGGAGCCCTACACGCCCTTACCAGTCGTTTCGCAGAATAAACCGGTCGCCTATGTCGCCGACGCCCACGACCAGGCGTTGCTCGCCGAGACTTTTACCGATAAGGCGATCGAGTGGATTGAAGAAAACAAGGGGACACCGTTTTTCTGTTACGTTCCGCATGCCTACGTGCATTTCCCTCGCTACGCCCGTAAGCAGCACTTCGACCGAGCCGAGGGCGCGGTGAATCGCTCCACCACCGAAGAAGTCGATGACTCCGTCGGCCGCATTCTCGACACGCTTCGCCGTCTCAAGCTGGACGAGAATACTCTCGTCATTTTCACCTCCGACAATGGCGGCGTCGGTTCCTCGGAAGCGATGGGACCCCTGCGCGGCAACAAGGGAGGGCCAAAATACGAAGGGCACCAGCGCGAGCCAATGGTGGTCTGGTGGCCAGGAACCATTCCCGCAGGTGCCGAGTCTGACGAGATCACCATGTCGATCGATTTCCTGCCGTCGCTCGCCAGGCTCGTCGGCGGAAAGGTTCCCGCGGACCGTCGCATCGATGGGAAAGATGCGCTCGATGTCTTGCTTGGAAAGCCCGGAGCGAAGTCTCCATATTCTGTCGTTCACTACGAAGAGATGGGCGTGCGCCGAGGCGACTGGAAACTGGTGCGCAGAGGCAAAGACGCCAAGCTCGAGCTCTATGACCTCAGCACTGATCTCTCGGAAACGACCAACCTTGCCAGTGAGAACTCCGAACTCACCATGGAGCTTCTCGCCCTCTGCGAAGCGCATGCGAAAGACCTCGTCGATCCAACGCACTTCCGTCCCCGCGCGGTTCTCGATCGACCGACTGCACCACTCATTCCATACCAACATGAGTTTCCAAATCTTCGGACGTACCTAAAAGCTGCCACCGTCAAAACGCTCAATGGAGCCGGACAACCTGTTCCTGAGGGTCAGTTCGGAAGCGGCAAGCAGGTAGGTCTGACACCCAGAGCAAAAGAAGGGGAAGCAAAGAAACAAAAGAAGGGGACAGGCGCTTTTTAGCCCTTGCAAGATGCTAGGTTCGCGAACTCTAGCTGTCCCCCTTTTAGCCTGGTAAAAAAATAGCGTGATGGTCGTGATCGATCGGCATATCATGACCTCTGCTCGCTTTGAAGAGTCGTCGTGAAGAGTCGTCGTGAAGAGCAGAATCGAGGGGCGGTTCGGAAAAGGTGTGGGTAATTTCGAAGACAACTCAACCCGGATCTTTATCGCTGTCCAACTCGACGGCGGCACTTTTTTTCAGGTCGGTCAGCAACCGTTCCAGTTTTTTACGAGCCGCTTTTGCATCGGCATCGCCGGTCCCTTTCTGTATCGGGTTTTGCTCCGTCGCATCCACTTTCATGTGGTAGAGCCGACCGTCGGCGTAGAGCTTCCAGTGCTTGTCACGCAACCACTCCTTTCCGGCCCACCAGGTGTAGACCCACTGCCGCGGCTTAGGATTCTTTCCTTTCAGTGCCGCCACGAAACTTTGACCGTCGATCACCCTGTCCTCGGGCACCGTCGTCATTGCCAACTCGGCCAGGGTGGGCATAAAATCGGTGAAGTCGACCAAGTCCGTGTTAAGAGTATTGGCCTTGACCGTGCCGGGCCAGCTCGCCAGCAACGGGACACGGGTACCGGCATCCGTCAACTTGGCTTTGCCACCTTTGAGCGTCTTGCCATGAATGATGGAGGTCACGTTGGTCGGCGTCCCGTTGTCCCCGGTAAAAAGAATCAGCGTATTCTCCCGCAGTCCCAGGCGGTCAAGGGTCGTCGTCAGCTTGCCGACTTGCCGATCCATCTCTGCAACCATCTCCTTGAATTCCAGGTGCTTCCCGTTGGGGCCGGGTGGCTCGTTATTCTTGGGCCAGTGGGTCAAGGCCATGGGGTAATAGGCAAGGAAGGGCTTGCCTTGATTGGTTTTAATGAAATCGATGAGGAAATCACTGTACAAATCAGGCCCGTATTTCTCTTGGGTGTCCGGCATGATCGTGTCGTTGTGGTAGAGCATCGGTTTGTAGTAGCGAGCCCCCTCGTGCCAGGCCCAGACGGCGCTCTCCTGAAAACCGAAGCGGCGCACATGTCCGGGATCCGTCTTTTGCAGAACCATTTGCCACTTGCCCGCCAGCGCCGTTGCGTAACCCGCGTCACGCAGCACATGACCGAAGGTGATCTCGTTTGCGGGCAACTCCCCCCAGGTCATGGTGGTGCGCAAGGTGTAGCGTCCACTCATGATTGTCACCCGTGAAGGACTGCATTTCGGTGTGGAAAAACAATTGGTGAAACGCATCCCGGTCGCTGCTAATGCGTCGAGATTCGGGGTCTTGTAGGAAGTGCCGCCATAACTTCCCAGGCATTCGTAGCCCAAATCGTCGGCCATGATCAGCACGACATTGGGCCGGCCCTTTGGAGCCCTGGCGAGCTCGGGTGGTTTCGTAGCGAATGCATCACCTGCGCCGATATAGTAGAACGCCATGATGCACAGACTACCCCACAGTTCATGGCGGGCGACACTCAAAAAGTCATGTGCAAAACGATTGACGTGTAGCGAAGTCATACGCTTGGGTTCTCGTACCAGAAGACGTCTAATTGATCGCGTTCTTCGCAACTTATCAGCTCCAGCTTGCCCTCACTGTCGACGCCGATCATTTCGATGCGATCGTATTTTAGCTCGAGCGGCACCGTGGGTGCAAAATACGCATCCGAGCAACAAACATAGCGAAAACCTCGTTTACAAGTGATGGTTATCGGTCCATCTCAGCCAAACTGATTCGCCGCCGATTTCGCCAATGTATCCGCGAGCGTTCTGATCCGAACGCGGCAATCCTCAATCGCTAGCGGGCTTGACCACGCAGCTTTGTATTTCGGACCACGCCAATGATCGCCTCGGATTGGCTGAGTTCGCTCGTCAGTCCATGCCCTATTTCCGCAGGTGTTTTCTGAGGCATGTTGAAATTCCTTTCCGGGCAGTACGCCCGATGAAGATTCTCTCACTCACAATGGTGCAATTTGATGGGGGAGGTCACACCTGGATCGATTTTGATTTGTACAATATTGTTTTGATTCGTTTGGCAAAAAGTTTTCTTTTCTCACCAGAGGCCATTTGCATGAGCCATCCGTTCGCTGCTTTGCTCGCATCTGTCTGTTTCGGGATATCTGCGACGCCAGTCCTTGCCCAATTGCAGATTTCGGAAACCCCCGCAAATCCCCCATTTGCTGACGCGACGATCCAGCCCGTCCGCAGACAGGAAACCACGACCGAGTTTGCGACAGTTGTTGATCAGGTCAACGAGTTCACGAAAAAGTATGGCGCTGAGAACGTACTCTTGGTTCTAGATTTGGACAACACTTTGTTGGCGATGAATCAAGATCTTGGTAGCGATCAGTGGTTCACGTGGCAGGAAGCTCTTCAGAACAGCGACAAGAACCACCCCGAACTTGTTGCACCGGATTTTGAAGGCTTGCTGGAGATCCAGGGGATGCTTTTCGCACTCAGTACAATGCATCCACCGGAACCTGGTTTGCCGGAGATGGTTGGCGATCTGGTAATACGCAAGACCACCACGGTGGTCCTGACATCGCGTGGTAAGGAATTCCGAGACGCAGCAGAACGGGAATTGAAGCGAAATAACTACAATATCCCGGAATCGACTTTAGAGATTCATGAGGAGCGAGGTGTGTTCACTCCGTATTCTGCAGAGCATCCCAATAAGCACGGCTTGAATGCGGAGATCATTGCTGATCTCGGGTCCCCTAGACGTGTGACGTACTCGGATGGAATCTACATGACTGCGGGCCAGCACAAAGGTTACATGTTGAAGACGTTGCTGGCCCGCTCAACGAAGGCTTTCGTGGACAAGCCCTTTGCAAACTTCAAAGCCATTGTGTTTGTCGACGACCACCTGAAGCATATTGACAGGATGCAGGACGCGTTTGCTGGTGATTCCATCGATCTCGCCACGTTTCGATATTCGCGAGAAGATAGAAATGTCGATAAGTTCAATAAGTCTACGAAGAATCACGTCATTCGTGACTGGGAGCTATTGAACAGTTTCATTAAAACAGCGCTCGTAAAATAGAATGCCACTTGCTGGGTTTCAATGCGGAAAGTGGGCGAACTACTTCGCCACAGGAGTTGTATCGATGCGCTGCGGTTGAAAAATGTACGGCTTCGCTGCTGGTAGTCATCGCAGCCTGGAGTTCTTTTACGCTTGCCATTTCCGCACGTTCCTAGCTGACTGCCAGACGAAGTTGGCACGTCCTAAGTACGTTCACAAGGGGCAGGCATTGTTTTTTGCGAAACTGACGGACACGCACGCAACCCAAATGATTCTCAGGGCCATCGAGGAGACGTTTTGATGCCGATTGCAGACTTTCATACGATACTGGACATGGTGCCGAGCGACGACTTTGCAGTGTGACTGTCGCACGAGTCTTGGCCGGAACCTTGGCCGGACGAAACCGCATTTTTGTTCATGGAACCGTACGCACTGCTGCGGGTGCGATGCTACGCGCAAGGCAGCGAAATTGATTAGGTAAGCGCAGAATAAAATCAACGTCGGAGGCAGAGACGTTGGCTGGGGCTGCAATGGTTTTTTCTACTTTCCGCTGCCGATCTTTTTAAACACTTCGGTTGCCTTTTTCCGCCCTTGCGATAATTGCTCGGGCGTGAGCTTACTGGCTGCAAGGTCCCGGTTTCCAACAGCCATTGCGTCACCACCAACGACAGCAACGGAAAACCATGCGTATGCTTCAACGAAGTCCTGTGGCACGCCTTGGCCTGTGGCGTACATCACACCCAGGTTATACGGAGAGTCTGCAAGACCCTGAGCTGCCGACAAGCGGTACCACTTCAACGCTTCCGGATAGTCCTGTGGCACGCTTTTGCCTTCGTACTATATTGTATCGATTGCGAGTTGAGTCTCCAAATCCCCGCGATCTGCTCGCCAAACCATAGTTGCAGAACGTTATAATGTTGAAGCGAAAGGTGATTCTAGCTGTCAGTGACGTTACACTGTACCGTGCGTCACGGCTACATTTGGTCCGCCGTTTCGTCTTCGTGATGCCAGCCGCCGCCAGTTCACCCAACCTGCCCAAGGATAAGGTGCAGAACTCAAGCGTTTTTTTTTAGCCCCCACCCTTTCGTCCACTCCCTGCCCACCGCAGCGCGCCGCACCCGCCGAAGCACAGTCGCCGAAGCACAGTCGCCGAAGCACAGTCGCCGAAGCACAGTCGCCGGGGCACCTGCCTCTTCGTCAATTTTTCTTAAACGCCATGTGCCCTTCCACTCATCCTGAAGATTACGCCGAAGCTCGCGTCGTGAACCAAACGTGGTTGTGCAACTCGCTTGCCTGGTTGATCGCGACCGCGCTTTGGGGCGGCAGCGCCCGGGCGAATGAGGGCCAGGAACTCGAATTCTTCGAATCGAAGATTCGTCCACTACTGGTCAATCATTGTTACGAATGTCACAGCGAAACTTCTACGAAGCTCGCCGCAGGCCTTCGCCTCGACAGCCGAGCGGCAATCCTGCGGGGAGGTGACTCCGGCAGTGCGGTGGTCGTGGGCAAGCCGAATGAGAGCTTGCTGATACAGTCAGTACGTTATGAATCCAACGAAATGCCGCCGAATCAAAAACTGGATGCTGCCTCGATCGCAGCATTAGAACAGTGGGTCGAATGGGGGGCGCCTTGGCCAGCCGAAGAAAGCCCCGACTCCATGACCCCGGAGGTCGGTTACGATTGGCCGGAATTACAGCAGCACTGGTCTTGGCAGCCAGTCACGAGACCCATTCTGCCGACTGTTTCTGGGACGGCGTTGATCAAAAATCCAATCGACCAATTTGTTGCTTCCCGTCTCGCAGAGAATGCATTGCGGCAACCGCCGCCCGCCGCTACAGCGACCCTCGTTCGCCGCAGCTTCATCGACCTAATTGGCATTCCGCCATCGCCAACTGAGCTGTCACGCTGGGTCACCGCCATTGACGCCACGCCGACCAAACGCGACATGCAATTCGGTCAGATGATTGACGAACTTCTTGAGCGGCCGCAATATGGTGAGCGTTGGGGCAGGCATTGGCTGGATGTTGCACGTTACAGTGACACAGGTGGATGGACACAAGACAATCGTCCTCACCCTTTTGCCTGGCGTTATCGGGACTGGGTTGTGGCGGCTTTCAACGCCGACATGCCGTACGATCAATTCGTGACCAACCAAATTGCTGGCGACCAGGTGGATACGGAATCTGCCATTGGCACAGGATTCTTCGCATTGGGGCCCAGCTATTCATCCGATGGTGGTGATCCCGAGAGCGTTGCTCAAGCCAAGAGCGAAACGTTGGACGATCGCGTCGACACATTCTCCCGGGCATTCCTTGGATTGACCGTTGCCTGTGCCCGCTGCCATGATCACAAGTTCGATCCCATTCCAACCCAAGATTACTATTCGATTGCAGGAATCTTCAACAACTCGCGAGAGACGGAAACGCCCCTGGCTGATGTGGAGATTCAGAAAACATATCACGCCCATCAGGGAAAAATCAGAGCAGCCCAGGACAAAGTGAATCAGCTGCAAAAGATCCCCAAAGACCAGAAACGTGAACCGACCGATCAGGAAAAAGCTGAGATAAAAAGCTGGCAGGAGAAAACAACAGAACTGAAAGCGACGGCGCCTGCCAAGTACGACTTCGCCCACACGATCCACGATGCGGGATCCAACGACATGAAGATTGCGTTACGCGGCAACTTGCTAAAGTCCGGCGAAGTCGCTCCTCGTCGCTTTCTACGCATCGTTGAAGGTCAAACCCGCAATCACTTCCAACAGGGCAGCGGGAGAACCCAACTGGCCAAAGCGGTCGTGGATCCCTCCAACCCGCTGACAGCACGCGTGATGGTCAACCGGATATGGATGAATCATTTTGGCGAAGCCTTGGTCAGAACACCTAGCAATTTCGGCATTTTAGGTGAGCCTCCCAGTCATCCGAAGCTACTCGACTGGCTGGCAGTTGAATTCGTGGAATCAGGCTGGTCCATCAAATCGATGCACCGAACAATCATGAACTCGGCCACTTATCAAACCAGTAGCGACTTTGATCAAGAGGCGTTTGAATCCGACGGGGACAATCGCCTACTGTGGCGGATGCAACCCCGGAGAATGGATGTCGAAACTTGGCGAGACTCGCTGCTGGCCGTCACCGGAGAACTCGACACGACGCTTGGAGGTCCAGCCATTGACCGAATTGTGGACAGCCAGCGCCGCACCCTTTATGCCAAGGTGAGCCGCAATGAGCCCAAAGGGTCCGATGAATTCCTGAGGTTGTTCGACTTTCCCATTCCGCGTGCCAGCGCTGCAAAACGGACTTCCAACGTATTGCCTCAGCAATTCCTTTTCATGATGAACAGTCCTTTCATGATCAAACGTGCCAAAGCACTTTCAGAGCTGCTGCAACGCAAAGAGGCAACGGATGCGGCAAGAGTGAACCTTGCCTACTCGTTGCTTTATGGCCGTGCACCGACCGTTCAGGAACACGAGATTTCTAAGCAATTTTTTACAACACAGCCAGTTTCAAACGAGTCACTTGACCGTTGGCAGCAATACTGCCAAGTCATGCTGAGCGCGAATGAATTCATGTACATCCGTTAATCCCTTCCGCCAAGCCAGATTTCAGGCAGTATCGACGTCCTGTCGCCCACACTCAAATCGCTATCCTGCTGGAGACCGTAATGACTCATCGTGCCCCCGGACCGCCCGTTTCACGTAGGGATCTTCTGCAGCGTCTCGGCTCTGGTTTTGGAACCATCGCGGCGGCCAGTATGCTGAGTGATCCAACGCATGCCGGTCGCCCGCAGATTGACGTCGGGCCATCGCTCTTGTCACCAAAATTGCCGCACTTTGCTCCCAAGGCAAAGCATGTCATCCAGCTCTTCATGCCAGGTGGGCCATCACAAGTCGACACATTCGATTACAAACCGCTGATCGAAAAACATGCTGGAGAACGCCCCAGTGCCGTTGACAGAAAAACGCTCCGTAATACCAAGAATGGGCTATTCCCGTCTCCCTTTGGCTTCAAGCAATATGGACAAAGCGGTAAATGGGTGAGCGATATTTTTCCGCGAACCGCGCAGTGCGTTGACGACATTTGTTTTGTGCACTCCATGCACACGGATATCCCCGAACACGCGGGGGCCATGCTCATGTTCAATCTCGGACACCTGCAACCAAGCCGCCCCAGTTTGGGGTCATGGCTGTGCTATGGGCTGGGCACGGAAAATCAGGAACTGCCAGGTTTTGTGGCCATGAGCCCTCGCGCACAACCCCGGGGAAAAGCGGCGAATTGGGGGAACTCTTTTTTGCCCGGTGCTTACTCGGGCGTTTATGCCAATATTGCGAGCATGAAGCCTGACCAGATTTTGCGAGACCTTAAAAATCCACATCTCCCTCGTGCAGAGCAACGACAGCAAGCTGAATTGCTCGCCCAACTTAATCGGCTGGATCTGAAACGCCAGCAACAGGACCAGCAGCTAGAATCAAGCATTCAGGCAATGGAAATGGCGTTCAAGATGCAGTTCGCTGTGCCCGACGCATTCAACACTGAAAGTGAAACTAAGACGACGCTTGAGCTGTACGGGAAAAGTGAATTCGCCAAAGGCTGCCTGCTCGCACGTAGGCTTGTCGAACGCGGCGTGAGAATGGTCCAACTCTCACATTCGATTGATGGATATGACATCGCGTGGGACACCGGTCACGGTGACATCAAAGGTGGGCATGCACGCCTCGCCCAAGCGTGCGATCAGGGAATTGCCGCGCTGCTGCAAGATTTGAAACAACGTGGGCTGCTCGATGAAACTCTGGTCATCTGGGGTGGAGAATTCGGGCGAGCACCCACATCCGAAGGACAGAAGGGGCGTGATCACGACCACTATGGCTTCACCGTCTGGATGGCCGGTGGAGGTGTCAAGCCAGGCTTTACTCATGGTGCGACCGATGAATTCGGATGCTCTGCAGTGAAGGACCGAGTCCATGTTCATGATTTACATGCCACCATCCTGCACCTCATGGGACTTGATCACGAACGACTTACCTACCGTTACTCTGGTCGCGATTTTCGCCTTACGGACGTTCATGGCAATGTAGTGCATGACATCATTGCTTAGACAGTGCGTTAGCAGCATTCCTGATAACTTCACAATTCGATGACAGAGCGTACCGACAAATTTCAATATTTGATTTTCCCCCAGTCTTTGCACCAAGTTGAGTGCGATAATCGGGGTTGGGACTACAGGGGTGGGCCTCCAACTGTTGCGACTTGCTCACTCTCAAGCACGTCGACAATCTCTTGGTTGGCAGCCAGTGGCTGAGAGTCGACCCAACACTTCTGCTCAATGTGTCGTGCATGATCTTCGTGCTGTTTCATTCACGCTCTATGTGCACGCCTTGGCAGTTGTTGATGGCGAGCCACTGGGCAGCAGGCGAGAAATGGGTGATCTAGCTCGCTCCGAAAAACAGCGGCATGATGTAATGCGTTTGCAGGAAGAAGCCAATGGCAAACCGTGATAGTTTCTCCATGCCAAGTCGACGAGGTTCATCGATTAAGTTAAAGGGCATGTACAACTAAGATTACGATGCTACCTACTTGCCACGGGTTTTGTGATTTCGAGGCACAAACTTTCTAATAGTGGCGACCACAATGCAGATCAAATGCCCTTCATGCCAAGCTGTTTTGAATGTCCCAGCGGGTGCGGCTGGGAAAGTCGTCAAATGTCCTTGCGGAAAACAGTTGCGGGCTCCTGCCGCGCCAGTAGGCACAACTGATGGGCAGACTGCTGCTGCGTCAAATCCTGCAGCGCTGAATCCTGCAGTCAGTGGAGTGGGCTCGGGAGTGGGCACGTTCGCTTCGGGAGGAAAAGAATCTAATTCATTTGATGACTTGCCCGGTGCGACATCCACGGCCGCCCCCAACCCATTTTCGCAAACTTCGCCCTATGCTCCTCCGGGACCCGGCAGTAGTGGAAACCCTGCTGGGCCACAACGAGTGGCCCTTGGTGCCGCGTCGAACCAAAATCATCCAGTTGCGGTTGTGTCTCTGGTCTTCGGCATCTTGTCATTGACGCTTGGGTGCTGCTGCTGGTTGCACATCCCGCTTGGGCTGACTGCGGTAGTGACAGGTGGATTTGGTATCCACTTTGGGAATCAGGGACGAGGGGGTAAGGGCATGGCGATCGCTGGATTGATAATGGGCATCATCTCACTGATTGTTTACACGATCCTTGCGATCATTGGAGTCGCAGCCCAGTTTGCGAACATGCCCAACGGGCCATTCAATCAGTAGCCATTTGTCGTTTCTCAGGCCGGTGTACTTGCACTAATGCACGCTCAACTCATGCACGCTGCACTGATGCAGCTATCAAATGAGTGCGCGGCTAGCATCACCTGATTGTTTTCTCGACGATGACGACTGGGTATTCATTCGTGGTCGGAGATTGCCATCGGAAAGTCATTGCACCTGGGTTCACGCGAACCACGGTTATGAGCGGTGATGCCAGGCACAGCGTTTGTAAGCTTGTTGTTTCATGACGGTTACTGTAGGCCGTTGCCACCCGGTGCTGCGGAGTCGCTGTCCGGTGTTGCGGAGTCGCTGCCCGGGACTGCGATCAGTTTTTCACGTAGTGTCTCCAGTTCACGAAGTCTCGGAGTGATCTGCTGTTCAACGAATTGTCGTTGGCATCGCGACTCGATGATCAGAGCGGTAAGCATCGCCACGATAACCGGAACCATTGCCCAGTATGAGATGCCACTGACACCAAACACAACGAGGATCCATAGAGTACTGCCAAAGTAGGGTGGGACGAAGCCCCGCATGATGTGTGATCGCGTTCTGATCTGATATTTGGTGCGATTTATCTCCTGGTCGAGATCATCGCGAAGTGATGTCGCATCGTGTTTTTCGTCGTTTTTTTGTTGTCGATTCCCGAGATAAACGGAAAGAGCAAATTGCAACCAGCAGAGTAAAGAAAGCAACGATGCAGCGATTTCCCATCCGTGCAAAGCTCGCGAGGAGCCAATGTCCCCCAGCAGGCCAGATGCGTTGAGGAGCAACAAGCCAACGATTGCGGTGATCGCGATCGTGCAACCGCAGAANGTCTGGAGATGTTGCCAAAAAATCACTCGCCGAAAACGCTTACTGTTGTTTCGTAGAGTGTTGTGTAAACCCTCTTCATTGACTCCGTACAAAGGTTCGTCCTGCTGTGAATCCCATATGACTTGCAAGTCTTCAAATTCCATTGCTATCTCCCCCTGTGGACTTTTCTGTCAGTCGTTTCTTAATACGATTCAGTCTCACACCCACATGGTTTTGGGAAATGCCCATGGTGTTACCGATTTCCCGGTAACTGAAACCATCAAGCAGCAATAGCGTCAGCGAACGATCGATCTCATCGAGTTGGGAGATCTGTTCGTAGAGCCATTCCAGTTGCGGGTTCGCAGCTTTGGAGGTCTGCCGCAGCAAACGGTCGTCCGCAACGATCGACTGGTGGTTTTTGCGATGAAGCGTTTCTCTCTTGGACCATCCGATAGCAGAATAGAGTGCCACGCGATAAATCCAGGTGGTGACAGCAGAGTCGCCACGGTAGCCTGGCACCGAATTCCAAAGCTGGGTCGTGATCTCCTGAAACAGGTCGTCCTGATCGTGTGAGGTAAATGCGTAGGAACGAACAACTTTGAATAGCAGGCCACGATGCTGGTTGAGCCATTCTTCGAAAATACGCCGCTGTTCATTTCGTTTCATTCGCTTGGCTTCGTTGAATAATTGATTTCAACCTAACTAGTGACCTGAGATGTCGGATTTATTACAGAAAAGGGACATCCCTGCGGAATCAGCAGTGATGCTGCTCGAAGTCGCGCAGATGCCTGCCCCACGCACCTGAAATAGACGTGCAAATATGTGCTGATGTTGGGGGTTTGCACCCGGCTTAAACGCTGGGGCGAATAGTCCTGCACTGGATGGTTGCAGTGAAGCTGGGAAGTTGGTTGAACGCCAAACGGCAGAACGGCAACGAAATGACAGAAGCGGGCGTTGCGGCTCGCTTGCGATCTCTAAGCTCGCGTGCTTGTGTTGCGGATTGGCTTGCGATGTATTTACTGGCCTAGCAGTGTGCGGCGATTGCGAGCAGTTAGACGACTTTCTTTAGGCTTGGTATTTCTCAGTGCTTCGTATTGCATAAGCTTCTGTGCGAAGAACTTGTGTGATTCCACTTCCCCTTTTTTGTTGCCCTGAATGTGAAATTCAACGACATCCATCACGAGCACCAGAGTACCACTTGCGGGCCATTGTTGGCCTGTCCGAGTTGCGACCGCGGCTTCAGCAAGGGAAATTGCCAGCGAAAGATTTCGGTCGGGGTTGTCTTGGTACTCAGTGACGAGGAACTCCGCCACACCACATAGTACCTGTGTTTTAAACTGGCCAGATTCGTTGCAAATGGAAGTGAAGGTTGACTTGGCTTCCTCAAACTTTCCTTGGTGATAAAGNCCCTTGCCCTTAATTCCCAANGCGTTGACCAGNCGAGCCTTGTTCCCCATCATTGATTCTGCCAACTTGACCATCGCGTNACCNTCTTTTCGTTCAAAGATGTTGCGCAGTGCATCTCGGTCGNTAGCAGTCGCNGGTGNANTGGCGATGTTTTCGGTGNCTGCAGCGTGTCGATNCAANGTTCGCTTNGCAGCNTCGAGNTCGTAGGTTTCGAGGACGATCTCAGCGAGTGGGCCGCCCATGTTNTTGGGNTGNCCNTTCCANGCTANNANCCCNTNNTGGTTGATNATNAGGACNGNNGGGATTCCCGCTGTTGCCAGTTCGNGTCATGTACTCTNNCTTCAACTGACCNTCGATGTCTTCGCAGATAGCGTANCGCATCATGTTNGGGTTGGTTTTTACAAANTGTTGNGTCNCNGTNGCNNNGCCGGGATCCAAAGCCAGCCCNATGATTTNNACTCCATGTTTTGCGTATCGGTCTGCGATGTTGCTGGTATGGGGCATCATTTCGATGCATGGCGCACACCAAGTTGCCCACAGGTCGATCACGTACACCTTGCCTTTGGAATAAGACTC
>NZHC01000138.1 GCA_002689655.1 Rhodopirellula sp. | reverse complement strand
TCGAAATTCGAAGACCAAGTTCAAGCTCGATGTGAGACAGCGTGCAAAAAATTTCGCACCTGCACCACCAGATTCAAAGTGGCATCAATACACGGTAGATAAGAAGGACGCTTAAGAAGACTACGATTAACCAGCCGATACCTTCTAAAAGTCGGATGAGTCTCTCTCTTTTGATTGTGTTGGGCATCCATTGTACCTGCGATTGTTCTTCAATCAGCTTATCTTGCAGGACACCTTTTACGAACGCAGCTTGACCAGTAGTTTCGGCGCTCGCTGCAAAGTAGCATCCGCTGAAGAAAAATGCATCATCGTCTTCTTCGGTGTTTCTGTTTACCTCTGTTTCACAACCAAATGCCTGCCCAAGGAATATTCGTAGCCTTGGTTTGAGTTCACAGCGAATGCGGCTGATTAGCTCGTAGAGCTTGCGGTTCCCACGGTGCTCCGCAAGCGCCTCACTGCGTCCGAACAGTCGATAAACCCAACTCTCAAAAGCATCGCATAACTCGTCACTGTGATCGTTAAGTTGGTCTGGCGTAGGGCGTCTGCGGAGGTCAAAGCGACCCCCCAGACGTCGATCCAATAGCTCAGGTTGCAGGCGTCGAACGAGTTCAATGAATCCTCGATCTTGCTCCATGCCCACGAGTAAGGTGGTCACCGGGATCCTCACTCCGAGTGTTTTTTGAATCATGGTGATATCACTGCGCGCGGCCTGTGACAGTGCTGACAGTTGCATAGGGCCGACGTGTGCGATGTCAAAAGGTACTAAGGTTACGATGCCATTTACACCACACCTCGGTTTGCGATTTCGTTGCAAGAGTTGACATAGGTATTGAAGACGTGGAAGCTGTTCGCTTGCATCAAGGTCCGCTGGCAACGCGATTTGACGGCGTTTGAACGTTGCTTTCTCGGTCACCGGGGAAGCCGACGAATTTCCTTCCGTACTTTGATCACCGGAAGTAAATCGCGAGGCCGTCAGGGGCGGTTTTGAGGAACTGACTGACGGACTGCCCGCCAAGTTGGTATTTCCAGGATCGACCGTGCCGGAGTACGCCTGCTTTAAATTTCGTTGATCAGAATTTTTCACGCGTTCAGGTGAGTGCCTCGTCACTGGTGCGTCTGGTTTAGCGTTCACTGAGGAGATCTGATGCCGTGACTTTAATTGCCCTTGGGAACTCCCTACTGCCGGAAGACGGCCAGCTGACTTTGGAGTATCCGGAGTATCTGCGATGTCCGGGCTGGTCATTTGAATCGTTCCCAGATACTGATTTGGACTGGCACCTCCCTCAGTGGGTTGAATGGATTTGATTGGTTCAGGGGCTCTTTTCTCGTCGCCGCTGATGACCAAAGACTTGGGTGCCAGTAGCGAGCTTTTTGGCTTCGGGTTATTCGCGGGGGTTGATGAGGTTCTCGAAGCAGAATCCACTTCAGGTGGTTGAGTCTGTCTTGTGATTTCTGGGACACGGATCGGCCTTTGTCCCGAGGGACCCCAGTTTTGAAGGATTGTGCTGAGGCAGCATGCCCCTGGACAGAAGAGATAGATTGCTTCATTGCTGACGTACCATTGAAGTGCAGGTTCAACACCCTTTTCGTCAGGGAGTCCTGCGACTCTGAGTTTTGCGTTCAACGCATTCGTCAGCTCATATTCCAGATTTCGGTTGGAAGAACCGAGGATAAGAAAAATGGGCAGCTTGCTCGTTGAAATTCCCTGAGTTTCCAATGCGTTAAGCCCGGCAAACCATGCGGTTTCAATATCAGGGAATTCACCCGTAATGATTTGGCCCCATGCTCTGATGCCCCAGTAAAGAACAAAGGGAATTAGTAGGACAAGAGTTACTTCAATCGTCATTTGCCCAATTGTTATTGCGCTATCGGGAGGAACGCTATTGGGTTGATAACGCCGAATGATCCAAACACCTAGCAAGGTGATGGTCAGTACGATCCACGTCAGCCACGATGCTTTACCAGCGGTCGAGTTCGGGAGCACTCGCTTGAGGAGGCGTTTTATCAATGCGGGTGTGGGGGCTTTTGCCATGAACTTGAAACTACGGATGGTCGCTAGAAGAAGAGAACATTTAATCCTGCCAAGATGATTGCAATCAGCCATGGCCATACAAGCCGCGAACGACTAAATGGGATTGCAGTGACTACTGACCGCTCACATTCTTGGGCTGTGATGGCATCGCTGAGGCGTTGACGGGCTTGCGAAACGGCATTCGAGAACTCCGCAGTCCAAGCATTCAGGTCTTCCGGTAGTCCATACTTGTCAATCAAGCCCCGGCTTTGCGTGGGGTCTCGATATAACCCCCTAAATCCAAGCAGGACGCAAACGTAACTGAGTTGCAAAGTATCGCCTGAATCATTTTTGAGCGTTTCTTTGGCGTTCACATAGTACAGATCATTACATCTTCGTGAATTGAAAATGGACCACTCCAGCACGTTTTCTCGCCACCAGTTTTGACCAGGCCAGATGTGGGCATCAACCAGCATTTCGTCAATCCACGATACCAGCGAATATTTCGCTACTTCCCAGTGTTCACAGAAAGCTGCCGCCTGACCATCTGCTTCCCTTATCAGGCTCTCAAGGGTCCTTTTTTCTTCCGCGGGTGCAATGGGGATACCTTCATCAATTCTCTCTAGAAGCGAGAAAACATGAAGCAGGATCGGGTCCAGCACCGCTGCAAATCGTGGCGTCATAAGTTAGCTGCGGATAGCGAAAAGAGCAAAGCGAAGTCGGGTTCTGTTACCCTCAGCATTGGTTACATCCAAGTGCCGGACCCCTGTAAGCTCATCGAAATTTCTGATCCGCATGGCAACTGTTTGCGTTCGGCGGATTTCGGACCAGGCGGGTGAGTCATATTCGTCTTGCGATACTTTGTAGTAAGTCCAGTATTGTCTCGATGGCAGATCTGGAATCGTGGTTCGCATCAGACTTCGCTTGAGACCTGCTTGACGCACATGGAAAAACTCGTCGACCTGGGCGGCACTGCCGAAAACCCAATACCAATCGTTTGATTTTTCGAGCAAGTTGTCGAGTTCAGCTTCGCTGAAGCCTCCACGCTCAATTCCCAGGTACCACTCCCAGTCGGGATCAAACCATTCTGGGCCTAATTTGGCTTGCATGTTGGTTTGATACCCCTCGAAATTAGCTCGCAGATACTCGTCAAACTGGGTGTTGTAAATCAGCTTCAGAATTTTCTCGCGGATGTCTGAGAAGATAAAACCCAAGTTATCATGATCATAAGCCTCTATCTCGATTGCTTTGCGGTCACCTCCGAAAATAGATAGGCGGCCTAAGATGCGAGCCAATTCCAAATATGCATCGAAAGGGTGCACTCCCAATGCAGCAGCCATAACATCCAGCGTTGTGTAAGCCTCGTTCAGGCGATCGAGCATGGATACGCGTCCTGAGTCTGCGGGCTCAAGACTGTGGCGACCCACACGCATCTGCCTGACCGGTTCGCTCAGGGTTTGCATGTGGCGATTGATGACATCGCGAATACCCTGCATGTAATATCTTCGCAAATGAAGCCACGAGCTCGTTGCTAGAACTGGCGGGATATAAGCCTCATCAACGACGGGTTCGACCTCCCTGTCGCTCGCGCTCTTGATTCGTATCACTGGCAAAACTTCGAGCCCTGCATGATCCTCACCAAGAATTAGCTGTAAGTTGAATTCGCGGAAATCAATGGGTTGTGCTGTGTCCTGCCCGTTTTCATCCGTGACTGTTGAATTCGTTTGAATGTAGCGTTTCCCCGATTCCGAGGGGGCTTTCGTTATGTTGGCTCCACCGAGATTTAGTTTGGGCACTGCTACATAGACGTTGAGAGTACCAGTAGCATCATCGGCGGACAATTTTTCGAATGCTGGTTTCAGATCAATCTCGAGTTCCTGACCGGGACGCAATTGGACCAGAGTACCGTCACGCAATCTAGCTTCCAGTTCCTCGACGCGCAGCAGGCCGCTCGTCAAGGCATCCGCGCTATGACGCAAGACGTGGATTCCATAACCATATGGCTGATCCCATTGCTGTGACGTGTGGCTATGTTCTCGCCAATGGCGATCCGCTGCTTGGAGATGTTGGGGGCGGATGAACAGTCCCTGATACCAATGGACCGAAGGGTTCTTCATAACTGCCTTAGCCTTTTTGCAAAAAGTCGATCTTCCTATTCACGACAAAATCTAAGTAAACCCATCCCGGTAATCACAGAATGTCGAAAAAAGCGTTTTTCGAAATCAGCGAAAAACTCCGCTTCCTTGGCTAAACTCAACAGTTTCGTCGACGAAATTCGTTCGTCGCGAGGTAGCCGCCCTTACAGAACCCAGACGATCGCGATCGCGGCTTCCGGCAGGTTTTGCGATTATGACCGCATTTTCCGGGATCGCCTACTCCATTGACCGTTGGATTTTTGGTTTGTGGGCGACCAACAAGGAGAGCATTCGACAATTATCATCCGGCTGCCGGTGACCAACCGCAAGCAAAAATTAATAGAGATGAATGATGAAATTCCGCTGAGGATGTTTTTTTGAGACCAGTGCTGGATGCCTAGCTAATGACATCGCTTTGAACGAGCATCGTTTAGAACGGGTGCTGATTTTTACCCTTTATTCTGCTTACAGTCAGGGCCCGAACGCGCCCGGCCTTATTTTCTACCTAATTCTTCTAATCCCCATTACCCGCAGAGTCGATAATCTTGGTGTGGAGTGGTGCAATGTGGCTGGAATATCACAATTTCCAGTGATTTTTGTTAGAAATCGCATGTTTGCTGATCAATCGCTGCAACAACATGATTCTTTAGAGAACACCCGTGTCGAAGCTTTCGCAATATGTCGCCGTTCTCGCCGTGGTTTTTCTAGGTGTTTCGCTGACTACTCAAGTTAGTCTTTTCTCTCAGGACGAGGCTTCAAAAGATCAGGGACAACACCGGCCTCTGAGCAGCTTTTTGAGGGAACTTTCCCCGGAACGGCATCCAACGAGGTTGGTGAAGCCGGAAGTTCGAGTTCTCGAAGCACACTCTGATGCCGATGTTTTCAGTTCGCGAGAGCCTTCCGGTATCAGTAATGGACAGGGTTTGTTAAGTGCTGCAAGGCATCGCCGAGCGGTGGTGACGCCAAACTCGTTAACTTCCGGAGATAATAGAACGCCTTTTGCTGAGCGTCTCGGAAACGATGTTTCCCCGAACCACAGTCTTGTGACTGTTGATGAGGTGATTCTCCCAAGTGCCGTATCCACGGCAGACGCATCCAAGACGGACGCGATTGCATCCAAGACGGAGGTGGGTGAACTAGCTTTTTCATTCCCCGAGCCGATCTCAACAAGGGGCGTGTTGCCGGCTCTGCTGGAGAATGAGGTTTCTAGCGCGGCAAAACAAACCTTTTCTGGTCACGCGAGTGAATTCACGAATACTTCCGCCATCGAGTGGGACTCCAGTGTTAGCCAAGCAAGGAAACCCGCAAAGTTGATTTTTCAGCCTGCGGTTCCGGTAACCTCCAGTGCAGGTGTTGCCTTATTGCGACCACAGGTAAGTGTTGGTGGGCAGGGACACGAGTCAGCACTGCTATCGGTTCCTTCAGAATATCAATCGCATCTGCCGAGTCTCGGGCAAGGCCGCCCCGTGGGTGCTGTAGCCCACGTTCCTCGGGAAGTTGGTTCCGGCAGAGAAGTTCGGATACGGCAGTTCGATTGGAATGCCTGGCCAGCCGAACGCGGTCAACGGTTACGTATGAATCTCTTTGATCCTGATCGCGAGAGATTGGTGTACCGTTTTTTAAAGGGTAACCTTGATCGTGTGCATAATGTTTTCTCGGGCTTATCTCGCGGAAACCGACGCGGCCGATATGACGTGGGCGTTGGCAGGGAGCGATTGCCGTATGCCCTTTTCGAGATCGACCCAGCTCAGCCTTTCAATAATTTGAGGCTTCGTTTCGAGGCGGCGTATAACTTGCTCCACCCCTACCGGGCTGAATTTTTCTGGTCTGATAGTAATGGGCCTTCCTCAGAGGACACATCGGGTTCTCGGGAATCTGTCGATTATCAGCAGGCCCGAATTCAATTTGAGACAGGTGGGCCGCGAATGACGCTTAGTACTGAAATACCTCTCGTCTTCATCGACCCCACACGGGTGGGTAATGTCGCTGGATTAGGCGACCTTGTATTGACGACGAAAACGCTCATGTTGGATGGCGATAAATTTCAGTTAATGCAGGTATTGCGGACACAACTTGCAACGGGAGCAAGCAAGACTGGCCGGGGGAATGGGCATGTTTCAATGGAACCCGGCCTGGTAACTTGTTATCGGTTATCCGATGACATGCTGATTCATAGTGAGCTGAAGCTCTGGTTCCCCATGGGAGCAACGTCTGACGTTGCGGGGGAAATCCTGCGTTGTGGTATGGGGGCAGCCAAGGTTCTTTACGACAGTGACAGAGTGGCTGTGATACCAACAATTGAGTTCGTGGCATGGTCGCTTCTGTCCGGAAAGCAGTATCAGGACGGCACAAAAACATCTGCTCAGGTTGAGCTTGATGGTAAGACGATCCTTAATGTCTTCCCTGGCCTACGGATTGTCAGCGATACTGGAGGTGATTTTGGACTTTTCGAGGTCGGTCTAAACGCTGGGTTGGCCACAACCAGCGTCAAATGGTATCAATCCATGATGCGTTTAGATTTGCGTTGGTCTTTTTGACCCTGCTGGCGTACAGCCTCAGCGAACATCTTTTGGTCTTCATCGAGGCGGTTGCGTTCAGGTTTGCGATTCTCCGCGATGTGATGATGCGTCCCGGTATGGGTTTCGCAAGGGTGGTATTGTGTCCGCTGGGACGAGTGAACTTCAGCTTTTTTCTTCAACAGGAGCCCCGATGCTGCCCGAGAGTCGCGGTACTGCGATGCTGCTGTTTCGACACTTCTCGATCAGATGCTTTTTTGAAAGTCATTTCGCGGCTAGGGGAGCTAGAAGGCTTTGCGTACATGGGTTACGATACGCGGGTATGTAAGTGCAAAAAACGTGTCTGCATTCGGCTTCCGCTAGGGCCGTTTCGTCGTTGTACTAACAGAGTCGAAGCGTAAACTTGGGCACCACCGACCTCACAATTGAACGTGGCACGACCACGGAAAAGTAGCGTTGCTTTGCTCGAATTAGAAGAACTCTTGATGCCCATCTCCGAGGAGTTGCCTTGCGGCGAAGACCTTGAGTACGATCCTGTCTTTGGCGAGATGGAACGTGCAGCTCAGGGGAAAGGAGATCAGCAATTTGGAGAGACCTTTGTTGCTGCTGAGGCCGCTGATTGGAGAGAGGTTCGTAAGCATGTTGATGACCTGCTTCCTCGCACGAAAGATATGCGAGTTGCTGTCTATCTGACACGCTGCCTTGCCCAGTCTGATGGGTTGGTAGGTGTCGAGTCTTCGTTGAAATTGTTGCGTTGCTACCTAGAGGATTTTTGGGAGCCTTTACATCCACAGCTGGATGCTAGTGATAACGACGACCCCACCTATCGGGTTAACACTTTGGCAATGCTTTGCGATACGGCAACGGTGCTTAATGAGATTCAGGCCTGTTCATTGGTCTCCTCGCGAGCTATGGGACAGTACGGATTGCTGCAGATTAGAGAAGCCGGTGAGACACACGAGCATGAGCCCGTAGAACCTCAAAATAGCGGATGGGCGGATGATGATTCGGCTGACGCTGACGAAGAAGAACCAAAGGGACCTTCGCTGGCTGTAATTGCGGCTGCTTTCACTGACGCCGACCCTGCGGTTCTGCAGGCGACGGAAGAAGCTGTAAGGCTGTCCGCCGAGCACGTCGGCGCAATCGAGTACTTGGTGACGCAAAAAGTAGGTGCTGCACAAGCTGTTAGTATGAAGCCGCTGAGGAGTCTGTTCGAAGAGATGCTTGATCTGATGCAGCCGCAACTTGAGCGACTTGGCATTGGGATTGAAGAAGAGTTTCCTGAGTTGGTTGCCGAGAACGTTGGTGATGATGCGACTGATCAGGTTGCGATGGCGAGGCACCAAGGCATTCAATTGGACGGACGTATATCGACGCGAGCAGATGCGATTAAAGCGCTTGATAAGGTTTGTGAGTATTTTGAAACCAGTGAACCATCAAGCCCATTGCCGTTGCTGCTTCGTCGAGCACAGCGTCTCGCGTCGAAAAGCTTTCTTGAAATCATACGAGATTTGGCACCCGACGCTCTTTCTCAGGCAGAGGCATGGGGTGGTGGTGCGGGTCCAATCCTCGAGGGTAACGCCGAAGAGGCAGTTAGCTACGAAGAACAGGCGGATTCTTCTGAGGAAGATACGAGTAGTTCCGGGGGATGGTGATCATTCGCCTTCATGTCCACTTACAGTTATGAAGAAGTCAAATTGTCGTCTTTAATCTTTCAAGGAGTAAACCATGGCGAAGAGCAGTAGCCAGAAATTTATAGCAAGAAACAGGGCGCCACGCGTCCAGATCGAATATGACGTGGAGGTCTACGGTGCTGAAAAAAAAGTGCAGTTGCCGTTCGTTATGGGAGTGTTGGCAGATTTGTCCGGCAAGCCCGAAGAGCCGCTGCCTGCTGTGTCTGAGCGAAAGGCGTTAGAAATTGATGTCGACAATTTTGATGATCGCTTGAAATCAATGAAGCCTCGAGTCGCTTTCTCGGTACCCAATACGCTTACCGGTGAAGGGAATGTGAGTGTTGATCTGAACTTTGAAAGCATGGAGGATTTCTCACCCGCAGCTGTAGCTCAGAACGTTGATGCTCTCAGCAAAATGTTGCAGGCTCGTACTCAGCTTTCGAATCTGCTTACCTACATGGATGGCAAGGATGGGGCCGAGGCCCTTCTTGCGAAGGCCCTTCAGGATCCCGCCTTGTTGCAGTCGTTGTCTGCCGCTGCAAAGCCCTCGGATGGCGATGCTGATTCTACTGAAACACCAGCCTCAGAGGAGTAATATCAATGAGTACAGATCCCACATCCGCCGGCGAGTCACAACCAGAGGGCTCGACGCTCGAAGCCGGTGACTTCGCGTCACTCTTGGAAAAAGAATTTCGCCCCAAATCTGACAAGGCCAAAGAGGCTGTCGAGCACGCTGTGCAGACTCTTGCTGAGCAGGCTCTCTCGCAGACATCTCTGATTTCAGACGATGTTCTCAAGTCGGTCGAAGCAATCATCGCTGAGATCGACTCGAAGCTCTCAGCTCAGGTCAACGAAATAATTCACCATGAAGACTTTCAAAAGCTTGAAGGTGCTTGGCGCGGACTGCACTATTTGGTCAACAACACTGAGACCGATGAGATGCTGAAGATCCGGGTCATGAATATTTCTAAGAAAGACCTGCATAAGACTGTCAAAAAGTTTAAAGGCACCGCTTGGGACCAGAGTCCAATCTTCAAGAAAATGTATGAAGAGGAATATGGTCAATTTGGTGGAGAGCCCTACGGGTGCTTGGTTGGTGACTTCCATTTCGATCACAGCCCACCAGATGTTGAGTTGCTGGGTGAAATGGCGAAGATTTCGGCTGCATGTCATGCGCCTTTCATCTCAGGCGTGGCTCCTTCAGTCATGCAAATGGACAGTTGGCAAGAACTGACAAATCCGCGTGATTTGACAAAGATTTTTTCGACACCGGAGTACGCTGCCTGGAGGTCGCTGCGTGAGTCAGAGGATGCAAAGTACTTGGGCTTGGCTATGCCTAAATTCCTTGCAAGATTGCCCTATGGCGCAGCAACGGACCCAGTTGAAGAATTTGACTTCGAGGAAGTTACAGAAGATTCGGACAGTAGTAAGTACTGTTGGTCGAACTCTGCTTACGCAATGGCCACGAACATTACCAGGTCATTCAAGATGTACGGTTGGTGCTCGAGGATTCGCGGGATCGAATCAGGTGGTGCTGTCGAGGAACTTCCATGCCATACCTTCCCAACGGATGATGGGGGTGTTGATATGAAATGTCCAACGGAGATCGCGATTAGTGATCGACGTGAGGCCGAGTTGGCCAAAAACGGCTTCATGCCGCTGATCCATAAGAAGAACTCGGACTTCGCTGCCTTTATCGGAGCCCAATCCTTGCATGAACCCGCGGAGTATGATGACCCGGATGCAACGGCAAACGCGAATCTGGGAGCACGTTTGCCCTATCTGTTTGCGACATGTCGTTTCGCTCACTACCTAAAGTGCATTGTGCGTGACAAAGTCGGCAGTTTCAAAGAACGGAAAGATATGCAAGCTTGGTTGCAAGACTGGGTTATGCAGTATGTGGACGGAAACCCTGGAACATCAAGCGAAACAATCAAAGCCAAAAAGCCGCTTGCGGCGGCCGAGGTGGTGGTTGAAGAGGTGGAGGGTAATCCCGGCTATTACACATCGAAATTCTTCTTGCGCCCGCATTATCAGCTTGAGGGTTTGACTGTCTCGCTTCGTCTCGTTTCGAAATTGCCGTCTGCCAAGGGTGGTGGTTGATCAGTCCTCGTTTTGTACGCAAAATCGTGGGTGCAACGCGAATTCAAATTGCAAATTATTATCCTAATTTTTCTAGAGGAGCGGGTTTACGATGGCTGTTGATATGTTTTTGGCCCTGAAGGGCGAAATCAAGGGTGAATCGCAGGACAAAAAACACAAGGGGGAGATCGATGTTCTCGCCTGGAGTTGGGGTTTGTCCCAGTCGGGGAACTTTCATACGGGAGGTGGAGGTGGTGCTGGGAAAGCAAATTTTCAGGATATCTCGATCACGAAATGGGTTGATAGTGCATCCGCTATTTTGATGCTCTATATCGCCAATGGGGATCATTTCTCGGATGCACGCTTGACCGTCAGGAAAGCTGGTAAAAAACCGCTTGAGTACCTGGTGATTGAGATGGAAAAAGTGATGATCACTTCGATTTCAACGGGTGGTTCGGGTGGAGAGGATCGCTTGACTGAGAATATCACCTTGAACTTCGCCAAGGTTGAAGTGAAGTACAAAGAACAGAAGCCTGACGGATCCGGCGGCCCCGAGAAAATTTTCAAATGGGATATCGCTGGTAATGACGATGGTTAGGCTTTCGGCATTCGCACCTTGTCGTCAATGACTACACCTCGCCCAAGCGGCGGGGTGTAGTCGATGAATTTTTGTGGCTGTTGTCGGTTTTTTCGCAGCCCTTCCCGACACTGGCCTTCTCGTGGTAGAGAGAGTTGCGTTCAGCTCTGGCGTTTACGGTTTTGCCTAACTTTTGAATTTTGAAGAAGCACAAATGCTCGCAGAAGAGAAGTTGCGTCAAGGCGATGTTGCTACAGCTCTCACGGAACTCAAGAAGGCCGTGCAACAGAATCCGGCTGATGGCAAGTATCGCGTTTTTCTTTTTCAATTGTTCTCTGTGTTGGGGGAATGGGAGCGTGCAGCGACACAATTAGAGGTCTCCGGAGATCTGGATGCTGGAAATTTGGCGATGGTCCAGGCTTATCGTGAGGCGATTCGATGCGAAGTTGAACGCGAAGCGGTCTTCTCGGGAACATCGAAACCTATGATTTTTGGTGAGCCCGAACGCTGGGTTGCACTACTGTTGCAATCTCTGAAGCTAGTCGCAGAGGGGAATTTTGATCAGGCATTGAGTTTGCGAACTCAGGCTTTTGAGCTGGCACCCACTACCTCCGGCAAAGTCACCATCGCGCATCAGGATGAGGCGTTGAAATTTGAATGGATGGCCGACTCGGATGCGAGGATCGGGCCAGTTCTCGAAGTATTTATGAATGGGCAATATTATTGGGTTCCATTGTGTCGCATCGCGAGAATCCAGATCGAAGCTCCAGTGGATCTGCGCGATTTTGTTTGGACAGCGGCGCACTTCACATGGGTTAATGGAGGGGAGGCTGTTGGGATGATCCCCACTCGCTACCCCGGTATTTCGCCTACAGACGAGCCTGCCGTCCAGCTGGCACGGAAAACAGAGTGGATGCAAATCGAGAGTACTTCCCTAGACCGAGGGGTGGGTCAGCGAGCGTTGGCAACGGATTCTTCAGATTATGGAATTCTCGACTTGCGTGAAGTTGAATTCGATTTCGGCGTTGACGAGTTGCGTTCCGCTTCTTCATCTGTCAGTCAAGAGACTGATGAGAACGAGGTTTAAGTCAAATGTCAGATCCCAGTTCTCAAGACCGGTTGTTTCCCTCGCTCCTCGATCGGCTGACAGATGACGCTCCACAACGAAAGAGCGAGCCGAGAGAAGTGCGAGTTTTCTCGGTGTCAAAATTGAGGCAAGCGGTCTTGCGCGATCTGGGTTGGTTGCTCAACACCTGTTATTTGGCGGTCACTGAAGATTTAGAATCCTATCCGGAAGTGGCGTCATCGGTATTAAATTATGGGATCCCTGATCTCACGGGGAAGACGTTATCCGGGATGGATGTGTTTGATCTTGAACAGTCGTTGCGTCAATGTTTGATTGATTTTGAGCCGAGGATTCTAGCCGACACCTTGGAAGTTCGCGGGCTGATCCTTGGGGACGACATTTCGGCCCAAAACCTGCTTACCTTTGAGATCGAGGGAGATCTTTGGGCCAATCCTATTCCTGAACGCCTTTTTTTGCGTACGGAGCTGGATTTGGAAACTGGCAATGTCACTATCGAAGAAGTGTAGGGGAGGCGTAGGAAGTGGATCCACGTTTGCTCGCATATTACAACCAAGAACTTCAGTTTGTCCGTGAGGCTGGAGCCGAGTTTGCTGCTCAATATCCCAAGATTGCTGGTAGGCTGGGGATTGATGTATTTGACTGCGATGATCCGTATGTTGAGAGACTTTTTGAGGGTTTCGCCTTCCTTGCTGCGCGGGTTCAACTGAAGCTTGATGCGGAGTTTCCTCGTTTTACACAGCATCTTCTTGAGATGGTCTGCCCTCACTATCTAGCTCCGCAGCCATCGATGACGATTGTTGAGTTCGAGCCGGATCTCACGGAGGGTGGTTTGGCAGATGGGTTTGTCATCCCGCGGGATTCGAGCCTCAAAAGCTTATTGGGCAAGGGAGAGCAGACTCGCTGTGTGTTTCGAACTGCGCGGGACGTTACCCTTTGGCCGATAACGCTCAGTGACGCGTCCTATCTTCCGCGTGAGGTAGCGACTTTGGATTTGCCAGAGGTGCCTGGTGTCAAAGCTGCTTTGATGCTGACTTTGGAAGCGACGGCTGGTTTGACTTTCCGAGAGATGAAGCTGGATCGGCTTCCGTTGTACATTCGGGGGTCTGCGGATGTGCCCACACGGATATACGAGCAATTGCTCACAAATTCGAAACGTATCTTAGGAAGGCCAGTTGATGGAAATGGTACTTGGATTAATGGAACTGGCCGCAACACAGTTCGACCCGTGGGATTTGAAGATGACGAACGTTTACTGCCGTACGGAACGCGATCTTTTCAAGGCTACCGCCTCCTACAGGAGTATTTTGCGTTTCCACAAAGATACATGTTCGTTGAACTCGATGGGCTGCAGCCCATCCTCAGTCAGTGCGATTCGAATAAGATCGAGCTGATCGTCCTGTTGGGAGGTAGTGACCCGCTTCTTGCCAATCGGGTCGATGCCTCGCATTTTTCCCTCTTCAGTTGTCCAGCGGTCAATCTATTTCCGAAACGTGCAGACCGTATCCATTTGAACAAGCATCACCCGGAGCACCACGTTGTGGTTGATCGGACGCGTCCGATGGATTTTGAGGTGTACCAGATTTCAAAGGTGACAGGGCACGGAACAACAGCAGTGGAGGAAAGGCAATTTTCGCCGTTCTATCAAATCACAGATGAGGCGATGGCAGACGAGACACAGGCATATTTTGCCGTTCACCGAGAGCCTCGCGTTCTGTCAGCAAATCAGAAGAAGGTTGGGACTCGCTCGAATTATGTGGGCAGTGAAGTGTTTGTCTCGCTCGTTGATCGTGAGCAGCATCGCTTTCAGCATGACTTGCGGCAGTTATCAATCACGGCCCTCTGCACGAACCGCGATCTGCCAATTCAAATGCCTGTTGGGGTGGGAACCACAGATTTTACACTGGAGGAAGGGGCACCTGTGCAATCGATTCGTTGCTTGTTACCACCAACAAGGCCTCGGACATCAAAGAGTTTCGAGAAGGGGCAAACGACATGGCGGCTAATCAGCCACTTATCCTTGAATTATCTTTCGATTTGCGATGATGATCAAAAAGGAACCGCTGCTGCGTTGCGAGAACTTTTGGCGTTATATTCAGACAATAATAATGTTACTGCCAACAAGCAAATTGACGGAATCCGCTCGATTCAGTCGGCTCCAGTAACCCGTCCGATCAAGACCACCGGGCCCATGTGTTTCGGGCGAGGTTTGGAGGTCATTTTGACACTCGATGATTCCGCGTATGAGGGTACTGGTGCTTTTCTCATGGCTGCAGTGCTCGAACGCTTTCTGGCAAAGTACGTCTCGATCAATTCCTTCACAGAAACGGTTTTCAATTCGACAGAGCGGGGGGAGGTGATGCGATGGCCAGCAAAGATGGGGCATCGAAGCCTGCTGTAGACTCGCTGTTACATGAATTGGAGCAGGCTCCTTATCAATTCGATTTTTTTCAGGCCTTAAGGTTGTTCGAGGCTGCGTTTCCGGAAAGCCCGCGTTTGGGCAAGACGATGCGTTTGAGTGAAGATAGGGTCAGGCTTAAGCAGGAACCTTCTCTCCGCTTTGCACCCTCAACGATCGCAGCGTTCAAGGCCAATGAGGACGGAAAGCCTCATGACTTGTCGGTTTATTTTCTTGGATTGTGTGGTCCAAATGGACCACTTCCTTTGCATCTCACCGAATATGTCAGAGATCGTATTCGCCACCATGAGGATAGTACATTTGCGGCCTTTTTGGATGTTTTCCATCACCGAATTTTGTCCCTATTCTATCGCGCGTGGGCGGATGCGCAGCCAACGGTTCACTTTGACCGCCCTGGGACCGACCGATTTTCTGTTTATGTTGAATCTTTGTTGGGAATTGGATCCCCTGCATTTCTCAATCGCGATGCGATGCCAGACATCGCAAAAAAATATTACGCAGGTCACCTTGCTTGTCAGACACGTTATCCCGAGGGCCTGAAAGCGATGTTATCAGACTTTTTCTCCGTCCCAGTGAAAATTCAGGAATTCCTAGGACGTTGGGTCGAGATTCCACCGCCTTATCGGTTCACGCTTGGGGAGGATCCAGAAAGTGGTTCTCTCGGGGTTGCGTGCACGCTTGGAGCTAAGGTTTGGGACTGCCAGCAAAGCTTTCGCATCATTGTTGGGCCTGTTGATTGGGAAGATTTTTGTCGTCTACTACCAGATGGCAAGAGTTTGGCAAAGTTTTCCGCGTTTGTACGCAACTATATCGGTGACGAATGGAGATGGGATCTCAATCTAGTCCTCAAGCAAAGTGATGTGCCGGGTTGGACTCTTGGCGAGGGACAATTGGGGCAAACAATTTGGATGGATCAGAGAGGTCTGAGTAGTGATTCCTGTGACCTGCATTTGCTACCCACTCACTCTGCTGGTTGAAACGGTGGTTTTAAAAAAACAGCGTTTATGTAACTATGCATCGTATGATTGCTTGTAGAGGCTTACTTACCAAGTTATTCAGTTCTGGATCTAGCCAGAAGATATTTGATCGTGTTGGCTTTTTGTTCTTTCATTGCATCGAGCGGATGCCGGGTGCTGAATGCCACTCATGAATTGTTTTCCGCGATGTCACGAAATTAGTATTACCGTATTTTTTCAACGATAGCTCAGGAGCAATCCCTTGTCTGAAATAAGCCGTACATCGCTTTTTGGAAAACTGAACAGTGTGGGCTACAAATCTGTTGAGAGCGCGACTGTTTTCTGCAAGATGCGTGGAAATCCATACGTGGAATTAGTCCACTGGCTGAATCAGATTTTACAATTGGAAGATTCTGATTTGCACCACATCGTCAAGCAGTTCAACATCAATCCTGCGCGGTTGGTCAAGGACATGACGAATGCTCTGGATCGTCTACCCCGCGGCTCAACGTCCATCTCTGACTTGTCTTCACATATTGAAGAGGCGGTCGAACGGGGTTGGGTTTATGGCACATTGATGTTTGGCGAATCTCAGGTGCGCACGGGACACTTAATGGTTGGGATTCTGAAGACTCGTGGATTGACCAATGCATTGCACGGAATCTCCGACGAATTCACGAAAATCAAGCTTGATACACTGACCGATCGATTTGACGAAGTCGTTTCAGGTTCACCGGAAGAAGCGCTTCGTTCCTCTGACGGTTTCCAGGTAGGCGGGGGAGCAGCTCCGGGAGAAGCAAGCGGCGCGATGCCGCCAGCAGCAATGGGAAAACAGGAGGCCCTGCAACAGTTTACGGTTGACCTGACACAGAATGCTCGGGATGGCAAGATTGATCCGATTGTGGGTCGCGATGAAGAGATTCGTCAGATCATTGATATTTTGATGCGAAGGCGTCAGAACAATCCGATCCTGACAGGGGAAGCGGGGGTCGGTAAGACTGCAGTCGTCGAAGGGTTTGCCTTGAAAATAGCCTCGGGCGATGTGCCTCCCCCTTTGAAGGATGTTTCCCTGCGTTCGCTTGACGTTGGTTTGCTGCAAGCTGGAGCAAGCATGAAAGGAGAGTTTGAGAATCGTCTCAAGCAGGTAATCGAGGAAGTGCAGTCTTCCGAGAAGCCGATCATCATGTTCATTGACGAGGCTCATACGCTCGTGGGAGCAGGGGGGGCTGCCGGCACAGGCGATGCTGCCAACTTGTTGAAACCCGCTCTAGCTCGCGGAACCTTGCGCACCGTTGCCGCGACAACATGGGCTGAATACAAAAAACACATTGAAAAAGATCCCGCGCTCACTCGGCGTTTTCAGGTGGTTCAGGTCGAAGAGCCAAGTGAGAAACGGGCAATCCTGATGATGCGAGGCATGGCATCGACGCTTGAAAAACACCACAAAGTCAAAGTGCTCGATGAAGCGTTGGAAGCCGCAGTACGACTTTCTCATCGGTACATACCTGCACGCCAGTTACCGGACAAGTCCGTCAGTCTCCTGGACACGGCCGCTGCCAGAGTGGCCATTAGTCAACACGCAGTACCTGCTGAGGTCGATGATTCACGTAAGCGTATCGATGCACTCGAAACCGAACTACGCATCATCGCTGATGAGTCGCTGGTTGGTGTTGATACTGCAGAGCGTGAGACCAATGCCCAGCAAATGCTGACTGAAGAACAGGAACGCTTGCAAAGGCTGGAAGAACGCTGGAACAGCGAAAAAGAACTTGTCGAGCAGATCCTGCAGGTGCGATCAAAGTTGCGTGGTGAAGTCGGTACTGTTGAGGGTACCGAGAGTGAACTGGAGGCGGCAGCTGATACCGAGGCGGAAAGCGTGCAAGTGCAAACAGCCGATTCAGATAAAGATACAGAGGGTGCCCCGGAAGCAGATAACGAAAAATCACGTGACGACTTATTGAAAGAGTTGGAGCAATTCCAAGATGATTTGATGGAATTGCAAGGAGAGACACCCCTGATTTTGCCCACCGTCGACGAACAGGCTGTTGGATCCGTGGTTGAAGATTGGACAGGGATACCAGTCGGGCGGATGGTGAAAGATGAAGTTGCAACTGTTCTCAAGCTAGCTGATATTCTCAGTGACCGGATCATTGGGCAACGGCATGCGTTGGACATGATCGCACGAAGGATCCAGACATCCCGAGCAAGTCTTGATAACCCAAACAAGCCCATTGGTGTCTTCATGCTTGCAGGACCCTCAGGCGTGGGTAAAACGGAAACAGCGCTCGCATTGGCCGAGGCTTTGTATGGTGGCGAGCAAAATGTCATCACCATTAACATGAGCGAGTTTCAGGAAGCTCATACGGTCAGTACCCTCAAGGGAGCGCCTCCCGGTTACGTTGGGTATGGCGAAGGGGGTATCCTGACTGAAGCGGTGCGTCGTCGACCTTACAGCGTCGTGTTACTTGATGAGGTTGAGAAAGCACACAGCGATGTTCATGAAATCTTTTTCCAAGTCTTTGATAAAGGATGGATGGAAGACGGCGAGGGACGGCAGATTGACTTTAAAAATACGCTGATTTTACTCACGACCAACGCGGGCACCGACCTTACCATGAACATGTGTAAGGATCCGGAAATGATGCCAAATCCCGAAGGCTTGGCGAAAGCCTTACGCACGCCACTACTGAACGTTTTTCCGCCGGCACTTTTGGGACGCATCGTTACGATACCCTACTATCCGCTCAGCGATGAGATGGTGGGAGCGATCGCTAAACTGCAACTGGGACGCATTGAAAAACGAATCCTCGCGAACCACAAATTGCCGTTCACGTATGACGATGAAGTGATCAAACTAATTGCCAGTCGATGCACCGAACTGGAGAGCGGCGGTCGAATGATCGACTCCATTTTGACCAACACGGTCCTGCCCCGCATCAGTGGAGAATTCCTGACCCGCATGATGGAAGGACAGCCGATCGAACGAGTGCATGTCCAAGTCGCTAACGGTGAGTTTGACTATGCATTCGATTGATCATGGGAGGCATGGCATTCACGAGTGGATGGGGTGGTCTTGCGTGCCTAATGCAACAGATATCCCTGTCATTGTGCGTTCCACACTAAGCAAAGCACTAGCATCAGTACGCCAGCAAGCTATTGCTGGGGTTCAAAGCCGTGCCTGCTGCCGCCCTGAATGATGTAACTTGCAAGTTTTGATGTCCCCTTTAGAAGAGCCCCTTCATGAGGTTTGTCTTCGACGCCTTGGAAGCATGGAAAGAGAGCGTCAATCATGCCAGAGAAAAGCGGGTCAGTCGGGTAGGACAGTCACAGGGTTCGTAAAAGGCAGGTTGTCGCATGTACCGGAGACTCTAGATTAACAACAAGTTGTCTTGAGAGAAGCAGCCGAGAGTTACTCAACACCCGACGACGGCTCAGTTGAATGGGCGATCGGCATTCGTTGCAGGAATTGGTTACGCGCCAGGGCCGATGACTTGGCATTCGCGGGATACCTTGCGGTGATCTTGATGAACGGCAGATGAGAACCATTGAGAGCAGCCAGGCAAGCCTTATGTAATCATGAGTAATTCGGATGTTGCCGGGATTGGTAGAAGATTGAAACATAGTTGTTTGTATGGTGTAATTTGGAGGGCTCTGCACAGTGAGTGGATACACAAATGGTCAATTAAGAGATTTGGTTGCTGCCTTGAGGGCAAGCAATCCGGACTTGATGGGAAATGTAGAGCGGGCTTTCGCCAATTGCACGTTTATTTACGGTACACAGGGCAAGAAGGGCGGTGGATTGAAACTGGGCGGCATTATGGTCTCGGCCATCAATAAGCTTGAGCACACTCTCAAAAAACCCGATGGGACACGCAGGCCTGCATTTGAACCACACAGCAGGGCCTATGCCTTCCAAACTGGAGTGCGGCAAACCGTTCAGCGTGCGCACAATTACCAAATGATGGACATGTTGTATGGCGACGGCGGTAATGTGGGCCGACGGGCAAATCCACATATTCTGGAATTTGTGATGTATGCCGCAAAATTACGGCCATGGCCGGGCGCCAACCCACCAGCTTCGCCACAATTTGACGAAGTCTCGCGCGGGGAGGTCACTGCGAATCATCCATTTTTCGCATATCAACAGATACTGGGCACGGCAGAAGAGGAACAAGCATTTTATAAGCATCCAAAGACAACTAATGTCTATGGCCGAGACCCTTGGTGCCAAGTGGAAATGCCCGGGACCAAGGAGCTTTCCCGAATCATTCGCTGGTGTATCGGTGAGTTCGGGGGGACCATCATTTTCGAGGGCGCTGATGTCTATTATGATCAGGTTTTCAACAATACTGGGCGATTCGGAGATACGGAACTCGAAGCGTGTTCTTTCTTCGCACACTTCAATGCTGGTAACAGTTTTGCCCATTACGGTAAAGCTGGTGGAAAAGTCATTTTCCATTGGCATGGTCAGGAAACCGTGCCATCCAAGCTACTTTTTCTCACCTCATGGCGATGGGATCCCTTTTCTGCGGAGCAGTGGTACCAGAAGATACACGCGCGAAATATGCAGCAGGAAATTCGCGACCAATTCGCCGACCCAAGCTTCGTTGTTGCCCATCAGGATGTCCAGCATGGCAACCAAACTTATCAAAGGCAAGGTGGCGCGGGTAATTATGAGTTTCGCAGAGGCCGCCTTGAGCCGCGGGACATTGATGATCTCGCCCGCAGGCTAGGGCTCACTCACCAGACGCTGTGGAACAACTTCAATACGCTTCCACCTGGCGTTTCGTCTCGGGGCGTCGGCCAATGGCTAAATAGCCAGATGTAAATCGGCTCGGAGTAAATCCACAGCCGAATGCGGTCAAATCGTCAACAAAGGTAGTTAAATTACTCTTGCTCAATCCCTGGTTTTGTCATCGCGGATGGATACAGGGTGGGTGAAGCTGTAAGGCACAATAAAAACCTTCCTCGCCTAGACGGGAAGTTCCCTCGCGGCGTCCAATCGCCTTGTGAACGCCCTTTTTTCTGGGCTGAAAGGCTGCGACGGTCGGAGGCATTGAGCCGGTACACAAAGCCACCCCTCTTTCCTACGCGTTAAGCACCGCGATGGCCCTCCTGTCCACGTTGCTCAATACTCATCCTCTTCTTCTGGGTAGGTCTGGAATTGTTTGCTTTGCCGTCGTGTGATGTCAGGGCAGGTTGCATTTCTGTGCGTATTCCAGTTCTGTGTGGCAAGCCTGACGAGCAAAATGTTTACCAACAGACTGGGGAGAGTCAGTGCGTACTGCCATCGAATCCTGAACGCTTTATTGAAACTATTTCCTTGCCAACAACTGCGTCTTCTCGGGTGTTTGCAGGTTTTTGGTCTTTGTTGCCCGCTTGGCTAAACAGTAAATTGCTTATCTTGCGTAAGCAAATTTTCTGTCTTCGCTACTGCAGTCACTCACTGAAAGAATTCATCTCCCAGTTCGTTTTGCCAGCCTGGGTTCAATAATAAGGAATGCGTTGCGCGGCATTGCATCAGAAATTCTCTCATGTCTGCAAGCGTTTCGATCCCCCATGGCAGGAGGTCTCGTACATCTGGCACGAAGGCTATGACGGGAAGATCCACATCGTCAACCTTGGGCCTGCCAGCTTCGTCGCTATGGTGAACCATGTCACCTCCGGTGTATCCAGTGCAGCGAATCGCGCGATTCAACGCCTCTCGAATCATCATGAGTCTCGGAGTCATGTTCCCCAGACCTGCCCGATGTGAAGCACGATCTCCTGTAGATTCAGATTGATTAAACGCACCATAACCGAGCTGTTCGGTTTGTGAACCGGGAACGAACCGATCATCGACACCAGTCGGATTGTAAGTTTGAATCCCCCTGCGTAGGTCACCATGCTGCCGCTCCCGAGGAGGTAACACGGCGAACAGATCGTAGTCCCCCGTCGTTGCTGAACGGTAATCGTTGGCGTCAATTTGGCAGAACGGATCTCGCACCGCTCTCACTCTCCTGCTTTCCTCTCCTCCGATCTGATGATTGGCCAGTTCTTTCTTGCCGTAGTAAATGCCCCAGAGATCTTCCGTGGCGTGCGTCGGTCTCTCTCTCTTGAGCACAAAAACCATTCTACTTCCCCATGGGGAACCCGCCCGATATACGTATTTATCTACCGAAGCAAAAGATGGACTGTTCAGAACTCCCTCCGTCTCTAGCCATCTACGACGCTGTTCAGAAATAAATACCGGTACAGCGGTTGCTTCCCAATCAGATGCACTGTGCAACGCCTTGCTTTGCCCTTTAACCTTGCCGGCATCTCCACCAACTTTTGTGAAGCGGGGATCGTCGAGTACAAAGCCAGCCATGGGGCCCCAATCACAACTCTTGGCTTTATTGTGAAATCCTTTCGACGCGTAATTTTCTTCAAGCAGCATGGTTGCATACTTGCCTACTGCCCTACTCATAATTACGCAATCGTTAGCATAAGCGATTCTTCCAAATGCCTCTGCATGGGATTCGACCATGCCAGTGAGTGCTAAAGCATCAGGTCCTCTGCTGAGCGTCATAACTCCAATGTCCGTTTAAAACATGAATGGATTTTTTCATTAAGCAAATAAGTGGGTCTTCATACAAACGGTAAACACGAAGGCGAACCATCTACCCGAAACTGTAAGTAGCCGGAAGTCGTGAAAATAAGAAGCATGAGAGGTTGAATGCTTCTTGAAAACCTGAGGTGTGCCGGACCGCATACTGCTAGACACCAATGTTCTACTGGATGATTATCAAGGGTCAATGTTGGTTCGTGAAGTAAGCTCTATCTTTTTCCCACGAAGCAGAAATTTTTCTGGCGATCTGCCGTTTTCCGTATCCACTGAACTTTTGTTGAATCCTTCGTAGATACGCAGGCCTCTGAATGTCAAGAAATTCAACACGCATCTAAATCACGTCACGATGTTGCATGCAATCACTTTCGTTTTATTACCACGCCACAAAACCGTGGAAGTTTGCGGCACCTGACAGGTCAGGTCAGACGGCATGCAGTTCAGGTGAAATGAAGAGCTTTCGTTTGTTAGACACGATAATCCTAAACGGCTCGGCCTTGCGTAGGAAAAGCCCTTTTGCTTGCCGGCAAAATCGACAGGTAGTCGGTTTCCGACTGTCGTAGTTTGAATCTCAACAAAGTTGACATTCAGGCGATTTTAGCTCAACACCTCGGGCATTGAGGCAGGGAAGTTTTTGCTTGTCTGCTGTTGCGACCGATATTTTAGGCGCTGAGCACGGTGGCTCATGCAATGCAGAAAAGATTGGGACAGGGGATTCCGGAAAGAAGTGCGACTCCCGTTGCTGATTCAAACGAGGCTGCAAAAGTTGCCGCCAAACTCATGTCTCCCATTTCAGGCAGCCCGCCAAGAGGAAGCCCACCTAAGCTGAAAGATGGAATGCCACTGAAATCCATTCCTGCTGACGGAACAGCTGCAGCAAGTTGCATTCCCAATTCCGCTGCCGCTGAAAGTTCACCAGATTCCATTTCAGGAAGTTCAATCGGCATTCCGAGGTTTGCTTCAAGTTGGCCAAGTCCTGCTTCCAACGCATCCATCGACATGCTCATTTCCATCGCGCTCCCAGGTAGCAACAGTGGAATACCAAATGCTGCATTCGCGGCATCAACCGACGACATCAGGCCAATTAAATTCCCCCAAGCCGGTGCTGTGAGAGAAAGGCTAGGAGCTTCAATATTTGCAGCCAGCTCAAGAGCTGCACTGAGTTCCGCTGCGCCGCCTGGGTCGGTGAGGTCAATGCCCAGAGCGGCACTCGCGTTGATAAGTCTGGCGGCGATCCCGAGGTCGGCTGCAAACGATGCGCTCATCGCAGTTTCCATGCTTGGGAGCCCTGCCGCCATTTCACCAAGGGCTATCGAAAGTTGAGGCATTACGTCAGGCAGCAAAAGATTGACATTAAAAACAGCTGATACAGAGCCAACCAGTCCAGCAGCAAGGCCCAAGCCTTCGAACGCGGGAAGGGCAGGAGGTAAAATCGCTGCTAATTCTTGAAGTGCAGGTGCGTTTACATTGATTGAGCCAGCTGCCAGGTCTAATTGGGCTTGGCCATCGATGGAGAACGGCGCAATCCCAAAAGCTCCAGAAAGCTGCGCCATTGCTTCCAGGTTTGCCAACTCACCAACGGACGGTAACGTCAGGTCCATGGACAATGCGAGATCCATTTGCATAGAAGCGTTAAGGGCAGGAAGTCCTGCGGCCAGCATCGCAAGCTCTGGCAACTGTGGCATCGATGGAAGTGCCGGCATTTCAGGAAGTGTTGCAGTCAATTCGGCAACGGGTATTTCGAGTCCAAGAAGAAACTCATTCATTTTGGTGAGGCACAGACACTGCATTTTTCAAAGTTTGTAACGAATGGTTGGTTGCTCGGCTGGGTGGACCGGGTTTTCATGCCAACAGCCAGATGAACTGGAAAACCCTTGAACGTTATTATAGGAAAGCACTTGTGTTGTGATGTTCGGAGTGTTCTAAAACAAGACTGTTCCGGAAATTTTACCTTTTTCAGCAGAAGTGAGTCGATGGCTCAGTGGGCAAAAGCACGGCATATTCAGGTTGTTGACAGAGATAGTTGCCAGTACGTCGTCGATCAGCTCGTTGCGGGTGCCGATTTCGAGTTATTGGCACGTCAGTACTCATGCTGCCAGACAGCGCGGTACGGTGGTTCCTTGGGCTGGTTTGGTGAGGGGCAAATGGGGGGGGCGATCGACGAGGTCGTTTTTGGTGGAGAAGTCGGACTCTTCTATGGACCTGTTAAGTCCAGCCACGGATTCCACGTGATTCAAGTTACCGAACGGAAGCCTCGCTGATATATTGCGTTACGAGACTATGAGGTTGAGGAAAACTTCAGATCAGAATGTCATACGAAAGCTTAGGACGTGTCTCCATGAATTATTTGGATAGCGTGAATGAAATACTCGACTTGGTCGCTCAGCACTCCTCTGCAGGTCCAACACGTCTCGAGCAAGCTGGTAGTGCTGGTTCGAACCTGAGCAAAGCTTACGCGCCGGTAGGTTCCGTTAGTACTGCATCTACCATTGCTCACGGCGTTCTTGGTATGGCCGCTCTTCCTTTTACTGCTGCGCTTGCGCCGTGGTTTGCAGCCTTTAATGTTTATAGTTGGGGTGAATTACAGAATCGAATCGAGGCGGCCCGAAAAGAAATTCATGTCTGCACGTGCAATGAATGTGATGTCGTAACGAGCTACATCGGAATGAAAATCGAAGATAAGTCGCGGCGTGAAGCAGCCAAGGCCACCTACATCGGACAACCATTTGAGGCCATCTATACATATGGTAAGAAGCTGTACCGAGCTGCCAGGCCGTCAACCCAAAGAAAAATTCTGTTCGCCAAACTGCTCCAAGGTGATGAACAACGTCCGTGCACACAAGCGATTGGTATCATGGTGGCGCTTGCTGGTGGACCTGAGGCTAGAAGATATCTGATGACGATTGGTCGAACTTCGGAACAGGTTATAGCAGGAGCAATTCTTGATAGAACAAACGGGGCGTACGTGATTAAAAATTTGATGCCGTAATCAATCCGTGTCCGCTGAGCGATTCAATAACAGACCCAGCGGGAGCTGGCGTAAAGTTGCTGCGCTGGGTCTTTAAATGGAGGTTCTTTTTATATGCTGCAAGCGATTATCTGATTACCGTGAACTTCTGCAATTTTCCGCTGTTGCGACTGGCACTATTGCTGCTTGAATAATCTGATTACAATGAAGCTCGGCAGCTTCGTCCCGATGCGTGTTCCTCGGCGGGTGACGGTTTCCTGACGGGTGTGTGTTGACTGCAGGAAGAGACTTTGATTAGCGGGCTGCTTTTTGGCGCGGAGCAATCATTTAGATAAACGCGATTTTTGCATCTTGAGAGCAGTTAAGTATTTTACGTAGGGCTCCTAAGCTTGTGATTATTAGCCAATACCGTATGTGAAACGACCGAACTAAGACGCTTTTCGGGACTTCGAGGAGACTTGGTTGAGATTGAGGAGCCAGTGATGGGTAAACCAGCGGCGAGATTGGGTGATCAAGTCATCCAGGATGGGCCGCATTGTCACGCGCCAATTCACCCGCCGGCACCCAGTCCAACCCCAGTTCCTCATCCGCCTCTTCCTTTGCCTATCATCAAAGGACAGGCAAATGTATTGATAGGAGGTGCTCCGGCAGCTCGGATGACTGATACGACTGCCCCCTGTATGTTGCCGTCCTGCATCCCAGGCGGTCCGGGGATGATCCAAGTTGCATCCGCATCGGTGCTGATAGGCAACATGCCGGCAGCTCGAGCTGGTGATATAACTTTACATTCGAGTTGTATTGGTCCCATCCCTATGCCCTCAGGGAAAATCTTGCCACCTTGCTGTCCTACCGTTATGGTCGGAGGATGATGTCTCGTGCAAATCCCACATTTCGAGGCTTTGCAGCCTGTTTGTCCCGTTTGTAAGACTGCGAACGGCCAGTTGCATCCTCTTGTTATAGCGCAGGTGGCAAAACAGGAAGGACCGCATATTGTGGAAGCTGTTTTGCATTGTACTAATGCAGCTTGCAAACGCGAGTATCCGGTTATTGATGGTGTACCATTGATAATCAGCGATATTCGCCGCTATCTGTCTGAAAACGCTTTTCAGATCGCTTTGCGTGATGATCTTTCGGAGGTCATGGAGAGTATTCTTGGTGATTGTATCGGTCCCGGTGCGATCTTTGACATCGTGCGACAGCACCTAAGCTCCTATGCCTGGGATCATTACGGCGATTTGGATCCGATGGAAGACCCCATTGACCCAGAGCCGGGGGCCATGACGCGCGTTCTGCACACGGCTCTGGACTCTATTGCTGACGATCCCGAAGGCCCACTCATTGATCTTGGTTGCTCGGTAGGACGCAGCTCTTTTGACTTGGCGGATCGTTGTGGTCAAATGGTTTTGGGAGTGGATTTGAACTTTCCAATGTTGCGCATGGCCAGTCAACTGCTTCGAACGGGTATCGTGCGTTATCCGCGACGAAGAGTGGGGGTAGTGTACGATCGACGCGAGTTTTCAGCTGAAATGCCGAGTGCAAAAATGGTCGATTTCTGGGCATGTGATGCATTGGCGTTGCCTTTCGCTGATGGCTCGTTTGCTGGTGCTGTAAGTATGAATATGCTTGATTGTGTTGCATCGCCGGTGGATTTTCTTGTCGCTTTAGCACGGTCCCTTTGCGAACGTGCATTTGCCATCGTTGCGTGCCCGTATGACTGGTCCAATGCTGCAACGCCAATGGAACATTGGCTTGGGGGGCATTCACAGCGAGGACCGGATGATGGTGCGAGTGATTCTGTTCTCCGTCATTTGCTCGATCCAAGTTCAGTACACGCAATTGATGGGTTGCACTTGCTTCATGAAATGGAAGTTGATTGGCAAGTCCGAGTTCACGCAAGGAGCACTATGTCCTATAAAAGCCATCTTGTCATCGCTGGAACTTAGGGCCTCCGCACGAAAAATATCCGATTGTATTTTGGGTGGTCGAAAGTTAATGTGCTACGAAAGTCGGTTTGTAAGAGCTCGACAGCAGGCCAGTGTCGAACCGGTGATTTGCTCTACTCGAGCAGTTTCTAGGGCGGTATCAAGAGCAAAGGCTTATGAAGTTTCTGACAGCAATTTTGATGGTATTCATCGTGTTGCCAACTCTGGCTGCTGCTGAAACTCGAGGGTTTGTCAGTAGTACCCGAACTACATTGGGCACACAGGCGAATTTGACAGCTTCGGCACGTCTGGCAGACTTCGATGGTGATGGGGATCTTGATGTCGCCGTCGCGAATGGTCGACATTGGCCTCAGCAGAACTTTTTGTTTCTTAATCAGGTTCGCGGGCGATTCAATGTGCAGCGGCGACTAGGTACGGACTTGCGAACGACCTACGCCACAGAAGTTGCAGATTTAGATGGTGACGGTGACTTGGACATCGCGGTCGGCAATGATATGGCACCCAGTCAGGTGATGTTGAACGATGGTCATGGTCGGTTTGTTCCGGGAGCGATTTTGGGTGAACTAAGCAGTGTTCGTAGCTTGACGCTCGCTGATTTGGATGGGGATAGGGATGTCGATATTCTTGCGACCAGTCGTGGAAGACCGAATCGTATTTTTCTCAACGACGGCAACGCCGGGTTTGCTATTGAAAAGACGTTTGGCGGCCCTAGTGATTCAACCATCAGCGTGGCTGTCGCTGATCTGAACAAGGATGGGCACAATGATCTGGTGCTGGCGAATCGGGACGGGCAACAGAGTTATGTGCTGCTGAACGACGGACAATTAGGTTTTCAAACAAAGGTTTACTTTGGTGGTAAACGTGATGAAACGCGGGCAGTCGCGGTCGGCGATATCAATGGAGATGGAATGATGGATGTGGTTGCTGGTAACATTGGGCAACCCAATGCACTGTATCTTGGTGACACGTCCGGCCGATTTGAAACATGCGTGCCGTTTGGTCGTGCAGATAGTCAGACGTACGCAATTAAGCTTGCTGACATGGACAATGATCAATCACTCGATGTTGTCATTGGAAACGTGGCACAGAGCAATGCTGTGTTTTTTACTAACGCCACCTTTTTTAGTGAGCAGACTGGGGACGCATTTTCAGAGACGCGTTTTGGAGATGTCACTGCTGCAACTTATGGCCTGGATGTGGGGGATCTGGACGGTGATGGATTTGACGATATTGTGACAGCAAACTCGGGCTCGCTGAATCGTTTTTTTTTCAACCGTGCCAAACGATAATCAAGTGGTTTCAATGGAATTCATGCGTATCAAATCGCTCTTGTTAGCACTCTCGCTGTTCACTAGTTGCAGTGGTTTTGCGGCGGAACCAGTGGCTGAGGGAAATGATCCTGGCAGTCATGAATCAGACTGGCCGTCATTTAGAGGGGTGGGTGCCAAGGGCGTTGCCAATGGTTATGCACTACCCGATTCGTGGAATGCTGATGCCGAGGAAGGAGAGGTGACGGGAGTCCTATGGCGTGTTGAGGTTCCGGGGTTGGGGCATTCAAGTCCAGTGGTCAGCGGAAATCAAGTTTTGATTGCGACAGCCATCGCTGAAGAAGGTGAAGCGCCGTTGCAAGTGGGACGCGGTGGTCGTCCTGATGCAGCAGATGATAATGGGACGCAGAGCTGGGTTGTCTTGTCGTACGACAAGAAAACAGGGAAAGAATTGTGGCGATCAACCGCACACCGTGGTGTCCCAAGAGCAACGCGACACGCTAAGGCGACCCATGCAAATACCAGCGTGGCTGTTCAGGGTGACCGTGTCGTTGCTTTTTTTGGCTCCGAGGGACTGCACTGTTTTGACTTGCAGGGCAATCGTATCTGGAACCGTGATTTGGGTGTCATCAATATCAGCAAGTACGGTATTGGTTGGGGATATGCCAGTTCACCAGCGATTCATGGGGATCGAATCGCGGTGATTTGCGATGACCCCAGCCAGCCCTTTGTTGCAGTATTTCGGCTCTCCGATGGCAAAGAAATCTGGCGGCGGAAGCGAGACGATGATTGTGAACGAAGTTGGGGTACGCCTGCAATCTTTTCACATTCATCACGTACGCAGGTTGTCATCAATGGCTGGCCGTGGATCGTGGCTTACGATTTCGAAAATGGAAATGAACTCTGGCGGATTCATGGTGGGGGCGACAATCCTGTGCCAACGCCATTCGAAGCGCACGGGAATATTTTTATTACGAATGCTCATGGTGCCCAGTCGCCCATTTATGTTGTTGAGCCGGAGGCTAGTGGCGATATCACGCCATCCGATGTTGATGCTTTGACGCAAAATGAGGGTCGAAAACGTGGCATTGTCTGGAGTACGCTGAAGGGTGGCTCGTACATGTCCACTCCAGTGGTCTATGGCGATTATCTGTACCTGGGAAGTTCCAGTGGGATTTTACGTTGTTTCAACGCCAAGACCGGCGAGAAAGTCTATGAAAAGCGTTTAGGCTCTGGCGCGTCAATGATCGCTTCGCTGGTTGCAGGTGATGGGAAAATTTATTGTGCTTGCGAAAATGGATATGTGTATGTCGTTGGAGCTGGGCCTGAGTTCAAAATCAAGTCGCGCAACGCAATGGGGCAACCATGCTTTGCAAGCCCGGCAATTTCTGAAGGCGTTATCTATCTGCGAACCACGGGAAACCTACTGGCTATCCACTCGCCAGAGGAATGATCGCGAGGTTGCATCCGCTCCTGAAGCAATGATCTTGAAACCACGGTGGGCATGTTGTTTTGAACCGTCAGTTTGCCCCCGCCTTGCCTCTGTGATCAACTAGCATCGCCCTGATGGCGGCTGGCAGTCGGGGAATGGCGGAGAAATGTTGTATTGAAGCCAATTATGAACGACCTGCGAAAGGTCGTCAAAAGCATGTAAACTAATGGGTCGCGGCACCGCATCCATTTGAGTTTCGGTATGCTGCTGTCTGATATTCCGGTTTCTTTTTACATCTCAGATGAGGTCAGATCTTGAATTTACAATACATCGTTCGTTCGCTTGGCGTTCTGGTTTTCTTTGGCTCGGTAAGCGGAGCTGCTTTGGGGGCTGGCGGTGAAGCTTTTACTGATCCCGCCAAAGCTGGGCCTGACTTTGCATTGCAGGGTGAATACAAGGGGACCGTTGAAACACCTGACGGTATTAAAACCTATGGGGGCCAAGTCATCGCGATGGGGGATGGAAAATTTAGAATCGTTGGTTATGAGGGTGGTCTGCCGGGCGATGGTTGGAGTCGCGGTGACGGGCAAACCACGATGGATGCGGAGTCCAAGGATGGAAAAATTACTGCCAAGTCCGAACGAGCTGATCTGTTGATTGGCGATGGAAAAATTGCAGTGCAGGTCAACGGTCAAGAACTGGGGAGCTTGAAGAAGGTTGAGCGAAAGAGTGATACGCTTGGAGCGAAGCCGCCCAAAGGTGCCCTTGTTCTGTTCGATGGCAGCTCAGCCGAAAAATTTCGGGATGGAAAACTAGTCGATGGCAAATGGCTCGGAGCAACCAATTGTGAGAGCAAAAAGAAATTGGGTGACCATCATCTGCACATCGAATTCCGAACTCCATTCATGCCGAAGTCATCAGGTCAGGGACGCGGCAACAGTGGCGTCTACATGCAGAGTCGTTATGAACTGCAGGTACTCGACTCATTCGGCCTTGAAGGGAAGAACAACGAATGTGGTGGCATTTACTCGATCTCGGAGCCGATTGTGAATATGTGTCTGCCGCCACTTGCATGGCAGACGTATGACATCGATTTCACTGCTGCGAAATATGATGCTGATGGTAAGAAAACAAAGAACGCGCGGGCAACCATCAAGCACAATGGATTTGTGATTCATGATGACCTGGAGCTCACCCACGGAACGCCCGGCCGACACGGCGAGGGGCCAGGACCGGATTCCCTGTTCCTTCAGAACCACAGCAACCCAGTTGTGTTTCGAAATATCTGGGTCGTGGAAAAGTAGTCCGCACGACTACGTTGCCCAGTACTCGCGGGAATGCCCAGTACTCGCGGGAATGCCCAGTGCACGCGAAAAAAAACACGCCAACATTTGTTTGGCGTGTTTTTTTGTAGCATCTCCGGGCCTCCTTTGTTCTGGAAATGGCTGGCCGGACACGCTGCAAACACTCTTTCGTTAGGTATACCACCTCATTGTGGCAGCTATCTTCTGTGGGACGGCAGAAACAGCCTCAGGTCAGCTCGGGAAAAACGTGATCTAAACGAGTCTCGGCTGTCTCGATGCTGTGGCCAGTTGCAGTTGAGCGAGCCCAGATTTTCCCTGCTTTGACAGGTTGCGTAAATGTCGCGGCTTTTCGGTCTTACAGTCATGTTCTTGCTGATTTTGTGCGTTGCCTGCTCAGGTGATGAAGATGGTTTAACAGGCCGTCACTGATACGAATTTGGATAACTCTGACGTGGCGGTAAATGTATTCGATGCGGGGCCTGAGACTGCAAAGCCGCTCAGCATGCAGGTCGATGTCAGCGGACAGTGCTCTCGTAAGTCCGATAGTTTCGATATCGAGGCTACTGAATTGCACGGTGACCTGCTGAAATTGGTCGTAGCCTATGGTGGCGGCTGTGAAACTCATCGATTTGTGGTTTGGACTGACAATTCATTCAGTCAAAGCCAGCCACCGTTGATCAAGTTATTCGTTGCGCATGACAGCAACGGTGACGGATGCGAGGCATTGATTCAAAGAGCTCTCTGGATTGACTTGGTACCGATCAAAGCTGCGTTCTTGAAAGCGAACCCAGGTCAGGGCAGTGGTATCGTCTCGATCGAGTTGGAAAACAGTGGCTCAAGCGTGCAGTACAAGTTTTGATGCCGGAAATTGAGCTAAATGATTGGTTTGTTGATGGGAAAGTTGGCGGGTTGCTTGGCTATCACGACGGCAAAATCTTGTTCAGTTGTTGAGGAATAAATCGCTCTTTACAATCTCGTGGACCATGTCACGTAACCGAGCATCTTTACCACCAAGTGCTTCCACAATTCGATCCACCTCGCCGCGGTCGAGTGTTTCCAGTTGACGACCCATCGCGTATGTCAGCATCTTGGATGCAAGGCATTGGACAATCTGAATCCGACGTTGTTTAAGCATCTGCTTGAATTCGACAATGTCAGCAATCGACTCGCCAGTTGATAAAATCGTGGAAGTGTCGATTGGCGTTCGTGAGCGTTTGTAATTGTCTCGCCAGCGTCCAACGACATCAAAATTCTCAAAAGCGAATCCCATTGGATCAATTTTTGCGTGACAACTATTGCAGGCTTCGTGTTTTCGATGCAGTTCAAGCTGTTGCCGAATTGTTTTTGCTTCCCGAGTATCGGTGGGTAATGGTTCGACATCAGGCGGGGGCGGATTGGGTGGTCTGCCCAAGACATTTTCCAATAACCACGATCCACGGATCACGGGTGACGTGTCGACTCCATTCGCGGTGGCCGTCATCACGCCTGGTAGGGTAAAGATTCCACCTCTTCGCGGGTCATCAACAGCGACTTTGCGGATGCGATCTCCACGTACGCCTTCTTTTTTGTAAATCCATTTTGCAAGAGTACTATTCATGTACGTGTGGTCGGCGTCGATGAATTGTTCGATTCGTCCATTGGTTGCAAGTACGTTGTCAAAAAAAGTGGTGACTTGCTCTAAGAGCATTGGTTCGACTTTCAGGTTTTTGTAAAACTGATAGTCGCCACCAGAAGGGGGCATTTTCCCCAGTCGATCCATGCGAAGCCAAGTTGAGGTAAAGTGCTGTGTAAAAGCAGCCGCCTTGGGGTCTCGAAGCATTCGCTCAACCTGGCGTTTGAGCTCTGTAGGATTGCTTAGCGTGCCTGCGGTTGCCAACTCAAACAAGGTTGCATCGGGCATCGATGACCAAAGAAAATAACTCAAACGATTGGCAACCTGGTATTCATTCAAGGGGCCGGGTTTCTCTTCCAAGTACAAGAACTGAGGCGAACAGAGGATTGCTGCATAGCCATCTTGCATCGCTCTGATCAAGCTCGGTACATCGTCTTGCTTTTTTGTGGCTTGCTTCGCGTGCAAGCTTTCTACGGATAAACGCTGATGGCCGAATCCCGGACCACTCCAGCCGGCGCGGAAACTGTTGGGTTGGCCATAAGCAAGATATTCCACACGGATGGTGTGTTCTCCGCTTGCCAATGGCACCTTTTGCTTGCGATGGGCTGCACCATGTAGCCCGTCATGTTCCAAGACCGTTTCTCCGTCGATGGTGATGCGTGCTCCGTCATCCGAAGCCATTTCGATGAGGTATTCACCCTTGGTTTTCGTTGTGAGTTTTCCATGGAAAACAACGGCATAATGTTCTTTTTTCTGAGCGACGTTAATGTCGATGTATCCCTCTTTCAGCTTGCCGGCACGAAACGCTTCAAGGGATTTAAAATCAGGTAGTTTGCTCCATTTTCCGTCGTAGGCCTCATACTCCAGATCGGAGATACCTTTTGGCATTTGAACAATTGCATCTGTGTTCTTTTGAAGTACCAACTGCACATACGGTTCCACCTCTTGCGACTCGACCTCCCGGCGAAAAGCTCGGCTCGCAAATTTGGTCATTAGGTGACGGATTTCATCTGCGGTCCCTGAGCCTGTGCCATACAAGACGCGGTGACTCTTGGGAGGCCATGCTTCGATCAGTGGGGTAAGGATGAGGCGATGAATCCGTAAGTGTGGACCTTGGTAGCCGTTCTTGAAAAGCACTCGTGTCATTTCAAGAGGCCATTCATCATGCCCCGTTTTGTCAAGTTTTTTGTCCGGGCGGGGGCGATAGCTGTCCGTAAAATAAGTTTCGACGATGTTTTCCGACCGAAAGCTGCGGTCATGCGATCCGTTTTCCCAGCCAAGCCATGGAATCCAGCCTCGATCCATCCACGTTGAGGTGGTGAATTTGTGCCGTTTGCCATCGGCGGGGACGGTCCAGAGCGTGATTGGAGTCGATGTGGGGCCCTCGATGCCGCGATTACCGGTGTCGGCAATGTTCAAACATAATTGGAACGGTGAGTCACCCTCAAGCTCAAGCATGTCTTGCCACGGATGCTTGGGATTGTGTGCCGATGCTTCGACCGTGATCTGGTACTGCGCGGAGTATCCCACGCCCTGCCGCAGGTCAGATGGTGCAAGTCGACCATAGCGTTCGTAGCCCTGCGCAATCATGTCAAAATCAGGATTGAATTCCCGAGATACCGTTTCGATCAGGTGCTCACCGTTCCTTCTGCCTTTGACGAGGTGTCCAGAGAAGTCGAGCGGTGAAGTGTCTGGTTTCGCTTCCACGTGCGTTGCCTGACTGAGAGTTTCTTCGGCGGCTCCGAGCGTCAGTTGTAAGAGAAAATCTGACATGACCAGCCGGTTACCCAAGTTGAAGAATCCGTCTTCTTCTTCATCCTCAGGGAAAAAACGCAGCGGATCGGTGCCGGTGCGTTCAACACTACCGTTGCCATTGTTGTCGGTCAGTTTTGAACCCGTGGCACCGGGGCGGTAGTCTGCCCCTTGCAGGTGCAGCAGATCACGAAAGGTGTTTCTTAATTCGTGTCGATTTAATCGTCGAAGGACCGTGTGGCCGCCAGTGCTTTGTGCGACTTCGTACGCTCTTGCCAAAGCAGCGGTCAGCGTATTGATCGTTTTCTTCGCCTCATCTTTGCCGGGCTGCGGTTCCTCCGCAGGCGGCATTTCACCAAGATTCAGTTGATCCAGAATGCTCTGCCAGATTTCAATGGTCGTGATGCTGTTCAGATTGATGTCGAGGTTGTCGAGCCTAATGTCACCTTCAGGGTCGTTCTCGCCGTGGCATGAGTGGCAGTGTTGTTTCAGAAATGGCGTGACCTGAGTTAGTGTTGCGTCTGCCAAAACGGCTGATTTGGTAAGCAAGCAACTGGCGAGCAGGACTAGCCAGGAAAAGAATGGTCGTCGGTCGGATACAGTGCTGGCGGGGAGTAGCATGAAGCTGTTTCGGGACACCGAGGACTATGAATGTCATGCAGCGAGCACCGCGGTTTCGTCGTGGTCACTGCCGTAAATATAGCGAACGTTAGGATTAGCTTGACGCGAACTCGAGGCCGCGCAAGCTTCCGTTGCTGGCGCCAAATTGTTCGAGGTTGAGTCCGCTGTTTTGCAGGATGGAAAGCAGCAAATTCGCGGCGGGAACGCGTTCGTGATCAGCGTCGGGGTAAATCTTGTGCTCTCCATGCTTAAAGCCACCACCGGCGAGCACGAGGGGCAGATTGGTGGTCGAGTGTGTTCCTGATGCCATTCCGCAACCAAACAGAATTGCAGTGTGATCAAACAGGGTGCCTCCATTGATCAGGTCCTGTTGCGCCTTCAATAAGTCAATCAAGTAGGACATCATCGAAATTTGAAATCCTTCGATCTTTTTCAGTGCTGCAACAGCTTCGTCACGTTCACCGTGGTGAGAGAAGCCGTGGTAGCCGCCACTCAATCCAAAGTCTCCATTGACAAAACCGCTTGTCATTGTAATGGCTCTGGTCGAGTCCGTTTGTAATGCCAAGGCAATAATCTCAATCATTGCTTTGAGTTGTTCCTCGGTACCATTGCCGGGGTTGGGTTCTTCGACCTCTGGTTTTGGTTTGGGGCGTTGCAGCCATGGTTCTTGTTGCGTGATCTTTTGTTCAAGAGTACGGACGGAATCGAAGTACTCAGCTAGCTTTCTGCGATCGGTCTGGCTGACTTTGCCATCCATCGCTTTTGCCTGTTCTCTAACAACATCAAGAATGCTCGAGTGTCGTTCAAATTGCTTTTTCTGTGTAATCTTTGCTTCTGCTGAATCCTCGTAAAACATTTTCCGATAAGCTGCCCTCAGGTCGATTGAGGGAACTTGAACACCAGTTCGGGTGAAGCTCAATAGGTTGCGCTCGCGGCACCCAAGCGTCAGAGATGGAAACCGCGTCGCGGCACCGTGGTGCTCCGCGAGTTTTTGATCCAAGCTGATATTGCCTTCAGAATAGTTATGAGCAAGGACGGGGCGAACACCGCTTAATAAGACAGGCACTCCTTGGTGTCCGCCGGTGAAGCCATGGTCCAGATTGGAGAAGACCGTAAAGTCGTTCCGGTGTGGCGAAAGCGATGCCAGCGTTTCTGGCAACTCGTAGTTGCGTCCCGCTTGCTCTGTCTTTGGGAAGAAGGCTTTTTGGTAGACTCCGTAGTTGTTCGAAAGGCAGACAAAGCGTTTGACCTTTGGCGAGTCACCTTTGACTGGTGCGTTCTTGGGTGATGCACACGCCGTTTCGGGAATGGCCTCCAGCATCGGCAGTGCCATAAGGACACCCCCACTGCGTAAGAACCTGCGACGCTTGAGTGAAAGTTTCATGGGTGGAGTTTGTCTCGCTGACATGGCGGGGTGGAGCTGACGCTTTTCGCAGCCGGTCGCTTGTCGCTCCCCGTGCATTTTACCATAAGTGATGGTGTCAAATCCAATGCGGTTGCTTGTAATTGAATTTCTATGGTCTGCCCCCTTTTGTTCGTGTTTTGCTTGCACGATTGTGTTCATGGGTGTGTGCTGCTGTCTTGGAGTCCAGGCGATCCAGAATTCGTCCTCATGTAGTTGTTGCGAAAATGACCTGGTTATGCTGGGCATGCCCAATCGTGGTTGCGGGGGTTGCTCGGAGTGCTTTGTTCGCAGGTCCGATTTGGATCTTGAGGGACGCGTCTTTAGTCTTGTGGGTGAACTGATTCTGAGCCGCGTGCCTCGCCGATTCTCTGGGGGGCGTTGAAACGCAGAAATTCACGTCTGCGGCTGATGTTGTATACTACTCGCTCTGCGGAAAATCATACTTTTGCCTGCTGATAGATCGTTCTTTTGGCAAGTAGCCCCATCAGCCCAGCCTCCCATTTTGAATTTGTCCATGAATGATGGTTTTCATTTCCAAGTCAAGACGCCCTCGGCTTCCCGTGCTACTGTCGTGTTTGCTTGGGTAGCCGCTTGCTGTTTGATTTTGCAGCGTCCGGCTGCCGCTGAGGAGACGCAAGCAAATCAAAAATCCAAACCGTCTGTTTCGGCGGATCACGCGACGAATTCCAAGCAAGGGCTTCTCTTGTTCAAGGAAAAAGTCAGGTCACTGTTGACGACGCACTGTTTGAAATGTCACGGGGGCGAATCAGTTAAAGCCGATTTTGATTTGTCCACGAGGACTTCACTCTTGGGAAGTGGTTACGTCGAAGATACCGCGGAGGACAGCCACTTGTTCCAAGTGATTTGTCACACGGCTGAGCCAGTTATGCCTTTGAAGGCAGATAAATTATCCGATGATGCAATCAATGCGATTCGAAAATGGATTGATCTTGGGGCGCCGTATGACAAGCCTTTGGTAGACGGCGTCAAGGTTGCGGGCCCGATGGTGGTCACTAAATCGCATCGGCAATTCTGGTCGTTCTTGCCGCTAAAGGATGTTAATGTTCCTGTGGTGAGTGATGAGGCATGGTGTCGAACACCGATTGATCGCTTCATCCTTGCGAGGCAGGAGGGTGAAGGATTACATCCCAATTCAGATGTTGATCCGAGAACCTTGATGCGTCGTGGCGCATTCGACTTGTTGGGCCTGCCTGCCACCTCAGAACAAGTGGAGACGTTGGTCGATAACCCGGATGATGCCACCTGGTCACAGCAGGTGCAGGGTTTGCTCAATTCGCCGCACTATGGAGAGAGGTGGGCGAGGCACTGGATGGATGTCGCTCGGTTTGCAGAGTCACACGGTTATGAGCAGGATTATGATCGTCGACACGCCTATCATTACCGTGATTTTCTGATTCGTGCTTTTAACGAGGATCTGCCGTTCAACCGCTTTTTAGAGTGGCAGCTTGCAGGCGATGAATTGGATCCGGAAAATCCGCAGGCCATGATGGCCACAGGTTTTTTGGGGGCCGGAGTTTTTCCAACCCAACTCACCGAAGCAGAGTTTGAATCGGCGAGGTACGATGAGTTGGATGATATGGTGACGACGACTGGTGTTGCTTTTCTTGGTTTGTCAGTGGGTTGCGCGCGGTGTCATGACCACAAGTTCGATCCGATTCCATCCCGCGATTATTATCGGATGGCTGCGACCTTCACGGCAGCGATCCGCAGTGAAGTTGATTTGGATCTTGAACCAGAAAATAATGAGCGGCGACGTTTGGATCACATGCGAAGGCTGGCTGAGCTGAAAAACGAGTTGCGGGAATATGAAGAAACCGTTTTGGCTGGCCTGTTTGTCAAGTGGATAGCGAACTATGGCGACACGCAGGATGTTTCGCCGTGGCAGACGCTGGATGTTTTAGAAGTTAAATCAACAGGCGGTTCCAAATTTGAGCCTCAGGATGATGGTTCGTGGTTGGCTGTGGGAAAGGCTCCCGCCAAAGATGAGCTATTGATGATCGCAGAATCAAACCTGCCGAGTGCTTCTCGGTTACGGATTGAAGCTCTCACACATGATTCATTCCCACGAAACGGACCAGGGCGTGCCGACAACGGTAATTTTGCCTTGGGTGACGTTGATGTGACTGTTGTGCGGAGTGATGGAGATGAAAGTATCGCAATTAAGGAGGCCGTTGCGACACATCAGCAGGATAGCGGCAGTCTTTCTGTAATGGCGTCAATTGATCAGGATCCAGTCTCAGGCTGGGCTGTGGATAAGGGTGGTATTGGAAAAGATCAGGCCGCCGTGTTTGAATTTGCTGAGACTGTTGAATTTCAGGGAAAGACGCGGTGGTCCATCCGGCTGTTGTTCAACCATCCCAATCAACGCCATGCCATGGGCCGGATCCGACTTTCTCTATCCGGTCGACCGGATGCCCCGGTCGAAGTTGGAACCAAGGGTGCCAGTTCGCAGTTAAGGGCAGCACTTGCAGAGGTCAAGCAAAATCCAGATCGGAACTCCAAGGCTTGGAAAACTGCCTTTCAGTGGTACGCGACCACCGTGCCCGCGTGGCAGGCAAAGAGGAAACTGCTCGAAGATCTGGAAAACAAGGGCGACGGCACCATATTGACCAAGGTGATGGTGACCAGTGAAGGTTTGCCTCACATGAAACACCATGCCGATGGACGTGGCTTCCCTCATTTCTATCCGCAAACACATCTGCTGGCCCGTGGTGACGTGCAGCAGAAACAGGAAGTCGTGACTGCTGGTTTCTTACAAGCTTTGACGCCGCCCAATATTGAGCAAAACGAATGGATTTCGCAGCAACCAGCTGAGGGGGCACGAACAAGTTTTCGTCGGGCAGCGCTCGCGAATTGGATGACAGATGCTGAACTGGGCGCGGGAGCCTTGGTTGCTCGCGTGATTGTGAATCGCATTTGGCAACATCATTTTGGGCGCGGGCTCGTTGCCACCCCGAACGACTTTGGAGTGTCAGGAGATATGCCATCCCACCCTGAGCTGTTGGAATGGCTTGCGAATGATCTTGTCACCCACGGTTGGCAACTCAAGCGATTGCACCTTCTGATAATGACCAGCAGTGTCTATCGCCAGTCGATCGCGTTTGATGAAAAACGAGCGGCGCTGGATCGCGAGAACCAATTGCTGTGGCGGTGGCAACCAAGGCGGCTTGAGGCAGAGGCGATTCGTGACACAATGCTGGCTGTTTCCGGACAACTTGATACCCGTATGTATGGTCCGGGAACCCTGGATCAGAATATGAAGCGTCGTAGCATCTACTTCTTCATCAAACGCAGTAAATTGATTCCGATGATGATGCTGTTTGATTGGCCTGAACATTTGGTGAGTATCGGGCGACGTTCCAGAACGACCATTGCGCCGCAAGCGTTGATGTTTTTGAATAGCCCTCAAGGACGGAAGTTTTCGGAAGCGTTTGCCTCGCGATTGGCATCGACCTCCGTGTCTGAAGCAGTCGCGTCTGCTTATCTCGCAGCGTATGGTCGCGAGCCCACCTCCGATGAAAATCGTGATTGCGAGGCATTCGTGACGCAGCAGGAAACCGTTTACCAGCAGCAGAGAATCAAAAATCCTCGGCGAGCCGCGTTGACTGATCTCTGTCAGGCCCTGATGAGTGCAAGTGAGTTTATCTACGTTGAGTAGGGCGACACGTGGTCGTGGTGAAAATGAGGTTCGGAGTCTTCGGGCGTTGCGAATTGTGAGCCGGAAGGTATTGGTTCCAGATGAGTGTCAAGAATGCCTTTTTCCAGTTTTGAAAATATGAAAAATCCTGCCTCCCCCGTTTCATCGCCATCCGTATCAAGCCCTTCCTTGAACCGACGGCAGTTGCTTCAACGTGCCGGGTGTGGTTTCGGTATGGTGGGATTGGCTGCCATGTTGCAGCAGCAGGGGGTGCTTGAACAGGCGAACGCATCCGATCTCAGTGAAGTTCGGTCTTTGAATCCGCTGGCGCCCCGTGAAGGGCACTTTCCGGCCAAGGCAAAGCATGTGATTTGGATCTTTGTCAACGGTGGCCCCAGTCATGTGGATACCTGGAATTATCGACCCGAGTTGACAAAGTGGGATGGGAAGTCGATTCGTGATTTTGATTCTGAATTTAAAAACACAACCGGTTTTTTTAAGAATTCTGTTGGGAATTTGATGCAGTCGCCGTTCAAGTTCACTCCCCAGGGTGAGTCAGGAAAAATGGTGCCGGAAATATTTCCTCATCTGGGAAAACATGTCGACAAGATGGCCTTCCTGTTGTCCGGGCACACCGATTCAAATAATCACTCCCCTGCTCTGTTTGCAATGAACACGGGGATGCCTCGGATGGGGTTTCCCTGTGTGGGATCATGGGCGACCTATGGCTTGGGAAGTGAAAGCAGCAACTTGCCAGGGTTCGTTGTAATGAGTGACCCGCAGGGGCGCGGCTTGCCCAAGGGACATGCCGCGAATTGGAGCGCAGGGTTTCTGCCCGGTGTCTATCAGGGCACTTATTTGCGTCCAAATGGACAGCCGATCGATAATCTAGTTCGCCCAGATGGGTTGGATGATTCTGGGCAACGTAGGCAGTTGGATCTGATCAAACAGCTCAATCAGAAACACTTGGAAAAGAATTTTTCCGATGGTGAGTTGGCGGCAAGGATTGAAAGCTTTGAATTAGCGTTTCGGATGCAGACAGCAGCCCCCGAGGCACTGGACATTGCATTGGAACCCAAGCACGTACAGGAACTTTATGGCGTTGGAGATGATCGATGTGATCATTTTGCAAAACAATGCCTGATGTCGCGGCGTTTGATCGAACGCGGGGTCAGGTTTGTGCAAATCTATTCGGGTGGGATGGAGAATCAGCGATCATGGGATGGGCACAATGACATTGAAGGAAATCACCGCCAGTTTGCCGGCGAGACCGATCAACCTGTAGCCGGGTTACTTGCAGACTTGCAGCAGCGAGGACTGTTGGATGAAACGCTGGTTGTCTGGTGCGGAGAGTTTGGGCGATTGCCAATTGCACAAACTGGTGCGAAGCCGGGACGAGATCACAATCCCCATTGTTTCTGTGCCTGGTTAGCGGGTGCCGGCATTAAAGGAGGGATGGACTACGGTGCTTCCGATGAAATTGGATTCAAAGCGGCAGAGGACAAGGTGCATGTCAACGATCTACACGCAACCCTGTTGCATCTATTGGGGATTGACCATGAACGCTTGACCTATAAGTACAACGGGCGGAGATTCAGGCTGACAGATGTAGCCGGTCATGTGATCAAAGATATTCTTGCCTGAGATCCCACGCTGCCCTCTGGCCAAGGTTGTTACGCCAGGAATCGCTAGGTGCACTTCCCACGGTTTAGCCGGGTGGACAAGGCAATGCCTGAGTTTCATCGCCCGTGTCTGACGATCGCTGCTAAGCCTTGAGACACAGTATCACTACTCTGCCAGTGTTATTCAGGATTCGTGCTACTGTCGGGCTGTGGTGGAGCATCTTTATTCAACGGGTCAGCTTTCGGGGTGGGCTGGGTCGCTGGTGTTTCATCAGTTGCCAGTGGTACTGCTTCAGGAGATGCTGCCTGAGTCGCATGTGTGGCGTTTGCTGTGGCTGAGGTATCGCTGGTAGCTGTGGTGTCGTCCACAGTCGCTTTCTCACCCGTGGCCGCTTTCTCGCTGGTGCCTTCAGTGACGGCGGAACTAGTAGATCCTTCAGCGGCATTGCCCTCTGAGTCGCTTGCTTTGTTCGCGTTTGCTACCTTTCTTGCAGCACGTTTGGCGACATGGGCCGCCGCGATCTCTTCCATGGTGTTCACTTCATCGGGGCGTTCTTTTCCAAATTGTTTCAGGTAAAGTGCCTCAATGAACTCCGTCAAAGGTAGCTTCCATGGCTGATTTTCTCGGTCTGCGTACTTTGCGAACCGTTTCGGGCTCAATCCGAGCTCTCTAGCCATCTGGATATGCGCATCGGATAGCCGAAACTGTTTTCGGGCATTGATCCAGGGATGGAATTTATGGGGAATGCGGTTCTTTTTTGCCATGGTGCCAAGGTTCGTTTGCTGGTCTCACGAATGAGAACGCAGTCCAAAAGGTGCAGATGGGTGCAGCAGAAGACGTGAGCATACTGCCGTGTGAATTGAGGACAAACTGATGTGAGAATTGGAATGGTTCCGAGCTCATGCATGACCATTTCCATGGCCGGCATGAACGAACCTGATTTCCATGCAAGAGAGAATTGACTTCGTCACCTGCCATCTTGGCCGTCATATTGTGCATAGCATACTCGCGCGTAGCAGTGTGCATAGCATACGTGTAGAGCATAACAACGAGATGGGATTTGCTACCGACAGGAGCAGGCGTTACGATTCAGACGTGTGGGGAAGCTCGATTCCCGAATACCCGTTCACTATGGTCACCCTTTCAGGGAACTTTGCCAGATGACATTACACTGCAAGCAACAGCATTCTTGTTTTGCCTATTTAGAGGACGCATCTTTCAAGCTTCGGCCACGACTCGCCTATCTTCCGTTGGCAATCGGCCTGATTTTGGTGATGGGCTGTAATGCGGAAGTTGACCAAGCGGCGAGTGACCAAGCGGTAGATACTGCTTTTAGCATGACTTCCGCGGATGCAATGAAAGATCCACAGCTGCGATCCGCGGCTGCAGACTCGTCCGCAGCACAGGCAGCCGCAGAAGCTGCTGCGGCTCCGTCAACACCGAACTCGCCAGCAGCCGCTCTCACGATTGGTGATCCCAATCCTGGGCTAAGGCTTGCCAAATTCGTCAAGGGCGATGAGGTAACGGCTCCCTTGAAAGACGATGTTACGGTCGTCGAGTTTTGGGCGACTTGGTGCGGACCCTGCCGTGTTGGGATGCCTCACATCAGTGAGCTGCAACGCGAATATGGTGACAAGGTGCGTTTCATCGGAGTCACCAATGAGGGTGAAGATGTCGTGACCAAGTTTCTGGAATCAGCTAGCCCCGGTGGTGAAACGTGGGACGAAGTAATTGATTATCGGTTGGCATTGGATGACGGAGGTTGGACCAATAATGCCTACATGCGGGCAGCAAATCAGAATGGCATCCCGTGTGCCTTCATTGTGGGCCGAGACGGGGTTGTAGAGTGGATTGGTCACCCTGGCAGTATCGACCAACCCTTGAAGCAGATCGTGGATGGCAACTGGGATCGGCAGGCAGCGGTTGCCGAATTCAAGCAGCAAGCGATGTTCGATCAATATGCTCAAAAGCTCAACGGAATGCTTCGTAGTGGAAACTTTGACGCTGCTTTGTCTCTGCTGGATCAAATGGAAGAGTCATCCGGTGGTAAGTCCATACAGCTTTTGAACTATCGACTTATTATCTTAATGATGGCTGATCGTGCCGAAGAAGCATCCAGTGTCAGGGGCGAGTTGATCGAGGCCGCATGGAATGATGCAACTGTGCTGAACGGAGTCGCGTGGGAAACTGCCACGGCAGATAACGCAACTGATTTGGAACTTGCTCTCAAGGCAGCAAAACGCGCTAGTGAGCTTAGTGAGGATAAAGACGCAGCGATTCTCGATACGCTGGCACGATGCCATTACGAACTGGGCCAGCTTGATGAAGCAATTGAGGTGCAGCAGAAAGCTGTTGATCTCGACAGCAACATGCAGGAGGTCACGGAGGCTTTGAAGAGGTATCAGGACGAGAAGGCGGCGGCTGAGTCCAACTGATCCCAGCAGTCGGTGAGAGACGGCTAATTAAAAAGGTAAACGTGCAGATAGGGGGTGCTGCAACTGCACGTTTGTTTATTGGCTGCTGTTTCAGTACTCGCTTGGTATCCTTCAAGGCGGCTCTCACGCATGAAAAAAACGGGATCGCGGGATAGTACGTATGGGGGGTGCGTGTTGGAAAGTTGCTGGGGCAGGGATTTTGCGAAGAATTTTCAATTCACCGCACGCAATTTGCGTGCTATCCTCAGGTGCAGTCACAAAGTCAAATTGTGCGTCGAGGGGTGTTTTTTGTTGAAAATAGAAGAAGCCGATTCAATTGCCAACAGGCAGCGACCGCGGTTTCGCTTTGGTTTTACCATGATCGAGCTTTTGGTGGTCATTGGGATCATCGGGCTGCTCATCGCGATGCTGCTGCCCGCGGTTCAGGCCGCTCGGGAGGCGTCCAGACGCACCGATTGTTCTAATCGTGTGCGTCAACTGGCTCTTGCCACTCACATGCATCACAACGCACTCAGGTACTTTCCGCCTGCTCGCTACGAGTCGAGGCCGGACGCTGCTCCCAACAATCAATGTGGTCTGGAAACACCCACTTGGTTAGTGCGAGTCATGCCATTCATTGAGGAGGTCGCTCTTGCGGAAAAGTGGGATCTTTCTAAGCCCTGGCATCAGCATGGCGAAGAGGTGCGGACCGTCGTACCGGATATTTTTCTTTGTCCGTCGCGTCGCAGTGGTACTAGCCCTGTCGGGATCCGAGATCTCAGAACAACCGTTACCGGGGAGGGGGGCAGGTTACCCTGTGGGTGTCCTGTTCCGGCACGCCCCCGAACGGTGTCGATGAGTGTCAAGGGAGCTCTTTGCGACTATGCCGGGAATCACGGTGATTTGACACCAGGAGCGACTGGGGATCCCACTGATTTTTATTTTGGAGGCAACGGCACGGGTGTGATCATCAGTGTTAGGCCCAATTGTAAGAATGGCGAGGCAATCAGCCCTGTTGATCGCATACGCATGGCATCTGTTAGTGATGGGACATCAAGCACTTTCCTGTTTGGTGAAAAATTTGTTCCACTGAACAAGCTTGAGCAGTTCCCATTTGATTCTCCGGCCTACGATGGCGATCACTTACCGGCTTCCAGCCGCTTAGCGGGGCCAGGATTGCGATTGGCGAATGGCCCGCGAGATGTTCTGGCAGACATGTTCTCATTTGGAAGTTGGCACCCAGGCGGAACTCACTTTGCGTTAGTGGATGGCAGTGTGCGTTTCTATAGTTCACAAACAGACACGAAGGTTCTTGGTTCCTTGGCGAATCGACGTGACGCACGTGTTGTCGAGTTGACGCCGTGATCAAGTTCGATGGAACAAAGTGGGGGCTTCTGTTTGGAGCCACTATATTGCTTGCGATCTTGGGTTGTGGTAAATCCGTTGGTCCAACGTCGGGCGTCGTTCGGTTTGATGATGGGACGCCGGTCACATCCGGCAGTATCGAGTTTCGTAGGCTGAGTGATAAAGCACGCTTCGCCAGCCGGATCGATCCTCAGGGAATGTTCCAGCCCACCAGTCTGGACGGTGTTGTCGGTCTACCCACCGGAGTGTACGAGGTAGTCGTCGTTCAAATTGTCCTCACTGAGGACTTGGCTCTCGAAGCTCATACACATGGGAACACCGTTCCCCGACGGTATGCCGATTACTATACCAGCGGTCTCAAAGTCGACATTGCACCCAATCAGGCGAAGCGGGTCGAAATTGTAGTGCCAGCCGATGCTGACCAGTGACCAGGCACCAGGGATCGCGTTACATTCAACGCGTTGCCTTTCTTTGGGCGGTCTAGGCGAGTCTTCCCTCTGCAATCCAAAAACCTTGACTACCAATCGGTTGGTAGTCATTCCGGCAGCTGCGACGGATTTCTTGGCTGCCGTTAAACTCAAACGTATTCTGATCGAAGCTGTCGTGGTTTTGTGGCCTGGTGCATGAATCGCGATGCAATTGTGATGGTGGGTGTGGTGTTGTCACTCATGGTCAGTGTCGGCTTTCTGCCAAAAGTTCGTCCGCAGTTCGGGGGGCTTCACACCGAGCGGGAATTGCTGGCTGTATTCATAATCTGCAATATCATCCCCGAATTGTTGTAATGCTTCATCGATATGCTCGGGACGCACACGGATTCCCTTGTCATCAGTCGCCTTCAATGTTTCAGGATCCAGCGGGAGAGCAGAGGGGGGGGCGCTTATGTGAGCGATCAGAAAGTTGTGATTTACGATCCCAAGGGTGAGCCTCCCATGATGGCCATCGAATATGCTGCCATATAGGTGCTGGAATTTGAGCGTGATGAGTCGTTTCTTGGAGACAGTATCATCACGGTTGAGACTGAACACTCATTCATCTTCATTTCCGTCTCCAGCGAAAAAGGATCGAGATATTGATTTTTACGAAGCGATTCGAGCACGAGCACGCGTGAAAAACTAGTTTTATTCACATCAGGCACCCAGTTTACTGAGTTTGTTTTTGAAGGGTTCCTGATGGAGCAGAGTCAGAAGTAGGCATTGTCAATCTCGCATTATCAGCAGCGTGTTGGCCACCAAGCTTGGACGCGTATCACGTCAGCGTAGAGCAGGCTAGGGATCGCAGTAAAATCAAATCCGTAGGGATCCCCCATCGTGTTTTGTTGGATTTCATGTTCTGCGTTGCGAAGCGTCCAAGGACGATGATTGATTTCACCTCGAAACAGCTCACCTTTTTTATTTGCACTGTAAAGGCAGTATCTTGCCGTCAGCCAGTGTTCCAAGGTGGCTGGCTGCGCTTGGAATCGCTCTCCAACTGGTTGATAGCTACCGTTGAATTGGGCCGCGGGTTCGTCACGATGGGTCCGCAGTGATGCGTAGTGAATCGCCGAGGATTCTCGCTGTTGCTTCAAGGACATCCTTGCGTTCATGTACGGGAGATTGAACGTCGCTCTGGCGGCACGGACAGCAATCGGACTGGCTGCGTCAAGGGAGAAGAACCAAACACCGGGCTTGCCGTCTTTGGTGACATAGGTTCTGACATTGAGTTCAAGGAATTTGCTGAGCACCGGCATTGCAGGACAACCGCGCGGGGCAACATCAGACATGAGAAATGGCACGACTCCGACCCATGCCGACCCCTGGTGCGTGTCAAGTTCAAGCCCCTTCGGTAGGTGTTTGCGAACCAAATCAGGCTCGACGCGCCAATGAGCGAACAACAGTTCTGACCATGTCATGCGCATGATCCATGATGCTGTGGGAAGTGGCCAAGTGCGATCCGATGGTGTTGTTGAGTGGTTCAATTCAGGAGGCAATGCGGAGGTGTTGGAAGGCTTTCATGAGAGCCTTCCAAGAGGTGTTGTGCTATGAGACCACGGCGTTTCACGAATGGATATTATTCCTCTCCTAAGCAGATCAACTCACCCGTGTTCGTGGTCAGGTACAGTCGCCCTTCAGCGATGGCAAGGCCATCCCATGCAGGGGCAGGAATGGTCGTTTCATCCACGACATAACCTGTTTCGGTCGACACAACTTTGAGTCGACCATCTTGGTGAACGACATAAAGTTTGCCATTGGAAGCAAGTGCCATGGCGTGGATTTCATTGTGTAGCTGAGTTCCGTATTTGGGCTCCTCCTGAATCTTCTCGTCCTTGGCAAATGGGTCTTTGGTCCACAGGGCATTTTTTGCGATTCGATGATTTCGGTACGGTTTTCCGCCAGATTTGGCTGTTCTTACGGCCTCCCAGCCGGTAATCCATTTGCTATTGAATTCGTCACCCTCGGCAAGGTTGAATTCACGTCGGAAAACACTGGTGTTGCCGTCCAGCGAACTGAAGACGTTGTTGTCGCGAAAGACCGTCAGGGGGCGGCGTTCGGCTTCACCGCGGAAGCGGTCTTGGTGTCGTGCACCATAAGTCCAGCTTCCTCGAGGTATCCACACTTCGCCCGCACCAGTGTTCAGTTTTGCGAAGGCATTCCACTTATCGACGTCGACTTTCTTGCCATCGCCCGAGATGATCCATCGCGACATGGCGATTCCGTCACCCTCAGCATGAAGGATGTCAAATGGATCAAACTCAAGACCAGAGTTTTCGTAGAAACCTTTTTGCGGAACACTGTCGATGCGTTGCACCCAATGGCGTTCTCCCGTGTGAGGATTGACCGCAAAAACGAGAATTCCACCATCGGCCAGTGGTTGTCGCCCTGCGGCGAAGTAGGCGATGTCATCAACAACCAGGATTGCCCCGGGGACGGGCCACGGTGATTCGACTTGTCCGTAGGCGACGATGCGTTCATCAGACGGAGCCGCTCGCATTCGCCATACCATTTCTCCATCGTCTGCACGGAGCGCATAAACCCAACCGGTTGCCGTGCCAAACAGGCACAGATCGCGGTAGAGCGCAGGGGGCGTGTCCAGTCGACCGTTCGCTGTAAATCGCCAGCGGACCTCACCCGTATCAGTATTCAATGCAATCAATTCATGAGCATTGGGACGTGTCACGTAGGCCATCCCGCCTGCGACTGTCGGCGCGCTTAAAGGGCTCTTGATGACCGGGTTTTCTGACCAGTCGTGCAAAATCGGTCCCGTCATCTTTTTGTCTTCCGCGATTTCCCGTTGTAGTGCAGTTGCCCAACGCTTCTTCAGCGACGCAGGGCCAGATGCTGAACTGCTTGCACTTCGCCACCGATCGCTGCGATACAAAGGCCAATCATCGGGTTCTGTGTTAGCGGCATTGGGGTCTGATTTTCCTGAGCCCCTTTCAAGAGGAAACTCCAGTTCGCTGATTGGCAGGCTGGCGATGCTAAGGCCATTGCGGGGCGTCAGTGGTGCGGGCGCCATCGCAACAAAACCACGCAGCATGGGCCAACAAGTGCAGTGTTTCGGGGTCGTGTAGACAAGGCCGTTCGCGGGAATCCATCCGCTCTCACGCGAGCAGTTCGCCTTGGTGATGCGATTGGCGACCACTTCTCCGGAATTCAGATTGGTCATATCTAGTTCACCAGCGAATATATAGTTGGGTGTGCAAACCGGAGGAAAGCAGTGTGCCATGCCAGCAGGGTAGGTTTTTCGAACCTCTCCTGTCAGCGGATCAAGAGCCGAGACTTCGGTGGGGCTTCGCTCACGCTTATCTTCATTCGCGGTATTGATCTTGCCGCCGTGCAGAATCCACAGGTCATCTTCAAGAAACATGGCACGTGCCTGACGCGCATGATTCATACCCGGTGGGAAGTCTTTGGACCATTGCGGTTCACCCGTCGTGGCGCTAACGACATGAATGCCATTGCCAGCATCATGGTCGTTGAGCGTTGAGACTTCGAACACCAACTGGCCTTTCGCAAGCACGGTTCGGGTTGTCAGTGTTAACCACGTGTAATCATCGCGTTGCCAACGCAGATCGCCTGTGTCAGCTTCAAGTGCCATCGCGACCGCCTTCTCGCCACGCTTGACGCGTCCCGCGATCAGGGCAATCGTTTGACCATCAGTGACCACGTTGCGTGGTTCCGCTACTTTGACTTGCCAGAACTCTTTTCCCGTGGTTGGATCGATCGCTCGTACTGTGTTGGCATCGGTCGCGATGACCCGGTTTCCATCATGGAGCAGATTTGTCACCGAAGTCATGTCACTCCATTGAGCGATCACTTCCCCTGTTGCCGCATCAAGAGTGACAGGGCGCCCTTTGACGAGGGCAAATAGATGCTGCTGTGATGCAATGGGCCGCGAACCGTTGCTGGGTAGCCGAGGTAAAACGAAGTCAGCTGGGTTGTTTTCTTCACTCTTTGCAAGGTTGCGATGCCAAAGACGCAGCCCATTGAAACTGTCGCGTGCCAAGATCCCACCATAAAAATTACGCCCCCCTGCCGTCACCATCCCTTCCACCTCGGAGGTCGCCGCCGCGATCCAGCGTACTCGTTCGGGGGGCCCCACCAGAGTATCGTTCGATACGGCATTTCCATCGGCTGCATGTCTTGGGTGTGACCAGACATCCATGGCCATCGGCCAGCGTTTAAGTGCAACGATGTACTTCCCCTGCTTCCGCGGTGTGTCAATTTCAATGTGAGACAGGGCCTCTGTTGGCATCAGTTCAGGATCGGCGACGACAATCGCACCACCCGGCGTCAAGACTCTAAGCAGTTCTGCCGCGGGAATGCTGTAATCACGAATGATGATCAGGTTGACAACATTCTCAGCGTAGGGGAGACGATTTGGATTCTTCGTCTGTTCGGCCCATGACAACCCATAGTGGCCGTGCTTATGAATCTCTTTTTGGGCCGCGCTGATGTTCTTGGCGTTTGTATCCAGCACGTGAAACAGATAACGGCCTGTTTTGCTTAGTTCCGTGGCGGTCGCGACGTCGCTGCTGCCTAGTTGAACCACAAGTCCCCCCTGCAAGCCAGAGGCAGCCACAGCATTCGCATCGTTTCTAACAGAAGAATCTTCCACCGGTTGGGCGGTTACCGTGTCCGGAGTGGCGGTTACCACCTGTCCGATGGCAAGGGACGAGGATAGCAACAAAACGTAGGTGGGCAGCACAAGGCGGGATGTAGTCATCCTGAGAAACTCCAAGTGGCGATGTGGTGGCGAAGAACACGCCAATAGTGTAACGAGATGTAGCACGGGGTGAATCGAACCCGACAGGCACTGGCAGTAAAAATCGTCTGGACCCGGTAAAAGCTGGCTGATACGTATCAGCAACGCCACTTTCTGTCCGTCCTGCTATACTTGGAGCGTATTGATTGCCTTCCCTTCCGGCGTGTTTCCCACCATTTTTAATATGCCAAGCTTTAGCCTACGTTCCGGTGTGCTGTGTTGCTTTTTTTCGATGTTATTGGCAACCACCATTTTCTCCTTCTCTCGCGTTCAAGGCGATGAAGATGCGTTAATCGTGAATGCAGCCTCAGCACTTGGGCATGATCAGCAACCCTCGTACGAAGAACTCAAAAATTCAGGCGCCAAACGGTCTCGTTATCTTTCTGGCGACGTGAAACGACTGGGAATTCAGACGCCAAAGCCAAAGCTTGAACAATTCAATCGGGATGTGTTGCCGACGCTTAAACGTGCGTGCTTGGACTGCCATGGTCCGGAAAATCAGGAAGGTAATCTACGGATAGATACGCTGGACCCGAACTTGCAAGCAGGTAAGGATATCAGCTGGTGGTTGGAAGTTCTGGCTGTCTTGAACAACGGGGAAATGCCACCGCCTGACGCAGCACCGTTAGTTCCAGCGGAACGCGTTCGACTTGTGGAGTGGCTGTCGTCAGAAATCCAGGTCGCGTCTGCGGTGCGACGCGCCGAGCGTGGTGGATCCTCATTTCGTAGAATGACGCGTTACGAGTACAACTACGCTTTGCAGGACCTTCTCGAATTACCTTGGGATTTCGCAAAAGACTTGCCTCCTGAAGCCACGTCGGTGGATGGTTTCCAGAACAGTTCCGAGTTGTTGCATATCACTGGTATGCAACTTGATACCTACCGCGCCACTGCGAGAAAAGCCCTAGGTCGCGCAATGCCTGCGGGTGCTCGCCCCAAGACTCTGCACTGGTCCGTTTCAATGAAGCAGGCGTCGGCGATTGAATGGCCTAAGCAGAAAGAGCAGCTTGAGAAAGCCCGTGAAAAATTAGTTGACGATCCTGTCAAGCTAGAGAAAGAATTGGAGCGGTTGAGGAACAGTTTCAAACAACCTCATGGCGGCACCTATTACCGGAACCTGGTGACCGGTCAAACCGCTCGTTCGAGCTGGGCATATTACGGTGCAAAGTATGCACATCGCCCAGTTGCTCAGATCGGAGCCTTCCCTTCCCATTTTGCTGATGTCGCAGTCGTGCCACGCGGCCAAGGTTTGATCATTGAACTTGGAGATCAAGTTCCCAATGAGGGAATGATGCGGGTTCGGGTGCGTGCTTCCAGAGGACCGGAAGCAGGAGATCAGATCCCAAGTTTGCAACTGCAGTTTGGCTGGCGAGCCAGCAATGAAGGGCGTGCGCTGTTGCGTGTCAGTTCAAAAGATAAGGAGATCATCGCAGATCCAGAGCATCCCGGCGTTTACGAGTGGGAGGTGCCGTTGGGTGAGATCTACCCTCGCAATTCCGTGCGGAACGTGACGAAAATGGGTGCGATGCCCAATCCATCCGAATACATTCGGTTCTACAACAGCTCGGTATCGCAAGGTGACATTCAGATCGATCACGTGCAGGTTTCGACGCCAGTGTACGACGTTTGGCCGCCACCCTCTTATTCAAACATTCTTTTCGAAAGCGATGATCCTGATGAGGAGAGTTCGTACGTTCGCGAAGTTGCGTCTGCTTTCATGACAAAGGCATGGAGACGTGAGGTGGCAGAAGAAGAAATTGACTTGAAAATGGATTTTTTCAAATCGATCCGCCCGAGCTGCGATGGGTTGGAGGAGGCAGTGATCGAAGTGCTTGCTTCGATTTTGTCATCACCTCACTTTCTTTACCTGACGCATGGGGGCGTGTTTGACCAAAAGGGAGCGGAGGTTGGTGATTCGTCTCTTTCGGACGTTGACTTGGCAACGCGATTGTCGATGTTCTTGTGGTGCAGTGTGCCTGATGAAGAATTGTTGACACTGGCGATGAATCAGAAACTCGGAGATGACGGGGTTCTCAATCAGCAGGTTTCACGATTGTTAGGTGATCCCCGGGTCGGGCGTTTTACAGAACAATTCGTGCAGCAATGGCTGGGGCTGCAGACATTGGATTATCTGGACATTGATCGAAAGACCAAGCCCCAGTTCACGCCCGCCCTGAAAGAAGCAATGTCGCTTGAGCCTGTGGCGTTCTTTCAGGAGATTTTGGAGTCCAATGGCAGTGTTCTCGACTTTATCCATTCTGACTATACCGTCGTCAATGAAGTTTTGGCTCGGCACTATGGCATAAAGGATGTCTCTGGGAATCAGTTTCGAAGAGTTTCACTTGATTTGGGTCAGCGGCGGGGTGGTGTTTTGACTCAAGCCGGTTTGTTGACCATGAACTCAGCGGGTACTGATTCTCATCCACTCAAACGGGGAATCTGGTTGTTGGAAAAAATACTCAACGATCCGCCACCGCCACCGCCACCCGCTGTGCCGGAGATTGATTTGGCTGATCCTGAGATCGCCAAGCTGAGTCTGAAGGAGCAGCTGGCGGATCATCGGAATCAGGCTGCCTGCATGTCTTGTCATGCAAAGATTGATCCGTGGGGAATCGCATTCGAGAACTATGATGCGCTTGGCCGCTGGAGAAACCAGATTCAAGGTAAAGCAGTAGATGCATCCAGCCGACTTTTCAATGAACAGGAATTGAAAGGGATGGACGGGCTGAAGAGATTTCTGTTGGAAAATCGACAGGATCAGTTTGTGCGGGCGCTGACCTATAAAATGTCAGCTTATGCCGTCGGCAGGCCGTTGACCTTTGCCGATCATAGCAGCATTGATCAGATCGCGTCCTCGCTTCGTAAGAAGGATGATGGGCTTGCTGATCTGGTGAAGTTGATTGTCACCAGCTCTCTGTTTCGCCAACCATGATTTCCAATAAGCTCGGCACCACTTTGCGTGCCGGTAATGAATTCAGATGTTCCCCGTTCGTGTCCCACCATAGTTAAGATAACGTCATTCCAATCGAAAGAGTAAGTTCCCATCGCCACTAAATTGAACACTTTGGACCGCCGACGTTTTCTTCGCGGTACGGGTATAGCGTTGTCACTGCCACTGTTCGCTTCCACCGGAGTTGGACAAGTGAGTGACGAGAATCCGCGCCGGCTCGGCTGTTTCTACTTTCCTGATGGAGTCCCGATGCCGCTGGCAGAGGATCCGGCGTACAAGAACTGGTCATGGTTTCCGCATGGAGATGGGACTGAGTTTGAATTCACGAAGTGCTTTGAACACCTAAAGCCTTTGCGGGCCCAAATGACCGTGCTTTCCGGATTTTCGCATCCTCATGGCCGTATCGTGCACGGGCATAACAACGCGGATCAGTTTCTGACGGCCGCAGCGACGGGTGGTGGCGATATGGACTATAAGAACACCATCTCGCTCGATCAGGAGTATGCGGAACACGTCGGCAGTCAAACACGTTTCGCATCCTTGGTGATGTCAACTGATGGTGGAACAGGGACCGCTCGCGGAGCACACACGTTGTCGTTTGACCGCAATGGACGTGCGATCCCAGCGCAGCATCGTCCCAAGCGAATTTTTGACATGCTATTCGTCAAGGCGGATGGTGATGCTGCAAAGCGGTTGGCGTTCACTAAGAGTGCTTTGGATCAGTTATTGGCGGATGCCCGATCATTGCGGAGCGACCTTTCAGCCAACGACAAACTGCGGCTCGATGAATATCTTGAGGCCGTGAGGCAGACGGAGATCAAGGTTGAGAAGGCAAAGCGTTGGATCAATACACCGCTGCCGAAAGTTGATGTTGACCACCTCAATCTTGAAGTCACTCCGAGTGACCCACGATTGTATCTGCAAACCATGTTCGAGTTGATCTATTTGGCGTACCAAACTGATTCGACGCGTGTTGCGACCTACCAGATCGGTCGTGAAAATGGTGTGGGGCAGAGTGACTATTTGGCACGTGCGGTTGGTTTTAACTTGTCGCACGCGCTTTCCCATGACACCAAAAAAGAGAACGGCTGGAAGAATTTTGGAATCTATTGCCAGTTTTTGAATCAGGAGTTTGGGCGGTTTGCGACAAGACTCCGCGACACGCCTGAACCAGCTGGCGTGGGTAGTATGCTGGATAACACACTGCTGTTGTACGGTTCCGCCTCCAGTGCTTTTCACCTCTCCAGAAATTACCCCCTCATCTTGGCTGGTGGCAGCAATATGGGGTTCAAGCACGGGCAATACATCAACCACGCAGGGGGCAGCCCGCAGGGTGGGCATTGGAGCGGGGGCCAAGAACCGTGGCAGAAAGAGATCACACGCGAAGACCTTCCACTGTCCAACGTGTTTGTCACGATGTTGCGACAGCTTGGTGTTGAAACGGATCGTTTCGCTGACAGCACGGGAACGCTTGACGTCTTGATTTGACTAGCTTCAATTTGGGGAGTGAAGTTGGGTGTCGTTGTTTTTCTGCAAGCGGGATGCAGTCAGGAAATTACGTTCGAGTAGCGGGCCCCTTGTTGCTGGGCCATTCACAAAGCGGCTGCTTGTTAAGTTGCGTGTATTATGGTGAAACCGTGTAGGAATCAACGGGTAACTAGACACCATTGATGAATGCGATTCATTGTGCTTTGGGCAACAAATACACCTGTCACGCACTACTGCGTAAAGCAGGTCCAAACGTTCAGGTTTTTAGCTTCGGAAGCCTGAAAAAAATCGTTCCCTAATTGATCGTGTGGAAACAAAATCATGAGCTCGTTTCGCTTTCTCTGCATACTACTGCTCATGCTGGCAGCTGGGCCGCTCTCTGCTCAGCAGCCGAATATTATCCTGATTTTTGTGGACGATCTTGGCTATGGTGATCTGGGGTGTTACGGCAATAAGGATCACGAGACTCCCAACATGGACCGCTTGGCGACTCAAGGCCAAAGGTGGACCAGTTTTTATGCCTCAGGCGCGACGTGTGTTCCGAGTCGTCGCGGATTGATGACAGGCAGGCACCCCTCGTTGATGGGGCGGAGCAACTTGGTAGAGAGCCGAGACCAATTGATGCCTGCAACACTCAGGCAGCATGGGTACGCCACAGCGATGCTCGGCAAGTGGCATCTCGCTGGTTACCCCAAAGATTTTACGATCTCTCCGATGCATCCGCTCGAGTGTGGTTTTGATCAGCATCTTGGAACGCCAGGTAGCAATGATGTCCCGGCACCGAAAGGTAAGAAGCAGACACGCCAGGTCTTTGATGCTTGCGATAAGTTCACCTTTCAGGTGCCGCTTATCAAAGGGCGTGAGATGATCGAGTTCCCAGCCAATCAGGAGCTGTTGACGGCACGCTACACCGAGGCGGCAGTCGAGTGGATAAAAGAGGATCGTGATCAACCGTTTTTTCTATACCTCGCGCATAACATGCCGCATGCTCCGGTATTTGCATCACAGGACTTCCAAGGCCGTAGCCGCGGTGGTCGGTATGGAGATGTAATTGAGGAGGTTGATTGGTCAGTCGGGCAGGTGATGCAGGCTGTCGAGGATGCGGGGATCGGCGACGAAACATTGGTTGTGTTCACCAGTGATAATGGGCCGTGGACGATGTTCGGTCCGCATGGTGGAACGGCGCAGCCGCTGCGTGGTGAGAAGGGGACTTCGTGGGAAGGCGGGTATCGCGTGCCCGCGATCTTTCACTGGCGAGGGAAAATCCAGCCGGGAATCATTGATGGGATGGCTGCCAATCTCGATTTGCATTCAACATTCATCAAACTCGCGACAGGCGAACCGCCCAAAAACCAGATCGTCCAACAGAAAGGCTACATTTCACGCGATCTGACTGACACACTGCTGCGTGGGCAGCAAACGCCTCGCAAGCAGTGGTACTACAGCAGCGGGGGGGCCATCGCTTTCAGGTCTGGACCGTTCAAAATCCATCTTAGTTCGAAAGATCGATCGTCAAATCCCGACACCCGAGCTCGTGAACCGATAGCCAAATATGAAACTCCTTTGTTGTTTCATTTGGAGAATGATGTCAGCGAGTCAAATGATTTGTCGGCGGGCAACGCTGAGAAAATAGAGCAGTTGAGAAAGGAAATGGAAGTGTTTTTGAGTGCGGATTCCAATTGATGCAGCCCACTCAGATTCAATTCCAGCGAAGCTTCTTTTCTTTGCCGTTCCATGGATGAGTTTGATCAGTGGTGTAGGTCGTCATTAGGGCACCCTTCTCATTCAGCCGAACGGTCGTCCATCCGGTTGTGGATGTCTTTGGGTCCGCAACGTAGGAAGTTGCCAAAGTGTTGATGATATGAACGCCACGGTGTTTCGCGAATCCCCGATCGTGAATGTGTCCATGGATATAGGCTTTGACATGCTTCCGTTGCGTGATCATATTCCAGAGTTCCTGTGAGTCGATCAGGCCGCCCGGGAAGTGGACGGGGTCGCCGCCCAGTCGCGGGTTATGATGCGTGACAATGATCGCAGCTTTGTCTGAGTATTTTTCCAGCGTTTTTGCCAGCCAATTCATTTGCTCGCTTCCTACGGTTCCCTGTGTCACCATTGTTTCTGTCAGGGAGTCGAGCAGGAACAGATTTGCATGGCGGGTTTTTACGACGGAGACGTGGAGAGATTGAAGCGGTGGATTCGCTTTTCGCTGATCTTTGAGGACTTCGTAAAACACCTCGCGATTGTCATGGTTACCGAGAGTCAGGTGGGTCTCGATCTTCGCTTCTCTGAGCGGTTGAACCAGTTGTGAGAAATGCCGATAGTCTCCTGGTTGTCCATCCTTCAATGCCAGATCCCCATTGATGATGACAGATGCAGGCTTCTGTGTTTGGCTGGTCAACTTGTCAACAATGAAACGCAAATTGGAAGGCACAGCTGCGTCAGGCGGATGCTTTTCGCCGATATGAGTGTCGTTCAAAATCACGACGAGGTCTTCATCGATGGGCTTGGATCGCCGTTTCGTGGAGGACGCACTCTCAAGGTCACCACCGGCAAGGCTCCTGGAAGCGTTCAGAGCGACACCGCTTCCCGTAATTTTCAGGAATTGTCGTCGAGCCGAATTCGTAAAATGGATGGGCATTTGATTTCCGTAGCTCTTGTGTTCGAGGCGGAAAGTGGAAGTGGGGGATTGCGCATGAAGCACGAGAGGGTTTCGTACACTTGAAACGCGAAACCATGTGAACTTTACGTCAGACCCAAGTGGGTTCCCAATTCTTGCGGTAACGCTTCGTAATCCGATTTTGTGCTTCTGGGTGGTTGGTGATCTTCAGGTCCGCAGCACTCCACTTCAGTTCTGCACCCGGATAACGAATCCCGATCGTGCCTAACAGGACCGTCTCTGTCAGTGGTCCTGCGTATTCAAAGTTCGATGTCGTCTTGCCCTTACCCACGCATGCATCAGCCCATTGCGTGTAATGATTGACACCCTCGACGATTGGTAATTGGTCAGCAGGGAACTTTTCCTCGGGGAAAAGTTTGGGCATCGCGACGTGGGGAATGACGAGGGAACCTTTTTCGCCTACAAGGACCGAGCCGGCGCTGGGTAATTTGTAATCCAAAGGGACATCACCAAGACTTTCGCGGGGAGGAGTCGCTCCCACGGCGTCATACCAGGTCACACGCAGAGTAGGACCTGCTGTGTATTCGGTTCCGGGAAATTTATATTGCACTGTCGAGCGATCAGTCCACGATTCTGGTTGCAGTTGAGGGGCTCTTGCTGTGATGCTGGTGGGGGACTGGAGCTTCAGTGACTTGAACACCGGGTCGAGGATATGGCATCCGAAGTCACCAAGTTGACCTGTTCCGTAAGCTTGCCATCCTCTCCAGTTGAAAGGATGGTACATGCCAATCTTGTAGGGCCTGTCCGCCGCAACGCCCTGCCAAAGATCCCATCGAACATGAGCAGGCACTGCATCCTTTCCCGGCGGTGTTGGAATGTGTCGCGGCCAACTTGGAGTTCCGCCTTGCCATGAATGAACCTCCTTGACCTTACCGATCAGACCAGCGTGGACCATGTGAACAGCGGTCCGATAGGCTGAATGTGATTGAATCTGATTACACATTTGGGTGACGGCACCATGCTTTTTCGCAGCCACTTGCATCTGCCTTGCTTCATGGACCGAATGAGTCAGCGGTTTTTGGCAGAACACATGCTTGCCATCCTGCATGGCTGCCAAAGAAATGGGAGCATGCATGAAGTCTGGCGTGGAAACCAGAATGCCTTGAATGTCTTTGGCGTTACCAAGAAGTCGACGCCAGTCAGCATGTTGGCGGGCAGACGGGTATTGGAGCGCCGCACGTCCGAGATGCTTTTCCGAACTGTCGATATCACATAACGCAATGACGTCCACGTCGGAACTGGCAGCGACCCCATTCAAGTCGCTCCAGCCCTTGCCACCAACGCCAACGCTGGCAATGCCCATGCGACCATTGGCACCGTAAACGCGAGAGTACTGGATGGCGTTGAGGCCGATCGCACCACCGCCCAGTGCGGCTGATTTAAGAAATGAGCGACGGCAGGACTTTTTCGACATTGTTTCTTACCGGTTCGAGGCTGGTGGGAACAGGAGGCGGTCCGCAACAGGACGCAGGTCTGCCTGTAAACGGAGAATGACATGTTCAGGTGGGATTCGCACACCGTTGTGGCAAATGGTTCATGTTCATCATCGCTCATTGTAATGCCTCGCGGGGCGGGAATGGCGAAGCATGGCCAAGGCGGGTTTGGGAGGATGCAGATTGCGGCTGTTACCACCCTGTCTACTGAAACCGTCTCTAATCAGGGGTAGAGAAGGTGGGCAGGTTGTCCACCATCCCCGCGTCGGTTCGACGGAGTTCAGCCAAAGTCGCCGCACGCATCGTCCTCAGCTTTTCAAGATGCGCTGGATCGAGGGCGAGGTTGTTGAGTTCTTTCGGATCACTTTTCAAGTCATACAGTTCTTCGACTTCGCCTTCGACAAGGGTGCGAATGTACTTATGGCGACCTTCAAGCAACGATATCCACCACGGAACTTTTGCGGTCTTGTAAAGTACTTCTGGGTCCGTCGGGATCACGTCAGTGTCGCTGCCATATTTCTCACCCGTAAGAGCAGTGAGAACTGGGTGCGGCCAATCACTGTTGGGATTCTTAAGCAGCGGCGTTAAATCATGCCCATGCATCTTCCATGGTAGATTCAGGTTGGCAAATGCAAAAAAGGTTGGTGGAAGATCGGTGCCACCCACGGGGCGTGAACAGACTTTGCCTTGCGGGATGCGGCCAGGAAAACTCATGATCAGCGGGCCGCGAATGTTGGCATCGTAGGGAGCAATTTTCTGTTGGAAACCGTTCTGACCCCATGCAATGCCTTGATCAGCTGCAAATACAATCAGCGTGTTCTTCGCTTGTCCGGAATCTTCCAATGCTGTTCGGAGTTGTCCCACCGCATCATCAATTGCAAGGACTCCCTGATGGTACTGTCGCACCCAGTTTTGCAAGGTATTACCGTGCAGCGGTGCATTCACTACTGTTCTTTGTTTGACCCCTGATTCCAGTTCCGCTTGCCCGTTCTTGTCGGGAACCCAACGGTTGCGTTTGCGAACGTATGCGGGTTTTCCGACGCGTGATTCGCCAGGGTAAATGTTGACTGGTTCCGGGACTGTCGCATTCGGATAAGCCGTTTGATGACGTTCCGCGGGTGTGAAAGGTCCATGGACAGCACCAAAGCACAGCCAGAGGTACCACGGTTGGTCCTTCTGACGATGTTTTCCACGAATGAAGTCTTCAGCACGGTCGGTATACCAGTCGGTTGTGTATCCGGACATCCGTTTCACTACCCCATCAATTTCGACAATCTGGTCATCGTAGTAGTGCCCCGCATTCTTGGGATACTTGGGACGACTCCAAACGATCTGATGGTCCCAATCGCGACCGTAACCACTGTCGATGCCGGTGTGCCATTTGCCAATCTGCGCGGTGGAATAACCATGTTCGCGAAACACTCGTGGCCAGAAAGGACATTTTTCAGGATCGTAAACGCTGCCGGGGTATTCACCCTGCATGCGCATGGATTCAACTCCGTATTGATGATGACCCGTCAGCATCGTTGCCCGTGAAGGCATGCACCAGGTGCCAATGTAGGTGTGCGTAAAACGCACGCCCTGTGCAGCCAATGCATCAATGTTGGGAGTCTTGACCCAGGGATACGCTTCCGGGTAACAGCTGACGGTCCGGTACGATTGATCATCAGTAAAGATGAACAGAATGTTGGGGCGTTCCGCGGCAGATGCGAGTTGGCATGCGTAAACAAGCAGGACGGTGAGAATGCTGATGCGTGCCATGGTGTTTGTACTGTCGAGAGGTGTTGCAAGAAAATATTGCCGTAATTCTTTGCTGGTTTCTGTCCAGCAAATGGTTGCTTGACGAAGCCCTTTGCCAATTAACCAAGCACTTCTGTGATATCGCTCGTGCTGTCGCTGAAGCGTGAGTTCGGACGGGTGAACTGATTAGTGATCGTCAAGAAAAGATTGGACAGCGGGACGTCATTACTGTAGCGCAAATGTGAACCATGTTGGAAACCGATGTTCTTGCCCCCGCTGAGTATGATGGGATAGTTGGTCGCCTGATGGGTCTTGCTGGTTGCGCATCCATAAAAGCAGAGAGTGTTGTCCAACAAGGTGCCATCATCTTCCTGAATCGAATCCAACTTCTTGATGAAGCTGGCATGCATGTCATTGAGAAAGGTTAGATATTTCGCAACATCTGCGTAGTTTTTCTTTTCGTGAGACAGCTTGTGTGATGAATGCGGCAGCCCGATGGCTGAGGGGAATCGATCGGTTTGGCCTGCTTCTTCGCATGCGGTTTGAAACGTTGCGATTCGCGTCGAGTCCGTCTGAAAGGCCAACACCAGCAGGTTGTACATGACGCTCAAGTATTCCTCGGGACTGGTTGGGTTTGCATCCAGTTCCAGGTCCTCGCGGGCTATCTTTGGCTTGGGCGTATTTTGCCAGCGTTTGGCACGCTCAGTCATTTGTTCTACTTCGCGGACCGAGCTGAGGTACTCATCCATTTTTCGTCGGTCATTGGCGCCAAGTCGCTGGTTCAGGTCTTGGGCCTCATTGAGTACTTCGTCAATGATGCTGCCACGGCTCGCAAGTGCGTTTTGTTCAGATGGCGTGATCTCGCCGAACATGCGACGAAAAATTTCGGCTGGTTTGTTCTGCGCCGGGATGGGGCGGCCGCTGCGATCAAACGAAAGCGTTGAGGAGCGATAAGGCCGATTGACACCACCCAGGGACGACATCACCAGAGATTGGAAACGAGTGTCTTTGCCTAATTCCTGAGCCAAATGTTGATCGATCGAAATGGATTGTTTGTCATAGGTCTTTAGAATGTCAGCTCCCGTCAGGAAGTAATCTGCGCCTTTGTGAGCAGACGTGCTGCGCATTGAGGGGTGGGAAAGTCCTGATAAAAACGTGATCTTTTCTCTCAGAGGCATGATGCTCTGATGCATCTTGGTAGCAACGTACTCCTTGCCCTCCCCCATCGGGAACCAACCATGTTCCATGCGATCAGCGGCATCGTCCGAAGGCATCGGAACACCGTATGCAAAATAACCCGCAAAGAATCTTTGACGGGGGCGATTCGATTGATCATTCGCCATGCCTTCCAGCCATGGAAGGCCCAGGCATACGCCAGTGGACTTCAACGCCATTCGTCGGTTGAGATGCCATGATTTGCGTTTCACAATTCGCTCGCTAGAGGTGGGGGGTTGATGGAGTGGCTTGATGGTGGCATTTGGTGAAGTGATCGAGGTGACTTCACTTGGTGGAAAATGGTTCAGACACGACGATTTGTTCAATCAAGGTCTGGAACCTGTCTCCGCTTTCCTGCATTGTTTCGCAAATGGAATCGACGGCTGGTCGATCAGCAAACTCAAGATAACGTCCGAGGCCGTAGGACATCGTTTTGCGGACCACTGCACGACGAAATTGCGTTTCCTTTTCCGTTAATAGGTAGTGCTTGAGATCGTTCAGATTGCTGATGTTTGTACCATTGCTGAGCTGAGTTGAGGGATCAATGTTGACATTTTGGTGGGGACCTAGCACTAAGGGGTCCTTGGAGCCTTCCCGCCATTGCCCCAATGCATTGTAGTTTTCGAATGCTACGCCCCAAGGATCAATTTTGCGGTGGCAGTCGCGGCAACTGGCGTTATCGGCGTGTGCCACCAGTCTTTCTTTCAGGGACAGCACCTTTTCGTCCAGGGCGGGTGGCTCTGGCAGGTCTGGCACATTGGGTGGCGGTGGCGGTGGTGGGTCATCAAGCATACGCTCCAAAACCCAGACACCGCGTTTGATGGGATGAGTTTCAGCACCGGTAGAATTGCCAAACAACATGCTTGCCTGCGTCAGCAAGCCGCCACGATGGTGATCCTTGCTGACGGGAACGACCTGAAACCCACCGCTGATATCCGGGATTCGGTAGTGCCGTGCAAGGTTGGGATTCAGAACCGCAAAACCAGAGTCGATGAAGGTCTGGATGGGAAGATTTTCTGTCAGCACATGATGTAGAAACTGGATGGTTTCCTGCTCGAACAGATCTTTGGTTCGTTCGTCGAACTTGAAGTATTCTGGATTCACCGCGAGACGCCGAATGCCTGCCAGATCAAGCCACTGGGCAGCAAAGTTTTCCGAGAAGGCTTTGGATTTCGGATCTGCGAGCATCCGGCGGGTCTGGGCAATGAGTGTTTCCTTTTGATGCAGTTTCTTCTGCTTTGCTAAATCAAACAGAGTTTCATCAGGCATTGAACTCCAAAGAAAGTAAGACAGCCGCGAAGCTAGTTCGTAATCGTCAATGCGACGCTTTTCAAGGTTAATGCTCTCCGAGACCTTTGTGGATTCGGGTTCGCTAAGCAGCAGAAAGTTGGGAGAACAAAGTACCGCTGTCAAAGTCGAGACGATGGTGTGTTCAAACGACGGTTCACGTTCTCTTAGTTTTCGGAATAAAGCCAGTTTGCGCTCAACTTCGGATTCAGTCACGGGACGCCGGTAGGCCCGCTCCATGAACTTGCCAATGACTTCCCCGGCATACACCGCTTCGTTTGAACGAGTCTTGGATGCAAAAAAGATTGCCTGTCGCGCTGAAGATGGCCACATTGCGAAGTGATTGCAGGTGAGCTCAACCCAGTCAATCTTCAGCTTGGGTAACTCTTCATAGGAAAGTTGACTGGTGCCTCGGCGATAGTCGTTGAAAATGCGAAAGTAGGAAGGACGAGCCGGTTTATTGGATTGAAAGGGAAAGTTCGCACCCTGAACGACAAATTCATAAGTTTCCATCTCGGTTGAAGTGACTTCAATGTTTGCCGCTTCCTTTTGGTCCGAGACGTTCGCTCCACGGAAGGATCCCAGTTCAAAGGAGAGTCGCGGAAATGAGTCGTTTGCACCCAGGATCGCGGAGCAACGGATACGGACCTGAACGGGGGCTTCGTGCGGTACCTCATACAATTCAATGCGGAATTCAGGTTGCCATCCAGATCGACCCGCGCCTTTGGAGCCACCAACTTTCCTTTCTTCAGCAAACACATTTCCGACCCGGTCGGATGGACGATTCCCCGCAAGGATGATGCCATCGCTCGTCGGGGTGCCATGTTCCAGACGAAAAATCCCTGCCTTTACTTTGGTGCCCGGTGAAAAGTCAGGCCCATTCTTGAGGTTGAATCCAACTACTTTGTTGTTGTTCTTTTTTCCTTTGTTCCCCGCTTCACTTCCATTAACTGTGTCGAACGCGTTTTCCGGTTCCACACGAACAAAGTAAGGTTTGGGTTGCTGCTCAGGAACGAGGATGATTCTCTCCAAAGCTGATCTGGCGATTCGTTCGAAGTATTCGATATGAAGCGCTGAAGTGCCTAGCACCCCGCTGTTGTTCTTGAATCCCTCCTTGGCGACGCCCTCGGGGGGCAAATCGGTCGCGTATCTCAGGTCCAGGTTAAGCAGGTCCCGAAGAGTGTTGTTGTATTCGTAAGCCGTCATGCGGCGAAGAATATTCCTGCCGCCGGTTGAGCGTTTCGCCTCCATGGCTTGACGAAGCGCTGCGGTCAGAGCATCGACCATGGCCTGACGCTCCTGATTCGAAGGCTGTTTGACTTCCTCCGGAGGCATCTCACTGACATTGGTCAGATCGAGCACTTCCTGCCACATGTCCGCGTCACTGCCATGGATCATGTCAGGGTCGAGTTGATCCAATCGCAGGTCAGCTTTCTGTTGATCGGGACCGTGGCATTGAAAGCAGTATTTCGCCAGATAGGGACGCATCACCGACTGGTACGAATCCCTCTCTGATTCAGCATTCACCCTGGATACCCATGGCGAACCCAATATGGTTGCGATCACAAAGACTGAGTACAGCACCCGTGTGACAGGTTGATTGGTATTCACAGTGAACAGGTTTCTGTAACACGAATAGTGACTTATTGCGTTTTGTCTGTTTTGGGTTTTATTCAACGGATTCGAATTTTCATCTGTGTGTTTATTGAGCCGGGGGAATCCTGTCCCTTTCACATCCGCACCACAATGGATGCGCGGATTTGACGGTTTTGCTCAGCGGAGAAAGCATCCGCGGTTGGGGAGTTGCGGTTCGTTGGCAGGCATTGGCCATTATAAATCATGTTACAAGGACACTGTTTGTATCCGGAAAAAAATAAACAATTACCTCTCGAGGTATTCGAGGTGCGGTAAATCACAATGAATGTCGTGGTATCACTGCCGTTGCGGCGTGAAATGTCCTTCGTGGATTGAATGAACTCAAATCAACTGTATTTCACCATTGCTGTTTTCAGCGTACAAGTGGCCACAGGAAATCCAACGGGAAACAAGAGTATGCATGATAGCCTTGTCCTGTGAATCTTCCGCAGATCTACGGGACTCGCTCATTTCCTTGATGAGTGGTTTTTCGGAGATATTGAGCTCAGAATTCTTTTTGCCAATTTTGCCGTGCATGGATTAATTCGGTTAGTTTTGCGGGTCGTGCAAGGGATTGGTTCTTGGATTCTGATGGATCTTCTTTTAGATCAAAAAGTTGCCATGGTTCGTCAGGTCTGGTTCTCACTATCTTCCATTTACCCATGCGTAGGGCGGCGTGTTTTCTGAATTCGAAGTAGAACGATTGGTGTTGGGTCGAGGACTTTCCTGCCAAAACAGGAAGAGCGTCTTTTCCGTCCAGTCTTGTTGGCGGCAGTTGTGCTTTGGTCAGCTTTGCATAGGTGACCATTAGGTCAGGCGACCATAATGGCTGATCTATTACCGAACCTGCTGGGATCACGCCGGGGAAGCTGGCTAATGCAGCAACGCGCAAGCCACCTTCCCAGCAGGTCACACCTCCACCGCGTAACGGTTCATTGGAACCGATATCGATTCCTTCGCGTTCCAGCCGAAAAGCTCCGTTATCAGAAAAACAGAAAATAAAAGTGTTGGCGGTTGCCCCTTGTTCGTCGAGGCAATCAAGAACTCTGCCTATCGCATCGTCTAACGCTGTGACGGTGGCCATGTATCGAAGCTTGGGGTCGGTTTCTTTCTCGGACATGCCGTAGCGCGCGAATGCTTCGGGAGGAGCTTGCCATTGATTGTCTTGTCCTGGCAGTTTGTTTTTACGGTTGGGTGAATGAGGAGCATTGAAAGGTAGGTAGCAGAACCATGGTTGCTGAGTTTGATGCTTCTTCATTTCATGACGTCTGATGAAATCCATCGCCGCATCAGCGAAAAGGTCCGATGAGTAGGTTCCTGTGGCATGGTGCTCTGTGATAGACTGCCCAGCCTTTCCAAGATAGACGTCGTGCTTACTGTTGTAGACGTGCCGGTAGTAGTCGATGTTGCCTGATGCGTTGCCGAGGAATTCGTCAAATCCGCGTTCGGTCGGACGCGATCCTTTGGCGAATCCAATGTTCCATTTGCCGAAGCATCCCGTACGGTAACCTATGGACTTAAGAATTTGCGGGATCAGAATCTCTTTCGGGTTCAGGCCCACCCCATAGTTGCCCTCCACCCCCGGTAGCTGGTTGATCAGTCCGTGCCGTTGAGCGATGCGTCCTGTCAGGAGGCATGCACGTGAGACGGTACAAGTGGGGGATGCCGTATAAAACTGGGTCAATCGGGCGCCACGACTCGCGAGTTTGGCAAGATTGGGTGTCAGGATTTTGGATTGGGAATTATAGATCTGAAGATCCCCGAACCCAAGATTATCAACTGTCATCAGCAGGATATTAGGGCGATTTGCATCGCGGTCGCTCGCCAACAATAAGGTCGCCGGGGCCGCGCACGAAACGAAAAGCACGATCATGCGACTTCCCGCTTTTGCCCAACTCATCAGCATCGTGGTGGATGGGATTGCGTCTTGATTCATCATTTTGAGTGAGTTAGGCAGCGCTGAGGTTGGTCTAGGGAGCGGTGAATCTTGGTTTGGTGTGGTCCAGATCATTATGACGCTTTGAGCCATGTCTGGCGTGCTTCACGTTTGGATCTCTTCTTTTCAGGCTGCTTTGTGGCTGCCTGTACGAGTAATGCAGCTAAGCGTCCCTTTTTGGGGGGGACTGATTGACGCACCGGGAGTTGGATTCGTTGGGATTTTAAACGTTTTTTGCCTCACAAGCGTTATAACTTCCCCCATTAATAATGGCTGAACTTCTTTCTGTTCTGCCCAGATTGCTGAATTTTCGCCTCGTAAGGCGCTGCTACAAGACAGGCTCCGACAAATGAATTTCCGAACAAAGAACAGCAGGTCGCGGAGACTCCGCACCAGAAACTCCCTGCGGGCGGTGAGGCGACGTCAAAGAGTCGGTTTGGAAAGGCTTGAGCATCGTCTGCTGTTAACTGCTTGCCCCGGTGGCTCGGAGCCCATCGCCGGTGACTACAACCTTTCAGAGGCAACTGTTCCGTTAGAAATCAGTGTACCGATTTGTTATCAGGGTTCCATCAACATTGATGTCGATCAGCCTATCACGATCAATGCGGAGGTCATTAGCACAACGGGGGCTATCAATCTCACCAGTACTCAGTCGCTGACGATCAATCAGGCCATCACCAGCGATGAGGACGGAATTACGTTGGATACCGACGAGGCGATCACCATTGGTGCGACTTTGCAGGCAGCCGGCGGGATTGAGGTCACCTCACACAAGGCAATTGATGTTTCCGCCGACATCCTGAGTAGTGGAGGAGAAATCACACTGGAGGCGGTTCACAAGAGGTTGAACTTTGGAATCAGCGCGCTCGATCAAATTCAAGATTTGTTGACGCTCGGTTCCGGCCAACTGAAAGTAACGATTGGAGGCGAATCGGAAGAAGTACTGATCAGTGGCGCGGAAGGTGTTTCGATCACAGCGGAAGCTGGTATCAACGACAAGTACAACATTGGAGCCAACACGTACTTCAAAAACATCTCTCCGGTGGTAATGGAGTTACTGGGCAAGCCCGACTTGTTTACGTTGCCGGTATCAGTCCAGGTTTGGAACCCTTTGGCTGAGGTGACGACTCAGGGCGCAACCTTGGTTTCAGAAGGTGGTGAAGTTACGGTATCGGCAATTGCCGAAGCTAACGCGAAGGGCAAAGCAGTATGGAACCGAGTCGTTGGGACAGGAGAGAAAGCGGGTGAAGGACGAGGCTTCGACAAAGGTGGTGGGGCGGCAGGTTTTTTCTTCACTGATGCTACCGCAACAGTTGATATTCTTGACACGGTAATTTCCGGCGATGGGGTAGAGGTCTCATCGGAAGTCAAAAATGAAATTGAACTCGAAGTCAATGCGGTCACCAACAACGGACTCAGTAACACGAACCCTTCATCTGTGGCGATCGGTTTTGGACTAACTGACCTCCGGACGACATCGACGGTTCACGTCGATCAGAACTCTCTGATCAGTAGTTCCGGAAACGTCAAAGTGGAAGCGACCGGGGAAGATGATAACAGTAACTCGGTGAAGGCAACTGCCTACCGAGATGGAGTCGTCGGTGCAGCAGTCGGGTTCACCTACACCGATGGCACTATTTCAGCAGTGGTAGATGGACAGATCACCATGTCGCGTGAAAACGCGGCAGAAGAATCTGAAACCTTACCGGAAACACTCGACTTCAATCCTGCGTTGCAGGTCGATTTCACGAACAGTTCGGTTCAGTTTACCGGGACAACTGATTACGAAACGGCAGATGCTGTGCTGTTCACAAGTGCTGATAGCGGCACAATTCCTGGACTGATTCCCGACACGGTTTATTACCTGATCGTCAACAGTGATACGACCAACGAAACCTACCAGCTTCAATTTGCTGCGACTGCCGAAGATGCGACCAACAATCAACCGATTCCGTTTGGAGCTGCTTTCCCGACGTTAACCAACACCCGCACCAACGTGACGGCTCCGGTCACGATCACCGTCATCGATTCGGAAGGGCGACATCTGATCTTGTTCGGGTATGACGAGACACTCACTGGTGAGCCTCTTTACGAGGATGACGATGTTGTAACTTACACTTCTTCGGCGGGCCGGTTTCTCGGTTACGAAGATGAGAATAACAACCTGTTAACGCCGCTAGCGGATGACACCTACGCCGTTGCGACTGTCGATTCGCCTTTCGTCGAACAGTATCCAATTGCCATCGAGTTGCTCGATAGTTCAGGTAATCCGATCGCGCTCAACGGTGCTTCGTTTTTGGAAAATGCATCGGGGACGCTGTACCCAATCAGTTCTTACAACTCGACCGAGGATTCGGTCGACCTGTCCACTCTTGAGATCGACTCGTCGACCAACGAATTGGTTTCCACGCCTCCTGCCGTCCCAGTGCAACAGGGTGAGTCATTGGTTTTTCACGCGGGACTGAATAACAGGATTGCAACTCTCCGTGAGGGAGTTGCCTACTACGCGATTGTTGATGACAGCAACGAAGGTAGTATTCAGCTCGCCTCAACACTCTCTCAGGCGAGCTCATCGAATCCTGCGGTTCAAAACGCCCAAGCTACTTTGACCGCGGAGGTGAATGGTCAGACGGTATCGATTCCGGTCGGTAACTTCGAAATGGGGCTCGGTCTGACATTCTCGGAGGATCCGAATCTTCCTGATGGGACATCAGTGGTTTACAACGCGGTGGCGGAGAAACCGGTCAATGGTTTGACTGATCAGGCGACCTACATCGCCTACAACGTGAACAATGTGAATGCGAATCCGGCTGTCCCCCAGTTCGTTGTTGCATTGGTGAACCCCGAGGCGGTCGATTTGAGCACGACGGCAGATTCCGGCACTTTCACCTTGACTGTCACCGATCCTCAGGGCGTTCAAGGCACAACTGGGTCGATTTCTTGGGATGCCGCATCCAATGATCTGAGTGAGGCCATTGATGCGTTGCAGCTTCCCGGTGTCTCGGTCGCGGTCAGCGGGTTTGGAACAGCACAGTCACCTTGGTTGATCGAAGGCCTGAGTGATAACGACATCACGATTGATTCAAGCCAGCTCAGTGAGGGAGGAACGGCCGCTACGGTAACGCTGGAGCAGGCAGAGATGGGGACCGTGTTGAACTCGGATGCTGTGTCCGGAACGTTTACCTTGACCTACACGGATCCTGCCATCAGCATCCCGGGCGAGTTCGAGCTGCGAATCACGGCTGATTCGGGAACGTTCACGTTGACCGTCATCGATGCACAGGGCACTGCAGAAACGACCGACCTGATCGACTGGGATGCATCGCCGGATGAATTAGCTGCAGCAATCAATGTGTTGCCAAATTCTGGTGGCTCGGTGTCAGTCAGTGGGGCTGGGACATCGCAATCGCCTTGGTTGATTGCGGGGATGGGTGACAACACCATCACAGTCGATTCGAGCGGACTCAGCGACGGAGGTTCGGCAGCGTCTGCTTCTCTTGAGACCGCCAGACAATCTTTTTCGACGACGCCGCTGGCTTGGAATGCGACCCCCAATCAAGTTGCCACCGCACTCAACGCACTCTCGGATTTGACGGTCTCTGTCAGTGGGATGGGTAACGCAATTTCACCGTGGCGAATTCAAGGACTACTTCCCTCAGAGGTTACGGTTGATAGCACTGCGTTGGTCAACCGGTTCCAGCAGCAAGCGACAGTCCAGATGACCAGTGACCTGCAAGTCGCGTTTTGGATTGGTCAAACGTTCCAGATGAACAGTGATTCATTCACCCTGACTGGAGCCAACGTTGATGAAAACACGCTGACTTTGCTGCTGTCCGACGATGCACCTGTGGTTTCAGCTGATGGTGCGGCGCTCGATAACGGCAGCGTGACTTTCAGCTCGGTGGATGCCGGGGCGACGCAGATGTTTTCGTTTGCCGACAGTGGAACATTTACACTGACCATCACGAATCCAAAAACGGGGTCTACGTCCACGACAGATTCCATCGCCTGGAATGCTGACGCATCGACAGTTGCCGAGAAGATCGGCACCTCGACTGGGATCTTGGTGGAAGTGAATGGCAGTGGTTCGATTCAGTCACCTTGGCTGATCAGCGGGATGAATGCGGATCAGTTGGAAGTGAACAGTGATAGCCTGCTGAAGGAGACCACACAAACGAACCTGTTCTATCGTTCTACATCGTATGCCGCCAACGTGGTGACGACCGATGCAGACGGTGGCACGTTCACGCTGACATTTTCGGTGGATGGTCAGACAATCGAATCAAATCCGATTGCTTATGATGCGACGGCTGGAGAGCTGACCGATGTGTTGCGTGTCTCCTCATCAAGCGTGAGTGCCGAGGTGTTTGGCCGTGGGACGCAAGCTGAACCGTGGGTGATCATTGGGCTCGCCCAACCGATCGAAACAGGGGATGCCCTCACGTTCCATGATTCTTGGGATCTTCAGAGCCTCGGACTGCTCGACGGCCAGGCGTACTATGCGGTGGTCAATCCGCAAGCTTTGGATGCTGACATGCTTATTTTGGGCGTGGCTGGCAGTGTCGCCGATGCGATGGCCAATCCTCCTGTTCTGCTTTCGCTCTCGCCTTCGCTCGATCTGATAACCGGTCCATCAATGATCATGACCGGTGCGAAGGAATCGCTTACGGCGGTACCCGAGGCTTTGGAGCTGGAGATCAATACGGAGTTGGAATCCGGCGACTCGGTGACTGCTTCCGCCGGGATCGGCGGTCGCCCGATGTTGGGCTACTACACCGACGGTGCCAAGTCGGCCAAGTCAAGGTGGTTCTCGAAAGAGAAAGCCGAGGGGCCCAGCGCGATCGATAATGAGATAAGCGAGAGAACTCCTGCGTCTCTCGCAAATAAAGTCAATCGATTCTCTGCGACGTTCGGTGTGTCGATCTTGGATGTCTCGAACGATGTTCAATCAGTCATCGGCAATACAGCCACGATTGGGGCGGAAGGTAATATTGCTGTAAAGAGTGATCTGACTGAAAAAATCCACGCTTCGGCCAATGCCGGGTTGGCGAAACGAAGCTCAAGTGGTGAAGCGGCGGTGGATCATGGCGGAAGCAGTGCGGTCGCAGTGGCGACGGTGGTGGCAGTTTTAAACAACTCCAGCCAAGCTGTGATTGAATCAGATGCAGAGGTGACTGGTACCGAGGGGGTCGAAGTCGCTTCCGAGATTCCCTATCCCCGCCGCGACTCGATTCCCGGTGCTGGCGGCGGTGGCTGGGATGAAGCTTATGGAATCATCAAAAGTTTGGCATTGAATCCGACTGTCAACGCGGTTGAGTCCTGGTTCTTTAATACTTCGACCAACGTTGGTATCAAAGGGGTCGGCAGTGAAGACTCGAAAAGATTGAATTGGATCCTGACCGGAAGTGTCATTGTTGAGGACATCACCAATCGCAATCTGGCACAGATTGCCGATGGGGCGCAGATTAACCAGAGTACATCCGGTTTTTCCTGGTATGACGCCGCCACAGAAACGACGCTCCAAACAGCTGACCTTGGTGAATTAGAGGAAGCCAGTGGCGTCTCGATCGAAGCCAACAGCGATATTACGCAGTGGGGCATCGCAGGGCAGCTGTACATCGGCTTGAACTTGCTCACTCTCGGCACAGCGGATCTCGCAAACAATGTTCTGCCATTTAAAAAATCGAGCCGCAACGCGTTCGGTGGTTCGGCCAACTTTGTGATCATTTCGGAGCAAACGCAAGCCTTGCTCGGTGGCGTCGATCCAGATGGCAATACCCCTCAAAACACTTCCACTAATGTGACTTATGGTAGTGGCGAAGAGGGAGTCGGTTTGTCCGTTCAGGCTGAAACCGCCACTGAACTGCTTGAAATCAGCCAATCGGCTGCTAGCAGTTCTGGCTTCGGATTCGAGGCTAGCACTACATACCTGCTGATGGGTGAGAACGAGGAAAACGATGCGGACCGTGGCCAGTTCACGTATGCCGAACTCAATTCGGAGAACCTTCCCATCGAACTGATACCGATCAGCGGCACCATCGGTGAAGTGTTGGTAGAGGCGGCTGACAGCAGCGACCTCTGGGCGATCAGTGGTGCGGTGATGCTGGGTGCGACCAAGGGAATTGGTGTCAGTGCCTCGGTGATCGAGTTGAATCGAGACGCTGCGGCCGGCGTTGGATCGAGAACTGCCGGTGGTACGCCTAAGTCGACCAATCGAAAACAGGCAGGCGGAAACTTCACGATCGACGCGTCGATGGACGGAACGATCATGCCAATGGCGCTGGTCGGGGCGATTTCGGCCAGCCGTAACTCTCCGATTGGTGGAGACGGTGAAGACAAGGTTCCAGCGGAAGGCGGCCTTGGCGGAGCATCAAGTGTCGACGGAAAGTGGGGGCTTGGAATCTCAGGTGACTTTTCCGGCGCTTTTGTCGATGACCAAGCTCAGGCGTATCTCAACAGTCCAGGCACCGTCTCGGGCATCGAAAGTGAGGGTACTGAACTGAGCACGCTGGAGATTTCAGCGAAGAACGAATCGATTGTGAATCCGATTGGGGGTCAAGCGACGATTTCGATCGCACGCGGCAAGGCGGGAGCTATGGCGGGAATTGCAGGCTCGGCTTCCGTGGCAGAGTACCAAACTCATGTCACTGCTATGCTCGAAAACGCGACAATCGAGTACTTGGGCATTGATCTGCAAGCACTCAATGAAAAGCGGATTGGTACCTGCGCGGCCGGTCTGCAGGTCCAAGCACCTAAAGGTTCAGATCTGCAAATCGCTGGTTCCGTGGTGGTCAACGAAATCGAGAATACAACCATTGCCTCGATCACTGATGTCATTCAGAGCGAAAACCTGGGCGAAGTCAGCCTGAGTGCTCTGCAGCTTGATCAGATTTGGGGAGGTGCCGGGACGGCGGCTGTCACTTACGATCGCCGCAGTGATCGGCCAAAAGCGAAAACAGCAGTCGGCGTCGGCATGAGCGCGGTTTGGAATCAAGTTGATAATACGACCACGGCAGAAGTTGTTGATAGCACCTTGAATCAGAGCGAAGGTGTGTTTGATGTCATGGCAGAGGACTTTACGTCAAGCCGTGTCCTTAGCGCAGGCGTAAATGTAACGGTACCTGCAGGACTTGCCATCGAAATTGGCGGAATGTGGGCTACCAATTATGTGTCGCCGAGAACAACGGCACAGATTACTGGAAGCACGATTGAAAATGCGACCACCGACGATCCAATGAGTGTGGTTGCGGTATTGGCTCCCTATCTGGATTCGTTCGCCGGTTATTTCTCACTTGAGTTCGGCAAGCCGCTGTCGACGAAAGAGACTCAGCTGGGGATTGGCGTCGGAGCCGCGGTTGTGGTGACCCGCTTGGGCCCTCAAGATACGGATGGGAAAGCACTCCCGACGTCCGCTCAAGTTTCCAATTCCACGGTCAATCGTGTAGGTGATCTGACGGTTCGGGCTTTCACCGGGGCCCTGAGCGAGCAGACTGCGTCGGTTGTGCCTAACCAAGATTTGGCCGAGTCCCAAGTTGGCGAACTGAGTCTTCACGCTTTGGCAATTGCCGGAAGCGCACAGGGCGAGAATTCTGCAGACAGTGAATTTTCAGTTGGAGTCGTCGTCAATGGCGCGGTCGTCGTCACCGACTTGAGCATCGATACTCAGGCAACAGTTACAACGAACTCAAGTATCAATCAAGAAACTTCCGTCAGTGAATCGACGTCGACGGTTGATGTTTTGGCAACAAACCAGCTGAGCGTGTCCACGGATGCCGGAGGCGCGTCGGTTTCTGAGAGCGTTACGTTGACTGGGTCGTCCGTTGATATTGCGGTTGGTGGTGCAGACAACTCGTTCAATTCATCGAACGAGACCAGCGCGACGATCGCTGATAATTCTTCTGTCGTCGCAGAAAGTCTGGAACTCGTTGCCTCCCATCAACCAGAAATTGACAACATTGCTTTCGGCGTTGCTGTTTCCGTTGCTGTTTCCACATCGATGTTCGGCGCTGCCTTTGGTTTTTCTGGCGCTTTCTTGCAAACTGATCAATCCGATGCGGTACTGGCCGGTATCTCGGACAGTGATGTCGATATCACAGAAACGCTCACCGTTCAGGCAGATGATCAATCAACTATGACGACAGGTAGTGGCGCAGGCAGCTTGCAGGTTGCTTATGGAAGCGGAGCCAGCGTCTCGCTTGCCCCTAGCGCGGTTACTAACAAAGTGACGGTCGGCAATTTGGTGCTGGCTTGGATTGGAGAGCAACCCCTCACTGATGGCACTCTCGTCGACAGCTCGGTAACAACCGACGGTTCGAGTGTTAGTGCTGGGGGAAAGATAACCATCGCGGCAGTCTGTGATCAGGAAATTTTGAATACTGCGATTGCCGTTGCAGTCAGTGTTGCCATCGCGCCTGATTTTGCCAGCGCGGCGGGGGCTGGCTCGGGTGCGTCTTCGACAATCACCACCAATAATGTTATCAAATCCGCAGTCAATGGAGTTTCCGATTTGACGGTCGGCGGCGCCAATGGCTTGAGCGTCACTGCAGCCGATTCAGGTAGCAATGATATCACCGTTGGAACAGCGGCAGCATCTCTCGGCTGGTTTGGTGCGTCCATCGGGATTTCACTTGCTGAGCTTGTCAACAATGATCAGATTGTTGCAGAAATCCAGAACTCGGCAATTGAAACAGGTGGCACCAGCGCCTCGGGTGCACCGATCGAAATCAGTGCAACGGATACGGTACACCTGAAAACCGATGCGGTTGCCACTTCACTTTCGATCAGTATTGGTGCGTCGGGCGCAGGTGGTAAGTCAAACATCACCAGCAATGCAGAAGTCGCTGCATCGCTTGGAGATGGTTCCACCGTAGCAGCGATAACGGGCCACGCCCCTGGTGACTTGAAAATCCAGGCCGAGAGTAATGAAGAATTGTTGGCGGAAATTTTCGGTGGCTCGGCAGGACTCGGCTCGGTCGGTGTCTTCAACTCCGATACCAAGCGTGCTGGATCGACAGCGGCAAGCCTCGATACCGCTGGGGATATTGAAGTGCATGATCTTAGTGTGATTGCGTCCACTGACCAAAGCGTTATTTCACAGGGAATGTCGGTGACGGTCGGTGGCTTGGCCGGCACGGGCGAAAATCATAACGTCACCGTTTCCGAGTCGGTAACCACTCTGTTCCGGGGGCAGAATCAGCAATGGAATATTAGCGGGAATCTACTCGTGACATCGAGTTCGACCAACACCGCAACGGCGAGGACCAGTGGCTCTGGAGGACAGGGTGAAGACATTAGCGCGTCGCTGATGGGCGTTGGATTCTTCAAAGTGAACAGCGATGTTTTTCCCAGTATTTCGTTGCAGGTGTCGGACGTTAAGCTCGACGTGAAGGGAACGGCGACATTTGATATCAATGCGATCAATCAAAACAACACGGAGTCAAAATCGGGGTCCGGATCGTTGGTTGGGGGGGACGCGGCCAAAGCTACGAGCACGAATTCCCCTGACGCCGGACTGACCATCGAGCGGATGGAATTGACCTCTTCAGGGCCGACCACCATCTCGGGCAGCATTGAGACAATCTATTCCACGAACGCAAATTCCGTTTACGCCACAGCGATCGGGGGCTCGGCTGCAAGATCTTATAACACCTCCGAGCCGGCCTTAACACTGAGTATCGGCACTGAGGACGCAACGGAGTCGGACACGACCATCCAAGCCTCGGGGACGGTTGATATCTCAGCATCGAATACATTGCTGGGGATTGGCGATGGCAACAGCAAAAATGCAGCCGGTTTTATGGCGCGAGTCGGTGCCGGTGGTGGTATCTCAGGATTTGGTGGCACAGCCAATTCCACAACGAATGGCAGTTCAACCATCGAATTGAACGATTACGTTTCGATTCAAGCCACGGACAAAGGAAATATTCAGGTTAGCTCCATTAACGACTGGCAATCGACTCAGTTAACCCACCTGGGGACCGGGGGCGCAATCAATGGCGCGGGAGTCCAGTCGATCTTGGACTCCACCTTGAACAACACCATCACTCTCGGGTCGGATGTCGAGATGATCGCACCCCAAGGCGAAATCGGCATCGGCACTCGAAGTTACAGTGCGACCACCAGCAATGCAGACTCCTACACGTTCGGGTTGGCCGGTGGAAGCAACAGTGATTCCAGCAACAAGATGAACTCTACGCAAACAGTGGCGATCGGCAGCAATTCAAAGCTGCATGCCGGCCGTGATATCGTTGTCACCGCGGGTTACAACCCGGTGGAACAGCAGGGCAGTCTTGTGGATGTTTATGCGGTCGTCACGGCCCGCTGCGCTGGCCTGCTGGAGATTCCCACCACCACCGCGGACGCCAGTGCAACTGTCAATAACTCCGTTACCATTGATCCGGACACCTCGATCATCAGCCACTCAGACGTCGAATTTGGTGCCGTTCCTGGAATCAACAATGCGTCTTGGTACACCTTTGCCAACATTGACGGAGCCAAAGGTAAAGTGCATCAGGGAAGTGATGGCTTAACTGAAACCAATGCGGTGACATTTGATGGAGAAGTCGTTGCGGGCAACATGAATGAATTGTCGATTGTGATTCCTTCTTCTGGGGATACCATCAATGTCAATAGTTTGGTCAGTGAAACGATCACCGAATCCATCACGACGGTTCAGCCCCTTCCGAATGATATTTTTGATGTGTCCAATGCGTTTCCTCCCTTTCAGCTTGTGCGTGATCCGAACTATGACGCGACTCAACTGCTCGATGGGTTAGACGCCACCTCGCGAGCAGTTCTTGAATCTTCGATCTCGGACCAGCCTGTGGTCGCCATCAAACTGACCGAGTTGGCAGCGGTGGGAGGCCAAGCCGTTCTCTATGCAGACACTTTGAATGGCAGTGGTAGTGTGACGGCTAAAGTGCCTTCGGTCAGTATCAGCAACAGCAGCCCTGCTTACCTGCTACTGGGTGGCTTGGGGGCGAACACGCCCGGCAATGCATCAGCCAGTGCATTGGCGGTGAATACATTGAACATGGGACAGGTTAACATCGTTGGTGGGGCCACTCGCCCTGGCCAGATGTCCTTTCAGGAGACAAACGCTGTTCCAGAGATCGTGATTTCTCAAACCTATGGGGAGTCAATTCCTGGCAGCTCCGCAGGTCCTGCCATTGCCGTCGAGAACGATATTGTCAACACGGCGGGATCGGTCCAAATCACGAATGTGATGGGTGCTCTGGTTCAGACAGCACCAATCAACGCTAAGTCGGTTTCCATCAGCACACCCAATTCTGCCTACATCGTCAGCACTCCCGCCGACTACTACGGATCCAGCGGCGAGATCATCGACTACTGGACGCCGGGAACCTCGCTGTCGGGACAGGGTACGTTTGAATCGCCATCGACATCGTCTTACATTTACAACCCCAGCGGTACCAATTGGACCTTTAACGGGTCATCAGGGGTATCCACCAATGGCAGTGGATTCACTGCAGGGAACCCGAATGCTCCCCAAGGGACGCAGGTCGCTTTTTTGCAGGAAAAAGGACAAATCAGTCAGTACATCGATAGCATGACCGATGGAATGTCCTATGTGATGCAGTTCAAAGCAGCGCAACGGGAGGACTATCCAGACCAAAGTATCGAGATCGCTTTGGATGGGCAGTCACTCTGCACGATTACGCCCACCTCGATTAGTTACGACACCTACACATGCAGCTTTGAAGTCCCCGCCAAAGATACGGTCGACGCAGATTCGCTGCTGTTAACCGACGCCGTTAACGACACATCCAAAGCGTTTTGGTATCAGGATCGAATTGATCTTCCGGCGTCGGGGATGATCACGTTCGATTTTACCTATCAGGCAGGTGGGGATAAGGCTGCTGATGGTATCGCCTTGGCATTTCAAAACATCGGTGTCAATGCGATTGGCGACAGCGGTGGTGCGTTGGGTTACGTTGGCATTGCGAGCCCCACCGCTGCCTATCAAATCAACCTGTATGAGGGACATGTGCAGGGCTCGAATTTTGTCACGAGTAATACGTCAGGAAACTATCTATCCACCAGTCCTGTGGACTTCAACAGTGGCAACGAGGTTCGTGTCCAGCTTGTTTACGATGCGGATGCTAATACCGTGACGGAAACACTGACCGACTCGACAGCAAATACGACATACTCCCATACCTATGACAACATTGATCTGAGGGATCTGCTTGGTGACTCAACTTACATCGGGTTTACGGGAGCGGACGGAGGAGCGACGTCGACCCAAACGGTCAGCAGTTTTTCGATGACGGTCACCGATTCGCAGAATCCAAGTGAATCGATTTCGGTTCAAGGTTTTGGTGATTGGGAAATCAACGGCAATCGATTGTTGACCGTGACTGGACTGGAGCCCAGTGGTCAAGATGAGACGGTCTTCCTCGATGAATTGGTTTTGGCAACGAATCCAGCCGGCTTTGTACCGGGATTGAATTCCTATGTGACCAATTATACGGCGAACCTTGCGGCAACCACCGCCGCGACGGTTCTCTACAGCGAGGAGTTCAGTGCCAATCGCAACGACGGGACGTTCTCCGACTGGCTCTACAATACCGGCAACGATCATGCGAGGGTCAACTACGATGTCGAGCCTGGTTCGGTGGGCGGCAATTATCCAAGCAAAGCCAAAGATAATTACGGGGCGACTCAAAACGGCAACGGAATCATTTTCTTTGGTAGTCAGATCCCATACCTTTGGGAGGATGCTAGTGGTACGACAATTAGCTCTGGGGCAGGAAATCTGACTGGAGGATTGGGTTATCTTGATACCTTGGCCAATGCACAAACCTACAGTGTAGCGGCGACTGGAAATGATGCTGACAGTTATAAAAATGTCACTCAGGGAACGGGGCCCCAAAACGACGATGCTTCTCCAGGCAAGGGGATCTTTCCTGTGCTGCCGGTAAATTTTCCAACCTCAGTTTCGGTGTCAAGTCCTTCTGCCCGGTCGCTCGGAGGAAGTGGAATCACGGCCGGTTCTCTGGATATTACTGCTCTCTACCTGGACATCAATGGTCCAATCAATGTGGGTGCGGTCAATCAAACGGTAAGTGTCGTTCTCGGTAGCGATCTCAATCAGGAGATCTCGAATTATCAAAGCGTCTATGACAATGGGACGCAGACCAGTTCGACCATGGACATCGATTCGTATTTCGGCAACTCCGGCATGTCCGGTCACTATGACGCAGCATCCGGGCAGATCGTGCTTGATCCTTATGCGATCAACGCAGGCGTGACGGAGGCCGTCTTCACCGGAGCCATTATTTCGACCACCGAGTTTGGGAAAATCAATGTGCACAGTGATCCGGGGGATATCACGCTCAACAATCAGACCGATTATCCAATGGTTTTAGCGACAATCGCTGCATCGGATAAGGAAGTGGCTGGGCTCGTTCTGATGAACGACACGATCACCCAAAAATCAACTGCTTACGTTTACAGCCCCGAGGACCAAGTTCGTGTCTACCAAGGCGACTTACATGCTGACATGAATGATATGACGCTGGTTGATTCGTCGACAGCAGATTTGGCTTCTTTCCAACCTGGCTCGGAGCAAAGCAGCGTTGCGGGCAGTGTCAGCTCGTCAGAGCTTGCTTATCAATGGGAGACCGATGCATGGATTTCGCGCGACCTGCATTTTAGCGTCAATGCCAGTGGTGGATATGAGCTTCAGGCTCCCTCTGCCAATGATGATTCTTGGACTTGGGGGCCAGCAAGTGCTTCTTCCAAGAACACGACAGTTGAAACGAATCCTTTTCCCTCGCTCGACACACTGCTGTTAACCAACGGTCAGGATGATAACGCCAATGCCTTCTGGCATCCGGAGAAGTTCGCAGGACTGGCAGGCGACTTCACCGTCGAGTTTACCTACCGGGCAAGTGGTGATCGTGCTGCTGATGGAATCACTTTTGCATTTCAGAATGAAGGTGCTACCGCGGTGGGTGATGCTGGCGGTGCCTTAGGGTATGTGGGAATTACCGGCGCAACGGCTGCTTATCAAATCAACCTGTATGACGGACACGTGCAGGGCTCGAATTTTGTGATGACCAATACCTCAGGAACTTATGTGGCGACCAGTCCTGTGGACTTCAATAGTGGCAACGCGATTCGTGTCCAGCTCGTCTACGATGCAGTTGCGAAAACCTTGGCTGAAACTCTTACTGACTCGACAGCCAATACGACATACTCCAACACTTACGAGAACATTGATCTCAGTTCGTTACTCGGGGCGTCAGCCTATATCGGGTTCACGGGAGGGGATGGTGGAGCCACTTCGAGTCAAATGGTTACCGATTTTTCGCTCAGTTCGAGTACAGGAAATCTTGAAGATTTCACTGCGTGGAACGATTTGCGGCACCAAAAAGTTCTTACGCAAAATACGGAGCCCAATGCAACTCAAGTCGTCAAGGCAATCATCCCTCAAACCGAGACAGCCACGACTCATTTTGACACTTCATCCAGCGATTCATGGGACATGGGGCCTTCGACGACTTGGGACTGGACTTACCCAACCGAGATTCTGTTGCAGATTGTGAATCAGGTGCCCGCAGCCAACGAGGTCGCCGTGGATTTCGGAGGGGTTCAATCCGGTAGTCTCACAGTGGTCTCCAGCGAAGAGTTGGAATTGGCCGGAAATGTAATTTTTCCGGGTTCGGTCAGTTTGTCGTCGTCGAAAGATTTGACGCAGACTCGCAACGCGGTGGTGGCGGCTGGTCAATTGGATCTGTTTTCTGATAGTGGTAGTGTTGGTGCAGAGGGATCCCCAATTCATATTGAGATCGATTCATCCAGTGCAATCAACGCAACGTCTGAGTCCGGGGTTTATCTGTCCTCTGAAGCCGATTTTTATGTGGGCCAGTTGATTGCGTCTGATGGGCCTGTCGAATTGGCAACGGCTGGCGATCTTTATTCGGGTGCGGGTGATGGGAAAATCGAAGGTGTTAACATTGCTTTGCAAGTCGTCAACGGCGGTATTGGCACTCAGGTAGAACCGCTGACAATTCAGACGCGGGCCTCGCAACTCGAATCCGGTACCGTGACCGATGGGTTATTGACCGCCGCGGCCGCAGATAGTGTATTTGTGGTTCAGCCCGAGGGTGATCTGCGACTTCGTTCCGTGACCACAACCTCTCCGTTGGGAGTGGTTTCCATTACTACGCAGGACGGCAACATCACGGACGGGAATACCTCCGATGTTCTCAATCTCAACCAGTTGACGCGCGAGCAAGCGGAAGAGTTAATCAAGCAGATTTCAAACGTGCAGCAGAACACTGCTGACTTCACCGTAACTGCTTTCGAGGCCTCCGTTGACCAAAGCTACTTGCAGTATTGGACACTCCTGCCTGAAAACGGATCCTACGATACCCAGACAGGGATGTTTGTTCTGAATAACGATGGAGTTGCTTATTATCAAGCTCAGGCGAATCTTTACTACACCGAGCAGTCGGGTAGCGACACGCCGGTGGTCGCCAGCACATCACAGGTGCAGGAATACGGCAACTTGCTTTATCAAAACAGCCTAACCGTTTTTCAGGAAAACTTAGTGTTTGGTGCGGATTGGGCCAACTTGCCACAGTTCCAAAGTTACGACCCCAATTACACGTTTACCGCGTCGGAAGTCGTGGTGAACGAATTGACATATGGGGCGACTGATTTGAGCAATTCCTTTGCAATGCTGTCACTTGAAGCTCTGGGGCCACAAGGAACTGCCGTTCTTGGCCCTATCAACCCGGCAGTCAAGACCACTGTCCTGAACCTTGACGCGGCGGGAAGTATTGGCTTGCCATTTCATGTGATTGAAGTTGACTACGCCAACTTCCTGCAGGGCAATTTGACAAGCCAAGAGAGAGCGATTTTAAGTCAAGCGACAGCGGCTGGAGAATTGCAAATCATTGGTGTTAATCCGACGGGACAGCGTGTCGTGTATTCTTCGGGCAGTCGTCCCGACGATGTCACTCCAGTCGCGATTTTGGTTCGCATTGACAAGCCTATCTACGTCGATCTTGCAGAAAATGGATTGGTTCAACTCCATGCGGAAGACGCGATCAACTTGGCGGAGGCTTTGGGCGACCTTAATGTACTGCATGTTGAAACGACACAAACAGTCAAATTTGTTTCTCAGGCCAATGTCTTCAACGTGCCTTTGCATATGAACACGTCGACAGTTGGTTGGTCGAGCGACGCAGATGGTGTTCTGGGTTACACGGATACTGATCTGGTCTACGGGGCGACTGACTTCACACTGGGTAGCCCCGTCTTTTCAACGGGTATGATTGAAAATGGTAGTTTTGAGCAGCCCGTTCAGGAGGTCGATGGTTTTAGCTACAACCCAGTGACGAACGATTGGACCTTCAGTACGCAGTCGGGTATTTCGGGCAATGAGAGTGGGTTCACGAATGATAATCCGGATGCACCTTTGGGCAACCAGGTCGCATTTATCGAGGAACAGGGGATGATGTCCCAGCAGATCGATGGGGTGGTTGCTGGGCAAGCCTACTTCCTTCAATTCGATGTTGCTCAGAGAGGCGGCTATCCCTCCCCCACTTTCACCGTCCAGTTGGATGACCAGCTATTAACAACACAAACACCTACATCAACCACTTACGAAACGGTAACCATCCCATTTTCTCTTGATACAACATCGCTCGAACTGACTGATGGTCAATTCAGCGAAGCCAATGCTTACTGGTACCAAACCCCTATTCNCATTAGTGATGCTGGACAATTAACCGTTGAGTTTACCTATCAGGCAGGCGGTGATGCAGCGGCTGATGGAGTCACCTTCGCATTTCAGAAAGAGGGAAAAAATGCTCTTGGTGCAACAGGCGGATCTCTTGGCTATGTGGGAATAACCGGACCTACGGCTGCCTACCAAATCAATCTTTATGATGGCCATCAACAGGGCTCCAATTTTGTCACGACGAATACCTCGGAAACTTATTTTTCGACGGATGCGATCAGTTTCAACAGTGGCAATCCAATCCAAGTTCAACTGGTCTTTGATGCCGAGCAGCAGACGGTCAAGGAAACCCTGATCGACACTTTGCAAAACACTACCTTTACACGGACGTATGGTGACGTTGACTTGGTGTCTCTGCTAGATGAGTTCGCATATGTCGGTTTCACTGGGGGAGATGGTGGTGCCTCGTCAATTCAAACGGTGACGGACTTCAAATTGTGGCGAGATGAGCAGAGTGACTCTCCAGCGATCAGTGGATTTGGTGGTTGGAAATCGACAGGTCAACACACGCTGACATTCAAAGGAGTCGATGCTTCGTCCGTTGACCAAACCGCTTTCCTTGATGCTGTCAAAATCACACGTCCCCCCGGGATTGTCTCAGGTGATTTGCGCTTGGTTGCGAGCGAGGCTATTGGTGCGGTGTCAGCGCCTTTGAACGTGCAGGTTGGTGGCAGATTGGACGTCTTCGCCAGCGACGATCTGTACTTGACGCATGAGTCCAGCAATAACCTGCTTCTGAATGCACTCTATGCAGGCGGCGATACAAAGATTGACGCCCCAGCTGCAAATGTTTTCTCGGTTGAAAACTTCTTCAAGGGTTCCGTCGCTGGTTTTGGTGTCGGCGGAGCGGGTAGTGGTTGGACCAGCGAATCTGTTCAGGGATCAGTTGACTTTGCTGACGATACTTTGGTCCTTCAGAATGCTGCCGCTCCGGTAGGTGCGACCGAGGCTTGGTATAGCAACGCAGCGACCCAACTTGACACCCCGGTGACGATCGAGGAACGATTCATCTCCAGCTTTGTCTATCAAAATGCTGGCTTCGATGCGGAACTCAGTTTTGTACTGGCTTCTATCGACACAGATGTCACGATGCTTGCTCAGGCTGGCGAGACAAATGTCTCGAATGCCTTTGAGCTGGTAATTGACAACCAAGCGATCGGTGCCGCGTATGACGGTGAGTTTCAGTCGACACCGGTGCCCGAGGAGCTCCAGATATCCTCGGGCAATCCGATTGAAGTGCTTATGATTTATGAAGTCTTGACAAGAACTGCGTCGGTGACGTTGACCAATGCTGGGGTGTCGTTCACCTTTGAATTGCCGGGGCTTGATCTACTTAAGGTGCTGGGAACCAACCAGGCACGAGTGGGATTTGTGGCCCATGGAGAAGGTCAGGCTTCGACTCAGAATATCACTGCATTTAGCTTTGCGTACGGTGCTCCAACGATCGAGACAAACAAATTGTCCATCACCTCCAACGCACAAATCGGGGCCTCTCAAAATCCAATCCTTACTCTTGCTCTTGGCGAAGTGCAGGCTGAGGCTCCCAATGGTGTTTACCTCACACAAATTGCCGGGGACCTTATGGTGAATTCTGCTGCTAGTGATGGTACTGTCCAGCTTGCAGTGCCAGCGGGTTCCCTTGTGGTGCCGGGTTCATCGAGTCCGGGTGACGCTAGTCGCCTGCTTGCCGCCGAGGGTTTCGCTGCTGCGGATAGCCTAGCTAGGGTTCGGGCAGAGCAGCTACGGCTAAGCAGTTTGAGCCATATCGGTGCGGTGGGTACCGAGTTGAAAATTGGGGTCGCAAGCCTCGCAGCTTCCAGTGTGCTTGGTGACATTAACCTCGCCCAGTTCGGTAGCCTTTCCGTGGACCAGTTGATGAGCGCCGGGGGTGCGATTCGACTGACAGGCGATTCGCACATTTTTGTAAGTTCCCCAATTGAAGCACAGCAGGAAGTTGACTTGAGGTCGAATGGTGGAGCTGGCAGCTTGCATTTAATGCCAAACGCACACCTCGTTTCCGCCAACCGATTTGTCAATATGTTTGCTGATGCCGCTGTGGTCGCCGAACTGGGGGCCCACATGGAGACCTCGGAAACTCTCTCGATTGCTACCGGTGCTGCTGCTCTTGCTGCCGGAAATCCGCATCGCATTCGACTGCTCGGAGGGATCAGCGGGGGTTCGCTTCAGCTGACCACTGGTTCTGAAAACGATTCCGCGGAACTGGCTATCACTGATGTGATAGGAGTTGCCGGAAACCCACTTCAGGTACTGGTCAGCAAGCTCGGGACTCTGCACCTCGACGATACGAGATCAAGCAACGGTCGAACCTTCACTGCGTTGCAGGATCGCCTTGATACTGATCTCGCAGAAGTGCAGCTCGGTGAGGTGCGATCTGTCGTTATGAACCTCGGTTCGGGTGATGATACTTTCCAGGCTCAAGCACTGAGTGTTTTGAATTCGTTGGAAATAAATGGTAATGGTGGAGTCGATCATTTTGACATGTCTGCCTTTAGTGGCGGTTCAGGTTTGGCTGTCAAAGTTGCGGGTGGGGAACATGATGATCAACTGATGGTTGATGGTCGCGGGACTCCCTTGTGGATGGCGAATGGCGTTGTGCACGCAGGTGACCTGCACATTGATCACGGTGACGTTGAAAAGGTGGTGCTGCAGAACGCAGTCCAAGGACTCCCGTCAGACCAGGTTCAGCAACTGGAATTCGATTCCGGTGCTTTCCCCGAAGATCGGCTCATGCTACTGGGGACTGCTGGTGAAGATGACTGGTTTGTGGGGGTCAGTCCCAGCGGAATTCAAGTGGATGGGATTTGGAATGAAACCGAACACCTGCGACATCGCTTCAGTGCCGTTGACTATCAAGAGGTTGTATTTGAACTGTTGGCGGGGGATGACAGCTTGCTCGTCAATGGCATGCCCAGTCATCAAGTGATCGTGGATGGTGCTGAAGGAGATGATTGGATCAATGTCAAAGACTCAACTGTATTGATTACCGATTTGGAAGGGAATAACTTCATTACTACAGGTGCGGGTAGCGATGAGATTCGCACCGGGTCAGGTCGAGATAAAATCGATGCGGGCGATGGGCAGAACGTGATCCACGATGCTGGCGGCATGAATTGGATTGTGACCGGCAGGCACGATGATAGCATCCACCATGAGAGTCCTGATGATTTCATTTCCGCCTCTGATGGTATTAATGAAATCTGGCTCAATGGGGAGCTTCAAGGTTGGCACAACACCGACATGCCAACCGATGTGAACCTTGATGCAAGGACCTCGCCTCTCGATGTGCTCTTGATTATTAATCGGTTAGCCCTTGTTGATCTGGTCGGTGATGATGGTCGTTATCTCTTACCAGGCTCGGCAGACAGTCTCGATAACTTGTACGATGCGAATGGTGATGGCTACATGTCGACGCTTGACTGCTTGGCCGTGCTTAACGAATTGGGACAAGTGACCGGTGGGGGCGAGGGTGAAGTACAGTTGGGTGCTGTGCCTCGTGAAGTGCCCATGCCGAACGACACGACGATCAACAAGAGTGAGGTGCGAGCTGATGAATGCTTTGCTCACTGGGATGAGTTTTTGCCGCTCTTGCTTGCACCCTCAAAGAGCCAAAGCGATTTTCTTCAGGGATGGGAGCAGGAAGAGTTGCGTCGAAAGCTTGATTTGGAATCCNTTATCGAAGACATGACACAGTCAGAGGAGAGGGTGCAATTGGTAGCACTGCAATCCGAGGAGACCTGATCCGCGTGAAAAATATCCGCTTCAAGCGGGATGATAACACGCGATTCACTGTGCCGAACTTGGGGAAGCATGCTGTCCGTCTTGGCCGATGGCCCTGAATGCCATTCAATGTTGAGTTGACTGCTGCTTTGAGGTTCAGCAAGAACTGTCCAGTGGATGTGAGCTTGGGGTTGCTCTTTTGGAAACTAATTCCGTTTCCCAGGAACTCAAAGCATGGGTGCAAGGCAACTCAATTCGTCGGAGTTGGACATTGCATTGTGAGCTCTTTTGGTCCTTCGTGATTGATCACGACGAAACGTTGGTGGGTGGTCGGGGTTAGAACCGCGCTGGCTTTGTTGCGATCTTTCATTGTTTTGTTTTTGCCTTCAACGAATCGATTAAATATGAACAAGTTTTTTTGCCTGCTCCTGTTTCTGGGCTTGTCTGCATGCGGGGATGCAGCGTTTGCACAACGAAGTTTTGGGGGCGGGTCTCGCGGCGGTTTTGGGGGCGGGTCTCGCGGCGGTTTTGGGGGTGGTTCTGGTGAGCGAATCGCGCCTGAAAATTTGGAATTTGAGATGGGCGTGGCTGGTATTCCTGATTTGAAAACGTTTGCCAAGTTGTCTTACAAAGGCACCGATGTCGGGAGGGACCCCTACTTGGCAAATTTGCAATACGTGAAGTTTCTGATCGAGAACCCAGAGTCTGACGAGGCAGCACTTTACTTCATGAATACGGGCAATTACCGGGCGCATCCCCCTTACATGGGGATGGTTGGAATGAACAGTCGCGGCGCCGTCCGGGGAGCCATTTCCTTCCAGCCGCGAATGAAAGATGCGGCGGGGGGAGCAGGTTTGTATGTTTTCGATTTTCAGCCAAATGATGCCTTTTCTTTCGAGACCATCAAATATGTCAGGGACACGCTGGTCAAGGGAGCTCCGTTTCTAAAGGGACAATTGGCCTATCATCCACTGCGGGGTGGCATGGCTCGATACGAAGCAGACAAGGCCAAATATGATGCTTCGGATGTTGCCATTCATCTCGATACTGATCTCTATGCAAAGATTGGTTTCTTGCCGATGAATGTGGGGGAGTCGTTTGGCCAACTTCGCGTGATGGGCAATGAGGCACGCTCTTCGCTACGCGATATTGTGATTTGTAAAACACTGCCCAACCAAATGCCTCGTGTTGCCGGTGTTATTTCTGCAGAGCGGCAAACACCACTTTCGCACGTCAATCTTCGCTGTGTTCAAGATCGTGTTCCAAATGCATTTGTTGCCAACGCTATGGATCAAGATGCAATCAGTTCGCTGGTTGGAAAACTGGTTCGCTATTCCGTCACTTCTGATGGTTATTCATTGCGTGAAGCTACCAAACAGGAAGTCGATGACCACTTCAGTGCCTCCCGCCCTCGTGAGCCGTTGGTTCCCTCGAGAGACCTTTCTGTAGCCGTGATCAAATCATTGCAAGAAATTAGTTTTGAAAATGCCAGTAGCTTCGGTGCAAAAGCATCCAATCTGGCAACTATGCATACATTTGGTTTCCCCTCAGGCATGGTCCCCGATGGTTATGGGGTGCCATTCTCATTNTACGATGAGTTTATGAAACGTAATGGACTGTATGCCAAGGTGGATGCGATGCTCAGGAATGCAGAGTTCCAGCAAAATCGTGAAGTACAGCAAAGCATGCTTAAAAAACTTCGTGAGCAGATTAAACAGGGGATCATGTCACAAGCAATGATGGACAGCTTTGAGAAGATTCAGGAATCCTTTTCGCCTGGAACGGCGATTCGGTGCCGTTCCAGTACCAACAATGAAGATTTGGCTGGATTCAGTGGCGCTGGATTGTACGATTCCTTCACGCACAATACCGATGAGGGGCATCTGGCCAAATCTATCAAGCAGGTCTATGCCAGTCTTTGGAATTTTCGTGCGTTTGAGGAACGTGATTTTTATCGAGTTGACCACAAGATGACGGCCATGGGTGTGCTGCTGCACCCTAATTTTAAGGGTGAACGGGCAAACGGCGTCGTGGTGACAGATGATGTCTTGTACGAATCACAGGGTAACTATTACATCAATACCCAGGTGGGAGAGGATCTGGTCACGAATCCTGATGCTGAATCCTCTCCTGAAGAAATTCTGCTCGGCTGGTGGAAAGAAGATGGGCATCAAGTGGTGCGGCGATCAACCGATGCTGCTGATCACGAAACGTTACTTGATGACGAGCATATTGAGGATTTACGGGATCGCCTTGCGAAAATTCATGGGAAGTTTCGTAAGCTTTACGGTCATGGCCAAGACGATCAGTTTGCCATGGAGGTAGAATTCAAGATCACGAGCGATGGTAAGTTAGTCATCAAGCAGGCGCGACCGTGGGTTTTTGCGAACTGATCGGTTCCGTCGCTCTACGCTGCTCATGCTACGCTGCTCATGGCTGTCGCTGGGCGTCCCTGACGCTGGCGATCGAACGAGGTCGGGTGTTAACGTCGTAAGTTTTTATTGCGTCGGAACCCAAGGGTCTGAATGGCCTGTGTTGCCGGGCCTCGTCATGCTGTTAGGCATTCCCATTGCAGATGTACTGGCTTTCTGGTGAATTGCCGGCCGCTCACAATGGCCCCACTTTTTTTCTTTGAGCAGCCTTTGTGAGGTCCGAGCCACCAAGTAACAATCGGAAATCACCTCTGCCAAACAAGTGTTTCAAAGTGGTTTTGGGGACTTAACGGTTCTGGCGAGCAATAATCATGCCATGACGCATTTGTTTCAAAATGAAACAGGTTGCTCAGAATGCGATTTGGAACGAATGGTGTACACCCGCGTCCTGCTCCGGGTNGGTTTGACTTTTGCTTCGCAAAAAGCGTGNTTTNCATCTTCGGTTTGGTGCAGCATTGTCCCGTGCTCGCCTGTGGCACCTCACTTGCGTTGTACCGCAACTGAAATCTTCCGTGCTTTGCACCTCGTTCAGTTTTCCATTTGAGGATATTGTCCATGCTTGTTGTGAATCGTTTGATTCGTTTTGTATTCTGTCTTCTGTGTGTTGGTGGTAGCCTCGTCATTGCAGATCCAGCGGTTAACCACAATTCGAGCCGTTCAAATAAAGGAACGGTGGCTGGTGACGTGTCCGAGACCGATTTGAAGATCAGCAATGAGAAAGTCGTACGTAAGAAGCCAGGTCGACAGTCTTCGAGTGACATGACACCGGATTCCGAGCTGGTTCAGAGAAGTTCGGGGACAGTCAAGTTCTTTAACAGTAGCAAGGGCTTTGGGGTCTCTGCATCGGATCAGGACGGGGCTGGTGATTTAACTGACACTGATTCGAACATCAGCAACGACATGATGGTACGTAAGAAGCCGGGTCGACAGTCTTCGAGTGACATGACACCGGATTCCGAGCTGGTTCAGAGAAGTTCGGGGACAGTCAAGTTCTTTAACAGTAGCAAGGACTTTGGGGTCTCTGCATCGGATCAGGACGGGGCTGGTGATTTAACTGACACTGATTTGAACATCAGCAACGACATGATGGTGCGTCAGAAGCCAGGTCGACAGTCGTCGAATGACATGACACCGGATTCCGAGCTGGCTCAGAGAAGTTCAGGGACAGTCAAGTTCTTTAATAATAGCAAGGGTTTCGGGATCTCGACAGCGGATCAAGACGGGGCTGGAACGCAGTGGAACAAGGATCCCATCCACGGCATCGACGTGATCTTTGAGAAAGATCTTGCTCTCGAAAATTCGGTTGTCATGCTCTATTACCAGTTGTTGCTGGAAGGTGCCAGCGATTCAGAGGCAATTGAATATGGACTGATTGCTCCGCTGGTGGCTGCTGATGACTCCGATGCGATTGAATACGGGTTGATTGCTGCGCTATTAAGTAATGTGACAGTGAGTAATGTGACAGAGAATCGAATTGGCGATGCGGACGACATCATTGTGCGTAAGAAACCCGGTCGCGCTGCAGAGATTGCTGATCTTGGCGGTGGACCGGGTAATCATATCCTCGGCATGCTTCGCAATAATGATCCCATCCCCGGAATCGACGTGATAGTTGAGAAAGATTCAGAGGACGATCCTGCTATGGACGATTCACTGGTCGTGATGCTCAACGAGATGCTGAATGCAGGTTACAGCAAAGCCGAAGTCGTTAATTTTGCTTTGGCAACAGGATTGATTGGATATTGATTCTTAGTGCTTGGATTCTTCGTGCTTGAGACTCGACGTTGGCTTGGAAGGAATTTGAATCGCTTCTACTTTGAGCTTCAAGAAGGATCAGGGCAGATCGTCAGCGGTTGGGTTGTGCATCCAAGTAAGTCAACGGAACGGCGCTGGCTGTTCGGTTCAGCGAAAGGGAATTCAGCTGAACCATTTTTTAGCGGGCTTTTTGTTGGTCATGATTATGACTTCAGTGTCTGATCGAAGAGTGGCTCAGAAATGCGCCCGCTCCACTGATGGCCTCCATCGAACTTATCGAAATGAAGGTTTTCAGGTGTTCCCGATGCTTGGTAGGTACGTTGCAAACGGTCGCGAAAACGTTCGTCCCAACCAGGCACAATGAGGCGATCTTGGGAACCTGTTTCCCAGACCGTCGGTCGCGGTGCGATCAGTCCACCGATTTCGGGGTAGTCACCGTATTCGAGGAGTCTGGGGATGACCTGTGAACCGCAACTGTGGCGCTGTGAGAGTCTTTCTTGCATCAGATTCAATGCGCCGCTGATTGCTGCGATGCGGATGCGGTGGTCAACAGCACTCAGGAGCATCGCCATTCGACCTCCATACGAAAGTCCAGCGCAGCCGATACTCGCCGGCTTCAAATTGACTTGTTTTTCAAGCAGGTTGATGGTCCAACGCAGGTCACGGAGATTGGAGGTGATCGGCAACTGTCCCAAAGCTTGCATTCGCACAAAGGTAACCGCACAAGGATCTTTGCCTCCGTAACTTTCCGAATCAACNCGCCTGCCAAATGGAATCATGCANGGCGCTGCAACTAAATAGCCACGACGNACAAANTTCAATCCGTAGTCGTAGTTGGATTTTNCAATGTGCTTTGCGGCGTCTGTTTGGTCTTGGCAACCAACAACTGCATCATGCCCCAGNGGNCCATGCCCATGAATGCANAGGACTCCAGGGACCTGCTNGGATGNCNCNGTCTTGGGCTTCAGTAAATANACCGGCAAAGACGGAATGCCNTCAGCANTGAGCAGAAGATCAAGTCGCGTGTGGTCTTNGCNNTCTTGCCGTGCCAGTTCGGTGACGGACCATTGGGCAGGGGGGGATGAATCACCAAGAAGTTCATTGAGCTTGCTGCGAAATTTTTGTTGCCAGTTTAAAAAATCGCTACGACTGGTGCCNTGAAATTGCATGGACAGCTTCGCATGTTGCATCGCTGTCGCAATGTCACGGTCGACGCTCTGCCCCGACTCCTCTGCGGGGAGGGATAGGGGCGGTGACATCATTGTGGCTCCACTTAGCCAACAAATCTGNTTTAGGAATTTCCGCTTATTTACAAACATGGGTGGTCCGTGTTAGCTAATTCAATTTTTTGTGGAAGCCAACTGACGTTGGAAACATCTGGCATCCCGTTGTTTGTATAAGATCATAGCTTCAGGATGTTTCCGCCAAGTGGCATGTTCTGATATTCGTGTCAACTTTCAGAGTCGAGACTGACGTCTGATGCAGTTACTCGTTCGGAAGTGCCGAAGGCCCGATTAGCATGGCGTCACGTCGTGGAAAGTACCCAATACGGCGATGCGTCATGATTTCATTGCCGATGATGCCTTCTGAGCCTGCAAGCGACAACGACATACCGATCAAAGTCGGCAACTCTCCTGTCCGCAGCAGGTACTTTACCTGATCGATTTCAAAGTTGGTTTGGCTCAGCTTTGTTGTGAACTTTCCAAAGCCAGGTAAGAAATCTTCAACCTCGTTTGCTTGTGGGGGTAACGGTTCGTTGAGCCTGGTCAAGTAACTGTGGGTAGCACCTGTATCGAAAAACATGGTTTGNGATCGTCCAGCACATGTGACATCCAGAGTCGGAACACCCATGATNTTTCCGATTGCCAGTTCGTTTCCCACTAGCCCTAGCGAGCTGGCGTCCAGTTCATTTTCGGTGAGCTGCATTGTTTCGGTCTCGATATCCCAAAGGATGTCGTACTCGTTAAGGATGTCTGTGCCAAGCAATCCACTAAATTCCACACCAACAAGATCCGTCAGCGTGGGGATTGAAAGTCCCATGTAAGTTGCTGGAACTTCGAAGCCGCGTTGGTACCCGTTTTGGTCGAACGACAGACTTAGCCCGGGTGAGATGCTGCTCGGGGCTCCCGTGTCCACCAACCATTTACCNTGGGNAGTGTGCATGAACAGGTGTGATTTTTCGTAAGTCATTTTCATGGTGAGCATGATCGAGTTCTCTTGGCCTGAGGTGAAGCGTGATTGAAGTGGTTGCTGGATTAGCCAGCACTGGCACCATTGTCGCGCACGCTCGGGCGTATCCGCCCGTGTGCGGCCACCCCCACGCGGGCGTGTTACGCGGGCGTTGGAAACGAAAANCGATTTTTCGGAAAGGGCTTGACTGGATTTTGAACGCCTCAGGTTTTTTGAGTTCCTCCACGTTTTTGAGTTCCTCCACGTTTTTGAAAATACGCCAGCAAAGCCATGAAGTCTTTGTGAGTACGCCACTTTGCCCAGCTTCAGTGGCCTGCCAATTCGAGAATTCCTTCGTGATTTTTCTTGCAACTGTGTGAGTGACGCTTAGCATTCAACGCCCAGACCGGCGGGTATGCTAGCAATTGCAAGAGGCTTTCCGCCCGAGCGTGCAGGGTGAATTTTTAAAAGGTTGAGCAGATGGCAGAAGATTTTGATCGACCTTACACGCGGCAGCGAAAACCTCGGTGCTGCCCCAAATGCGGAAAACGAACGCTCGCCGCGATTCTCTACAAGGATCTGGTACGTGATTACTTGTCACTACACGAACGCGAGCAATTGTTTGCTGGCAGGTGCGTGATTGGTGGGCGTCGCAGCGTGACGGGAACGTATGCTCGCGAAGAGGGGTACGCGAAATGGATGTGCCGAAGTTGTGGCTGCGAAGTTTATGCGGAAAAACACACTTCGGGTGCTGTTCGAATGGCAGGTTGAAGTTCTGCAGGCGGTTTTGGCCCAGGGGCTGGACTGCAGCTGAGGACAGCAGCCGTTTTCCCATTTTCCAGCAGTTTTGGGTTGGACTTTTGCCGAGAATTCTGACGTGGCTGGTACAGACGTGACGAGTCAGATTATGCTGAGGGTTAGGCCACAGGTTGGTCGAGGCTGACGGGCGGCTACCGTCAAGGCAGCACTCGAATTATGGGCTGACCCTCCTGCACTCCTTCCGATCCAACTATCTAACTAGGATTTTATCATATGCAAGCCAAACGGAATCTGACGCGTCGAGGATTTGTTCAAGGCACCATCGCGACCGGGTTGGCATCGGGCGGATTCTTGTCAACCGGGCGAGCTCTTGGTTTTCAGTCACCTAATGAACGCCCTGTTTTTGCCACCATTGGTCTGCGTAATCAAGGTGTGACAATTACCAACAAGTCCACCAAGTTTGTAGATTTTGCTGCGTTAGCTGATGTGGATTCAAAGATTTTGGGAACCAATGTTGAGAAACTGGAAAAACGTCAAGGCAAGAAACCGGATTCCTATGGTGACTACCGACGCGTGTTAGATCGCAAAGACATCGATGCAGTCATGATTGCGGCTCCGGATCACTGGCACACCAAAATTGCCATTGAGGCGATGTTGGCTGGCAAAGATGTCTATTGTGAAAAGCCGCTTACGTTGACGATTGCTGAAGGCAAGTTGATCGAGCAAGTTGTCAAGAAAACGGGGCGGACGTTCCANGTTGGGACGATGCAGCGGACTGAATCAGGGCAGCGGTTCATCCAGGCAATTGCACTGGTGAGAGCGGGACGCATCGGAAACGTCAAGAAAGTGACCTGTGGTATTGGTGGTTTTGGCCCTTCGCCGGTGATCCCGGAAGCACCCGTCCCAGCGGAATTGGATTGGGACACATGGCTTGGCCCTGCACCCAAGGTTGCTTATCGTGCTCTACCTGAAATTCGCAAGGGTTACGGTGGTGGTGTCCCTCTCTACAGCAATTGCCATTATGCCTTCCGAAACTGGCATGCGTATTCCGGCGGTAAACTGACCGATTGGGGTGCCCATCATGTCGACATTGCCCGCTGGGCAATCTCCCCGCAGAAGGCTGGTGCTAATTCGCAGGCTTTGGATCAAGCACGGGCTCGAAAAATCACACCGTTGAATTACGAATTCGATGTCGAATATGACAAAAGTGGTCACCCGCTTGTTGCTGACAAATATGACATTGCGATCAAGTACAACATCAAGGCAGATATGGACAATGGCGTCGAGCTGTTAATTACCAACGAAGGTGATAACGGAATCTTATTCGAGGGCACGAAAGGACGGTTTTTTGTAAACCGGGGAAAAATTGTTGGTAAGCCCGTCGAGGATCTTGCGAGTAATCCACTTCCAGGTGGTGCTAGCGAAGAGGTTTACGGCGGCCCTGTGCCCGAGAATCATACGCTCAACTTCATTGAGGCAATCAATGCGGGCGAGCAACCAATATCGGATGTGTGGTCGCACAACCAAATGCTCGAAATTTGTCATCTCTCAAATATTGCGATGCGTCTCGGAAGGCCACTCGATTGGGATCCCGATAAACGTGAAGTGATTGGTGATAAGCAGGCCAATTCCTTCTTGTCTCGTGAGAACCGTAAAGGTTACGAGATCAATATGTAGTCGTTGAGCTCAACGGATGGTCTTGCTGAATGTAACTGGGATCTGAATGTAACTGGGATCTGAACGTGACTGGGATCTGAACGTGACTGGGATCTGAACGTGACTGGAACGTCGCGTTTACNGTGAATCGTGAATGCGACCACACATCATTACAGCAAGCTTCGTACTTTGGGTCGGTCCAACGCCCACAAAAGTCAAGGTGCTAAAGTCAACCAGCGATTGCGTTCAGAGTGCGCAATGCGTAGTACTTTGTTTTTCCTGATTCGGCNTTAGTCAGCGGTTCGACTGCATCGGCAAGTGGCTTTGCGTCGACGCCAATCATCATCAATGATCCGTAGAATTGATAGCGTTGTCTTCTCGCTATCGTTGTGATGTACTTCTTTCAATTGCGGCTTGAAGTGTGTGATTTTTTCACGGGTTGCAATCAACGCATGGCTGGCTTTTTTTTTGGCGTTGGAGGACGTCGATTGCAGTCCGGCAAGAAGAATTGGTCTNCAAGTGTCTGAATCCTGTGTAAGCGTCCATAAAGTGGCCGTTGCTGTGATCCTCACTTCGTCCTGATGGTGTTGGGAAAGCGTCGTGATGAGGGGNACTGACGTGCGTGCGGCGCNTCCCACTTTCTTTAGTACATTTAAAGAGAATTCGGTCGTTGCGGGGTGTTCAAGCATTTGAACCAGTTGATTTACAACTTCTTGTTGTTGGTGTGGTGCGAGGCAGTTGATCAGGAGACTGGTGGCATCACCTGTTCGCCTGCGAGGGTACTGGTTCGTGATCTCCTTGACTCGCAGGACCTGCAGGGAACGTTGAACGAGATGTATTTGATGCTCAGTTGAAAAACGGTGTCCTGACATCATGATCAGAGCACTCGCATTGGGTAGCTGGTCAGTGGCAGGTGATTGGTATTCAAGACACAGCCGCGCGGCCACTCGATCAACTTGTTCCTGCGTCGCGAATCTTGAAGCCTTTCCCAGCAGTCCGTTGATTCGCCGTTTATCCGGAACACTACACTCTTCAAATAGTGGGATACCAGTTTTGATTAGTTTGTCATATATGGTTGGCGACTCAGTTGATGTGAGGGAACCAAGTGCATACAAGAGGGTGCCCAACTCACTGCCTTCAAGCCGCGCAGCCAGATTCATGATCTGGGCTGCATCACTCGCATTGAAAATCCTTGGATGTTTGCAAATCGAATCGACAGTTGTGGAGCAAACGCTTGGGTTGGAGTCATTAAGCAGTGACATGAAGATGTCTTTCAGCTTTCGTTCAGGAGCCTTTTTAAACGCACCGAGGCTGAAAGCCACCACCTGCCGAACTTCGGGCACTGGGTCCTTGAAGTGTTTGTAAAGCTGGATCTCCTGATCGATTGACAGTTCTCCCGGGCGGATGCTTGCCACAATTCGTATGAACGTTGCACGTACATTGGGGTCAGGACTTGAGGTCTCATGGATCAGACGATCGAAATACTTTGGCTCCACCGTTTGCAGAGTTCTGTTTGGCGAATCCATTCGTAAACGGCATGCCAGATTTTTCCAGTCTCGTTCGCCCACTTGTGTGCCGCTTTTGAAGCGTAGCTGGAATTTCTCAGCATTCCCACCAGCATTTCGACGTCCGCTTTTGTAATAGAAGATTTGGTCCTGACGCGGACTAGATTCCAACAATCCAGGGTACGGGTAAGTGTCATGCCAGAACTGCGTTGCACCCAACCCAGTAGTGCATCACCTAATTCAGGCTGGCCTGTTGTCGTGAACTCACGTCGCAGGTGCATATTGACTCGATAGGCCAAGTCGGGGCTCGTGCCAGAGGCATGTTCAATCAGCGAAATGAGTTCCACGCTCGATTTCGGTATCGGATCTGCTTTCGAAGCATCGGCTGCTTGATGGTTTGCAGAACAAGCCAGGGTGATCGTTGCGAAGATAAACCGCAGGTTCATTTTTTCTCTCCGGGGATTGTGAGATCCTTTGCTCCTTCATGTAACGCACGCCCAGTTCAAGGAGAAATAAGGAATTCCACTTTTTGGGAAAAGTGTTTTTGAATTGTGAACCACAAAAAGTTTTTTTGCTGAAAGGTTGCTTTGATTGGGCGGTACCTGTCGTGAGCCTTGGTAGATTCGCAATCCCAATACAGGATGAATGCTATGTTGAGTAAACTTTCTCGCTTCAAGTCAGCAACCGCACGTGATTCCAGAAGTAGTTCGCAAAAACGGCGAAAAACACGATATGTTCCCAAAGTACAATCGCTTGATGAGCGTGTTGTCTTTGCATCCGTATCGTTTGATGAGGGTACTGGGGCGGTCATGCTGGAAGAAGAACATGCCGGAGAAGTCAATCTGATCACGGTCAACGGTCCAGCTGACAACCTCTCCATTGAGGATCTTGCAGGCATTCAAATCGCACCTGGGCATGAAAGGTTCTTCAATGAATTGTCACCAAACAAAGTGCAGCTCAGTGAAGTGGCTCACTTGGTCATTCTGGATACTGGCAATTGCGATGACGTTGTGGGTGCGGGCGGCACGTCGGTTCCTACCAAAATGTATCTGGGACGCGGTAATGATCATGTCATCTCAGGAAGTAAAGTGCGCGACCTCATCTTTGGCGAAATGGGTGACGATATCATTCGTAGTTCCAGTGGCGATGACATTTTGTACGGAGGTGGCGGGGATGATGAAATTTGGGGAGCAGGAGGCGATGATTTCATCGAGGGCGATGATGGAGATGATCTCTTAAGAGGTGGAAATGGGATGGACACCATTGGCGGTGGGTCCGGCAATGACATGATCAATGGGGATGATGGCGATGATGTTCTCAATGGAGGTGAGGGGCATGACAGCCTGACAGGGGGAAGTGGACGTGACTTCATGGACGGTGGCACTGGAAACGATTTGTTCTTTGCCGAAGTGTGTGGTCTGCAGCCGGACTATGAAATTGACGGTGGAGGAACCGGGAATGATCAGGATATTCTGATGTTCTCAAGTTTGACTGCTGCCTGCATCTCCTCAGTTCATATTCACAATGTTGAGTACGGGCTCGTGGATGCCATGATTGAATTGCCTGCACTGAATTACCAACAGCTATTGGCTTGGGCGGGGCCAGGCAATGACGGGCACGCACGATGGACGATCCATCATGTAATCTGAGATCCGATGCACGTGATGCATTGGGGGTCTTACGTGATCAATGTGCATCCTCACCTTCTGGGCACTGAACGTTACCGAGTACCAACTTGGTATTCGCTTTACACGTTGCCAGATCAACAGCTTGTTTGCTCGATCGCAAAGTCTTGATATCATCAGGGCTGGGTTCCACAACAACGTGGGATTGAATTCTTGTTTGGCTTGGCGAATAGGCTGGTATGGCAATTGCGAATTGTCGGTACTGATGGAGGGGGTGTTTTGAGCTTTCTCGGGATCAAGGAAGAGATTGTCCCTGTCGTGATTGATATCGGGATCTGACGGCATGCTCAAGTTTTTCGCCAGTACGTTCACGATCAATCGGAAGTTTTGAGTCGATGCAGCACTATGGATCACGAAACGGGTATTGCTTTGCCTTGGTCCATGGTCTGTTGCTCAGCTTCTGTTTGGTAACAGTCTGCTTCACGGTGGGCTGCGAGTCTCGTGACAATGCAACGGGTGCCAGTACTGCAGCACAAACGTCGTCCACCGCAATGCCTGATGGTGCTGAGACGATTGAAAGCGACGACGGTCAGCTGTTAAAGAGAGCAGAGGCATTCTGGCAGCGGGGCGATCTCGTGGTTGCCTCGAAGTTGGTAAATGAACAACTGCTTCGCACGCCAGAGGATCCCCTTGCACTATTGCTTGCTGGTAGGATTGCTGCCGATGACGCCGATGTGATGACCGCTATCGGTCTGGTTGCAAGTATCCCGCTCGATTCGGAATTGTCCGTGGAGTCGACAGAGTTGTTGGTCAAGTGGTATTTGGGTGCGGGGCAATACGAGCAGGCAACACTGCGTTTGCAGGAAAGTTTGACGCAATCAAGTCTGCCACCCGCACTCAAGATTGCGCACGCCCGTCAGTTATGGGCATTGTTGAATCGACTTGGGCGACGCCAGCAGGCGTCAGCGGTCGCGGACCAATTGTGCCGATCTGGTTACCTCGGCCGCGAAATTCTCATCTCTTTGTTGAGGCGTGGAGACGCGTTTCCTCTTGGCTTGGAAAATGATTCACTAAACCAGCATTTTTACCCAGGCCTCGGAATGGCGCGATGGTTCTTTTCGCAGGAAGAGTTTGGTCACGCGTTGGAAGTTTTGGACAGTGAGGCCAGCCGAATCGATGCTACTGACCCCACTCAATACGCAGCGGTCGATGCTTTGCGGGGACGATTGCTTGCCGAATTGCAGCAGACGAACGACTTTGTGCGTTGGGCCAACGACTGTGGTCCTGAGGCTCAGGAATATAGTGACTTCTGGATTGCACTCGGGATTCACTTTTTTGACCAGCAGCAACTCAAGGCATCCGCGGGCGCCTTGATGGAAGGGGTTTATCTTGATCCAACCGACGATGATGGATGCCACCGCTTGGCCCGTGTTTGGGTAGCGTTGGGGCATGACAAACCGGCCGCGCTGATGCGTGAACATGCAATCCGAGTTGCGACCCTGAAGAATCTTGTCCGGCAGTTGTCATTGACACAACCGCAGCCTGAGCTGACTGCTGATTTGCCGGCGCAGTTGATAAGCATCGCTCGGCCGTTCGAGGCCATTGGCTGGGCGTTGAATGATTTAGGACCAGGAAATGACATCAAACGTTCAGCGTTGCTACAGCAGTTTTCCAAACTGCGTCAGGATCCCACGGTCATTGGTATGAGTAGTGAGTACGCAATGATGGACATGACTCGTGCCATGTATCCGAGCAAGGATGTGTTGAAGCAATTGCCAGAACTGAAAAGTGAGGATTTGGAGTCGTCACGAAGCATGGTAGATCCGGGGGCGATTGCTGTGAAACGTTCATCGGCACCAAACTTTGTTAATGTGGCCAGTCATCTTGGGCTCGGGTTTCAGTGGTATCCAAACCAGGATGGAAATCTTGTGTCGCTTCCCATGCATGAAATGATGGGAGGCGGAATAGCCGTTTGTGACTTTGATTTGGATGGAAAGCCTGACATCTACCTCGCTCAAGGTTCCGGTGAGCCACCTGATGTGAAGGGTGCCAGATCAAATCAATTGAATCGCAATCTCGGAAAGAGTTTTGTTGACGTAACTGAGTCGAGTGGAACACGCGATTTTGGCTATTCCTCAGGGATTGCTGCTGGTGATATCAATCAAGATGGCTTCCCCGATCTGTATATAGGATGCCTTGGTCATAATCGCCTTTTGATCAACAACGGGGACGGCACCTATCGGGATGCGACCTTAAACCTTGGGTTTGTATCACCGCAATTCACCAGTTCAGTGGCGATCGCTGATTTAACCGGTGATGGGCTGCCAGAGATGTTTGAGTGTGTCTATGTCGAGATGCAGGATGGTTTTCGTTTGCCCGATCGAAATGCTGCCGGCGACGAGTTGCCGCCTAACCCGAATGATTTCTATGCAGAGGCTGATCGTTGGTACCTCAGTCGGGGTGATGGTAGGCTGGATTTGCAGGTTCTTGATCGACAATCCATTCAACCGGGGACTGCTTTAGGATTGGTGGTGACTGATATTGATGGCGATGGATCGAATGACGTGTTTGTTGCGAATGATGCACGACCAAATCATTTGCTGATGAAGTTCGCCAGTGGTCAGGTTTCCAATGTTGCGGATCTCGCTGGTCTTGGGTACGGGTTTCGTGGGTTCAGTAATTCTTGCATGGGCATCGCTTCGGGCGACTTCAATCGAGATGGTCGATTTGATCTGCACATCACGAACTTTTTAAACGAGTCCAATAATTTATTTCTTCAAGGAGAGAGCGGGCTGTTCAGTGATTACGCGACTCGTTTTCGCTTAAACTCTCTGTGCGAGCCTTACACGGGCTTCGGAATTAAGAAGATGGATCTTGATCGGAATGGGTGGCCAGACTTCGTCGTCACGAATGGGCATGTGTTTGATCAAAGTTCTGGCGGCACTGAGTTTCAGATGTATCCGCAAGTACTGATGAATGAAGCTACTCAGTTTCGAGCTTCAGAGAATCTCGCAGGTTATTTTGGCCAAAAATACGTGGGTCGCTCGATGGCTACGATCGACTTTGATGGAGACTTGGACTTGGACCTCGTTGTGGGACATCTCGATTCACCTATCGCGTTATTGGAAAATCGGACGCAGAAGATTAACGCTTGTTTGCAGGTCGAGCTGATTGGCACGCAGACTGAACGGGATGCCACGGGATGTCGCGTGGTCGTAAACTTCAGCGGACAGCTCTTCACCGATTGGGTCGTTGCTGGCGATGGCTACCTTTCGTCTGATGAGTCCGTGCTGGATTTCGGCATCGGGGATGCAAAGGGAGTCGGCACCGTGGAGGTGCATTGGCCATCGGGGCTGAAGCAAAATTTTGAGGGTGTTGAGCCCGGCAAGCGTTATGTCATTACTGAAGGTAATTCGGACATCTGGTGCCGCGTGGAAATGGAGAGCTCACCTCAGCCCACGCAATGATTTACTACCTTGGTTGAATTCCCTAGCCTTTATCTGCTATTTTCATAGGCTGAGCGTTCACCGTATCAGGTGGCCTCTTTTGTCATCCCTCAATTCGGTTTGAAAATATTTAAAGGCGTCTTAACAATGAAAATTTCTGCATACTTCCTAATGTGTTTGTCTCTCTGTGTCCTCTCCTTCGCCGGTTGTGGTGGCAGCGGAGAGACGACAGTTATCCAACCACCAGAGGTCGTTGAAGATGATTCGGCAATGGATGGAATCGATGACGACGAATATAACAAGGCCATGGAAGAGTCAATGAATCAGCAGGGTGGTTGAACCGGGCGGACTGCCGTCCTGGGGCTAAGATTCCAGCGAAAGACAGCGTTAATTGAGCTTTTTGCGAGGCTCAATTGGCCGTGCTAGCTGGCTCGTTTGCTGTAGGCATTGCACTGCCTGGCTCCACTCGCAATCTTCATTGCATTCTTTCATTTTGCGTCAGCACCAGCCATCGAGGTGGATAAAATCCCCTCTTTTGGGTGGACGGCCTCCTTCGCGGTGCAGATCTGTCCATCAAGGCAGAAACGAAAATGGGCTTGGAATAGCTCCTTTAGACTGGGTTTTAGGCTTTCTGAGTCACCGGAACTTTTTCGACCACGAAACGGCGAAAAGGGATTGGCGAGTAGATCTGGTCCTTGTGACAGGGTCCTGATGCCAAACGGGGTAGGAATGATTGGGGTAGTGCCCTTTGAGAGGCGGAAATCCATTTTCTTACCGGTGATTTCGCTAATTATCCCGATTGCGATACCACTAGTGGCATGATTTTGTGCATAATTAGACGGTAAGGTCAGAGGCGCCCCATAGTGCGCTGATGGAGGCAGAGCTGTTGCTTTGACTTTGGATTTATCCTTTTTGTTCTTTTCGCGAGGTTTTGAATGAATCGTTTTAGGAAAAATCAACGGGGTTTCACGCTCGTTGAACTGTTGGTGGTGATTGCCATCATCGGCGTCTTGGTAGGTTTGCTCCTGCCAGCCGTCCAGGCTGCACGTGAGGCCGCTCGGCGCATGAGTTGCAGCAACAACTTCAAGCAGATTGGATTGGCAATCCACAACTACCACTCTGCTTACAAGCAACTGCCAACGCAGGGTTCTGGTACAGGAATTGGCCTGAACTCTCCCAACTGGTGGCAGCGTGGTAACGACGCCAGCAAAATGTGTCTGAGTGCATTTGTCGGTTTGACGCCATTCATTGAGCAGCAAGCTCTCTGGGAAAAAATTTCAAATCCGATGGCAGAAACCGTGACCGGTGGAGCGCCTCCGGGTAACACTGGCCTTCCCGGTCAGTGGCCAGCGATGGGACCAAGTCCTCGCAACTTCTCGATTAATCCCGGTTACATCCCTTGGGCGACCGAGATCCCAACCCTTCGTTGTCCAAGCGATCCCGGAACTGGGCCACCTTCCTTGGGACGTACAAATTACGCTACTTGCATGGGTGACTCACCGAGTCCTTGGGCGAACAACTACAAGCGTGGAAATCTTACTGCGGGAAGTAATTGGGGGCATCAAGCCGCTAATTCAGTCAATCGCGGTATGTTCTATCCTCGTAAAGAGTCAAAGTTTCGTGATACGCTCGATGGCCTGTCAAACACGATTGCGATGGGTGAGATCAAAACTGACCTCGGCGATCGCGACATCCGATCTTCGATTTCATGGCGTCGTCGCGGTAGCAATGATGTGAATAACAATCCATCGTTCTGCTTGGACGCTGGCGAGATTGATCCGGAACGTCCCACCTATTGGTGTGCTGCTGGCTCAGGGAATTGCACGCCACCTCAGGCTTTGGTTCAGAACAGCAGTCGTGATTGCCGCGGTGGAAACTGGGCGAACTTTCGCGCGATCGTAACGCAAATGTACACCGTGTTGCCACCTAACAAGGAAGTTTGCGTTGGTCAGTGGATCGACGGTCCCGGTACCTGTCCGCCAAGCAGCAACCATCAGGGTGGTGCTCACATTCTGATGGGCGACGGTGCTGTTGTCTTCATGACCGACTCCGTTGAGGCTGGTGATCGCCGTGCTGGCGGTGTACGGTTTGGGCAAACTGGAACGCGTGCCCCGGGTTCTACTAGTCCCTATGGACTATGGGGAGCTCTCGGTACCAGAATGGGCAAAGAAACTGTTGAAGAGCAGCTGAACCAGTAGGTTCTCGCTTCAATTGTCGAACTAGAAACCTCGCCTGTGCACCACGGGCGAGGTTTTTTTATGCACGCCATCGGAGTCGTGAAAAGTATTGTGAATCCGCCTTCGGAATCGTTCAGGCCAGTTTGGAAAGTCGGCTTTTTACCTCCTGCAGCAGCTAAACTGTGACTCGTTGTTAAAAAGCTTGGTGGTTAATCCTCATGAACCCGAATCCAATGGTCATGTAATTCGATGTCCTGTTCTTGGGGAACGACGGGCATGTGGCACTTGATGCAATTGGCCTCAGCAGAAACGGGGCAAATCGTGTGTGAACTATCGTTACTATCGTGGCATTGGATGCATTTCTGCTCATGCGCGTGCTGGCTAATGCCGTGAACCGATTGATGGGGATCGTGGCAGGTGCTGCATTTCATTTCTCGATTGGATGCAAGGTAGCACTTGCTGCGGAGCATTCCGACCGGTTGAAATCGTGCCAGAGTGTTGGGGTAATCACGCAATTCTTGTTTGGTAATGCTCCGTGGTAAGCGGTGGCAGTCACCACAGAGTTGGATTTCTGATTCCACGTCCCAGGCGGCATCGCCTACGGAGTAGGGAGGTGGATCTTTCAGTTCTCGGGCCTGTCGAACGTGTTCGCTCCCAGGCCCATGGCATTTCTCGCAATTGACGTTGGAGACGAGCCGATCGATTCGTCCCTCGGTAAGGATGCCAGTGGTGGTGTGACAGTAGACGCAACGTTGGGTGAGCTCGCCCCGCGTAACGTCGCCAAATTTTTCAAGGTCGCGTGTGGCTTTCTTTTCACTGTGTCCGACGGTCATGCCGAGACGTTGGTTGGGATAACAGCTGACACGATGTTCAATACCTTCAGTTACGCCGTCCGATGCTCGATTGAGTGTGAGGATAGTGCGAGCATTGTGACCTGAGCCCAGGACATATTGCAGAGGCAGGTTCGAAGGGCTTTCGTCGGCGAGCAAAGATACCGTCAAATTTCCTGAGCTGTCCTTCGAGTATTGGTAGGTACCGTAACTCTCGCCACCATCAAACGTCTGTTGATCAAAAATGTCTGGCAGGTCCGTTTCGGCGACTTCGCTAAATGTCGAAGCATGGCCGTGCGCCGCATGTTGCTCAAAGTTCTCCCGATGACATTCTGCACATTGTTGTCGTCCGACGTACGTCGCGGCTTGGGGACCCTCTTTGGTAACAGATGGCGAATCAGTTGAACTCGTTGATTTGGCGACTGATTGAGTTGGCTCATCCGCGATCGCCAATTCGCCGATTTGCTGCTGCATCGAGAGATAGATCGTCACTGCTGCCAGGGAGACGCCAATTGTGATCGGGATGATTCGGGTGATGTTCAAACCTTTTCTCTCTGATTGGCGATCGAGGCAAGCTGACGTTCGTGCAATGAAGGAGCTTGAAATGTCGCAGAAAGTAAATCGCGGCTGATTGTGACCATGCCTTGATTTCCTTTCACACGTTTCCTCCGAGCGGCGTACACCCACTGGTGTACTCCATGGTACCTTGGGGTGCCAACCATGGTTAAGATTCCAGTAATGATAAATCCGGAAAACTAGTCTAGCGGTAACGAAAAAAATTTTCTTGTGAGGAAACGAGGTAAGCTGAAGAGACTCTAGCCAAAATAAGCAGCAGTCAGTATTCAGTTGCCCACGATTCAGGAGCTGTCAACGTTGTGTGTACCTGCCAGTGGCTGTTGGGAGTTTCTTAAAAGTACGGAATTATCCGTATATATAGCGGCAGATCCTCGAAACAGACCCGGTGCTGTGGCGTAACACAGTAGGAGATGGCCGAATCCCGAGATGGAAGGTAGAGAGACAGAAAAAAATGACCAAGTGGATCTCCAGCATTTCTGGCAGGCTTGAACGGCATGAGCTGTATCGGATGCGATCTCCGCATGCGTTTGTTGCCTCGGTAGCGTGCTTTGCCATGCTTACCGGCTGTCAAAGGCAAGAGACGGAATTACAGCCAGTTGATGCCCCAGCTCAGAGCATTCCAAGTCAGAGCTTGCAACAGCAGACGCAACCTAATGCAGAGGGGGGCAGCGAAGATTCATCGGCCTCTGACGGCGAGCCTGGGGATGCAGGTGGTTCATCAAATCAAGGGCTGCAAAAGACGGCAGCTGGCACCGCTCAACGCTCTGCCGATCAGTTACGTGAAGCAGCACTGCAGGCCTTGGGACAAGGGCAGGAAGACTTGGCATTTGCGTACGCTAGGCAGGCGATTCGCATCGAGCCAGAAAATCCGCAAGTCGTATTTCTGTACGCGATGGTTCTAGGGGACCGCCATCGATACGCTGAAGCCATTCAATTGCTGCAGGAACTTTCTGCTCGGGAACCCTCAACCCGTTTGCCGGCTCTCGGGCAGACAGCTGAATGGATGGTTGAGTCAGGAAGGTATGGCGAAGCCGAGCTGCAGTTTCGAAATGTTCTGCAGGAGGTGCCAGATGCTTTCATGGTACACCATCGCTTGGGGCAACTGTTGTTGCAGACTGGTCGTCGGACCGAGGCTGCTCTGCATTTCGACTTCCTTTCGCAATTTGGGGAGTTGGATCATGAGGAATTGCGATCTCTCTTGATTCGAACGCAGGCATTCCCCGGTGATGATGGTATGACTCGGTTTGATCCACTCAATAATTTAGCGATGTGTCGTCAGGAACTGGCTGACGGAAAAGCTGCTCAGGTTGTGAAGGTGATTGTTGCCGCGGGTGATGCAAATTCTGTTGCCGAACAAGCTCTGTTAGCGCGACTGCTGGCGGAGCAAAAAGAATTTGATGACGTCCGTAATTGGATTGAAAATCTTGAAATGTCAAAGGCAGGTGCTGACGGATGGTATGCCAAAGGGTGCCTGGCTCTGAATGATGCTGAGCCGGATGTAGCTGTAGCATGTTTTTGCCAAACGCTATTATTGGACCAAACGGATGTTGATGCCTATCGGATGCTCAGTCGTACTTTGGAACTGACAGGAAAACCACAAGTAGCTAAGGCAGTCGCAGTCAGGGCGGGCTTGGTTGAAGAAACCCGTCGACTAGGAACGGAGATCGTAGGTGAGCAAGCCAAGGATCTTGAATTGATTCAGCGGCTAGCTCAGTCATTGATGAAACTGAATCGACCGATGGAAGCATTGGGTTGGCAGACGATCGGTCTTGTCCACGCTGTTGAGGCTGCCGCAATCACTGAGACTCAAGCTCAGACAACTTTCGAAACGATTGGACGGCAGCGTGAGCAACTTGTAAACTCGGGGCGGCATAGACTTAACCCTGAGTTCGTGCTCTGTGGGTTGGGGGCGGAGGTGCTCGATCCAATCGCCAAGAAATCAGCTGATTAACGATATCCGCTTGCCAGGCGTACTGTCAGTTGCATGGGATTGCCTCAGTGGTTTCTGTTCCGCATTCGCCAGTGGCTTGCAGGCTTGCCGCTGCACCTAAACGTAGCTAGGTGCAGGTCCCGCACGAGAGTTTAAAAGTTCCAAAAGTCGAAAGAAATAGTGATCGATTCTTTCAAAACGCACGGGCGACGAATGGCAAACGACACTAAGCCCATCTTCAGTCTCGGTGCCAAATCGTGTAAGGCTTTCGTCGTATTTGGTTTGTGCTTCGTCGCGTACTTGTTTTTGGTGACTGGGTGTCAAAGGGATGCCTCGGAAATGTCTGAAAGGCTTGACCCGAATGTTGGTTCGGCTAGCGATGCTGCTGATGAGGCAGCAGACGCGTTACGTTTGATGGACAGTGGAGAGCAGCGAATCTTATCCGCTCCAGAATCAGTCGTGGATCAGGACGTGCGTCAACGTGAGATAAATCAGCATCTGTCTGTCGAAGCTGCAAGTGAATTGATCGAAAGGGGAAAGCTCGATGAAGCTTCCGACGTTTTGACGCAACTACTCGTTGTACGGCCTGATGATGCGCGGGTGTTGTTTTTGAGTGCACGTATTGCAGCCCAGAAAGGTGACTTGTCCCAAGCTGTCGCTTTGCTGGGTGACATTCCAGAGGATCACCCGGAAGCTGGTTTGCCGGCATTGGGGCAGGCGGCGGAATGGTGTTTTATCTTGGAACGTTATCAGGATGCGGAAGTCAATTATCGAAAGCTTCTCAATTCTTCTCCTGATTTTGTGCCAGCGATACGGCAGCTCGCGTTTCTTTTTAATAGGCAAGGTCGACGTCAGGAGGCAGCCGAATTGATTCGTAAACTTTGCGAATTTGGCGATGTGTTGCAGGATGAGTTGCATTCGCTCGTTGCATTACGCGATGCGATGTATGACGATCCGGACACGATTACTGAGCAAGGTTTTTCTGACGCGGAACGATATTATTTTCCGATTGGTCCCTATGGGAAAGCAAGACATGCATTTCAGGAAAACGACTTTGAACGTGTGTTGGGCTTGTTAAGGCCAGAAATTGAACAGGGAAAGGCTCCGGCAGCGATGTTGGCTTTGTTTGGACGCGCTGCCTGTGAACAGCAAAATGATCAAGCAGTTGCATGGTGGAGAACTTTTCCCTCCCACGGCCAAGATGAATTTGCTGATTACTGGGCAACGTTGGGAACTCTCGCGTTGCAGAGCCAGAAGTATGAACCCGCTGTGCGAGCATTGGCGGAGGCCTTGCAACGAGACGGCACAGACATGGAATCCATGAGCCGAATGAGGCAGGCGCTGGGTTCGCTTGGAAAAGAAGATGAAGCTGATTTGTGGTTTGATCGCTGGACGAATATGCGAGCGGTAATTGACGCAAATAATCTTGTTGCAGCGACAGCCACACCGGATGCAACAGCGATTCAAAAGCTTGCGGAAGGCCTAGAACAATTAGATCGAAAACTTGAGGCTTTGATGTGGCGGGCGTTGACGGCCAACGCTGACTCGTCGGGGCGATCGTTGTCAGAATTGAATCAGCAGCATAAGCAACTCGTCGACAATAAACAGGGGTTTCCTCATCAGGCATCACTTTGGTGCGGTATGGAGTTTTATGACTATCCGTTACCTGACGCGTCTCAAGTTAAGCAAGTAAGTTCAGTAGCCTCTTTGAGTGGCAGCGGAGTTGTTCGCATGCCTGTAATATCGCCTGCTTTCAGCAACATTGCAGACGCAGCTGGCTTGAACCACGTTTACCGTGTAGCAGAGCAGCCTCTGGAACGGCATTATTCGATTCACCAGACCTTGGGGGGCGGGGTGGCCGTCCTGGATTACGATCTCGATGGTTGTCCTGACCTGTATTTTGCTCAGGGCGGAAGCGGGGGGCCCGGTTTTATCGGTAAGCTGGCAAATCAACTTTACAGAAATCTGGAAACGGGGTTGGTGGATGTCAGCGATGTTTGTGCTGCGTCGGTTCGCCAGTATTCCATTGGTGTTTCCAAGGGTGATTGGAATCAGGATGGGTTTCCTGATTTGGCGATTGCAAATATTGGTGCCTGTTTGCTACTGACAAATAATGGGGATGGAACCTTTTGTCCGCAAAGTTTGGAGCCAAAGCCCAATTTGACCCGGATTCCAGCATCGATCTGCATTGCGGATGTAACAGGAGATGGACTGCCTGATATTGTTCAGGTGGGTTACGTCGATGATTCGAATGTCCTCGCCAAACCGCCGTTGGACGAGCAAGGGAATGTCACTATCACGGTAGCGCCCGGAAATTTTGGTGGAGCGGTTGATTGCCTGTTCACCAGTCTTGGAGATGGTGGATTTGCCTTTCAGGGACTTACGGATTTGTCTGACGCACGCACGGGTTTAGGGCTGGTTGTCGCCGACTTTGATGGTCAGCATGGCAATGAGCTGTTCATTGGAAATGATTCTTTGCCGAACCGTTTGTGGAAGCTTGAGACGACGACTCAGAACGGTTTGCAAAAGCTGGACCTTGCGTCTGTGCTTGGTTGTGCTTATGGATTTAGCGGGGGTGCCACCGGCGCGATGGGCATCGCTGTTGGTGATTTTGATCAGAACGCAAAGATGGATTTCCACATAACAAATTATGAGAACGAAAATTCAAACCTCTACTTGAAGCATGACGCGTCATTTCAAGACCGCAATCGACAATTCGACTTGGGATCGAATTCACGAGATCTGGTTGGTTTCGGGACGCAGGCACTTGACTATGACAACGATCGCGATTTGGATCTGGTTGTTGCAAATGGGCATCTGGACAAGGCGGTTAGCATTCGGGGTGAATTTCCACAGCGATTACAGCTCCTATGCAATCAAGGAAGGCGGTTTCAATTGTTGGAAGTTGCAGATGCCACGGATTACTGGGGCCAACCGCACGTTGGAAGGAGTCTGGCGATACTCGATTTCAACCGGGATGGGTTGACGGACATCGTCATGACCAACGTCGAAGAGTCTTCGGCGTTATTGTTGAATCAGACTGAAGTCGCAAATCATTGGCTGCAAGTTGAGTTGGTCGGCACTTCAAGCGATCGTGATGCGGTGGGGGCTGAGGTGGTATTGATTGGGTCAAAGATGACGCAGCATGCGTGGCGAGTTGCGGGCGATGGCTATCTATGTAGCAACGAAGGCATTGTGGCGTTTGGATTGGGCCAGGATGACGTAGTCGAGCGTTTGGTGGTGTCTTGGCCTGATGGCAGTAAACAAGAATTTACTGGCGTCGCCACCGACCAGCGTGTGATCGTTGTACAAGGGCAGTCGCAGGTTTCAGGTCAGCGTTGATCGCGGCTCAGGATTGCCCATCGGGCAAGTTGAGCGACCGTGCAGCATAGAAGGCAATCGACGCTCCGGCGAGTCAACTCGTTTCCAGGTGGCCAAACAGTGATTCCCGTACCTCGGGCTCTCGGATTTTCCATATCACGGCGTCGATGAAGTAATGGTGGATATTGATGCACATCATTGTTGCGGTGCCTAGCAGCACCATGGTGCCGGTCTGGTTTGTGAGATGGATCCGCTCGAGCAGTGTGGTCCATTCAAACGCGATGTAGCCAACCGCTACGAGTGCCCCGTAATAAATCAGCATGTGGCGGTCGTAAATCAGTATGTGGCGGCCAGGACGCGGGGATTGATGCTCGTTGAGTTCAACTCGGACGGGGAACATCAAGTATTGCAAGGCATGAAAAATTTGTAGCAGGAAAAATGCCTGCGGATAAACATCGACCATGACATACCAACTGTAGGTGGCAACCCAAGGTAGCCATACCGTGGCGGGAATTCGGCGCTCGTGCTCTTTTGAAATCTGGAAAAATCCCCATACGCCTGCGAAAAATGACGCTAATACCAGAACTCGGCACACTGACATCAGAGCCTTGATCATGAATTCACCGGCTCGCTGCAGAGGAAACAATTGCTCCAGTATCTCCATGGAAGCACAGGCCCACGTCAGGTGGTAGACAAACAGTGACATGAAGCCAAAACGTATCAATTTTCGCTGGACAGGATTCATGCGAAAGCCTGCCAAGTATGCAAAGCAAGCCGTCGTTCCCCAAGACTGCCCTACGTAATGCCACCCGAGAAATATTGGAGCCAGATAGGTCAGGGCAAGCATCACATTGGGTTGGGATACGGCGGATACCGGTTCGTTGGAGGTGTTTAACGGACCCCAATAGCATATGTAGCCCAGCAAAGAGATTGCAAAAATCGGTAACACCAAGGTGACAAATGGATGTCTGCGAAAGTTCTGTCGTTTGCCGTAAAGAATTCGGTAGGAAGCAATGAAGTGTGGACTGTTAATTAATAAGTCTGTCAACAGATACGTCGTGACAAAACCAAGTGCCCAATTCATTCTTGATTCACTCAGTGAACCCCAGATGATGACGAGAATTGAGATGGCGAGTGAAAATCCGCCGCCTAGTAACGCGTCTACTCGACCCTCGATCAAGGGTTGAGCTGCAGAAACTGTCTGTTGTTTTTTCTTGTTCACGCTGTGATTGTAATGCGGTCGGTTGTTTGACGCAGGACTCCCAATACTGTACTGCTCTCTCAGGGTTTGCGCAACAGTCTTGTTTGTGCAAGCTGCAGAATACGCTGTAATAAACCTTTCAAAGGTAAAGCCGCCAATATCTGCGTTGCCTAGGAATCAGTTCGTATGGAATTATCTCAATGGGTCCCGCAGGTGCTCAAATCTGCGGTGGCTTGCTGGCAGATATCTCGTTGGCAGATAGTTTGTGTGTGACGGATAGAGATGTTTTTGATCTGTTTCGTGGAAGTGATTTTGTCACCTTGCTTTTTGAATTTGATCAAGTTGAGCTGAATACTTCAGAGACAACGCTGCCACCAGTCACTCCGAGTGGATTCTCTTGCAGTCCGTGGTGGTCATAAATCAGTTGTTTTGCATCGATTCCAAGTGCATGTAGGATTGTTGCGTGCAAATCGAGTGGCTTGACTGGTCGTTCAGTGACGGTGTATCCGATCGGATCCGTATGTCCAACGGTTTGTCCGCCTCGGGTTCCTCCACCGGCAAGCCATGTGGTGTAAGCAGAGGGAGAATGGTCTCTTCCGCCTGATCGGCCTTCCATGGTTGGCGTTCGGCCGAATTCACCTCCCCATACCACTAATGTATTTTGCAGCAGTCCAGTTCGCTTCAGGTCCGACAATAACCCTGCAATCGGCCTGTCAGTGCGGGCGGCCATCTTTTCATGGTTTCCCTTCAGGTTGCCGTGGGCGTCCCATCCCCCGACACGAATTTGGATAAAGCGGACGCCTCGCTGGACCATTCGTCGTGCTAAAAGGCAGGCGCGTCCCACTTCGCGAGTCGTTTTCTCGTTGCATCCGTATAGGTCATGCGTTTCTGCCGTCTCTTGCTTAATGGCAAAAAGTTCCGGTGCGGATATTTGCATCTTGAAGGCTGTCTCATAGCTGCGTATGCGGGCTTCAAGTTCGTTCAGTTTTGTCGAGGAGTAGAACTTGCGGTTCATTTCCTGAATTGCCTGTAGCTCTTGTTCACGCTGGGTCGTGCTGACATTAGCTGGGAGCTTGGCGTGCAAAATCCCCTGGGCTGGGTTAACCACTGTTCCTTGATACTTTGAGGGAAGGAATCCCGGGTTCCATCCGGCGGCCTGCGGAAACTGCATTCCATCAGTATGCAGATTCATCGTGATGAAGGCGGGCAACTCCTGCGTTTCACTTCCTAGGCCATAAAGGGACCAAGCCCCAAGGCTAGGGCGATCACCGATGGATGTTCCTGTCAACGCCACGCATTCCCCCGGGCCATGCACCGGGTTTCGATGTGTCATCGACCGGATGACACAAAGTTCATCGGCATGCTTTCCCAGTTCTGGAAGTAGGTCTGATACGGCAATACCCGCGTCTCCCTGTCGTTGGAAATCCCATGGAGAGGCAAGTAAATTTGCGAGGCCTGCTCGCTTGATTCGCGGAACATTTTTAGCTAACGAGTCAGGGACGTCCTGACCGGAAAGCTTTGCCAACTCTGGCTTGGGGTCAAATGTGTCAACCTGACTCGGGCCACCAGACATGAAGAGAAAGATCACACTCCGAGCGGTCGGAGGATGATGCGGTGCCAAAGCGTGCGTCTTCGGATCAAGGTCACTAGCGAACAGCGATCGCAGGGCGACAGACCCTGCGCCAAGTCCAGCATTCGCGGCAAACGCTCGCCGATTCATCATGGTAGTACGGCTAATCATGGGATGTAGAGAAACTCACTGGAGTTCAAAATGGCAAGGCATGCGCTGCTGAGTCCGAATTCTGCCTCTAACTGACCCAGTGATTGTAATTCATCTGGGGTTGCTTCCCGATGCAATGCGATGTGAATCGCCGTTTCGATGTTTTTTGCACGCTCAGCAAAATCCCTCGCTGCAGCCTGAGCAAATTCGCTGTTCATCAGCCATAAGGGTTGCAAGGCGGTCGTCGATGTGCGACGCCGAGCGCAGGTGATGATGCCGTTCGCGCTGTCAAAAAGTATCTGTTGTTCAGGCAAGTTATCTCGTTTCTGCCTTAAGTAAATACTTCTTCTGTTTGACTCCTGCGGCATGCCGGGCCCACCGTGATGGTGATTCAGTCGTCCGCTGACTTCAAGAATCGAATCGCGAATTGCTTCAGCTTGAAGACGGTGTGGAGTCCAACGCCAATACAAACGATTGTCCGGATCAATCTTCAAACTCTTGTCAGACGTATCACTTGCTAGCTGATAGGTTGCGGATGCAAGTATCAGCTTTTGGATGTGTTGCGTGTCCCAGTTATGGTCAATCAATTCAGATGCGAGGAAATCGAGTAAACCCGGGTGGGAGGGGCGAGCGCCTTGTGTGCCAAAGTCATTGCTGGTTTCGACTAGGCCCCGTCCAAAATGCCACTGCCAAATTCGATTCACCCAAACTCGAGCTGTTAATGGATTCTGTTTATCAGTGAGCCAGTTCGCCAGTTCCAAACGTGTTTGGTTTTCTGCAGACGCAGCACCAAAGACTAGCGGCCATCCCGCACGAACCTCGGGACCGCGTGCTCGAAGGTCACCCCTGATTAAAATGGCTCCTCGCAACTTGGCTAACAAAGAAGGGTCATGCGGTAACTGCCAACGCATCTCATGCGGAGCAACCGTCAAACGTCTTGACGCTGTTGATGGGGAATAGAAGCCCCACGTTTGGCCAAGTGATGAAAGCTGTTCATTCATTCGTTTGAAGGCGGCCTTCTCTACAGGACGCATCTGAGCGACTACGTTGGTTGGTGTGACCTGAATAGGTTCCGGATAGCCTTGTTTTCGCCGTGTTCTCAATAAACGCTGCTCTACCTCATTGAAAAGAGTCCAGCGTTTTGTAGCAAGTTCTGCCGAGTTCTCGTTGTCGCTCAATACCAGATTTTGAGGTTGCCCCGAGATGAAGTAGGCTTGGAACCGATAATAATCACGAATGGAAATGGGATCGAATTTGTGGGAGTGGCATTGAGCGCACTCGAAGGTAAGACCAAGAAAAGCTGAAGCGGTCGTGTTTGTGATGTCGACCAGGATATCGTTCCGCTGGATCTGCTTGTCCAATTCATTACCGCTGTAACGAGTGGCAGCGAGGAAGCCTGTTGCGATCAACTGAGATGGCCTCGATTCAGGAAGCTCATCACCCGCGATTTGTTCTCGAAGGAATTGATCGAAGGGAATACCATTTGCAAATGCACTGATCACCCAATCGCGGTATCGCCACGCATGTGTTCGATCCCGATTGTGTTGATGGCCATTGCTTTCGGCCCAGCGTGCTATGTCAAGCCAACGTCTCGCAAAGTGTTGCCCGTAACTTGGTGAAGATAGCATGCTGTTAATATCAAAGTCGTGCGAGTCGCTATCGGCTTGTGGCGGAAGACCGTGCACGTTCAGTGAAAGCCGACGCTGCAAGGTTCTCGGATCTGCTGACTCGTTCGGGGTCAGTCCAGCTGATGCGTGCTTGGCAGCAATGAATGCATCGATGGGATTACGCACCCATTCAGATGGTGCAGTTTGTGAAGTCGTAGACTTGTTTGGTGCCGGGATGATCGGGCGGGTGATCGGTTGAAATGCCCAGTGTTCACTGGTGGGAATGGGGACAGGAAGCAGATTTAAATCCCAGTCAAGTCCTTCGTCGATCCAGGTCGCAATCTGTTGAAGTTCACTGCTTGATAGTGAACTGCCCTCGGGGGGCATCGTGCCATCGATGAGTACCTTGTAGAGTTGGCTGTCAGCATGCCGCAACAAGGATACGTGCTGCATTACTTCGTCCAGTGTGTCCAGTCGCACTCCAGCTTCTGCGTCTTCACCGGTGTGACAGCTGTAGCAGTGTTTGCTGAGAATGGGATGAATGTGCTGACGGAAGCTGACGGTCTTTTTTGCGGGTGGCTGTTCCATGTCAGGAGCATAATTTGGATCGGCGGGTTCCACGGGTAAGTCCATGACTTCCCGCCACGATTTTGCTATCCGGATATCCCATACGTCGATTTGATCTTCGATCTCGGTTTTCGCTCCGGTAGCAAAGCCAATCCACTTGAGGGTGGAAATTGATTTGCGATTTTGGACTGAAATATCTGGGTCCAATTCTTGTGTTTCTTGGGGGTCGATCCACAAGCTGAGCTGATCAAAAGGTTCGAGTTTTTTAGGTGATGACTTCCACAGCCTTGCCACGATTGCGTAGTTGCGATTTCCTTGAAGCGGTTCCGCGAATTTCTGGTTCGTGGAGTTGTATCGAATCATGAAGCGGTTCTGATTGTTGTGAACATGGATCCCGATGTTGGGAATGTTTGCGGCATGGGGACTGCCGTCGGTGCCCTCGCTTTCATCGAGCCACAGAACAAAAAATTCTCCAGTGGCCTCGGGTGGAGAATCGAGGCCGCTCAAGTCGTATCGAAGATTGAATCGCACGAAAATTTCGCCGTCAGAAAACGGCGACTGGAGCGGTTTGCGAAGTGGATTATTGCGTCCGCCAGTGCCGTTGATCGTAAAACGCTCCGTCGCCAAACCGTTACGCTTCCAGTGCCCCGACCGCACCTCCTGTCCCGCTCCGGTGTTTTCCATGATCAGTGGAAAGCAACAAAAAAAACATGCAATGAGCGTTGAGTGGGGATGAGTTGAACGAGCGGTCATGGGCGGAGGGTAACTGTGGATATTTGAGCGTCATTGGGCGGTCTGCGATCGCGGGAAAAATGAGCCACCCTTCTCAGATGCGAGCCTCGTTTTTCGCCTGCCGTGATCGCTGCCTTTACTATCGATTCAGTTGCGAATTATAGTCGACCTGAGCAGTACGTGCTTAAATTCATGTGACCAGTGGAGTTATCAGGACGGGCTGTTGGAACGCCAGTCATGCATTCGGTAACGGCGGGTGTTTCGTTGCCGGGCGTGAACGATGGAGCGGCAAACGAAAATCTTGGGGTAGATGTTTGCCATCAGATTCGTAATTCCTCGTTCCGTGTGTTAGCCTTGGAATTTCAGCGGCTGCCGCTTTCGTCCGCATCATGCAACGTTTGGACTGAGCATGGTGCGGTCGGTGTCATTTGTTATCAAGTGGGATCCCATTCGGAGTGTATCATGATTGTTACGCGTATTTGCTTGATAGTATTTGCGATTGGTTTTGCACGATGTTCTCAACTCAAAGCGTCTGAACAGCCCAACGTGTTGTTTATTGCAGTGGATGACTTGAATGATTGGGTCGGGTGTCTCGGTGGGCATCCTCAGGCTGATACGCCGCACATAGATGAACTGGCCCGCAGAGGAGTTTTGTTTTCGAATGCTCATTGTGCAGCACCTGCATGCACGCCCTCACGCGCCTCTTTGTTTACAGGCCAAATGCCACAGAGTACGGGTGTCTGGTCCAATGATGGGCCAAAGTTGATGCGGTTGCGCCGCAACGCTTTCCTGCTGCCTGATTCGTTCACGCGTGCCGGATATAGAACTTTGGGTACTGGCAAGTTGGGCCCCAGTAAATCCTGTTTTCAGACATATTTCGATGTGCACCAACGCTGGAGTCCACTGAGCTCCGAGGCAGTTGAGTACACGGCCGCTGAATTACCCAGCAAGGGCACGGACAATCCAAGGCACGTGGTGAAGTTGCGCAATCAGCAGTACGTCCTGCCACTTAATCGTATGCCTTCTGACCGGACGCCGGCTGATCCCAAGGGTGAGTCGTTTGATTGGGGGCCGTTTGATGTTCCAGATGCGGATTTTGGTGACACTCAAATTACTGATTGGGCAATCGAGCAATTGCAGGGTGCCTCCCCCAAGCCACTGTTTCTTGCCGTTGGCTATTACCGTCCGCATCAGCCTTTGTGGGCACCCAAACGTTTCTTTGAGCGATTCCGGGATAAGCCAGCGATCTTACCGTCGGTGTTGCAAGAAGATCTTGACGATTTGACCAATGACGCACGAAAGTGGGCTACGGAACCAGTCACGTCGGGCTCGCATCAGACGGTGATCAAGTTTGGTCAATGGCAGGCTGCTGTAGAAGCCTACTTGGCTTGTGTCAGCTATGCTGATCACGAGATAGGTCGCTTGTTGGCAGCGCTCGATGCCTCTGCCGTTGCTGATAATACACTCATTGTTCTTTGGTCTGATCACGGGTGGCACCTTGGAGAAAAGCAGCATTGGGGAAAATGGACGGGGTGGGAGCGATCGACCCGTGTGCCACTGATCATTGTTCCACCGCGATCTAGTCGCCGTGCGTTTTCAAAGGCAGGGAGACGTTGTGATCGACCGGTCAATCTGATTGATGTCTATCCCACGCTGATCGAATTGTGTGGTTTGGAAAGTCCACCACACCAGTTAGACGGGGGGTCACTGCTCCCGTTATTGAAAGCGCCGGATTCTGCATGGAAAAGAAATTCTGTAACGATGTTTGGTCCCGGTAACGGATCGCTAAGGACTACTCGTTGGCGATTTATCTGTTACGCAAACGGCGCGGAAGAGTTGTACGATTTAAAAAACGACCCTCATGAATGGGTGAATTTGGCAGGGCAGGCCAGGTACCAGGACTTGCTTGAAAATTTGCGATCCCACATCGCTCCCTACCTCGTGGATTCGGCTACTCCTGCAACAAAGTAAGTAACGCATCCTTGCAGCATCCGTTCTTGTTTTGCTGTA
>NZHC01000137.1 GCA_002689655.1 Rhodopirellula sp. | reverse complement strand
GGGTTTGTGCAACCAAGGGTTTGTGCAACCAAGGGTTTGTGCAACCAAGGGTTTGTGCAACCAAGGGTTTGACGTAAGGCCCATATGCTGTCGCAGTATACCCACCATTGCAAACAGCCCGCCTTCTTCTGCTGCCCTGCGGCTCGGGGAGCCTTGGAGTCAGCCCCAGTAGCCGTATCTGATGCGGTACCTCCCCCAAGTCTACAATCAGCCTGCTCTCGCGGACGTAGCCGCTTTAACTCGTATGGACTATTTCTGCCATGGTAACCCTGTTTAATTTTTAAATCGCTGCACTAAAGCGGATCTGACGAAAACCATTATTACTCCGAGCTAATTTCGCGCCCCTGAAAGTGTTAAAGTTGGCCAACTGTCAGGAACTCTGGAGGAAATCACCAAAGCGACACTCCCACAGCAAGTCCCAGCCTGCCGCCATATCCTGAACGATGCTCAAAAGTACTGCTCTACAAACCCTACTAATCTCACATAGCGGTAGACCAAAACATACATCACCGTGAGACAAATCAACCTGTTTCATCAGGTGAATTTTCTTGCTTTGCGACATGAATGTCTTATCGCGCCATGAACCAAGATCTGCCATTGTCCGATGGCAGTCACGATCTGCTTTCAATCAGTTGCTACTACTTACTACTCCCCAAAAGTCATAATGTCAGCGTATTACATTCGACGTGGACCGAAAATCCACGGTCCCTTCTCCATAGATCAAATTGAGAAGGGGCTACTAGCAGGTAAGCTGCGCCAGACTGACCAAATGGCGGATTCAAGGGGTGGGCCTTGGCGGAAGGTGACCACTTATCTTGAGGCAGAAACAGAGACCTTTGCCCCACCGTTTCTAGATGAAGACGAGCTTGATCAAGCGTCTTCTGAAGATAGCGAACAAACACCCCTGAATGATGTTCAGGTAGATGATGAGCAGCTGCAGGCATTTTTCGATAATGACGCCTTACCATTATGGCATGAGGCTTCTGGAAATGTGCCAGAGAGTAACCCGTTTCATGCTGAGGCAACCAGTAGACCTTCAACAGCAGCTCCATCCACCAGCGGGCCACGCCTTACTCCAGCGGACGAAATGGCCCTCTCGGGCTTTGGTGACAGTACCAGGTCCAACGCGACGGTAGCACTTGCGAGTCAGCGGAACCGCCGTGCGCGAACTTTTTTCGGCAGGCGGCTTGAAGCATTTATGGGGTTGCTTGAAGCTGGCGTGGATTCGATTTGTCATGCATTATCAATTCTCCATCGCTTCCCCATCTTCCTTGTTCCACTCTTAATTTGCTGGTCCGCGGTTTCCGTACTGATTCTGTATCTGGAATTCGTTGGGGGGCCTGCCTGGGCGAATCAATATATTTTGGCTTACTGTCTTGTCGTGTTGTTTCTGTTTGCATCGCCACTGGCGTTCAGTTGTTTGATTCTTCTTGACATGATTCAACAGATTGAAACTGGCCGTTCACCAAAATTACTTGACGCTACTCAACGTTCCATCAGAAACTACTTTGCAAGAGCATTACCGATCATCTTGTTCTGGGCGGTGATGATGTTTGTCACACTTTTGCTTGAGGTAATCTTTTCTACGTTTTTTTCGAGGTATCGAAATTATAGGCGCGATGAGGGCTCGAGTATGGAAATGGCAGCTAGAACCCTGACCGAAGATAAAACAGGAATCTTTTCTTGGGAGTATTTAATTCAACAGCTTGATAATTTTGTGCGTATGCTCGTTTTTATAATGCTACCATCCATCGTCTGGCTGAACTGTGGGCCGTGGGATGCAGTCAAAAACGGCTTCGCAGTGGTGAAGCTGCATTTGGGTCATTTCGTTACGGGATTCGTTTTCGCAAGAGGCGTTGCAATCATTTTGGGGCTGCCGCTCGGAATCTTCTATGGAATTGTTAATGCCGGCTTCTATTCTCCTTCCGACTTTGTCTGGCTAGCTGTCCTAATCTACGGTGTGTTGGGGGGATGTTTCATTATCTATCTTGAGCAGATGTTTACAGCGGAGTTGTTTTTGTGGCATGTGCATTGGACCGCAGAAAACAAGAGGCGGGAATCTCTTGATTTACCGCCGATTCCACTTGGTGACATCAAGCGTCCCTTGATCCTTGATGAGGTTCCTGATCTGGCAGGTGCGGAAAACAAGTGAGCCGAATTGCAATGCGGAAAACGAAATATTTTAACGCAGCTGAAGCATAGGCATAACAAACAATCGGTCGTTCGACAGGCGACAACTGTTGTACCTGCGGGATTTGGGACCGCGAATCACAAACGCCTCCTGCATCGCATTTTCTGCAGGTCTACCGATAGATCTTGCAATCAGCAGCAGAAGGTCTGCATTCTGATGCCATCCTTCGGTGATTTGGTCCGGGTCGAGCAATTTGTTCTCCGACAATTGTCAGCCGTGCGAAAATCCCGCAGCTGTGATCAAGGATGTCACCGCAGTGCGGCCATCTCAGAGATTCTGAATTGTTTTCCAAAAATGGTGAAAAAATCACATCATCCAGAAAACAGCTTTTTTCGTCGTGAACAAGAAGCAACCGTGGGATGGGCAACGTGGCAAAAGACCTTGCTGGTCATGCAATGACGCATCAAGCATGCAGGTCTTGGGTCGCAAATGCACGGTGAGTGGATTGCATGTGTCTCGCCGTTTCCTGTCAGCATGGTCACACACGGAATTGCCAGAGCAGCGGTGCCTGAGTTGGTACCACCGATCGACACCCCGGAGGCACACGGCCGTAGCCAATTCTAGAAAAGTGTGTAGATAAAGGGGCCAGCACCCGTGGCTCCGAGAGTCACAAGCAAGCTGATCAAGCCAAAAACCAACAGGATTGGGATGAGCCACCACTTTTTGTTTTCCGTGATAAAAAGAGCGAACTCCTGAACCAGCGACAACGGTTTTTCGTTGCCTGCCTGTTCGAATTCGTTTTTTTCTTCAGATGGGGGCATGCCGGGAATCCGCGATTTGACGTTGCGTGGAGGACTTAAGACTGACGGTAATAGGTGCTGACGTCGGTGGGTTGTTGTCGCTTCTGCCAATAACTGGTTGCCGATTTGGACCTCTTCATTTGCAGAGCATCACGTCCGATGATGCGAAACACAAGGCTGAAAGGAAGAAACAGACCGAAGTAGATCATAATCATTGAAACCTCCCCCACGAAGATACCGATGGGACTCGTCACAAGCATCAGTGTCAAGAACGCAGGTTTCAGTATCCGGGGTTTTACCCATCCTGCTAATGCCAATGTGATTCCCAGAATGGAAATAACCAGCATAGGCAGGTTGCTGATGCCCCATATCCATCCCACGCTTGGCAACGCGATCATGCAAACAGCACCGAATTGTCGGAGCTGCCGATCGGAAGGCGACCAGTTGAGTTCGATCAGTTTCATGAAAGTAGGAGGCTCAGTCGAGGTATTCAGTCGAGGTATTCAGTCGAGGTATTCAGTCGAGCGGGAATTGCATCAAGTGCTGCTGCCGTTGTGTCGCTGTCGTCGTTTTTTCCTGTACCGTTTTTCGCAGCAGGTGTCGTCCTATCACCAACGCATCCATGTCGGTGGTCATGAAGCACCGGAAAGCCTGCTGTGGCGTGCAGACAATGGGTTCACTTCGGACATTGAAACTGGTGTTGATGATGACNGGGCATCCGGTGAGTTGATGGAATGCCGTCAGCAANTGGTGCATCAGCGGATTTCGTGTTTCATCAATCGTCTGGATGCGTGCCGAATAGTCAACGTGGGTGACAGCAGGGATCNTTGATCGAGCATAGTTCAGTCTGTCGATGCCGAAAGCCTGTTGCTGCTCAGANGATGGCTGTGTCCGGAGCTGCTCNTGAACCGGGGCAACCTGAAGCATGTAAGGACTTTGGTGGGANGGGGCCANTTCAAAATAATCCTGTTTGNGTGNATCNAGCACCATTGGGGCAAACGGGCGAAATGATTCGCGGAATTTGATCTTCCGGTTCATGANCGATTGCATTTCAACGCTTCTGGCGTCGCCAAGAATGCTGCGTCCACCCAGCGCTCGCGGTCCGAATTCCATTCGCCCCTGAAACCAGCCGACGACCTTTTGTTCAGCAATCAGTGCAGCAACCGCATCACACAGTTGTTGATCTGATTCAAAGTGCTGATAGACAGCATCGTCCTGCTGCAGACTTGCTGCGACTTGNGCATCCGTGTACTGGGGGCCAAGAAAAGAGCCTTTTTGTGAATCGTGCGGATCGGGGACTCGGGGCTGGTCGAGTAGTTGGTGCCAGATGAAGAGTGCGTTGCCCAGTGCGCCGCCTGCATCACCTGCTGCTGGCTGGATCCAGATGTCATCGAACGGACCTTCTCGAAGTAGCCGTCCATTGCCGACACAGTTCAGTGCCACTCCACCTGCCAGAACGAGGTTGCGGCAGCCTGTTTGCGCATGAACATGACGTGACATGCGAAGCATGATTTCCTCAGTCACCGCTTGGACGGAGGCAGCAAGGTCCATTTCACGTTGAGTGATCTCCGATTCCGGAGTTCTCGGTGGTCCACCGAACAGCTGATGGAACTTGCCGGAGGTCATCGTCAGACCTTGGCAGTAATTGAAGAAGCTCATGTCCATGTGAAAAGAACCATCTTCCTTCACATCCATTACATGATCCAAAATCTGCGTTTGGTATCTTGGTTCACCATAGGGCGCAAGACCCATTAATTTGTATTCCCCGCTGTTGACGCGAAAACCGGTGTAGTAGGTCATCGCGGAGTAAAGCAGGCCCAGAGAATGGGGAAAGCGGATTTCATGGCTCAGCGCAATCTTGTTCCCGCGGCCAGTTCCAAAACATGCTGTTGACCATTCNCCCACGCCATCAAGAGTCAGGATCGCGGTTTCGTCAAAGGGAGATGGAAAGAACGCACTGGCAGCATGCGACTCGTGGTGATCCGTGAAGACGTATCGTCCTGAATATCGTTGCTCAAGTCCTCGCCCGAGTTCTCGAGGCAGGTGCAGTTTCTGTTTTAGCCACAAGGGGATCGCCTGACGGAACGAACGATAACCCGAGGGTGCAAAAGCGAGATACGTTTCAAGTAACCGCTCAAATTTGGTGAGTGGCTTGTCGTAGAAGCCCACGTAGTCGAGTTGCTCAGGTGTCAGCTTTGCTTCTTCCAAACAATATTGCACCGCGTGGTGCGGGAAGTTGTGGTCATGTTTTTTGCGTGTGAATCGTTCTTCCTGAGCAGCGGCAATGATTTCACCATCGACCACCAGAGCGGCGGCNGAGTCGTGATAGAAGGCCGANATGCCAAGGATGGCCGTCATNGGTTGCTCGTGTCNGNGGGGCACCAAGNGATCNGGGAATGNNNCTGCCGCCGNGCGNNTCTCATNATCGGTGACATCCGTCTGTCTGCTCAGCGGGCGAACAGTGTAACGCGTGGCGTCNNACATCACCACGTCNGAATCATGCNGGATGGNCGCAAAATGCCATCACGCCATCGTGGTGATTTNGCGTTCNNTNTNNTTCGATGCAAANAGCNNCAAGNCANAACGCATNNCGCAGNTNGCNTNTCACACCGNNATCATCTTCAATCNNTCCAGAAAGTCGATTNCGGGNNNGGAGCATAGGCGATATTCAGATGTGGGGTCGGNACTGGTTTCTNTGATTGAAAGAGACTGTCAACNCCACCGATCACCATGCCCGATGTCAGCAGCGTNCGCTCCACGGGGTAGGGAGATTTTCNCTCGATGATNGTCGTTTCAATGTGNCTTGCCAGTGGATTGAAGAAGTCCGCTGTNGTTGAGCCANGNTCTGGGCATGGGCAGATACATTTGGCAGGAAATCACTTTTCCATCTTCGGTCATTCCCGCATAATTAAAGTCCCTGATTCCCGTGAGTAGCATCGTGGTTCTCAGGCCGTCGCGATGTTCCACGAGATAACCGATTGAATTGGGCATGTTGCTCTGCAGCCATTCCATGGAAACCGGAGCGGTGGGAAAACCCTCTTTGACGGGCAAGTTGTGACTGCGTGTGAGTGCTGACACAATCAGTTTTCGCGTGGTCTGGCAGTCTTCTGCAGCGAGTCGGTTCCAGAGATTCTCGCCCTGCAACGCATGGATCTGCGTGACCCCGGTTTCACCACCCTGTCTTCGTTCCGACATGCACTGGGCNGTTTCCAAAGCGTGGATGTCATAGCTGTCAACGCCGCCATAAGCCACGCACACACTCTCTTTCAANCGAGTTCCTAACGGCATGTCGATCGCAGGCATCCGGCGNGTCACCGGAAGTGAAGAACCGGCCAGAAATGCGAAGNCNAGTCGTCGTGAGTCNTCNACCATCTCGACGCATTCGTNCCAGNCGGTTGACAGGTGTTTGTCATTGAAGACAGGAACACTGCGGCCGCTGTCTTCAAACACTTTGACGACCTTTTTGAACCAGTCGTAGCGGGGATACAAATGCTGGCCCTTNTCNTTGGTTGGGTAATCGCCNTGNTCCCCGATCAGNACNACGCCATCGACAGCAAGTTTGCTTCCNCCNAGAGTCAGTGCTTCTTCNATGGTNGGATAGAGGTCGAGGTCATGNCGTTTGATCCTGCTTTTNGCAAGATCCTCTTTCGGGAACTGATCAATGAACACTGAACCNACTTCGATGCGNGGTTCCTGCCATCTGCCATTCCATGTGTAACCAAGNGTGTGGCGATCGAGAAAATGCTGGGCATGGGAATGCCGCCTGACGACGGTTCCCAAAAATGCGATTCTTGGACGACGCTCAGGCCGGGCCGGAGTCGCCGCGACGTTGGNCGGGGNAANCGAACCCGACAAGGGAGCAGCCAGAAANGCACTGCCGAGACCGGCAGATTTCAGAAAGCGACGACGTTCCATGGTTTTACNGTGGGTGGCGNATGGGTTCTTGAANCAGGAAGNCAGACCCGCATGGCGGGGGCACGTTGCCAGCCATCAGTTTAAGGCTTTTGGATCGATGGATGGGAAGGCGTCTGCGTCACCGTGGACGCATTNGCATGATTGTCGATGCAAATCCTCCTCCGATTCAACCGTCCCATGAGTGGCCGTCCCAGCGGATCACGCGTTGGATCAGATCGGAGACTCCTTGAGAGAACAGNCCCAGCAANNCCTCGCCCTTGCGAGCAGAAGCNTTTGCNGGGGATCCGATGTGACCNNCCTGAGAACGATCTGGCATGGTCCATGCACGTTGGGCNGGCTGGAATGAGCCGCTTTGNGACACNGCCTTNACTTCCTCATGTTGNTTCACNAGGTCAGGTCGAAGATGCAGAATCATTGANGTTTCCCATTCNCAGGCGTGTCCCATTTCGCCCTGTTCCAGTTCGGCGACCACTGATNGTGGCGTTTNTATCAGGTTCCAGTAGGTGGNAAACAAAAGAAGCAGGTCGTTGCGTTCGCGGTACCGCTGCCTGNTCTCGAACATCGCCTGNCGNCCAGGNACNTCGTTNCCNCCATGGCCATTGANCACGACAANCCGNTTGAANCCGTGTGTGATGAANTTGTCNACNAGNCCTGANAGCATGTCGATCCAAAGCCGTGGTNCTGCNGAGACCGTNCCGGGGAAATCCANNTGGTGGTGAGAGTTGCCAAGCCANGTCANCGGAAGNACCAGAGNGTTNTCNGTGAANGAGGGGTGTGCCTGTTCGATGATGGCGTCAAGCAGCAGNCTGTCNGTGAANACTGGCATNTGCAGNCCGTGTTGCTCCAATGCNGCGACAGGCACAATGACAGGTGTATCGCGATCCAGACGGTCGACGTCTTGCCAGGTAAGTTCAGAAAGAAGCATCGATCTGCCAGNTANTAAAGNGTGTTTGCNNTNGATTGTCTCAGGNCGCCGCNTGTGNTNCCTAAAGCANNATGTCTTTCACNGGNTTGTGCGGNTCGACACCGGTGAGNCGATAATCGAGGCCCTGGTATNNGTAGCTGAGCTTTTCGTGATCCAGACCCATCAAGTGAAGAATGGTCGCNTTAAGATCATGCACGTGAACACCGTAGCGNTCCCGATCAATGATGTTGTATCCCCAGTCATCCGTTTCNCCGTAGCTGATNCCTCCACGAACTCCGCCTCCTGCCATCCAGATGGAAAANCAACGNGGGTGATGATCTCGCCCGTAGCTGCTTTCGTTCCCNCCCTGNCGGTACNCNGTACGCCCGAATTCACCNCCCCAAACAACGAGNGTGTCTTCCAGCATNCCNCGTTGTTTCAGGTCCATGACCAATGCTGCGGATCCCTGGTCAACCTCTTTGGCCAGCTTGGGATGTCGCCCGGGAAGACCTCCATGGTGATCCCAACCGCGATGGTAAATCTGAATGAAACGNACGCCCCGTTCGGCCAGCCTTCGTGCCANNAAGCAGTTGGCNGCGTGGGTNCCCGGAATCTTTGCATCAGGNCCGTAGAGATCGAGCGTGTCCTGCGTTTCGTCGNTGANGTTGGTCAGGTCNGGAACCGANGTCTGCATTCGATACGCCATTTCATAGGCGGAAATACGAGTGTCAATCTCAGGGTCGCCGACAGATTCACGCCGCAATTGATTCATCTTGGCAATGGAGTCGAGAAAACGTCGTCGATCGNNCCGNTCGGCTCCCGTGGGATCATTCAGGTAAAGCACAGGGTCACCCGATGAACGCAATTTGACGCCCTGATGATTCGANGGCAGNANAGCGCTACCCCANAGTCTTGCGTACAGNGGCTGAGCNTGGGAATCCGTATTCTTGTCCAGCATCACNACAAATGNTGGAAGNTCATTNCTCTCGCTNCCAAGNCCGTAACTGAGCCAGGCACCGAGACTNGGNCGTCCNGGTTGTTGGTGGCCNGTTTGNAAAAACGTGATNGCAGGATCATGGTTGATCGCTTCGGTGTACATCGAGCGGATGATGCAGATGTCATCNGCAATTTTTCCATGCCACGGCANCANATCGCTNATCCANTGACCCGATTTGCCGTGTTGGCGAAACGGCATGAATGATTTTGCNACNGGAAATGANGCTTGCCGTGAGGTCATTCCCGTCAANCGTTGCCCATCTCTGATTGAATCNGGCAGGTTTTGTCCATTCAGCTTNTCNAATGATGGCTTGTANTCAAACGTGTCGATTTGTGAAGGNGCACCAGACTGGCAAAGNTAAATCACTCGTTTGGCTNTGGCGGGAAAATGGGTGGGNCCCGGTTGACCCGGTCCATATCCNGGNCCGTTNTTTGCGGCCAAGGACGAGGCCGCCGTGGCNACATCCGNATTCAGCAGNGAGGCCAANGCGGCTGCGCCCATTCCGCCACGCGCAAAGAAATGCCNCCGGTTGGTNATGAGTTGNGATTCAAGCAGCTGTNGGGATTGCAGATGCGGTTTCATGGCTGAGTTCGATGGCAANGAGTGGNGGTGTTNCGGGATCAATCTTGAGTCGGAAAGAACACAGAGAGCGGGTGGTGGAAANCAGAACGAGGNTCAGGGCTTGGTCACAAATTCACTCAAGTTCATCATGACCCGGGCTACGGAGGTCCATGCGGCAAGTTCCGTGGGTGCCAAGGTCGAATCAACTTCAGATTCGCCNACAGCAAGTAATTGCTTTGCCGATTCAGGATCCGACTGGTATTGCCCGGTGCGTGCCTTCAGTTCGGCAAGTAGCACAGCNGTNTCNTNNTCCGTGGGTGGGCGTGTNTGGCAGCGNTGGAACCCATCGCGAATTCGCTGCCTGTCCGTGTCGGCAGATTTGAGCATCTGGCCCGCAAGGTGTCGGGCAGCTTCAACGAANTGNGGATCGTGCAGCATTACAAATGCTTGCAGTGGAGTGTTGGTCCGTGAGCGGCTGATCTGGCAATACTCNCGTTCCGGNGCATCAAAAGCGGCCATNGAGGGNGGCGGTACGGTACGTTTCCAGAAGGTATACATGCTGCGTCGGTACAGTTTTTCGCCACTGTCCTGTTTGTAAGTTCTTGAGTANCCAGGGCGGTTATTGATTTCCTGCCACAAGCCNGTTGGGTGATAAGGGAAGACGCTCGGGCCNCCCACACGNTNGGANAGCAGACCGCTTGCAAACAAGGCGCTGTCCCGNATGACTTCTGCATCCAATCGCAANCGTGGACCACGGGANAGTAGCCGGTTCTCTGGATCTTNCTGCAGCGTTTCCGGGGTGGTTACTCCTGATTGTCGGTAGGTCGATGACATCACGATCTGTTTCAANAAAGCTTTGATATCCCAACCGGATTCCACAAAGTTGATNGCAAGCCAGTCAAGTAATTCAGGGTGGCTTGGCCAGTCTCCTTGCGAGCCAAAGTCTGCCGCCGTTTTGACAATTCCTGTTCCAAACAGCTGTTGCCAGAAACGATTGACCGTGACGCGGGCGGTCAATGGATGATCTGGCNTTACCAGCCATTTTGCCAGTCCCAGACGATTACGCGGGAANTCTGCNGCCATGGGNGGAAGTGTTGCCGGTGTTGCCGACTGAACCTCNTCACCAAATTTGTCATATTCTCCCCGGATCAGNACNTGNGTTTTTCGNGGTTTNGGNAATTCATTCATGACCATCGTGGCGGGATAACCGGAACTCAACTCNGTTCGCTGTTGNTCCAATNGTTTGAGNTTGNTNACCGCTTCACGCACTTCNTGGGANCNCANGCTGAGGAGCCACCAGTCACGCAGTTCACGCTGTTCAGTCTCACTGCGTTGNGAGATTGGTTTTTCAATGATCTTTGAGAGNGNAATNGGTGTGGGTGGTTTCTNCGACAGATGCAGGGCAGTACGGAATCTTGCAATTTGATGNGATCCNCCATACTCGTGCTTCATTCTNACCCGAAGAATCGTGCCATTGGGAAATCCNATCGGCTTTTGGAANGAGAAGACAGCAGTTCGGTCCTCGATTTTNGTATTNCCATCGACCGCCCATCCCGTGCGGTCAACNTTGCCGTCGATTGCAAGGTTGATGGAATAATTTGCCTGNGAATAATCGGCATCNGCTCTGGCAATCGGGACCTTTTTGAATTCGCTGGGTTGGTCCNGAGATGCCGCTTCAATTTCTACCTCGCTGAGTACAAAGTTGCCATTNCTGCCCCGNCCTGCGCCACCATTGACGGTCGAAGCNTCACGCAACGCCTCGATCCTGATCGCGCTNATNGTCTTCTCATCGCTGTTGAGNACGAGCTCATACATGTCATTGGGAATGTTGGGNCCGGTCAGGAGAACACTTTTNTCNTCCTTGATATTGAAATCAGCGTTGCCCTTGGAGGTCATCTTGNCGGGAACGACGACAGNCCATTTGTTTTCGATAGGTGGTGCCTGCTGCAGTTGGTTCATGGTCAGACCAGAGCGTTTCGCCGCTTGCCTGAGTTGCTCTTCTGCTNTGCTGATGGCTTGATTGGCTTCTNCAAGTTGTTTCGCCATGTAAGGCGACGGCACTTGNGCTTTGGGGTTGAANCCATTGAGACCACGCTCAGACACATTGTTGAAGAAAGCAAAAAAACGATAGAAGTCNTTTTGCGAAATGGGATCGTACTTGTGATCGTGNCAGCGACTGCAAGTCATGGTCAGNCCCATCCACACCGTTGCAGTCGTAGCAACTCGATCGACGACATATTCCGTCCGATATTCTTCGTCGATCACCCCACCTTCGATCGTGATCGGGTGATTGCGGTGAAAGCCGGTTGCCAGCTTTTGTTGGTCGGTGGCTCCGGGGATCAGGTCCCCTGCGAGTTGTTCGATCGTGAATTGGTCAAATGGCATGTTGGTATTCAGTGCGTGGATGACCCAGTCACGCCAAACCCATTGCTCACGTTCTAAATCATATTGATAGCCGTTCGTGTCAGCGTATCTGGCCGCATCAAGCCAGAACCTTGCCATGTGTTCCCCGTACTGATCTGAGCCCAATAGTCGGTCGACGGCCTGTTCATAGGCGTTCGGTGATGGGTCGTTTGCAAACGCGTCGATCTCAGATTTGGAGGGTGGGAGTCCCGTCAAATCGAGAGCAAGTCGACGTAGCAGGGTGTGCTTGTCAGCTTCGTCGGCAGGAGACAGATTCTTCTTGCGTAAACGCTGCAAGACAAAGCGGTCAATGGTGTTTCTGGGCCATGTGTCGTTTGGGTCGTTTTGAGGAATGACTGATTTGGCAGGAGAAAAGGCCCAGTGTCCCTCGTACTCGGCCCCTTGGACTTGCCAACGCATCAGGAGTTGGATCTCGTCAGCGGTGAGCGACTTTCCCGATTCGGGTGGAGGCATCTGGGTCTCTGGGTCGCTCGATGTGATCCGCTGGTGAAATGTGCTGTCTTCGACGGGTTGCGAGAAAACACCACCCTGTTTGACGGCAGGCTCCTGGTCCAGTCGCAGGTCTGCCTCGCGATGCTCAGCATCAGGACCATGACAAAACCAGCATTTTTCCGATAGGATCGGTCGGATGTCACGATTGAATTGGACGGCCTCCTCAGCGAATGACGTCGCAAGCGTTGTCGTGAGCAGGGTCAGGGCAAAAAGTGTTGATCTCATGCAGGCCACGGTAGGGTTGGAAGCGGCTGTGGAAGGAGAGTGAAAGTTTAGCGGATCCTGGAAGTCAGCGTTTTCTGGCTGGCAGGGCGTCCTTGATCCAGTCTCGCCGCGACGAATCTCACCGCAACCTGACTCCTGGGTAACGGTCACGCCGCCGTCTGTGGTGAGTACATATGGATCGGTTTTGCCGGTGCCAAAGCGTCTGACAGTCGTTCACCAGTGAGTCGCGGCTTTGACTGGACGGTCGTGACAGAAGAACCGATCCCCCAATGCAGCGTGATCATGGATGACAGGAACTCAATTGGTGTCGGATTTTTTTGGAGGTAGCAGTGGCTCTGCATTGGCGGTGGGAATGAAACTTGCAAGTCGTTTCTTAATCTCGTTGTATCGTTGATCTGCTGCCACGTTGGTCCACTCATGAGGATCATTTTCATGATCGTAAAGTTCTTGGCTGCCATCGGCGTACTGGATGTAGCGGTGGTTGCGTGAGCGCACGGCGTGGTTGTTTTTGCCTTGAGTGGTGATGGCAACCCGCTCTGATTCCGTGTCCGGGTTTTTGAGCAGGTTGACGAAGCTTTTGCCTTCGAGCTTTTGGGGGGGCGTTTCAAGCCCACACAGCTCAATCAATGTGGGATAGAGATCAAGCAGACTCACCGGCGTATCGCATCGCGTGTTGGGTGTGGTGTGTTCGGGAGCCACCACCATCAGTGGGACGTGCGTTGTATTTTCCCACAGTGCGAATTTCTCCCAGTGTTGTTTCTCTCCGAGATGATAACCGTGGTCACCCCACAGGATGACCGTCGTATTACCTGCAAGAGGTCCCGAGTCCAAAGCAGCAAGAAGTTCTCCGACCATGTCGTCAGCAAACGCAAGCGACGCGAGGTAGCCTTGCACAGCATTTTTCCATTGTTCGTTGGCAACAATCCACTCATGCCACTCGCTTTTGGTTAGCTTTATGGCTGCGTCAGGCAGGTCTGAAACGTCCTGGTCGAGGTGCTTGGGCAGCTGGATTGATTCCAATGGAAAACGATCGAAGTATTCTTGTGGCGCATACCAGGGTACGTGCGGACGATAAATGCCGACTGACAGGAAAAGAGGTTTCTCGTGTGTTTTAGCGAGTTGCTGCTTGGCCCATGCGACCACTTTTGCGTCAGCCATCTCGGAAGTCCGAATCTGAAGCGGTGACCAATCAAAGTGTCCGCCATAAAAATCTTTGCTGCTGTTGACAGGCCAGGCTGCGGGGACGGCTTCGGCAGGCATCTGTTGAGTCAGCGAGGGAAAGTAAGCATCCCATGCCTTGGGGTCGCTGAAACCGGAAAGATACTTGGGGTCAAAAAAGGTGTGCGCGTGGAAGAGTTTGCCAGCTCCCAGCGTCTTGTAACCATGGTTCTTGAAGTGTTGCGGCAAATGAACAGCTGATTTGACGAGCGACGTGTTTCGCCAGTCGTGTGCATTTTGATAAATGCCGGTGGTGGAGGGTCGAAGCCCCATCAACAGGCTGGTGCGAGACGCGTTGCAACCAGGCGCGGTGCAGTGGGCATTGGTGAACAATAAGCCCCGTTCAGCCAATTGGTCCATATTCGGCGTGACCGCTTGGGGATGGCCACCAAGGGCCCCTACCCAATCGTTCAAGTCATCAACCGCGATGAACAGGATGTTGCGAGGTGACTTGGGTTCTGCCCCCTGGGTGTTACTCGGTGATGCGGCTGACGTCAGGGACAGCAAAAGCACGAAAAGAGCAGTCCGCAGTGTCGGATTGGGGTGCGGGACTTTGGATTTCAGAGCGGTCAGGCTGTGTTTCGACACGCTGCAGTTAACGACTGGATTCATAGGTGCTTGGAATCTCGGATGATCTGATTGAGACGGGCGGGGCCGCTTACATGAGAACGTTGGCATTGCAGTTGCCGTCATGTCGATGGTTAAAGGTTAGCAGGCTGTGCCATTACGTTCTACGTTGAGAAGCATTCGACGGGACTGTCGGCGACTGTCAGTGGTTTTCCCAATGGCGGGGCAGGATCTCTGCTCAGACTGTCTTGCCACGTGCTTCGACTCGCTTTGCATAGAGGTTGGCAAGTGGGTTGGCTGTGATTCCATGCAGAATCACACTCAGCAATACTGTCCAAGTGACGGCTTGCACGAGGGTTTTCGATCCCGGAAGATCAGCTTCGTTGACCATCACGATGAAGACGATGCTGGCGAGCCCTCGGGGTCCAAACCAACCCATGAACAACTTGCTGTCACTCTGTAGCCCCATCCCAATGACCGATAGGAAAACGGGAATGATCCGTACAACGGTCAGGCTCAGCAATGCATAGGCGATGGCACGCCACTCCGGAGCCAGCAGGCAATCGCCGATGAACAGGGCTCCAAAGATGAACCATGTGATCATGGAAAGAACATCGCCGGTTCCGTCTGCGGCTTTGAGTAAGGGTTGCTTTTGCTCTCGAATCAATCCTCCAAAGACCAGGCCCCCTACAAAGCAGGCAATGAATCCACTGCCACCGAGCCATTGAGAGATGGCAAAGCACACGACTGCCAATGCAATCACCGGAATTTGCGTCCACGCTCCGTCAATCCAGTCGCGTTTGACCGATGCATTGATGGAAATGCAACCAATCAACGCCGAGGCGATACCTATCAAGCTCCCAATACCAATGGCTTGAAGAGGTAGTTCCAGCATTTGGATGAATACTGCGCCTTGGTCAAGGGAGTCTGCAGAGATTGCGAGGAACAGGAGAAGTACAGGAACGCAGATGCCATCGTTCAAACCACTCTCGACATTCAGACCTTCACGAACTGAACTGGGGACGGCTTCATTGTTGATAACTGCCTGACCAAGTGCTGCATCCGTGGGGGCCAGCATCGTCGCCAGTAAGGCAAGTTCAATCCAAGTGAGATTGGAATAGAGCACGCTACCGCTGAAAAATCCGAAAGCGATCGTGAGAGGTAAACCAATCAGAAGCAGGCGTACTGGCAAACGCCTGACGCGCCGCAGTACTGGTAGGTTGGCGCCAGCTGAATCGGTGAAAAGGACGACAGCAAGCGTGATCTCAGCCAGTGTTTTGAGTGTTTCGCCGTCAACGTCCATTGCCACAAGGTTCAGGCAATACGGACCCAGAATCAGTCCGCAGGCTACATAAATGAGGGGGCCATTGAATTGGGTGCGTGCCAGTCGTGCTGCTACCAGGCAGTATGCGAAGACAAACGCGGCAATGACCGCAAGGATTTGATATTCCGACATTTAATCGTTTCCTGTCAGCAGTTGAGATCGAAGAGAATACCACAAGATCTACTGTTTTGTCGTGCACCGGAGGGCCGCAGCAGTGGTAAATCAAGAATGAATCAAAGTGCGGAGACCGGTTATAAAACGCAGCGCCATTGCAAGCAGATTTTCGGGTTTGCGGCTATGCTAAGGAATACGAAGAAACTCAGTCTCCCTCGGAACCCAGGTCGAACCTGTTGATGCGATTCATCATCTTTGTTTTCACTGTTTTGGTGTTGTGTGCTCCGGTAACTCGCGGCCAGCAGCCGAATATCGTGTTCATCTTTGCAGATGATTGGGGTTGGGGAGACCTTGGGTGCCATGGGCATCCGTATATCAAGACACCGAACATTGATCGTTTGGCACGTGAAGGAACAGATTTTCATCGCTTTACGGTTGCCAGCGGGGTCTGTTCGCCAAGTCGTACTGCGGTGCTGACGGGGCAATTTCCTGCACGCTACAACATCGACGGGCACTTTGCCTGGGTGCCCAGCAATGCCAAGCGAAATATGCCTGACTGGTTAAGTCTGGACGCACCGTTGTTGCCAAGATTTTTGCAGAAGGCTGGATACGCGACGGCACACTTTGGCAAGTGGCACCTAGCCAATAACATGATCCCAGATTCACCTTTGCCGGGTGAGTATGGGTACGACGAGTATGGTGCTTTCAATTGCGCAGGTGAACAGATGCCTGTTCATGAAGATGCCCGTAATGCAATTAAGTTTATCGAGAAAAGTCAGCAAGCAGCCAAGCCATTTTTTATCAATTTGTGGTTGCATGAACCGCACACACCATTTCACACGGTGCCGAAATACCGTTGGCGGTTTCGCGAGATGGAAAGTGAAGAAGATAATATTTATGCCTCAGTGTTGTCGCACGCTGATGACAGGATCGGTGACGTACTTGACACTCTGGACCGTTTGGGGATCACCGATAATACAGTGGTCATTTTTAGTTCCGATAACGGTCCCGCACGAGCATCACGCCCCACTGAACTTGGCTTGATGCACGATACTGCTACCGGAGCCGGGTATGGCATTGCTGCCGCCAAGGGGATTACAGGTGGCCGTAACGGTTACAAAAGTTCGTTATTTGAAGGTGGGATTGGTGTGCCCTTCATTGCGCGTTGGCCCGGGAAAATACCCGCTGGTGTTATTGATGATGTTTCCCTGGTTTCAGCTGTGGACTTGCTTCCAACCTTTTGTGAATTAGCAAATGTGAAGCTGCCTGGGAATTATCAGCCTGATGGTGTTAGTCAGGTGTTGACGCTCACGGGTAAGGTCGCTGCAAGCCGAGAAAAGCCGCTGTTTTGGAAAATGCAGTCTCCGTGGCCGGCAAGGGAAAAGCAGCCGTTTCATTGGGTCTCGTATGCTGTTGTGGTTGATCATTGGAAACTGGTTTGCAACAAAGCTGGCAGTTATTGCGAATTGTTTGATCTGCGGGCGGATCCCTTTGAAAAACAAGATGTGAGTGCAAGTCAACCAGTGGTTGTTAAGGAGATGGAATCGCTCCTTGCTGATTGGAAAATGACGCTTCCCGCCAAGCCAGTTGGGAATGTCTTTTCCGCCGAACGTAAAGGATTTTGAATGTCATCCGCTGTTAGCTATCCAAGTTGCGTGAGAAGATCGAGAAGACGCTGGGCGGTGGCGGTCTGCTTGCCGGTTTTTTGCGTGTTGCAAGTAAACGTAACGCGTGAAGCGCGTTGCGAAGAGTCGCGGCATCAATGCCCTCAACAGCTTGCCGATTTTGACGAAAGTCAGCTAGAACTCGCGTTTGTCAAAGGAATCGAGTTTCTGATTTCAACTCAGCGTTACGATGGTGGTTGGGGAGGGCCCCAGTGGACAGGAGGAGTAGACAGTGATCCTGTGCCTGGAGCGTTCAGGTCGTTTGACATTGCCGTGACTGCAATGTGCTTGGAAGCACTGTTGGCAGATACGAAAGGTGGAAGGTCGATTGAACAGGCGCGTCTGCGAGCGTTGCGCTTCTTATTGGATCGAACAGGCACTATCAAACGCGCAGGGCCAACCGATCTTCCCAATGTTTGGGCTCACTGCTACTGCATTCAGACATTTTCACGTCTGCATCAGCTTTCAGCGAGTCAAGCAGAAAGGTCGACACTTGCGGCTGCCATCCGTATGCACATGACGGGTTTGGAACGCTGGCAGTCGATTCATGGAGGGTGGTTCTATTACGGCAGTGGAATGAGTCAGCCCATAAATCCGTCGTGCAGTTTCGTTAATGCAGCGGTCTTGGTTGCATTGGCTCGGGCCAAGAAAATTGGGGTTGAGGCGGATGGGCGGATGGTGACGCGAGCGATTGAAGCCACCAAAATGATGCGGAAGCCAGATTCAAGTTTTATGTACACGATGAGAGTTCCGACCGACAAAGCCAGAGCGATGGCTTTGATCAATCGGCCGTGTGGAAGTCTGGGGCGTTCGCAGGCTGGCAACGTTGCCTTGCGTTTGTGGGGTGACAAACACATCACCGATGAAGTGTTGAAAGAGTGGCTGGGTCGACTGATCACTCGTCACGGCTGGCTGGACATGGGACGCAAACGACCAATTCCACATGAGTCACATGCTGCGGTCGCAGGGTACTTTTACTACTTTGGAATGTACTACGGGGGGCTTTGCATTTCTCAGCTTCCGGATGACGAGCGTCAGCTTTATCAACAGCATTTGGCTGATCGAATCATCAAGCGTCAAGAACAGGATGGATCCTGGTTTGATTATCCCCTGTACAGTTATCACAAACCGTATGGGACGGCTTTTGCCTTATTGACGCTCGAGCATTGCAAGCAGGAAAGTAGCGTGCTGAAGCAGTAACGCAGTGGGTCTGGTCGGATCAAGCTGGCGCTGGTGAAAAGCACACTTGGTGAGTTGGATCTCAAGCAGGATCGAGAATATTCAGCTGGGCATTAAGAATCATCTCACCCACGCGTTCGCGGTATTCAAGCATGTGAGGTGCCGTCAGATGGTCTTGCAGGTGACTGAGCGTTTCCCACTTTTCAATGATCATCACACGATCAGGATCAACGTGCTGACGCTCCAGATCGCTGGCGGCGTCTACTGCTGCGCCATATTCGATGCAGCCAGCTTCGGCCCTGACCTTGGCGACAACTTGGTCGAATTCCACAACGAAGGCTTTTCGGCTTCCGGGATGGAGGTCAATTTGGGCAATTACGTGAATCATAGGAAAATAATTGGATAGAAAGTTAGGGGCTTGAATAACAGCTTAGGCCGGTTTTCGTGGTCGGATCAGTTCACGGCGGTAAGGTTGCTCTTCCATGCGTTGGAAGGTGTCGCTCTATTGACAGACTGGGCTTACTGGGATCTCAGGTGGAAATCGCCAAGACGTCCCCCTGTTTGTGGCGATATTGGCTATCGGCTGAGATTGCTTCATTGTCAATGCATGCGGCAAATGCCACCTGTTTGCTTCTGTTTGTCTGTAGCGAATTTCGCCGAGTGTGGCTTGTCTAGGTTTCTTTCACGATTTTTTCGATAGCGATTGTGATTGGCTGGAACCGGGTATCATAGGGGTGTTGTGGCAGGGCTGGTTGGCCCTGCTACCATTAGTGTGAGAATTATTCTTCTGGGTGTCGCATGGCAACGGTACGTTTTGGTTTTGGTCTTGGTTTTGCATTCTTTCTTGTGATTTGCATTGTTAGTAGCATTGTGGGCTGCGATGGAATGCCCGACGACGGCATTCAGTTCATGCAGGTATCCGAATCGCAGCCGATCACGATCGATGATTTTTCGACTCTTGTCTTTTCTGATCCTGAGGGTAAGGAAGTTCAATTGTCAGACATCATGACAGAGGATTATTTGGTGCTGGTCATCACGCGTGGTTGGTACGGAGGAGTTTGCGTTTACTGCGCCTCGCAGACATCTCGGTGGGCAAGAAGATTCGAGGAACTAGAGCCATATAACGCTCAATTGGCAGTGATCTTTCCCACCGAGAATGCCGAGGAAGCGGTAAAGATCGACGAACTTGAGAAGAGGATAAGAAAAGGGCAGATTCCAAACGAGGAAATCCCCTATCCGATCTTACTGGATATCAACCTGTCCTCAGTGGACCAACTTGGGATTCGATCAGATTTGGCAAAGCCTTCGACCTACATCATTGATCGCGAAGGGCGTGTTCGGTTTGCCTATGTTGGCGAATCAATTGCCGATCGCCCAACGGTTGATTCAATTCTGAAACAACTGGCCAAGCTGGGCGATTAATTGCGACGAAGGTTTCCTCATGCCAACCGAGCGAACGATTCAGCAGGCAACGCAGTTCATTGACAAGTGCGTCGAATTGAACTTTGTGTCTGCTCAGGAAGCTGAGATGCTGCGAAAGCCGATTGGTGAAGACGGCCATGTTGTGGCACAGGATGCTTTGCAGCGAGGCCTGATGACGCCATCGGATATTGAAATTGTTCAATCCCTGTTGCGCCCACTCGAGGTTGTGCCTGGGTATGAAATTCTTGATTTCGTGGGACGTGGAGGCATGGGAGTCGTTTACCGTGCACGCCAGTTGAATCTTGAACGTGTCGTTGCTCTGAAAACGGTTCTAGTAAGCAGTGTGGGGGACTCCAATACCGCCGCCAGATTTGAGCTTGAGGCAAAGGCGCTCGCTCGATTGCAGCATCCCAATATTGTGCAGGCTCTGGATTTTGGAAAACACGAGGGCCGGTTCTATTTCGCAATGGAGTTCATTTCCGGGCCAAGTTGTGAACAACTGGTGGCTTCAGGTTTTGGGCTACCCAAAAGTCAGGTTTGGCAGATCGTGCGTCAAGTGGCTTCTGGTCTCTTGCATGCTTCTCGCCAAGGGTTGATTCATCGTGACATCAAGCCCGCCAATTTGATTTTGATGCCCGCGCCAGAAGGAGCTGTGGCGGCTGCCGTGAGTAATGGAATTGTGAAGATCACCGATTTCGGTTTGGCGATGTTCACCGACCATGCTCAACAGGACAACAGGCTGACGACTGCCGACAAGATCATTGGTAGTCCCGCGTTCATGTCCCCCGAGCAATTCAGCGGTGGCGAGCTGGATTTTCGAGCCGATATGTATTCACTTGGAGCAACCGCATGGAATTTGCTTTTCGGTGAAATCCCTTTCAAAGGCGCCAGTATCGGGGCCCTGTACAAGCAAAAGCAGAATCCCAGTCAGATTGTACAAAACCTGCCTACCACTCTGACCGATGGCCAATGGCGGCTGTTGATGGGGTTACTGGATCCCGACCGTGCGCGTCGCCCGCCTTCTTACGAAATGTTGATTGATGCCATCGATCAACTAGATGTCGGTGAAATGACGAGTCAAACTGCAGAGTTTTCTCTTGGATCGATTGCTGCACACGTTCCCGCCATTAGCGAAGAGCCTACGGTTGAGCGAGATCGAGAGACCGAGGAACAGAGCAACCCCGCGCACTTTCCGACGACTGAGTTTCCCAAGCCCGCGAATGATGAATCAGTCGCTGGTGCGACCAAGAGTGAATTGGAAGTTGGTGACGCAGAAGGCCAGGCCAGCCAGGTCTTACCGGCGGCCATTGAGAAAACTGTGCGTGAGCGAACGCCGCGGAACCGACGTGTACTCGTCGGTTTGTTCATGTTGATACTACTGTTGTCTGTGTTTGGGGGAATCAAGTGGGTGCGACTGCCAACCAGAGGGCCGCGTGAACTAAGGCGAGTCATTTCAAATGAGCCCTTGTATGATGGGAAGTCACTTGCGGGTTGGGGGATCGACGGAAGCATGGCAGGTTCTTGGAATACTGTCGAAGCACCTGACAGTTCGGAAGCGATTGCCTGTACCGTTAATCGTGGCGCGCTCACCCGCCGATTGCCAAGTGCTGAGTTTTTTCGCGTCAGTCTGTTCGTTTGGGTTGAGGACGGCGGTGGCGTTGTCGATATCGACTTTGCTAGTGATTTCTCGCAGCCAGGCGAAGCTCGGGGGACCCTTCGAATTGATTCCGGTGAAGCAATCCTGGGTACGAAAAATGGTGATTTTGAGGAGGTCTCAATCTTTAATCGGGAGCCTTTGCCGTCAGGATTCTCCAAGCGGTACCACGTGATTTACATCGAACGTCAGAAAACTGACTGGTATGTTTTTCTTGAACAGGAATTGATTGGAACTCTACCTCTCTCACAGCTTCCCAAAAGCGGTGCGATTCGAGTGGTTGTTCATGGGAGTGAGCGTGATGATGAGGCGGATGCTGATCGCGGGGAGGATGCTGTAACTCGAGTTTTCTTCTCAGATTTTCAGTTAAGCAAATTGGCTGAGGAAATGAGCTTGGATGAGTCTGAAGAGTAACGGCTAACCATCGATACGAGTTTGGGTGGGCATGACAATTTTGCAGCCGTGTTTTCGTCTTGGTGCCGGTCGACTCGGGGGCTTGGACGAATGCATCCTTATGATGACCAGAGATTGTTTTTTCGGCAGATTGAGGAACGTATCTGACTGCACTTTGGTGCTCGCTGTAGATCGCTCGTTGTGCTTTTGAAAAGCATGGGCTTGTTATCAGTTCAAGCCCAGAAGCCGTTTCTGCACTCCAGCATATTCGCCTTCGAGATTTGTTTCGGGCCGCCTAAGGATCTCGTCGGCCGCGCAAGTCATGGGGGTAGTGACAGTTTCACTACGATGCTGGCGGTGGGCTCACGAGGCGCGCACCGAGTCAATCGAAGCAAACGATGATGGCAAGTGGATCAATCGTGAACTGCTAAAGAGTGTCACGATCTGAGTCACAAAGGTGGTCAAAAATTCACCACCGTGCCTAGTGGCAGTCATTGCAGCGTCCACGCAATAAAATTTCCGTCACTTGGCCCACGTCATCACTTTGTTTTTTGCTGCTGGCCGTCAATTGCAAATCGTTCAAGCAAGTGACTGACCCACAATCGATACATACAAAGTGTGGGTGGTGGCTTTCATGGCCCGATTCTCCGTGGGTGGCTTCAAAACGCCATACGTGATCACCCAGCTCGGTTCGCCGGACCAGTCCTGCCTCTGTCAGGTCATTCAAGTTTCGAAAGACTGTTGCTTTGTCGATACCATTGGAAGCTAAGGCTTTAGCAGCATCAGCGTGGGTCAGTGGTGAGTTGCTTTCTTGAACAAGCAAAAGGGTCGCCAGCCTTGCAGGAGTGGCGCGCAGCCCAACGGATCGGATTTGATCCTGAGTGGACTGAATGTCTGATGGAACGCGGGCTGGATTGCTCAATTCGATTGCTCCTTGGTGTTCGCAGACTTATTCGGCATTTGGCGTTCACAAAATGAAAAATCCAGGGGGCTTACCCAAGGTTGTTGACATACCTCCCGCTGACCCCGGCTCCTTATGTTGACCCACTTGCAAGTCAATTGCAATAGCGTAGGATTTGCCAATGATTTCTATTTTTCTGGTGCATTCCAGCTGCGGTACTTTCCGTTCTCTCATCGCTTCTCGTGTGGGTCAAGCATGACGATCGAAATTTTGCTCGTCGGTTATTGCTGCGTGATCTGCCTAGCTTCTAGTGTCGGAGGACGTCTGCCTCGTTTGGTCAAGATGACTCATCTCAAAACACAACTGTTAATGAGTTTTGTGAGTGGACTAATGTTGGGTATCGCGTTGTTGCATTTAATGCCCCACGCGGTCGACACGCTGGGTTCTGCATCAAAAGCTGGTGCGGCTGCTCTCGTGGGGGTGGTGACCATGTTCCTTTTGATGCGTGCGTTCCACCCACCTCATGATCACGGCGGGCATGATGATCACGGCGG
>NZHC01000136.1 GCA_002689655.1 Rhodopirellula sp. | reverse complement strand
CTAGTGTTTGACACGACAAGCGTTGGAATCAGTGAAGCCGACGAAGCGTTCAACGATTCGGTAGCGCTCAACGATTCGGTAACGCTCAACGATTCGGTAACGCTCAACGATTCGGTAGCGCTCAACGATTCGGTAGCGCTCAACGATTCGGTAGCGCTCAACGATTCGGTAACGCTCAACGATTCGGTTTGGAAAAGCGGCCCGACCTTCCTGTCAACATCTGCCGAATCTGACGCGGCTGAATGATCTTGACCACACGAACCGTTTGATATCTCAGGGCGACAGGACCTTGTTGCCGTTCTGCAGTCTTTTCGCAGGGGCATTGTAAAGCTCAGCACCTGTGTTTCGTAACCGATTTCCGCTCGCATACGGCTCAGGCGGAAAGTCCCCGCCGCGGGTAGCCGACCCAAGTGGTGTCGTAAGTGTGTCGTTTAACGTTCGCAGGTAGCTTTGCAGTTTCCAGGCTGGAATGATTGTTAGTCCGAGTTCGGATGCTTTCGCTCGGACGCGTCCCATCGCGGCAATCTTCGTAACATTGTCGTCGTCATCCTCTCCCGTCCCGTTACCCAGTTCGGGGTCATCACCAACGACCATGAATCGAATGGTTGCATCAAGTTTCCCGCTCACACTACCAGCTGGCGTAACCTCGGCAGCGACGGTTGCACCGGCTGCTCTGATTTGACCTTTCAGGGCTTCATTGTCAGGTCGCCCGTCCCCATCAATATCGATATCGCCCGCCAGAGCAATTTTAATGACGCGCCCGGGGGCCCAAAACGGCGAGAAGATTTTATCACCAGGGATAATTGGATTTCGGATTTCGGGAAATGCAACAACGCGAGCCTGAGCCAGATGCGGCCCTTGGATTTGTGTGACTTGTATCGTTGCTTTGACTTTCGCGTCTTTGAGTCGGGTCTCATCCGCATCGATGATTCCGAAAGTGATCCCCGGCCTCAGAGCGTCTGCAGAACCGAGATTAATCGTCGTGATATTTCCACCACGGGCAACATAACGAACTTCACCCTGAGTTGTTTCAAACTGATCGCTTCGTAGTTCATTAAGCTGAAATTTTTGGGTGTCGATTGTGCCCTGAAGTTGATTCGCTTTTTGCGTCAACTTGTTGGTTTCGTTAACTGCTTGTTGTCGGAATGAATTGTATTCTTTTACCTTCTTGACGAGTTTGTCCTTCGTATCTTCCTTTTCTTTAATCATGCGATCTCGATCTTCATCGAACTGATCACTCAGTTTGATACGCTCTTTATTGGCGTTATCACGTTCCGTTTCAGCCAGTTTTTGCTGTTTCTGAGCAATGGCTACATCGGTCGTTGCTTTGTCCTTGATCTTCTTCTCTTCGGTGCGTGAGCTAGTCACTTCGCCATTTCGTTTTCGAATGGTGCTGGCCAGATAACCGGGTAGCTTCGGGTAATTTCGTTCCGAAGCCTCTGTTTCGGCAGGGAAGTAAGACATGGCGATTGCGTAGTCTTTTTCGATCTGCTCCATGTCAGCGTCACCTGAGTCGTTTTCTTTCATCTCGTCGATTTGAGCTTGCGTGAAACTACCCACGCCCAGCATGGTTTTCATGCGCGAAGCTTGAGTTGTCAAATTCTCGACTTCTGTCTGAACAGAACGAAGTCTGTCGCTCATGTTTTTCTCTTGCGTTGCCACTGTATTGCCGTGGCGCCACAGAAAAAAGTTCAGGCACAGTGACAGGACAAGGAAGATCAGGCAGGCAATCAAAGAGCCGCGGATAACGGAATCGTCGCGAGCTACCATTTTTGTTCTTTGGAGATGAAGGAAGCTGGTACAGGAGTGCGCCACCGATTTGACGCTAAGAGTCTTCTTAAACGACCCATACTAACATTAATTTCTTTCTACGCTTATTCTACCGCCGTTTGCGGAGAAAATCCGCCCAAGTCGCAGGTTTCTGGGACTTTTGCCGGTTGTCCGCTTCGTGCCGAGCACGCTGCTGTCTCGAATTGTCCCCAAAATGTGTCAGTTTGTACGGCATGAAAGCCACCCGGTTCTGAATCCCAGCCCCGAAGGAAATCGAAACTATCTCTAGACACTGTGGTTATTATATTTGCAGAGACGATGTTGTCATCGTCATTCAAGTACTCACTTACTTCACGAAAAAGTCCGGCAAAGGCAATGCACTACCGTAATCACATTCGATCGCACCGATCATCCCACTCAGCCCGTAGTGGCTTTACTCTGCTCGAGTTGCTCTTGGTGCTCGCAATCCTCGTCATGATCATCGGGATTGGCGTAACCAACTTCAGCGGCGTGCAGGACGGGGCCAACGTCTCGGCAACCGAGGTAACACTGAATGGCCTCAAAGACAACGTTAAAATGTATAAAATACGCATGAATGGACTCCCAGAGAGCCTTGAAATGCTTCGCGATGGGCCCAGTGATGCTGCAAAGAAAGCCAAATGGGTTTCTGCAATCATTGATGAGATTCCAAAGGATTCTTGGGATAATGACCTAGAATACAACGTCAACGGCGGAAGTTTTGAACTGCGAAGTTCGGGACTAGATCAACAAATGAACACTGATGATGACATCACCGTCGAAGGCAGTTGATCCGTACTCGCTCGCGAACGCTGCGGGCGGGACTGCCCCCAAGGAAGACTCACTGAGGGAGCAGTAACTCAAGTTCTCTACGCCCCGCCCGGGATAAATCCATTGCCACGCAGACCAGCTTTCACCTTGCTCGAGCTCTTGCTTGTCATTGCCATTCTTGCTGCTCTCGCAACGATGACGATGCCAAAGTGGGGCATGCTGTTGGATGACCGGCGTCTAGTTCGTGCCGGGGATCAGGTTCGCAGCAGCGTGGCCAGGTTGCGCGTCGAAGCGATGCGGTCGGGCCGCGTTATCATGCTTGAGGGGATGATTGAAGGCACAAGTTTGAGGGCTAAACCTTTCTACTCAGCCTCGGACGCGACCGAGGCAATCGACCAGACCGGGTCAGGATCTGAGCTTCTCACGGGTGCAGATCAGGCCTCCATGGTGGTCGTTGAAGAAGACGAAACGGCGATCGAAACCATTGAATTGCCTGACGGGATCGTGGTGAAAAGCGTGAATGTGGTCTCAGCCGCTCGCGCAATGGAAATCGAGCAATTAACTGTCTCGGATCAGGCGCAGGGATGGAGCCGCCCGGTGCTCTTCTACCCGGATGGGTCGACTAGTACCGCTCTAATCAGTTTGGCTCACCCAACAATGGGGCGAGTTGTTGTGAAGATTCGAGGCATAACTGGCGGCGCCTCCGTTAGCGAGGTTTTGGCACCATGACGCACGCGATGCTCTTTTTCCCTGTTCCCAAAGAAAGCAGTTGTCCAGGCAAGAGCCGTCGCGGCTTTTCGTTGTTGGAAATCATGTTGGCCCTTGCAATTCTCGGTGGCTCTCTCGCAATTCTCAGTCGGATTGTTGATACAGGAATTTCGGCTGCCCGCGAGGCTCGGGACTTGGCAAATGCTCGAATGATTTGTCAGGCGAAACTTTCAGAGGTCTTGCTCAATAGTACGGGTGGATTCACTCCGCAGACACAACCGTTAACTCCGGTGGACTCCTTCGACTCTCAATCCACTACCCCCTTTGAGTTTTCTGTTGAGGTTCAGCCAGGACAACTGGGAGGTATTCTTTTGATACGAGTGGTGGTCGAGGCTCAGAATCCTGACGGTGGTGAGCCACTGGCTCGCTATTCCCTCGTGCGTTGGATGATTGATCCCGCCTTGGGGCTTGAAGAACTGGAAGCAGAGGAAGAGGCTGCTCGCGAAGAAGCCGCCGGCATGGAGGGCTCGGCGTGATGAGTTTCAAACGCAAAGTAATCCGAGCGTTTACGCTGCTCGAGGTGCTCTTGACCCTGGCCATGTCGGTTGTCCTGATGGGACTGATTGGCACCGCATTTCAATTTTACGCGGTCGATATGAACGTCCGCAACATGGACATCCAGCAGACTCAGTTGGCGGCTTCAGTCATGCAGATGATCGAAGATGATTTGCGGGCAACGCTCCACAGTGAACCTGCTGACATGTCGGGCCTCGAACAACTGTTGTCTGCCAGTCTCGGTGGTGAGGAGGGAGGCGGACAAGGTGGCGAGAGTGAAGAAGATCTTTCAGCGGCTGGCATTAGCATGGAGATGGCGGAGGAGCCGCTTGAAGCCATCGAAACGACAAGTCTTGACCTCACGAGTGGCGTTGCTGTGCTGCAGACTCCGGGGTTGGTTGGTAATCAATATCAGATTCAACTCGATTTGAGCCGGCTGCCGCGTCTTGAGGAGTACGTTCAGATGATGGACGAAACAACGACCGATCTTCAGGATGTGCCCAGCGATTTGAAAACGGTTGCATATTACGTGCAATCTGCTGAGGCGACCGGTGGTGTTCTGGATTCACTTGCAGAACTGGACCCGGATGCGAGCGAATTGATGTCAGGTGGTCTGGTGCGCCGGTCGCTAGACCGGGCTGCGACCGTTGAAGCGGCCACCATGGGAAATGTCAGCACCCTCAACCAGACGGGAGACTTACTGGCACCCGAAATTAAGTCGATCGAGTTTTCCTATTGGGATGGGCTGACGTGGCAACTGGAATGGAGCAGCGATGAATTTGGTGAATTGCCACTCGCCGTCCAAGTCCGAGTTTATATGGTCGATCCTGCTCTCGCCGCTACTGAGGATGCTGATACGATTTCCGCCCTGGGGCCTGATTCGATGCGTGCTTTCTCGCACATTGTCAGGCTACCCATGGCTGTGCCAATTGAGACTGAGGAAGATGAAGATTTGTCGGAGGCGGGGTTATGAAACAGTCCACCAAACCAGCTCGCCAAGGATTCTTTCTGGTACTTGTGCTGATCGTCATCGCAATCGCCACCATGGCAGTCTACTCATTTACAGATTTGATGCTTGCTTACGATGACTCGGCATATTTGTCGGGCGATATCGTGCAGACGAGAGTCAACGTCGAGTCGGGTGCCGAAGCAGTCAGGTTGCTACTCGCCGAACCACCTGAACTGCGTGTCGACTATGGAGGTGTTTACAACAATCCACAGATGTTTCAAGCAGTGAATGTCTCACTTGGGGACGATAATTCGACGCCTTCTAGCTTTTCCATTCTCGCTCCCGGCTTAAACGATGAGGGTCGATTGGCAGGATTGCGATTTGGCTTGCAGAATGAGTCGGCAAGACTAAATATTAATGCACTTCCGATACTGGAAAACAGCTCGGCTGGGATGATGGCTTCTGTCTTGACCGCTACTGACGATGCTGAGGAATCAAGTGAAGACGCAACAAGCGACAACATCGCGGTCTCTCTCCTGCTGACCTTACCAGGAATGACCGAAGACATTGCGGATGCCATTCTCGACTGGCTGGACGAGGACGAGGAAGTGCGGCCATTTGGTGCGGAAGCCGAGTACTACTCGACGCTGCCGACGCCATATGTGCCAAAAAATGGACCAGTGTTGAGTGTTGAGGAGTTGTTGCTTGTACGTGGTGTTACCCCAACTCTGCTGTTCGGCGCCGATGCAAACCGCAATGGAGTTTTGGATGGTGACGAACAACAACGGTTTGGGGCGACGGTGGAAACTGCCGGCTCATTGGGTTGGGCAGCCTACCTGACCGTGCACGGTGCTGAGGCGAGCAAGCGTCGGGATGGCGGTTTCCGAGTCGATGTGAACCAGGATGATCTGGAATTGCTCTACGAGGAACTCTCAGAAGCTCTTGAGAATGACGACTATGCGACCTTCATTGCTGCCTATCGAATTGCTGGGCAATCCAATTCAACAATGGCGTTGCTGAGCGGAAATGCAGGTGGCGGCGAACAAGCAGAGGTCGAAGGGCGTTGGACTGCCGACTTGATGGGTGAATTTGATCTCAGCGGTGGAGGCGGAACCTCATGTACACAAATTCTTGATCTGGTTGGAGCGACTGTGACGGTTGGCAATGGTGATAACGCTCGAGCTTACAGTTCTCCGTTTTCAGAGGACCTGATCTCCATGGGGATCTACATGCCAATTTTAATGGACACTTTGACCACTCAGGAGGTCGAAGTTATGCCGGGTCGGATTAATCTGAACGAGTGCCCTGCTGAACTTCTTTACGGCATTCCTCTTTTACCCGAGGAAGCCGTCGAGGGAATTCTCGAAACGCGAGACGTGAATTCTGACGATCCGAATCGCCAGTTTGAAACTTGGCCGCTGGTCGAGGGCTTGGTGACGCTGGATGAAATGAGATTACTCACGCCGCTGGTCACCTGCGGCGGTGATGTGTTTCGCGCTCAGATAGTTGGGTATTTTGAACAAAGTGGAGTGTCGAGTCGTGCTGAGGTGATTGTCGACGCAACGACTGTGAATCCCAAAATTGTGTTGTGGCGGGATTTGAGTCACTTAGGACGAGGTTTCGATCTGTCCGTCTTGGGGTCACGGTCACTTACTGGTCTCGAAGGTGACGACAGTGGTGGTAATGGATTGGGTAACTGAATTTCAGTCATGGTGGGCTGGATCGAAAAGGCATGGCTGCTGGATGAGTGGTGATTGAGGATTTGGTTTGCAGGTAGGTTTCGTGTTCAGAAAAAGTCTCGTGCATGAAATCGACTTCATGAATGAAGTGGGAAACAGATGGTAAAAAAACTAGCAATCGATTGGGATGCAAGTGAATTGAGGTTGGTCGCTGCGCAGTGCAGTGGCAGCAACGTTAAAGTCACAGATGCGCGAGTGATACCGATCGAGGACGATGTCCTTCAGACACTCAAGGCCGCCCTGGATGGCCAGGGTATGGAAAACACCGAAACGCTGATTGCGATCGGTCGTGGGCAGGCGGAATTGCGAGAGCTGCAATTGCCTCCTGTGCCTGAAGAAGAACTACCTGACATGGTTCGTTTTCAGGCCAGCAAGAGTTTTGCGACGGCTGGGGAAAATGCGGTTGTTGACTACTTGATCACCAGTCGAAATGAAACCGGTGTCGAAATGATCGCCGCGGCCTTGGGTGCCGAGGAACTCAGTGGGCTTCGCCGCATATGTGAATCAGGAAATCTTGTTGCAAAGAGGATTTCCATTCGACCCCTTTCGGCTGCTGCCCTCTACCTGCTGAAGCAGGAACGTTCCAGTGCCAACGATATAGTGCTGATCGACCTGCTTTCTGATGAAGCTGAAATTGTGGTCGCGCGAAAGGGACGCGTGATTTTCGTTCGTACGGTTCGGATGCCGTCTGTGGAGGAAGCACGTGGGAGAGCATTAGCCGGCGAACTGAAACGCAGTTTGGTTGCCTGTGGATCCAGTGGAACGTTGGAACGAGTTGTTCTTTGGGGCCGAGCTGCAGTGCATTCGCAGGATGTAGAGATGTTGGTGGAAGCCACTGACAGCAAAGTTGAGGTGCTAGACCCATTCTCGCTTGTCGACGTGGGCCGCAACACGAAGGGAAACATGCCTGAGCATGTGGGGCGTTTGGCTCCGCTTGTTGGTCTCCTCGTTGCTGATGAAGCGGGGCCTGATCGCCTGCTCGACTTCTTGAATCCGCGAAAACGGGTGGAAGTGGTCGAAAGTCCGTATCGTAAATATCTGATCGCGGCAGTCCCTGTTGCTGTTGCAGCTTTGGTGGCCTTTTTTATCTATCGCCAGCTTGGAGCACTCGATGTTCAGATCGAGGGGCTGAAAATGGTGAATAACGATAAGCAGAAAGGTGTGAAAGCCGCAGATGTGAGTATCGCCCGGACCGAACTCGTCGACAAATATTTGGATGGCGATGTGAATTGGTTGAATGAGATCCGCAGACTCGCCGCAAAAGTTCCTGAATCGGACAAGTTGATCGTTCGTAGTGTTTCCGGTGTGAGTGACAGCAGAAATGGAGGTGGCACGCTGACCGTCGAAGGAGCTGTGACGAAACCCGCTGTCATTGAAGTATTTGAGGGTGCGATTCGCGATGAGTTCCGGACAGTTCAAGGCGATGGCGCGAGCGAGGTAAGAACCTCTGATCAATATCGCTGGAGTTTCACCGAAACCATCAAAATAGATGCCGGCCACATACGCGACCAGCGATACATCGGGATCAGTGAAGTTCCAGAGAAGGCTGAATCAGACGCGTCGCAAGATGCCGCGGATGAGAGTGCAGAGTCATCTGGGAAGAGTCCTGAAAATCAGCCAATTTCCGATGCCAAGAGTCAGGTTTCGCCAGAGGATGATAACGCTGTGGGCATTGTGGGGAGTGAAGAGTCAGCTAGTGTTGATCCTGAGCAAGCTTCTGCTGAGGCGGTTGCAGGCGAAGCCGCAGGTGAGTCAACCGAAGGAGATGATGAGGATAGTGATGAGGGATCGCAAGGAGAGGATAGCGGCGAAGAATCGCCAGATGGTGACAGTCCCCAACCGGACCAGGACACAGGTAAATCCGAGGCGGGTGAAAACCCAACCAAGGGTGGGACCGAAAAAGAACTGGAAGCAAGCCCTGAGCGTGAGCCAGCGGCAAATGCGGATGATGAAGTCGTTGCAGAAATTCGAATTGAGGTGAAGTCATGAATGAAAGAGAAAAGAACCTCGTCAAAATCATCGGAACGATGTTTGTCCTTTATCTACTTTGGGCTGGATACGGGCGTTACCAGTCCGCTGTCTCACAGCGCACAAAGCAGATTGCACAATTGACCAGCAAAAAAGCTGAGCTCTCAGAGAAGGTTATGATGGGAGCGATTGCTGACGGAACATTTGGTGAGTACATGGCCCGCTCGCTTCCGAGTAATCCCGAAGCTGCACGCAGTCAGTACCAGCAATGGCTGCTGGAATTGGTGCATGATAAAGGAATGGATAATGTCCAAGTCGACTTCACGAGCTCTCGGCCCGTGGGTGGAATCTACCAAAAGGTTGACTTTCGAATCACTGGCGCGACGGAACTGCCCGCGTTGATTGGGATGATGCACGACTTTTATGCGAAAGATTACCTGCATCGGATTCGTGAGTTGTCTATTGTGCCCGTCAAAAAAGGCGGATTCACGGTGACAATGAACGTCGATGTTGTTGCTCTGGCAAATGCCCCGGATGATTTGCCTGAACGTTCAGAACCTTCTTATCGCGTCGATGCGGATGCCGATGCATACATTGCAGCGATTATGAATCGCAATCTCTATGAACCACCCAATCAACCCCCACGTTACAGTGGTGGCCGGTCGATTGAAGCGGTCGTTGGCCGGGACTCACCGACGCCTTTGACGTTCAAAGATCCAGAAGGTCACGACGTCAGATTTGAACTGGCTGAGGAGCCACCCGAGTTTGTGCGTCTTGATTCGAGAAGCGGGACGTTGCGGGTGAATTCTGATGTGACGCAGGAATTCGAAGTCCTAGTTCGAGCGATCGACAGTGGATATCCTCAGCAGACAACAGAACAAACTATCACGGTGCGCGTTGTTGATCCGCCACCTCCCCCGGCTGAACCACCTGCCAAACCTTCGTTTGACGACGCATCCCAGACGGTTTTGACCGCATTGGTGCAAGGCAGGGATGACTGGACCGCTTGGATGCATGTGCGGACACGCGATCAGACTCTTAAGTTGAAGATCGGTGACAGTTTTGAAATCGGTAGCCTCAAGGGCACTGTGTTTGATGTGAATCCTCGCTATGCGACTCTCGAAATTGATGGGAGACGCTTTGAATTGAGGCCTGCTGGAAATCTAGGAGTGGCTGCCAAGCGATCTGAGGTTGATTGATCAGCCCGAGGGTCACTACTCTGCTTGTGACTGGATCACGTCAGAAACTCTTTGTAAGAAAGAATCTGTTGAGCGAATCTGCCCGTGTTTCGGCGATTCATTGCCAATCGCTTTCAATTGAATATCCTGGCGGAACTAGGGCTGTCGATAAGATAAGCTTGAAGGTCAATCCTGGTGAGATCGTATCATTGATCGGCCCAAGTGGGTGCGGAAAGACAACGTTGTTGAGGCTGATGGCTGGGCTCGAGCAGCCCACAGAGGGAGCTGTCAGGTTGGATCCACCGGTGCAAGGTGACGCTGGTGGAATCGCTTTTGTCTTTCAGCAACCTTCCTTGTTGCCGTGGCGAACAGCCATTGAGAATGTTGTGCTGCCGCTTGATTTGATTGGCAAAGGATCCCCATCAAATCGTCGAGAAATCGCATCTGAGTTGCTGAGGACTGTAGGGTTGGAAGGTGCAGTAAAACGCTTTCCATCAGAGTTGTCGGGTGGAATGAAAATGCGTGTCTCCATCGCAAGGGCGCTAGTCACTGAACCACATGTGCTATTGCTGGATGAGCCTTTTGCTGCACTTGATGACATGTTGCGGAATCAATTGGGCCAGCTGCTCTTGGAGCTTTGGGAAAGAAGACGTTTCACGGTTGTGATGGTAACTCACAATATTGCTGAGTCTGTGCTTTTGTCCCATCGGATCGCAGTTATGCGTGACGGAGCGTTGGCGAGTGTTCTTGATAATCCGCTTCCGCAACCACGTAATGAAGAGATACGTGCAACCAGCAAATTTGGCGAGTTTTATGGTCATGTCAGCCGCACGCTGCGGGGAGAGTCGTAAATGACTGCAGTTTCTACACCACGGCAGCGTGAGATATTGGTGAGCGTAAGCTTGGTCGCAACTGTCGCTTGCATCGTGCTTGGTATCTGGGAATTCATTGTCTGGAAGTTTGATTTGCCAAAGGCACTTTTGCCGACCCCTCGGCAATGCTGGAATGCGGCTGTGTTGGAGAGAGTCGCCTTGTTTCAAGCCACACTTTCAACGGGTTTTGCTGCCTTTAGTGGCTTGTTGGTGGCGGTTGCTGTGGGTTACGGCCTCGCCGTGATTTTTAGTCAATCTCGCAGTCTTCGACTGGCTCTGTTTCCGTATGTGATTCTGCTGCAGACCGTTCCGATCGTAGCAATTGCACCATTGCTCATTGTTTGGAGTGGATACACATTTCGCACCGTTCTCATTGTTACCGCGATTGTGTGCCTGTTCCCGATCGTCAACAGCGTGACGGGGGGATTGATGAGCACGAAACAGGATACAAACGACCTGTTTCGCTTGTATGGAGCAGGACGTTGGAAACGTTTGCTGCATTTGCAAATTCCATCTTCTGTCAATCATCTCATGCTAGGTACTAAGACCAGCAGCGGATTGGCTGTGATCGGTGCGATTGTAGCTGAGTTTTTCGTTGGAAATAGCACCTCCTATGATGGCTTGGGAACGCTCATGACGGGTTGGGCGAACCTGTTGAAAACAGATGCACTGGTTTCTGCTGTTTTTGCATCGGCCATACTCGGGGTCCTGTTGTTTGGCACGGTTCATCTGATCTCGGCTGTCTTCCTGCGACGTTGGACAACATTTGCAGCGTCGGCTAGTTGATGCACAGGTTGCACGCTTCGATTTTGTGCTGATCGCGATGTAGGAAAAGCTAGGATCTGAATTTTTGTCAGACACAGGCGGCAAGGGGCTTCCCTTGGTCAATCCATGAGGGTGATACTGTGGCTGCGTTTCATTCGTTTGGAGGTTGTGTTTTTATGATTCGTTTCATTGTTTTAACGTTCGGGCTCGTCATTCTGATCATGAGTGGCTGTGGTCCTTCGTCTACATCGTCCACTTCCGTCGGCAACAGTTCTTCTGCCGATTCGTCTGAGGACTCTCCTGTGGCAATTCAATTGAATTGGTATCCAGAGTCAGAGCATGGCGGGGTGTTTCAGGCAGAAGCAGACGGGGTCTACCAAGCTGCTGGTCTGAAGGTCGATATCAGACCCGGTGGGCGGAGTGCGCCCGTGGCGCAGGAATTGGCATTGGGACGGGTTCAGTTTGGTTTTGCCAACGCCGATGATGTGGTGGTTTACCGTCGGCAAGGGTTGGATGTTGTCGCCGTTTTGGCCGCCATGCAGGACAACCCAAGATGCATCCTTGTACAAGAAAAAAGTGGTGTTGAATCGTTGGATGGCTTAGCTGGCCTGACACTCCAATGCCAAGCAGGGCGACCTTATTTAGAGTTCATGCGATCCAAAGGACTTTTGGAAAAAGTGAAGGAAGTGCCCTACTTTGGTTCCGTCGCTCCCCTTGTTGCCGATTCAAAAATTGCGATTCAGGGCTACAGTTGTGCTGAGCCACTGCTCGCAGAACAAGAGGGGGTGAAGGTTCGAGTGCTGATGGTTAGCAAGCTCGGTTGGAACCCTTATTCCAGTGTGTTGATCACAACCGGCAAGCTAATCAACGAACAGCCTGACCTAGTTAGTGCCTTTGTTAAAGCAACGCAAGCTGGTTGGAAGGCTTATTTGGAGGATGCCAGCAAGGGGAATACGGACATTCTGGCGGCGAATGACCATGGGATGACGGCGGACGTGCTCAAGTATGGGAGCGAGCAAATGCGAAGCCTCGCGATGCCCGCCGGAGACCAATCCAATGTGTTTGGTCGCATGTCACTGAAACGTTGGACAGAGCTCATTGAGCAGATGGATGCACTGGATCCGTCGCAGGCCAGGTTAGTGAAGCCAGAAGATTGTTTCACTGATAAGTTTTTGGAATGACCAGATAGCAGGCTGGGTAGGGTCCATGCCTTTGCTCAACTTGGGACAACATAAACAGTTATGCGGCTCTTCGATTAGCTGTAAGACTCGTGGTGCTGGCTGGTCCGATGTGTCGACCCAGTGTCTCGATTTCGAGTTGAAGCAATTGCTGTCCCACTTCAGCCGCAGTGGGACGTTCATCAGGATCTACGGAAACCATCTGCTGCACCAAGTCGGCAACCGGCTCGAGCATGATCTGGCTCACCTGTTCGGTGCGTGTGATCCAATGCCAGAGTACCCGTCCCAGTGAGAAAATATCCATGGCGGGGATCGCAGCCAGTTTGCCTGCCAAAGCCTCCGGAGCGGCGTATTCGGGCGTCCCCCGGAAATGATGGTTGGGAAGCGTGTGAATTCGGGAAGCAAATCCAAGATCGACAAGCGTGACATGTCCACGAGATCCCACAACAGAATTTGCTGGCTTTACGTCACCATGCACCCAACCAGTTGCGTGCAGAGAATCGAGGGCCTGAGCCAACTGCCGGATAAGCCATAGGGCAACTGGAAGCGGCTTTGAGTGTATCGATTCAAGGTGGCTTTGCATCGGCTCGCCTTCCAGTCGTGGCATCACCATATATGGTTGGTTGGACGTAGTGGAAGCATCCAGCAAAGCAATCAGATTCGGATGCCGAACGCAACTGGCTGCGGCTATTGACTGCTGTATTTGCCGACTGCCTTCCAAGTGATCGGTACCGCTCTTGGCACGCTTGATCACATAGTCCCAACGCGGACTGCCAACTGAATCGGCGGGCTGTGCTAACAATAGTTGCGTCGTCGAGCTTTCATGAATGACTTCCCCAAGCCTCCAAATCCCCAGAATTGCCGGTTGCTTGCATTTCTGTTGGGAGCGGTTTGACGAAACATCAGTCACAGTGGGAAGCCCTCAGCATTAGTTTTAGGTTGAGTGGAGCACTCGGCGGCCTTATTCCTGTAATTCGACTATTTGACGGTTGAACTGCGAATTCATTTATCTTTCCGCGGAAAAATTCTCCTGTTTTCAGCGATTCAGGCGTTTCGCTTCTGCGAATCTTCGCTGTGGTCAGGATGATCACGCCTGTCGCTGTCCGCTTGCCGCTTTGGTGATCCCGCATGCTCTGTGAATCAGTGATTTTCGGGGTAGCGTTCAGGAGCAAAAAAAGAGGAACCTACGAGGCGAGGTAGACCGTATCCGTTGTGCAGATGGCCGACCCTAGCGCTGAGATTAGAAAAGTGAATTACGCTCGACCGACACCTGCATTGGCAATCCATGACTTGAGAAAGTCCTACGGAGATTTGCATGCATTAAAAGGTGTAAGCTTTGGCCTTCAGAGAGGTGAGAGATTAGCTTTCTTAGGGCCCAATGGGGCGGGAAAAACTACGTTGATTCGTTGTCTGGCTGGTCTGACGAGTGCTGATCGCGGCGAGATTTTTTTGGCGGGTCGACCTTTCAAAAGTTGCGAAGCAAAACAGCAGATAGGTTTTGTACCNCAGGAGATCGCCTTGTACTCTGATTTAACGACTCGCCAGAATCTGGAAGCGTTCGGTCGATTCCACGGTTTGCGGCGTCGTGCACTACGTGATCGGTTGGCGTGGGCGCTGCAGTGGACCGGGTTGGAAGACCGTGCAGATGATTTGGTAGGCGCTTTTTCTGGTGGTATGCAGCGGCGCGTAAATCTCGCATGCGGTGTCATGCATGAACCGAGAATTCTGTTGCTTGATGAGCCAACTGTTGGCGTTGATCCGCAGAGTCGACAACGCATTTTTATGATGTTGGATGAACTGAGTGCCACGGGAACCTCAATCCTGTTAACCACGCATCATCTTGATGAAGCTGAAGAACGCAGTGATCGGATTGTGATTCTTGATCAGGGCATGGTCGTCGCAGATGGCTCAATTGATGAGTTGGTCGAGCAGTCGGTTGGCACACAACGTCTCGTTCGCTTACGCATTGATCGACCTCTCTCGGCACCGATTCGTGCCGGAGTTGCAGAGGATGCCGCATCGTTTGGAACACCCGGTGCTGATGAGATTTCGACTCGTATTGATGATGTGTCAAATCATCTACCAGGTCTGATTGAACTTGTTCGTCGGCGAGGTTATGGCATTGCNGATGTGCAGGTGGAGGCTCCATCGCTTCATCATGTGTTCCTGCATCTNACGGGTTATGAATTGCGTGACTAATGCACCGAAGTTGAAAGAGTTGCTCTCATGATTTTGACTGTGCTTCAAATCAGTTGTCGTCGACTGCTCCACAATCGTGTGGAATTGTTGCTGACGTTCCTTGTGCCAATTGCGTTCTTTAGCATCTTTGCAGTTATTTTTGGCGGAGGTATGGGACGTGGTACCACACCAAGAATCAAAGTGGTTGCGGTTGATGAAATTCAGTCAGTCGTGAGTTCGCAAGTCATGTCATCGCTCGCCGAGCAGGAAAGCCTGCGTTTCGTCCGTGAGAGCGATGCGGATGACTTGAAACGCGATGAAGCTTTGGAGTTGGTGCGTTCTGGCAGTGCCACCATGGCGATCATCCTACGCGAAGATCGCGAACAACTGGCGGCCGAGTTGATGGCTGATGCTTCCGATCAGGTTGCAGCGCAGGTCGTATCTGCTGTCGTCAATCGATCAATCATGTTGTCGGAAGCTGAGTATCAAGTCTCTCAGTTGACTGATAGCGATCAGGATGAAAATGAGCATCAGCGTGCGCTCGGTGATTCAGACGATGAACTTTTTGGCATTGAAGAATCACTCCAACGCAAAGTGGAAATCATTGATGTCATGGGGGAAGGAAAGGCAAATCCTGTTGTCAGCATGTATGCATCAGGAATTGCCGTCATGTTTCTTTTGTTTGGAGCCACTGGCGGTGGCGGTGCTCTGCTGGAAGAGCGGGAGAATCAAACGCTAGATCGATTGCTTTCCACACAGATGTCGATGGATCAGTTGTTGTTGGGGAAATGGTTTTACATGAGTATTATTGGTGTGCTGCAGGTTGGTGTCATGTTCCTGTGGGCGCAAGTCGTTTTTAATGTCGACCTGATAGGGCATTTGGATGGTTTTTTGATGATGACGGTGGTGACTGCATTGGCAGCTTCTGGGTTTGGACTGTTCCTTGCCACTCTTTGCAAGTCGCGCGGACAATTGAATGGCTTATCTGTTGTCCTGATCCTGACCATGAGTGCTCTCGGTGGATCGATGGTACCAAGATATTTGATGAGCGATGAATTGCAGCNATATGGACTGTGGACTTTCAATGCTTGGGCTCTTGATGGATACACCAAGGTGTTTTGGCGAGAGTTACCCGTTGATGCACTTGCTCCACAATTAGGTGTTTTGTTGATTAGTGGAGTGGTGTTTCTGCTTGCCGCCCGTGTTTTGGCCGTCCGTTGGGAAACCGACTGAGTTGTTCTTCACGGCCGGCTTGCTCCCGGGCTCTTATTGCCGACCACGTGAATTGATTTCGCAACGTGATTCTTGTGGTTTGCGCGAGGCTTTCTTGAGAATTCCGCCCTGTGCACGATTTTGCAGGCTGTCGGTGATTGATTGGTAGGTTTCTGATCCATTACCTTTAACACTCGTTTCTTGATTATTGAACTAATACACCAGAGTATGAAAATGGATACTTGGCCAATTGGCGTCTTTGCTTCTGTGGATGCGGGATTGGGGGTTTCTTGGGATGTTATTGCACAANTGAAAGTTCCTACCATTCAATTGCATGCGCCGAGTCCCGAAAAACGTAACCAGGAATCTGCTGAAGCCTTCCGAAAGCAATTGAGTGAAATGGGGGTTCAATGCAGTGCTGTCTTTGGTGGATTCGATGGGGAGAGTTATGCAGATATCCCCACGGTTGTAAGAACGGTAGGGTTGGTCCCTGCTGAGACGCGAAAATCACGACTCAGTGAAATGCTCGAGATCTCGAATTTTGCTCATTGGCTCGGGTGTGACACTGTGGCCTTGCACTTGGGGTTCATTCCACATGATCCGCATGCGGAAGGGTACTCAGATATNGTCGATGTGACACGGCAACTTTGTGACCATTGTGCAGATCATGGTCAATTCCTGCATTTGGAAACGGGCCAAGAAACTGCTGAGGGTTTGCTTGAGTTCATCAAGCAGGTAGATCGTGAGAATTTGAGAATCAACTTCGACCCGGCCAATATGATTCTATACGGGACCGGAGAGCCAATCAAAGCCTTGCAGGCCGTCGGCAAGCACGTTCGAAGTATTCACTGCAAGGATGGTACTTGGAGTGACAAACCCGGTGATACTTGGGGAGCCGAGGTGCCACTAGGCAAAGGTGACGTTGGAATGGAGAAGTATCTGCGCACCCTTCAGGAAATTGGGTACGAAGGACCGTTGACCATTGAACGCGAGATTCCGCAGGATCCCGAAAGACAGATGGCCGAAATTGGGGAGGCGATTGAATTGCTGACTACGCTGAGGGCCAAGATTTTGGGCTAAAGCATGGCCCGTGATGTATCCACTTGAGCAAGCTGTTTTGCAGTGATGAGTCATGCAGCTCCAGGGGCAAGAAATGAAGCNGGCGATTATGATTGTGTTTTGCTCGTAAGGATCGATCACGCTCGGTTCTGTTTTCTGATCGTCCTCATTCTATCTTTGAATTGTCGATTTGGTGTATTCAGATTGGTTTGAACGAATCACCCCTGAGTGCTTCTTGTGCGTTCCTCTACCAGAACTTCGGATTAGAAAGAGCGAGTTTGCTTTCCGTCGTCCACGTTCTGCTTTGGAATCAGATTTGCTCTGGGNTATCTGATTGCGAATTTTTTTGATCGGTGCGTAATCCTGAAAACCCAAAAGATGGGGTTTGGATGCCAATAGGCTGACGACTGCATCTGTAAATGTTCCTTCACGAAAATCCGTGGCATTTAAGACTGCAATCAGGTGATCTGCCATTCTTTATGGCAACCAACGTGTTAGGGGGGCTCGAAGAGGTCGAACTGTTACTGCTTAGAACTGTTAATGCTCAGAACTGTTACTGCTCAGAACTGTTACTGCTCAGAACTGTTACTGCTCAGAACCGGGCGCACTCAATTCAGGGACGATCGACGAATGGGAGTCGATCCATCCTATTTCGCCGGAGCAGTCAGGTTGGCGTCGGCTTCAGGTACAGCNGCCGCATCCCTTTCCTGCTTCTGAAGCTTTTCGCCAAAGGCGGGATTGCCCCGTTTTGTACCATTNGGGTTTGGTGCTGGCATCTCAACCGGCAACGGCATCGCCTCAGTCGGTAATGCCGCAGATTCCTCTCTCAGGTTTGGTAGCTCTTGGAGCGGCATGCCGTCGACGGTGATCGGCTGATCGTTACTAATTTGATAGACGGAAGAGGTGAATTCAGGTTCACGGGGGAGCGGGTTGTAACGCAATCCACAATCATTACATTCGCTATCGATTAAACCATCCAGTGTGGTTCCGGGATTCTGCAGCAACGTTTCCGGTGAGATCTTGCCTGGGTCAATCCATAGTCCTTCGGGTGTCAGTTCCATGGTTCCCAAATCNAGGTCCAGCGTTCGACGCACGGCTTCATAATTAACGTAGATTCTAAGCAGTTCGTTTTGTGCACTCAGCAAGGCATTAAGAGCTTGAATTGTATTCCGGGCTTCATTCGTGATACCACTGTTGTTGGCCTGGGGCATTGTTTCACGCAAGTCTCTGGCATCAGCATTAAGTTCAATCTGGTCAGCCGCGATTCCAACGGATTTGCGACCGTATTCGAACCTCAACCGGTCACGCATGAGTTGTCGTATTTCTGCCCGCAGCGTCGTCCAGATGGCATCCTCATACTGGTAGTAATCTCGTTTTTTCTGTTCATAGTTGATGAGGATTCGACGGTAGTTATTACGTTCGACTAATCTTGTGATGGGAGCATCCCACTGCAACGCGATATCCAAGTTTCCTGTTTTGGTCAGGCCAGCATTATTGATGTCTCTGGAGCCAATTCCACCACGGATGTCCACGTTCAAATCACTTTCGAGATCATCTGCGACAACCTCAATCTGCCGCCAGGCGTCGACAAGTGCTGCTCTCGCATTGGCATAATCTCTGCGGTTGCGTCTTGCAATTTCGAAGGCGATCTCAGGTGAGATGTCAACTTCTGGCAAGAAAACGCTCTCGGTTCTTGCTTGAGCTTGAAGTAGTTGTAAGACCAGAACATCATCGCCAAGGTCAGCAACGAGATTCTGTGAAGCAAGGATCACGTCGTCTCTTAAACGACGCGCTAACTCGCGTGGATCAACATTGCCAGATGCTACGTTTTGCAGACTTTTGAATGATTCCTGTAGCTTGTTCAACTCGACCAGATAGACATTCAGTCGCGTTTCCAGTTTCTCGTAATCGTCGACGAGGTCGACTAGCAAACCTGCCAGTTTTGAGGTGTCAAAGATGGACTCGTCGATATCTGATACGTTTAGCAGACCGCAGATGCTTCCTTGCTCAGCAGTGAACAGAGTTTTCAGTGTCGCTGCCTGACGAGCACGCTGCGGAATGGCTGCTTCAAAATCAGCAATATCATCACGGACGTTCGGCAGGTCCGATTTGATCACGTCACGCAGGAAGTTTTCAAGCGGCGCTAATTCAATATCCAGTTTTTGAAGTGATTCAGCCAGTTTGGGCGTCCATTCGATTTGTGACACTGGTAACCCAGTGTCTTCGTTGATTTTGAACTCACTTTGTTCCAGAATCTCGATGTTCAGTTCACCGACGTTCGCGCGAAGAACGCTCAATTCTTCACGTCGTTTTAGAAGACGCTGATCAATTAATTCAAATTGCTTCAGGATGGGATCGTTCAGTTCGACGCAGATATAAGGTGGCAGTCCCAGTGTGCGNAGAAANGTGTCAATCTGAAGTTGGAAGTTTGCCTGCTGGGCAACAAGGCTTGTCAGCGAGTTGGTCAAATTTTGGCGTGTTTGTGCAACATTCAATCGTTGGGAAACGATGGTCTGTGACGCGGGGATNGTCGTCAGCAATTCAATGAGTGAGTCTTCAAACACAAGCAGGATTTCACGCTGACGGGTAATGTTTTCCTGGCTATTGCGAATCTCTTGCTGCGTTCGCAGAAGACCGATGAATCCTCCCGCATTTGTGAAACCTCGCGGGGAGAGTGAAATATTCCCAGCTGCTGTCTGCACGTTCACATTGGCGCGGTTGCCAGTCGTGATGTCCACATAAAAGCCTCGACGGAATCTTTCAAATGCTCGGACCCCTGCCAGCAGTTTTCGTTCTGATTGTGTCAGACCCTCCATCACCTTGTCGCGGCCGGCGTTGCGTAGCAGTGGCATCAGGAGAGTAAAGTCAAGAACGTTAGCAGTCGCATTTGCGCTGGAGTCACCCAAGTTCCATACAATCTCGTTGGCGAGACCGACCAGTAAGTTGCCCCCGGTTGCAAAGTTGCGGCGCATTCTCATATTGCGGTCGCCGAAGTTGAGTTCTGTTGGACCACCGCGGTTCGTACCCAGAATGGACTCAGCGCCCCCAAAAAATTGGGTGTCAAACTGAAAACGCTCTCCGCTGACATCGAGTGCGAGGAAGTACAATGCCTCAAGCTGTTCTTGGTAGGCTGGTGATTCCAATAATGCGATCTTCGTGGCATTTTCGGCATTCAGCACCAGAACGCCGTCCTCGTTTAGTGGGAGGAATTCCCACCAATCAGGGCTCTCCGCCGCATTTGTCAGCCCAGCTGCTTCCCAGAGGGGATAGCCTCGTCGGCCATCGACGCACTGCATGTATCGATAGGAGGCTGGATCATCCAGCGGCATGGGCTGAAAATCGAGGTCAAAGGGATTGAACATGCGGCTTCTGCGATCAACGTCAATCCTGAGCGGCACATTGGGTGGTCGTGCAACTGCGGCAGCTTTCTGGTCAATCAGGTGATATGCTTCCATATCTGCCTGCTCACGGTAATACTGCCGGTGACAGCCCAACGCATTAAATGCAATCAGGCTAAGAAAGGCGAGCATTCCAAGGTGAATTCGCTGGATGGGGTTCATAAGTCGCATGATCGCCAGAACTGTACAATTCGTCAGGTTAATGAAAATTGCTAAAAACGGATTCCTATATCCGTGCTTTATTCAGTTCGACCGGTTCAATCGATGAATCCAGCAATATGCCGCCTCCGTTACAATCGAGGGCAAGATAGGGAGTCCGGTGGCGCCGAATAGGTGATACTTGACGGTTTTGTCGGTTCTGAGAAGACTGTTGGGGCAGCACTTGACGTCGAGGATGGACCGGGAGAGCAAAAAAATTGCTCTTTCACCGTGGTAGCCGAGAAATCCTTGACGTTACAAATAGCCCAACTTACTATCTCTTATAGGCACTTTTTGCCATTCCTCTGAGAAACAGTGCGTTGATACAGGTGTGCTGATGCCGATTCAGAAGATGTACTTCCATCTCTTGCCGTGATGATTGCAAAGCGAACATGAGTCTTCCCGACATAATTCTCGCAAGCGTGCTGTTCCTGTTACTGGTCAGCTTTGCTGTCGTCGTTTGGAAAGCCGCCTCAAATTGGCGTTGGTTCAACATCGTGGCCGTCGTGCTGACGATGTTGTTAGCCCTTGTCTTCTTGTTTCCAACTGCCGGCGTGCTCCGCAGTCGATCTGCTTGGCACGAGGTGCTGGAATCACTCGAACTGCGTTTGGCAGAAGTGAAAGCCGAGAAAGCGGATATCACCCTCGGCGAGGCGGTAGGCGCCGAAGCATCCCGGAGCGGGGGGTTGATCGACCTGCAAAGCGACCTTTCCTCGTTGGCAGTCGAAGCGGGCCGTCGTTGGCGGAACCTGCAGTTGAAAGGTGCCAAGCTGCAAAACCCTATGTCGATCTCACTGGGGGCACCACCGGTGAACAACCTCGCTGGTCAGCCACCCGAACCTCCAGCGAACGCACAGCCATTAGTACCCGCCGAAACGTTGGTCTATGGTTTTTCCGAGGTAGCTGATGATAATCAAATGATGGTTCCAGCGTATTACCTCGGTGAGTTCATCGTTCAGGCTAGTGACCCCAATCAAGTAACTTTGGTGCCAACTGGGACGCTTGAACAGTATCAGTTGGACTACATCAACGACGGGAAAGCACGAAGTTGGCTGTTATGTGAACTGTTACCTCCTGACGGTCACGTCCCGTTCATTAAACCCTTCAGCCAGGCAGATGACAAAAATTGTTTGGGAGTTGTGGACGAGGAACTCGTGAGGAGATTGCTCGTTGATGCGTCTGACGAGACACGTTTGGCCTACCTAGAAGACGGAAGAGCTTCAAAGCCAGATGATCCCCCAGCGACGAAATGGGTCGAATTGCAATTTACGCAAAATCACCGAATCGAGGTGGACAGTCCCGATGAACGAACTTTGGAAGACGGTGGTTTCTTCGATGGAAATGGTAGGGCTCTTGATGCTGCCTTGCAGCACGGCGCTGATGACGGCTTCATCAGCTTCAAGAAAGGTGACAAGCTGTTGCTCAAAAGTGAGGGTGCAGCAGAGTTGATTGATCAGGGTGTTGCCGAGGAGTTAGGGAGTTTCTTCCTGCGTCCTCTTACTGATTATGGGTTTGTGTTACGCCGAATTCGACTGAATCTGATGTCGCTAGCTGACAAGAAAGCAGAGCTCACCGCCGAAGAGTTGCTCTTGAAGGATGCAATTCGTAGGACCGACCAACTCTTGGTCGCCAACCAGGAGGTCAAATTAAAGTTGGAGCAGGACCTTACGCAGTTTCGGGTGGAGAAACAGTCGATCAGCGAATACAAGGGAAAAGTCACCGAGGAGGCGCAGACAATGGTGGCCGAGCTTAACCGGCTTGAGCAGGAGAATGCCGAGCTGGAGCAGCAGATTAAACAGAAGCATCTGAAGATAGAGCGGCAACTCGATGCTCTCACAAAGACTCCCTAAACCGTTGTCCATAGCTGCTATCCCGTGTCACGCTGTAGCTCGAGAATATGGGTTTCAACTGCTCGGCAAAGTGTGGACAAATCTGATGCAACGCACTTCGGATGTTCTCAGTGACGCGCAGTGCATTCCAGCTGGACGAAGGTGCGTGCGGCGATACGCTGCGGAGCGAGAATGAGTCAGCCTTGTTTTTGAGCCTTCGAAATTCTGTTGTGAACCATGTTGTATGTGTTGCATGGATAGCTGTCTTGCTGATTAGTTTCGAGTCCCATCTGTTGTATCGGCTGTTGGCTTATTTGGGATCTCCATCGCTAAGGCCCTCGGATTTCGGTAGACTGCTTCATGTCACGATGTTGAAAATGCTGTGTAGTTCTGGCATTCGTCGTTTTCGAAATCAACTCGTCAATTCATAGTTCTAGTCTGGGGGGGAAAATGGCCGGTCAATGGGTTGAGATAGAGTTTGATTGCCTTCCAATTCGTAGCGTGTCGCGGTTGGATGTTCCCATGGATGCTTCACCGGTCTATGAGCAGTTTGTATTGCGCGTGAAGGAAGCGATGGCGCAGCACGGATCGCATAACACTTACTATCTGCACCGAGGTCGATGTACCTATCATCTAACCAATGATCCTGGTTGCGGTCGAGTAAGCTTTGAATTCGAGGGGACTGTGATGACAGGGGAAGATGATCAGCAGACCAAAGCCATTGATGTCAGCGTCAAGTTGGACGATGAAACCTGCGGATGGCTGAGTGCCCCTGTCGTTGGGTTTCTATCTGAGAGTGTTCAGCATGCCGTGTTAGTAGAGTTTGATCGCTACATTGCTGCTGGTGATTTGGCACAGACAGAGGCACGCATCAAAGCCATTCAGGAACAGAGTGATTCAGCTGATGGTTTTGTTGGTATGTATCTTTGAGTTACCTCAATCAGCTTGCTGACGTGCCAGATGCATGGAGTACAGCCGCATAGCCTAAAATGTCGTTATGCTTGCGGCAGTACTCTAAGATGGATTGCCAGCCATGTTGAGAGGTTGGTTCTGGGATTCGAGAAGCAATTTCAATCAGCATTGGGACAATTCTTTGCGGGGGCAGGTTGTTGGGAGCGAGTTCAATAGCGATGTCGATGGCCTCTTGATGGCGTCCAATCCGATCTAGCAGGTCGACGTAAGTTTCCACAGCTGCCGTCCCGTGTTCGGTTGTGTCGACTGATCGCGCCTTGCGTTCGAATACCTTCAGGCCAGCATCGACATTCTCACCCAATAGAATCGCATAGAAGGCCGTGTACGCGGGATAGAAATCAACAAATGGTTCATCACCCGGATATTGGAATTGGTGGTGCAGACGCCGACCATACTGTGTCAATTCCCAAGCTTTCCGTAAGCTGTCCTTGTCTTCCAGAACAGTCGCAATCCGGACGGTTGACGATAGGTGGGTCGTATCTAGGTGGTAACCTCCATCTGACAATATCCAACGTCGTTTCTCGATCATCTCGGCTAAAGTTTCATCGTCTCCGGCGGGGGGCTCCCGTCGTGCGATATCGCCACGTACGAGCTCGCATAGTTCGCTGTGGAGGTGATTTAGAAGACAGCGTGCTGCTGCTCGTTGATCAGTTTTGCTACGATTGTTTAAGGCTTGTTCATAAAGCGTGATGCTATTGCAGGTGCCCTGTTGATCAAGCACTGCCTGGTAGCCGCGGGCGACATCAATCCCTTCATGCAGCAGAACCTGAATCATGTCTTCATAGTTCTCCTCCGTAATTTCGAGCTTTGAAATCAGTTCCTTGGCTAAGTTTGTATCGCCGGTGGGTCGGAGGTACATCCAGCCTTCGCCGACTCTGCCATCTTCGATCAACATCATGCCTGCCTCACGGCACGCATCCAGCAGTCCTACTTCAAGTTGACGCTCAACGTCTTCGGGTCGTGACGGCTCGTTTTCGCTTGACACCAGCGGTAACCCTAATTTATCGCGAATCCGCATTTTCAGCGATTCGAACAATTCCATGGGGCTGCGGGCGTCTCGGAAATGAGCCACCATTTCATCCAACATCTCGGTTGGGGATCCACGATGGTTGCTAAGTCGATCAAAGATGTTGAGATTTGCTGTGGTCATGAATGATTCATTGTGGGGGCGGTATTGTCGTGTCACACTTTGGTGTGACACGACAATGGTGAGACAGGAATGAAATACCCGAGTCCTGATCATGAGGGCATGAGTTTGATCCATTTTTAGACCGCTGAAAAGCGTAGAGGGATCCAAATCTCGCTCAGTTAGCTCGCTTTCCCTGCTCTGCGTACTTTTCAAGCTCTGTGATCATCTGTCGAAGCTCATTTGCAGCTGCAGGTAGCAGTAATTCACAGTGTTCCGCCACGTCTGCTAGCGGCCCTAGAAGCTGATCACACTGATGGGAGATTTCAATCGACCAGGCCTTAGCCTGTTTTCGCTTCAATTCACAGTGCCGCAGCCGACGCTCCATTTTTTGTACCAGCCTGGATGCTTCGGTAGCCGCTGGGCGGTCACTGGGGCGGGCGGCTGCTCGCTTTTGAGCCAGATTGTCCTTTGCTTCGTTCAACGCACGTTCGGCAAGCTGCGTTTGTTGCTTCCAGTAATGTGGCCGCTCCTCGCTAAAGTGCGATTCTGCGCGTTGGACAAGCATCCGTATTTCTTGGACCGATTTCTCCCAGTCACTCGAGAGACTTTTGAGCCCCGCGTGAAATGCTTCCAGGGATTCGATACTTCTGACGTTGCTATTTGCCACCAGTATCAACGTCCCAGGTAAGCGTCGATTTGCTCTGCTTTGCGAAGCAGGTACGGGACGTGCTCCTCACTGACCTTGATCAAACGTCCCATTTGCTGCATCTGGGAATTGAAATCATCAGCGAATTTACGTTGTTGCTCATCTCGCCATGTTTGTTCCAACTGATTCATGTGGCCAGACAAATTACTCGACAGATTCTTGATTTCTTCTGAAAATCGATGCAGGTGTGCAGCAAATTGTCGAAGCTGTTCGGGGTCCGCGATCGCTTGGTTCATGGCGAGCTTCTTGTACGTGCTAGGTGTAATGATTGCCGAGCTACTTGCTTGACGCAATATGTTGTGCCAGTTCTCGCTCAGCTTGAGCAAGATGTTGTTTGTACTTCGCCAGTGTGAGAGCCACACCCACTTTTTCCGCTGTTTCGCACAGAAGTTTCAAGGCGATTATTCGGGTTTTGAGCGGCGCCACGACCGCTCTGCGCAGGGCGACTGCCCGCAAAGCTACCATCGCTTGCAGGTGGTTTCCAGATGCTAACAAGCAACGGCCTTTGATCAAATACGCTATTGGCGACAGCTCATCTTGGTCAAGGATCGTATCCAAGGTTGTGATGGCATCTTCATGCATCTCAGCCTCGTACATGGCTTCAGCCAACGCGATTTTTAAATGCTGTAAGCTTGGGTCCCTCGTAAGCCTCGCCCTGCAAACCTCGATGCGTCGCTGTGCCCAGTCGTTCTGACTGCGTTTCAGCTCTCTTTCTGTTTCAAGAGTATCAAGTCTTGCAGCAAGGTCACTCACTTCCCGATATTGCTGCAAAGAGCGTGCGAGCACGGCCTCTTCGTATTCCCAGAGCACCTCCTGATCGTCAGGGAAAATCTGCCTTGCCTGTTCAAAGATTCGCTTTGCCTCAAGCGGTCGATCATTCGCTCGATAAATACGCCCAAGCTCCATAAACGCATCAAGATCTGTTGGGCTCTCTTTGAGACGATGCTCCAGTTGCTGCCGTCGTTCAAGACGTATTTTTGGGCGAGGAGCTGCGTCTGGTTTAGCAGTCGTTCTCAGCTCTTCAGTACGGGGCTCGCCGATGGGGATATTGCTTAGTTCTTCGAACCTTACCTGCCTCCAACGCCCACCTTCGCCGTGCCCGGCTTGGGATGTGGTCGTAACGGGCGGTGAGGTTCCTTGGGTGGCAGAAGACATGGCTGGGCAACACCTCGTTCGAGAGGATAGAAAGATGAGAACAGGGCCTCCTGCCCTCCCTTATTGTGGCCGACTTCTGCTCAAACCGCAAATTTGACAAACATCCTGCCCGCTCCCAGTCACACTTTTTTCTCAGATAACTGACCGATAAAGGGCCTTTACGCGTTTCGAATCCAGCGGAATTGGGTTGAATGTTCCCGTCCATTGCTTCAAAGCATCCTCGGTGAATTGCTCAATTCCGTCTTGGGGGACTGATAATTCCTCGAGTGAGGTGGCTAAGTTGGCCTCCTTAAGCCACTGCGTGAGCATCGCAGCAAGTCGCTCAGGGGCCTCTTCCACACGTACCTCAGGCTCGACTTCGCGTACCAGTTCAGCGTACCAAGGAGCATGTTCGGAACCATTCATTCGGACCACTGCAGGCAACATCAAACCGACTGCCTGACCATGAGTAATCCCATGGCGTGCCGTCAGCGGATTCGCAGTCGCGTGGGCTGCCCCCAACATTGATGTTTCGATCGCCATTCCAGCCAAGCAGGCGCCCACTTGCATGCAACTGCGCGCTTCTAAATCTTCTGGTCGCGCAAGAACGCGTGAAAACCCCCGGGCCAGCATGCCAAACGAGCGCCGGCTATAAGTTGTAGAAATCGCGTTGCGTCGTTTCGTAACATAAGTCTCGATCGCATGTGAGACAGCATCAATGCCTGTCAGGGCCGACACCGCAGGCGGTTGGGTCAATGTCAACTTGGGATCTAATATTGCAACACGACAAGCGGCACGGGGATCACCACAAGCCATTTTGGTATGTGTTTCAGCATCACTGATCAAGGCAAACGACTGCGCTTCACTGCCGGTACCGGCGGTCGTCGGGATCGCGATCATGGGAAGCATGTCGCAAGTTGCTTTGCCAACACCATGGTAGTCATGAATGGTGCCTCCACACGAGTAGACAAAGTTGATGCCCTTGCAGCAGTCCATGCTACTGCCTCCTCCCAGGCCAACTAGTAAATCAGGCTTTACTTCGTTGGCCCGTTGCACACCTGCGTCGACCATGGCCGAAGTTGGATTTTCGGAAAAGTCGTGGAAAGACGCTACTTCAAGTCCAGCTTCACGTAGCGATGTTAGAGCGGCGGAGCCATGACCTGCCTCCATGATGCCGCGGTCACTGACCACAAGCACGCAGCGAGGTTTGTATTCACAGGCAAGCGCCCCGAGTTTGGAAATCGTACCCTCGCCGAAGATGAAACGGGTCCGACTTTGTATGTCAAATGGCAACATGTAGGGTCATCGCTGGGGGGGATCTGATCCAGGTTTAGATACTGGATCTCTGATACAGGCGAACTGTCATAACAGTACTTTACGGATCTCGCCAGCCGAGACCAATAGGGAGCCTCGGCCTGCCAGTATGAGGTATTCGAAATTTACTGTCGTGCAAGTGCACTGAGTTCAAGATCGTCGTTCATTTTTCGCTGTAAGGCAATCAGGCTGCGAAACAACGAAGCAACGACAGGTTTCATCTTTGCCTGCTGAGCTAGATCGTGCCTCTCCGTTGGGTCCCGTTGGAGATCGTACAACCGCAGTACCTTAGCATCCGGGTAGGCCAGCAATTTGTATCGATCTGTCCGAATACTTCTCTGTTTCGAAAGATAACAGCCGTAGATGCTGTTGTAGGGGCTGGTGGCACCATCAAGCAGAGGGAAAAGGCTATTGAACTCAACGTGTTCAGGATGCTTGACACCCGCTATTCCCAGTGTGGTGGGCATGACATCCTGGAGATAGATCGGCTCGGCAATTTTTTTCGCCGCGTCGACACCGGGGCCCACAACGATGAAAGGGACGCGGACACTGTGGTCATACATATTCTGTTTACGCTGCAGACCGTGTTGCCCCACTGCTAAATCATGGTCTGCCGTAAAGAAAATCCATGTGTTTTCAGCGTTGCCAGATGCCTCGAGAGCTTTGAGGATGCGACCAATCATTTCATCCATGTGTGTGATGATCGCGTAGTATTCCTGTCGATGAACTTGAATTGCTTTCTGGGTTCGCGGAAAGGCGGCAATATGCTCATCTCGCAATCTATCTCCGCAGCCAATCTCACTCGCGTAGGGATAATGGGGTTTGAAGTTATCTGGAATCAGGATGGAATCTGCTGGGTATCGGCCCACATATTCAGCGGGTGACCGGCGGGGGTCATGCGGTGCGTTGAATGCCAAGTACATGAAGAAAGGAGAATCGTTTTCGGCTGCATCTGCCATGAAGTCCTGAGCGTGGTTCGCCACCACTTCACTCCAATGCGTGCCACCTTCTCAGAATCCACCGAATTTTGGATCAGAGGGGGACCAAGGATCCGTGCCATCAGCCGCTGGCCGGTTGTATCCCGCCGCGGTCGCCTCGGGCATGCCGGGAAGGATATCCCGGGCGACATCAAAAGCTTTTTCTGCATTAGCTTTGCACTGCCACTTTCCAGTCATGTAAGTTCGGTAACCGGCCTCCTTCATGTATTCACTCCACCAACGGCCTTGTTGCCGCTCCTGCTCAGATTTTGAGTGAACCGCGTTGGCATTCCAGATAAAATGTCCTGTATTCAACATCGTGCGACTGGCAACTGTATTCAACATCGTGCGACTGGCAACACAGACGGCTCCGCTCCACGAGCCCATGTTGAAGGCATGCGAAAAGGTGGTACCCCGCCGTGCCAATTCATCGAGGTGCGGCGTTTGTATCTCGGTGGTACCCAATTCACGGATCGTATCAAAGCACTGATCGTCATCGAGAATGAATAGAATGTTTGGGCGACCGCTGCTTCCATAAGTGAATTGAGGGCCGGGACAGAAAATCACCGTAATGGTCAGCGTTGCGTAGAGTCGGATGATCGTTTCCTTGAACCTGAAAGCTGTTGTTGAATTCCCTGATGCTAGCAAGCCAGGTCAATCAAGATGCCATGGCATATACAAATCGATTTGGGTTTCCCCAAAGATTCTGTATTTGACACGGTGTTGCCAAAGTTCAAAGTACGGGGCGAACGGATCAGCGAGTCCGGTTGCCTCAGCGTAAAACGGCCACATCAGATAATCACGAAGCATGGTATCGCAAGCTGTGAAGTAATAGGCCGGCCTTAACACGGCGGGCAGTGGCCCTGCATCAACCTTTTCTACAAGGTGCGAGGAATCCTGCAGGATTGCCTTCAAGAGTTTCGATTTCTCTGTATCGTCTTTTGGGTGCTTTGGTGGAATCCCCTCCAACACGCGCACCCTGATTTGAGGTCGCAGGGCATCAAGGATCGTTGAGGCATGCATGATCTCAGCAAATTGACGGATTCCGTCGAGCCACTGTTGCGCTAGCTCACTTGCCATTGTGGGGTCCAGTGGTTCCGGTTTGCGTATCACAAAGTAAGCATCACGCCCCCCTTCCGGACGCCGGTCTTCACCTGCCGCGATGAACAGATTGTCGAGACGAGTTTGCAGTTCAGTGGCGACAGGAATGCCATCAAACATTCCTTGCAGGGACATGCCGTCCGGGCGAAAAGACTGAAAGAAGCCAATCAAGGATTCACCATTGGATTGGTCTGCATTTTCTGGCACTGAGCCAATCAGATCATGGCAACGTTGGATGAGATGTTCGGGTGTCATTGACTTCTCATGAAGGCCGATAATGGATGGGTGACCGCCGTTTCGAACGGCTAGTCCAGTCTAGTCATCGGACAAGAGACCTTGCCATCAGACGCTGTTAGTGTCTTTCTCGCGTATTGTCGCAATGTCAGCACCTTGAAGAACCCACGAAATTTTTTCCACGCATATATTGTGGGAAGAAAGACCGCTACCTCACCGTCTGCAGGCTAGTACCGAAGACCGCTGTCTCCGGATGCCATATCAAGGGTTGGAGGGCGCAGTGGCTGGAACGATTTCTGGAAGTATGTCTTCCATGAGAATCGGATCGGGCTGCTCATCAAGTACCATCAGATGAATGGCGTGTAGCAGGGTACCCTGCTGATATTGCACATTCTTTGTTGAAATTGCGTATTGCGAAAGCGACAGGTAGTACTTGGTCTGCGCTTCACTGGCACGGCGTTGAGCGTCAAGCAACTGTTCCAAACTAATGGGCAGCCCATTATCACGATTGGTTTCCATCCCTTTCAGAGCGTCTGTTGCTGCCAGGTAGCGGTTCATGTTCGTTTGCATTTGAACGTAGGCGCGGTCGCATTCAACAACATCATTGGTCAAGTCGCGCAGGATTCGTCGCTCCTGCTCACGAAGCAGTGTATTCTGTCGTTGCACTTTCAGTTGTGCATTTCGGACTGCGGCATGGGCTTGGCGGAACCCTACGGGCATCCGTAGTTCGACGCTGGCTTCGTACTCCTGGTAATCGCCTGTTCCAAGTTGACGGAATGCGCTGTTATCTCCCGCCAGATTCTTACCCAGACCACGAATACGATAGGTCGAAACAAGATCTAGTTGCGGCATCAGGAAATTTTTTGCAGCGAGAACTTCCATCTGGCTGCGTTTGACCTTCAATCGCGTTTGTTGTAATTCGCTGCGAAGTTGAACTGCTTCAATTGCAATGGAGTCCCAGTCAAATACCATCGGTGCTTCGTTCGGTTCATCAGCAGGTCGCAGCAGTACCCCATCGGTGATCCTGATGCCAATCAACAGTCGCAGGTTTCGTTCCATCGTTTGTACACCAAGCTGTCCAGAGATCGCGTCATTGACCTCTGATTTGAATCGGTAGTACTGTTCACGTGCCATCGCCTCATCCGTACCGGTTCGGCGGTTGTTGTTCTTCAGGGCTGCAAAACTCTGCCATGTTGTCTGGCTGCGCACTAGGGCATCGCGTTTCGAGTCCAAGGAACGGTAGGCAAAGTAAAGATCCCAGTACGCGGTGATTACATCGCTGATGTAATCCCTTAGCTGTTGTCGAAATTCCGCCGCTGTCAGGTCATTGTTGACCTTGGCAATCAACACTCCGTTGTAATTGCCTGGCACTGAACCCGGGCCCGCGATGCGATTGAAGGTTAGCCCACCTCCCTGCAGAAGTGGCTGCCGCAGCTCAGCTTGGAACTGTGTCTGCCAAGCACTGGGTGTGATGTTGCCTGTGGCGTTATTGGCGTCGTAGTCGGTGATGCTGCGTAGTGCCAGTTGTGCTCCTGTCGCCGTGTATTTCGACATTTGCAGCACATAGTCGTGGGTGTCCTGCTGAAATGCATCCGCACCGCCACTAATGAATTGGTTGTTGTACCGGCGGTCATTATTCTGCCACTTGCCAAAGGCATACAAATTTGCATCGAATGCTGATAAGGCTGCTTCAATACCGGTTTGCGGGTCAGTGACTTGAAGCGGGATTGTTTGTTCGGTGTAGATTCTTTCGGGGTCAGTGAGAATCATTCCGCCCAACTTGCGCAGGACCTCTCCGTTTTCGATGGCCAATCGAATGGCCTCGTCCAGCGTCATGTCGCGGTAGGTTGCTGCGTCGAGATCCTCCGGACGCTTTAGCGTGAAAGGTGCCGCTGGCAGTTCACTGATACTCTCTGCAGGCGCCCCGGCATCTACTCGCTGCATGAGCCTGTCAATGTTGTCAGTGCGGTTACCGATTGTTTCAGGAAGGTTGTGGTAACTGCGGCATCCAGAAAGACCTATTGCAGTCACCATGCACGCGAACGCGGCAACTGATGTTTGCCACGTTTTACGAGGTTTCGGAGGTGTTGGAATCTGGTTCACCGAGATTTCAAGCCATGCTTTGCTGTTTGAGGTGCCCATCGGTACTCGCTGCCGCAGCCGTTATAGACCCCACTAATCGTTTTTTTCGTACTAATCGTTGCAGTCAGTCCAATCAAAACGGGCGGAAATGCGGTAACTTTTAGGGAACAGCGTGAAACAAATGATGTTCCACGAAGCAGTTGGTCGATGCCCATAGGAAGTGGGTTCGATTTACCAACAGTGCCGATTTTCTTGACGTAACATTGCCAACGAATTTCAATGTCTAATCCAACTCATCGCAACGACGGCATCTGGAAAGACGCCGAAGCACTGATTGAGCGAGTCGAGTTGTCTGCCCGCGGGAACGCTGAACTAACTGCGTTTTTTGATGACCTTGTCGGAGGGTTGCGGCTCACAACGCGCGCGAGTGCTGTCACCCTTGCCGTCGGTAATAGTGATGAATTGGTCTTGTTGGCTCGCAGCGGTGTTATTCTGCATGCCGCTGAAGCGGATGGAAATCCTGCTGAATTGTTCGGCATTCCCACCAATGAGGCGTCACCTGATTTTACCTCTCATTGCCGTTGGTTTGATGGTGAACTCGGATCCAGATTGAATGTCTGTCAACGCTTGCAGGCTGACCGCTGGCTGCAGCTTGACTTCTGTTTTGAGGTTCCTTTGGATCTGAGTGTCCGAGGACCCATTGGTGAGTTGGCGGAGGTCTTGCTCGATCTTACGGCGCCGGTCGTTTTGCGTGATGAGTTGGAAGAGTTGCAGCGTCGCGTGAATACTCGCACCGATCGGGATTCCCTGATTCGTGGTTTGAATCAGGGAATCGGCCTAACTGATTCGTTTGGTTCGATCGCGACGACTCTGGCATCCGCTTGCCAATTTGATCGCGTGAGTCTTTTGCAATGTCGCGGAAAACGTTTTCGACTAGTGACAACATCGGCTCAACAAAAAGTGGTTCGGCGGGCGCGTCAGATTCGTCTGATGGAGCGACTGGTTGGGGTCGTCTTATCTGAGTCAGATTCGTTCGAACATCAAGTTGGGAACGTGGCAGAGTTTGACGTAGATGTTTCGGATGCACTTGAAATCTATTGTAACCAGTCAGGTTTTCGTGAAATCTATATCCGTTTGGTACGCGATCCACAAAGGTACCAACCTGTTGCTGTTATTGTGGTAGAGCGTTTCCAAGCTGCGGAGAGTGAGTTCGAGCGAATTCAACAACAAATGCAAACCTTGCTTTCTCCGCTTGAGGACGCTGTACGAGATGCTTTGCAGCGTGAGGACTCAGGGTGGGCCCTTATCGCGTCTCGAGTGTGGAGTCCTGCGAATCGCAAGAAAATTGTAGGATCGATCGTGACGCTGGTTATCCTGACAGTCGCCGCTCTCTTTGTGCCCATGGAGTTGCGGCTATCTGTGGAAGGTCGGGTTCTCGCAACTGAGCAAAGTCGCCTGTTTTCACCCACTGAGGGGGTTGTTTCGGCGCTAGCGGTGGCGAATGGTGAGAGCGTAGGCAAAGGTGCTGTGTTAATGCATTTGCGCAGTCCAGCATTGGACTTGCAGCGTCGAACTGTTGAGGGCTCTCTCGCGACTGCGGAGACACGCCTTGTTGCATTGACGGCGATGCGGTCCCGCGGCAACGCGGTGTCAAATCGTGAACGCGAGGCTGAAGTTGCGGTTGACGAACGTGTTCTTCGAAAGGAAATTGAAGGGCTTAACGCCCAACTGGTACTCCTGGAAAGGCAACAAGCTAATTTGACCATTCGCAGTCCCATGGATGGCTTGGTGGATCGGTGGGATCTGACCCAGGCACTGCAGTCCAGGCCCGTCACACACGGCCAGTATCTGCTAGATGTTATTTCCGAAACCGGTGGTTGGACAATTGAGTTGGATCTTCCGGAACAGCACATCAACTATGTGTTGCAGCAGCAGCGGGTAACCCCATGCCGTTGTTCATTTCGTCTTCGTTCAGACCCCACACGGACCTATCAGGGAGCAATCACAGGAATTGCGGGTGTTGCGAATCTTGCGGCGACAGGGGAGGCAGTTGTTCCTGCCACCTTTGCTCTGAAAGCCGAACAGATGGGTGACCTCAGAGATGGGGCAACAGTGATCGCGCAAGTTGAGTGTGGTAAGTACTCAATGGGCTTTGTGGTATTCCGAGGATTGATCCAGTGGTATCGGAGTAATCCGTGGTTTTGATTTCGTGACGATTAATTTATGAAGAACATCATGTCCAGATTCATTTTCATTCTTCCGTCGCTACTGTTCTACGTTCCAAGTATGGCACTCAGTTTGAACGCGGTTGAGCCAATCTTTGTGAATGAGATGCAGGTGGTTTTGATTGACTCAGTGGATGTCCCTGCATCACAGGATGGTGCTATTGCAGTGCTCACAGTTGATGAAGGTGAGTCCGTGAGTGTTGGGGATGAGTTGGTGCGTTTGGATGACCGGAAAACGAAAATTGAGCAGGACCTTGCACAGACACGTCTGGAAATAGCGAATCAGAATGCTCAGAGTGGATTGTCAGCGGAACTTGCTAAAAAGAAGTTGGCACAAGAGAAGCAACTTGCGAAAGAGCATGAGTTTAAACAGCAGATTGCAGATCGCAAGGCTGAGAACGATGTCAGCGTGCAGGCTTCAAAAAAGGCAGAGTTGGTTGCTGAAAATGAGCTCAATCGTGCAACTGAGGCAAGGCGACAGTTTATTGATAGTGTTTCGCAATCTGAAATCGAAAATCTTCGCTTGAGTTATGAACGTACGGTACTTGAAACCAAACAAGCTGAATTTGAGCGTGTGATTGACGGGCTACAGGCTGAGGCTGAGGCGGAAGCCGCCAATAGTCATCAACTGGGCGTTGACAGGTACACTCTTGAGTTAGCTCAGGCAAAAGTCGAGCAAAGAGTACAGGAATTGCAGGCACAGCTGCAAATGCATCAGTTGAAACTTGCTGAATTGGCATCGTCAAAGCAGGTTATTCAGTCACCTATCAACGGTGTGGTTGTCGAGAGGTATCGGAATCTTGGCGACTGGGTCAAAGCCGGCGAGCCGGTGATTCGTGTGATCCGGTTGGATCGACTTCGGGCGGAAGGGTTTATCACTGCAGACCAATTGGATAGCGTTGCGGTTGGTCAAAAAGTGCAGTTGGCGATCGAACGCAGCGAAAAAAAAACCGTGCAACGTGAGGGTGTCGTGAAGTTTATCAGCCGGGAGTTGGAGCCTGTTAGCGGCGACATCCGCTTCTGGGTTGAATTTGACAATGCCAGTCTCGATATTTTGCCAGGTATGCGTTTGAGTTTGAGTGTGAACCAGTGAACGCTACGAGTTGCGAATTGATGTTGCGTCCTGATCTGATCCAGAAAGTGGTCTGGATGGGAAGTGAACGCGTCTGGGTGGTAAAAGATCCCCTGTCACGGGCATTCTCCTATTTTAGTGAGCAAGAAAGGGAAATCCTGATTTTGGCGGACGGTAGTCGATCAGTTGCAGAAATTGCTTCCGAATGTAACACGCGTTTTGCACCTCAGTATCTCTCGGTTGAGTCAATCGTGCGTTTCTTTGCTGACGCACGAGGGAAAGGTTTGTTGCTGGTTGATCGATGTGGCACGGAAGAGGCAGGTGCCGAATCAGGTGTTCCCAGAGCTTGGTGGAAGAATCCTTTGGCTATCCGCGTACCGGGTTTGAATCCTGATCAGATACTGGATTCAGTATCATACCTTTTTTTTCCTCTTTTTTCTCCTTTTGCAATTCTGCTGGCCACCGTGCTCATGTTTGTAGCTGCGGTCGGAGTAGTTGTGAACTTTAGCCAACTGACTGAGCATCTGTCTGTCGCAGCAGCACGCATGCAGTCGGGTGCAGGATTGATAACGCTGTTCGGCGTGTTGTCGATCACCAAGGTTGTGCACGAGTTCGCACACGCGACTGCATGCAAGCGGTTTGGTGGCGAGTGCCGTGAAATTGGGCTCATGTTTCTGGTGGGAGTGCCGTGTCTGTATTGTGACGTGTCAGATGCTTGGATGTTGCCGCGTCGTTGGCAGCGAATTTTTATTTCAGCTGCTGGTATTCTGGCCGAGTTGACTCTGGCTTCTCTGGCTGCATTGATTTGGTTTTTTACGGTTGATGGCCCCGTGAGGGATGTTTGTGCAACGGTGGTGGTTGTGTGTTCGGTGACAACAGTGCTGTTCAATGGGAATCCTCTACTGAGGTATGACGGCTACTACATGCTTTCTGACGCGATTGGCATTCCCAATCTGTCAGCGGAAGCAACTGGTGTTTTGAGGGAATGGGCGAGGCGATTCCTTTGGACATCACCGAACACCATGACATTTGAATTCACGACACGTAACTTTCTCGTGGCGGGCTACGGGCTTCTGAGTGGTTTTTATAGGATCGCAATTTTTGCCTTGATCATGCTCATGATTTATCGTTTTGCAGAGAGCTATGAGATGGCAGATGCAGTCGGTGTTCTGACTTTAATAGCAATTGCATGGCTGTTTTTTAAAATAATTCGATCGGTTTTACGGCCACCTGCTAGTCGGGGGAGACAAATAGGTTTCCAAACGCGACGACCTATTTTGTTGGTGACTGCGATCGTTGGATCTGTGGCAGTGATCGGTTTGGTGCCCATGCCAAGAACCACAACCGCATACATGACGATTCAACCCGGGGATGCTGAATCTGTATTTGTGACCAACTCAGGACGGTTAGTTGCATCGGTCGTGAACGGAACTGATGTGCAGGCTGGGCAAGTCGTTGCCACCTTGGTGAATCAGTCGGTCGAGCTTGAGTTGGTTCAAGCGAGGGGGCAGGCTGAACAACTTGAAGTGCGGTTGGACGGATTGAGAAAACGCCGACTGACGAGTCGTGAAGCGGGAATGCAGATTCCAGTGATCGAAAGGTCCTTGAGTGAGGCAAAGAAGGAACAACAATTGCGGGAAGGGTTGGCTGCCGAGTTGGTGTTGAGTGCGCCCAATGCTGGGCGTGTATTTGCTGTTGGTAAACGGGCGGAATCCACGGCAGGTGAACGAGAGTCGGCGTATTGGTTTGGGACGCCACTGGATCCTGCCAATGCGGGTGCTTGGCTGGAAGAAGGAACGAAAGTGTGCGTGATTGGAGATCCAAGAACGCGTGAAGCAGTGCTTTTCGTTTCCCAGCAGGAGATTGAGTTGATACGGAAGGGGCAACGCGTTCACCTACTGTTAGATGATCACGCTCGGGGTGAGGTGCGTGGAAGAGTGTCAGAATTGGCAGCCTCACCAAGTCAGGAAATACCTGATGAATTGCATCGCCCCGGCAGAATCGATGCGCATGTTCTTGATTTGGAGTACAACCCTTATTATGAAGTTCGAGTGGTGCTCGAACCAACAGCATCCCCGCTACCGGTAAGACTGACAGGCCGAGCCAGAGTTGACGTGCAGAACGCTTCAATTTTTCACCGGATCGTGCGTTTTCTGCGTGACGCGTTCGCATAAACAGGCATTCGAGTATTTGCTTGCAGGCATCCGTTTCAAGAGGCGCATTGGCTGGGGAAAGTGTGTTTGCATTTAAAAAAATGATTTTTGGGCGTGTATCCTTCTCTTGAGTGCAGAATGGGAAAGGCTTCTAACACCTTAAAAGCACCGCCATGCTGTGGTGACGAGGGTTGAAAACGGCATCGGGTTGCCGAAATCTCGTCAATCTGTAGTCTTTAAGCTCTCAGACGCTTGGTAGGCAAGCGGCAGTTCATGCACCGGTTTTCAATAGTGGTGTCCGTGTGGTCGTCGTGATCCTTCACTGTCATTATGAGCGTGGTGGAGTCACTCAGGTGGTCGAGAATCATGTGCGTGCGATTCGTGAGACCGGGCAGTGCGAAAAGATTATTTTGGCCTCCGGCGATCGCTGCAGTGGCCTCTCATCGGAAACGCTGCAATCGGTTGATCTAATCAAACTTGATGGGTTTGACTATGACCCTGAAGTATTGCTCGTTGCGGATTTGGCACTGCGTCAGCAGCAAATGTTGCGTGAGTTGAAACAGCAGTTTGTTGATCACGGGGTGAGCATTGATCAAGCTTTATTACATTGGCACAACCACAGCCTAGGAAAGAATACGGCTGTTCCCGGGGTGATTCAATCACTGGCGAGTGAGGGTTGGCGAATACTTTTGCAAGTACACGATTTTGCAGAAGATAATCGCCCCGAGAACTACGGACGTTTGGTCTCCGCGATGAAAGCAGTGAGCAAGCGGCAGGTTGATCAGTATTTGTATCCCCAGCACGACGGTATTCACTATGCAACGCTGACGAGGGCAGATTCGGCAGCACTGGCACAAATCGGTGTGAGCCGTGACTGTCTTCATTGCCTTCCAAACAGCGTTGCAGTGCCCCATGGAGAACGTTTGTCCAAGGAAGATGCGAGGGAAAGGGTTCTAAAAGTTCTGCAACTTCCTGGTGAGGCGCGTTGGACGCTGTATCCCGTTCGTGGGATACGCAGGAAAAATATAGGTGAACTGTTATTACTCGCGCGGTGGGGAGGTGACAATCGTTATATGGGTTTGACATTGAAGCCGACAACTCCCATGGAGCAGCGTTCTTACGACCGATGGAAGCAGGTCGCTGCCGAAGTTTCGAATCGAACGATATTTGATGCCGGCGAGAGTTCAGACCTCACTTTGCTGCAAAATATTTCAGCTGCAGACTATGTCGTGTCAACCAGTGTTGCAGAAGGGTTTGGGATGGCATTTCTTGAGCCTTGGTTGCTTGGGAAAGGAGTGATCGCCCGACGCCTGAGTACTGTGGCAGATGACTTCGAAAACTGTGGCGTTGACTTGAGAAGCTTTTATGATTCGATTCCCATCCCTGGTGATAAATCATGGATCAACGAATGTCAGCGAGAGACTTTGGATGCACAAATGCAAGCATGGCGTCATTTGCCTGAGGCTTTTCATCCAGCGATTTGCATGTCTTTGAGTGAGTCAGTTGAAACACTTGATTTTGCCAAGCTCACACCGCGACGACAGATTCAGGTGTTGCAGCGGATGGAGAATGATCGTGGTTTTGAACTTGCTGCCAAGGAGTTTTCAAAGACGTTGGTCACACGTTTGAATCAGGATTTTGAAAACGCATTGTTGGTCTCCAATTCTGAGTCAGTGACTGAAAACTATGGCTCCACTCGCATTGGCGAAGCATTGATTCAGCTTTATCAGCAGCTAGGCAAAACTCAATTTTTAGGCAAACAAAGTGACAATTGCATCTCCGAGGGTGTGCTTGATTCAGGAAATGTTCTCGAGTCACAGCGCGGTATCGATCTGGTCAATACATATCGCCCCTTCTTTCCGTGCCGCACAGAGGTCCTTTGATGATGGAAATTGAATCGTGGGTTGAGGGTATCTTGCTCCACCGTATGGAAATGCAGCCGGTGGAAACGCATGTGGAACCGAGACTGCAGAAAATTTCCGGTATCAAAGCAGTTGTGTTTGATATCTATGGCACATTGGTTATCAGTGGCAGTGGTGACGTGGGATCGGCTGACACAGCGGGGGGTGACGCTTTCATTGGTCAAACGCTCGAAGAATTCAAGCTGCTAGAAAAGTTGGTCTCCGTTCCCGATCCGGACTCGTTGCGGCAGAAGGTTGAGCAGTTGAATCGTGAACGATGTGATTCAAGTTGCCCGAATCCAGAAGTTGACATCGTCGAAGTCTGGCGAAAGGTGCTGGCGGAGAAGGGTTGGACTGCAAGTCCGTCAGAGACCGAATTGGTCGTGAGAGTCGCAACAAGATATGAAGCGTTGGCAAACCCCACGTGGCCGATGCCCGGCGCAGCAGACGTGTTGCGGAATTTGAATCAAGCGGATTTTTTGCTGGGAATTGTTAGCAACGCACAAATATTCACACCATGCTTGGTAAGCAATTTATTGGGGCAGGATCGTCTGGAGAAAGTTGGATTTGACTTGGATTTGTGTGTTTTTTCGAACCGTTATCGACAGGCCAAGCCAGGCCCGCGGTTGTTTGAGGTTCTGCTTTTTGGACTATCGAATCGTGGGATTCTTCCCAACGAGGCTCTTTATGTTGGAAATGACATGCTAAACGACATGTGGGCGGCAGCGAAGGCAGGTTTGCGAACTGCCTGGTTTGCAGGAGATCAGCGGAGTTGTCGTCCACGCGAGGACGACACGCGATGTCAGGCGGTAACTCCAGATCTCGTGCTGACGAGCTTGCTGCAGTTGCCAGAGTGTCTGTCGATCAGTTAAAAGCATGGCAGCAAAAAGCGATGCAGCCGCGACGCGTTTGCAATAATAAAGTCAGACATCGCGGTTGATCACAAAAACAGAATAGAATTCCAGAACAGGTTTCATTAGCTCCATGGGTGTCCAGATTGGGTTTGTTGGTACACGATTTTCTGGCACAGATGGTGTGTCGCTTGAGAGTGCTAAGTGGGCGCAGGTGCTTTGGGATCACCGACATGTCAGCCATTGGTATTCGGGGTTGAGTGACCGCGATGAGGACACTTCGATGGTTGTTCCTCATGCCTATTTTGGGCATCCTGACATCGAATGGATCAATCGCCGAGCATTTGGCACACGGACCCGCACTCCCGATGTGACCCAGCGCATCTACGCTCTGGCTGACTATCTCAAAGGCACGCTGTATGAATTCACGCGTCGATACGATCTTGACCTGCTGATCGTGCAAAATGCCTTGTGCATTCCCATGAATATTCCGCTTGGTGTTGCCCTGGCACACTTCATTGCTGAAACCGGATTTCCAACAATTGCACACCATCATGACTTTTATTGGGAGCGGGACCGGTTCAGTGTTTCAGCGGTGACGGATTTGTTGTGGATGGCGTTTCCACCGGCATTGCCACAGATCCAAAATGTTACGATCAATTCATTTGCGCAGGAGGATTTGGCACACCGCCGTGGTGTATCTTCGATCCTTGTGCCAAACGTGTTGGATTTCGAGCATGAACCTGAACCGGCTGATGATTACGCCAGAGGCTTTCGGGCAGATATTGGACTCAGTGAAGATGATATTCTGTTTTTGCAACCCACTCGAGTTGTTCCGCGAAAAGGAATTGAGCACGCGATTGCCTTGGTTTCAGCACTCAAGAATGATAAGTGCAAATTGGTCATCTCCCATGCCAGCGGTGATGAAGGGAATGAGTACCTGAGTGTTTTGAGGGAGTTGGCCGACGCTCATGGCGTTGACCTTCGGCTTTGTGATCACCAAGTGGGTGACCGCCGTGGTTTGACGGAGGAAGGCCGCAAGATTTATACCCTCGCTGACGCATATTCTCAGGCAGATTTCATTACCTATCCAAGTATTTACGAGGGATTCGGCAATGCCTTGTTGGAGGCCTTTTATTTTCGAAAACCTGTGCTCGTGAATCGTTATTCGATCTTCGTTGCGGATATCGAACCTAAAGGAGCAAAGGTGATTGCGATGGACGGATACCTGACGAAAGATGTCGTCAGCAAAGTTCAGCGAATCATTGATGATCGAGAATATCGTGAAGAGATGGTTGACTTCAACTATGAGATTGGTAAGGCATTTTTCAGTTACAGTGTATTGAGGCGGAAGTTGAGAGCTCTCGTGACCAACTTTACTGGTCAAGATAATTTGTGAGGTAAGCGAGTTCTGAACGCAGATTGGTTTTGTTATTCCTTTCAAGATGGGGATGCGACGAGTGTCACTGAACGCATCGTGTCGGGAGTATTGGATTGATAATTGTCTGTCGATTGGCACTTTTGTCATCGAAGGGTAATGCAGACTTCCTCCTCGTAATGGCATGCTTCGATGGAAATTGACTCAACGACAAGTGACCTCATTCAGCAAATCTACGGTGAACTTCCCGAGGTTTTGATTCAGGGGCTTGAGAAACTTTCGGCGGCCCCAGAATCGCAGTCGCATGATGAGCTTTGGTGCGAACGTGATGTGGTCTTGATCACGTATGCCGATCAGGTCCGCTCGTCGGGGCTGTCACCGCTGCAGGCACAAAAGCAATTTCTGTTGGATCATGATTTGGAGGAGTTGATCCGATGTGTTCATCTGCTGCCGTTTTGTCCTTTCACCAGCGATGATGGGTTTTCAGTCGTTGATTACCTCGCCGTTGATCCCGATGTAGGAACGTGGCAGGACATCGCTGAACTTGGTCAGGACTTTGACTTAATGTTCGATTTAGTCCTTAATCACGCTTCTCAGAAGCATGCCTGGTTCCAAGCTTATCTGCGGGGCGAGGATGGATTTGAAGACTTCTTCATTGATCAGGATCCGATGGCAGACCTGTCAAAGGTTGTGAGGCCAAGAAGTTTACCATTGTTGACGCCTTTTGAATCATCGAAGGGCACACGGAATGTATGGACCACCTTTAGCGCTGATCAGGTGGATTTGAATTACGCGAATCCACGCGTCATGTACTTGATGCTGGAGACGCTCGTCGAATATGCCCGTCGAGGCGCCAGGATCATTCGTCTTGATGCAATCGCTTTTTTGTGGAAGGAGCCCGGTACTGAATGCATTCATCTTCCCCGGACACATGCGGCGGTCAAGTTGATGCGGCGTATTCTCGACAAGGTTGTTCCAGGAACCTTGGTGCTCACTGAAACGAATGTCCCGCATCAGGAGAATGTCAGCTATTTTGGCAACGGTCATGATGAAGCACACATGGTGTATCAATTCAGTTTGCCGCCACTGCTGCTGGATGCCATTCACAATGCCGATACGAGTGTCTTGCGAGATTGGCTGTCCACGATTCAGCCGCCTACTGAGGCAACGACATTTTTTAACTTCACTGCATCGCACGATGGTGTCGGGGTCAGGCCACTCGAAGGTATTGTCTCTCAGGAGAGGGTGGAACGACTCGCGACAATTGTCAGGTCGCATGGCGGGCGAGTGAGTACGCGGCGTCAGTCGGATGGTACCGACAGTCCCTATGAATTGAATATCACCTACTTGGAGGCAGTTGCCGACTCGAGCAAAGTTGAGCCACAGGATCATTCGAGATGCTTCCTCGCAACGCAGGCAATCATGTTGTCTCTGCCCGGGATTCCTGCCGTTTACTTTCACAGTCTGGTGGGGTCTCCGAATGATCTTGGAGCGGTAAGTGAAACGGGACAGAATCGGCGGATTAATCGCCACAAGTATGATAGGCAGGACCTGGAAGATGTGATCGCTAGACCGCAGGGTCTGCAGTGTAGGGTCTTTGAAGGTTATCGCCGATTATTGTCGGTGCGAATTTCACAGTCAGCGTTTCATCCCAAGGCTAGCATGGAGGTTCTACCGCTGTCGGGTGATGGGCTGCTTGGTTTTATCCGGACAGCTGTAGATGGACAACGCTTGGCTGTGCTTGCCAACCTGACACACAGCCCCCGTGTGATCCCAGGAGATTTAGTCGATTCGATGTTTGCCTATGATGAGTTGGCGTCGGAACGTTTCTTGCAGGGAGATGGAATTCCGATGCGGCCATTTCAAGTGCGCTGGCTGACTGCCAACTAGTTCGTGGATTGTGCCCTGCCCTGCTCCGCCGGGAGGTTAACCCATTCTTGTCTTGAATCAGATTGGGCGGGCAGTTGACAGGAGTGGAGGATTCACCTCGTTGTGATGTTTGGAGTCGGTTTTTAATAGTTTAAGGTTTGGTCGGTGACCCAACGCTTTCCAAGTAGGCCAAAACCTCGAAGACTTCATCTTTGGTGTATTGGTCCATGAGAGCCTTTGGCATCATCGACACTGATGAGGGGACCATGGCTTCTATATCGTCCTGCAGGATGACTGTGGGTTCTTTCGCTTCGGGGTTTGACAGCAGGGTAACTTTGGCGTTGTCTTCACTTATCAAAACACCTGTTACTGTCCTGCCATCAACGGTCAGAATGCGTTGCATGACGTATTTTGCGTCTACTTTGTGAGAGGGCTCCAGCACCTCTCGCAGGATACCAACGCGGTCACCTTTCCAGCGTGCATATACGTCGGTGAGCTCTGGACCAATTGCGCCACCTTCACCCTCCATTTTGTGGCAGCCTGCACACGAGGCTTCTGCGAACAGTCGTTTGCCGATTTCAGGTGAGCGACCGCGAATGCCGGAGTCGAGTTCATCTTTCAGGTCATTCACTTTCCATGCCTGTACAAAAGAACGGTTACTGCCGATTGGATTAGCGGGCTCCACGGGGTTCTTCAGCCAGTCATCTAGGTCATCTACTACGACCATCACTCCGTACATTCGATACCAGTGCTGTGGAAAGGTGCAGACATAGGGATACTCGCCCGGAGTCTTCGGAGCCGTGAATGTCAGTGTGGTTTGTTGATCTGCGGGTACCATTGCGGTCGCGTGTAATACTTTGTCCGATTCGGGGACATAGGGCAGCTTTTTCCAGCCATTATTTGGGCCTACCTGTAGTCCAAGTTGAGCGACTTCTTTGAGTGCTTCCGGAACGGTGATCACGAGATTGTGGGGCATCAAGTCTTGGTTTTCGAGCACAATCTGAACCGTTTTTCCCGCTTCAACTGCAAAGTAGGGGATGTCATATCGCATTTCCTCCTCAACTGTTCTGATCCGGATGACGCGAACGGTGACCGCATTAAGCCGCTTTCGAAAGCTCTTGGCCTGTTTTGAAGGGACGATGGCAAGCAGCTGGTCAGCAAGCTGCATGGCATCAATAAAGGATGCCGTTGTTCGTTCTTCTGCTGGAGTTTTTTCTGCGAGGTCCACGAGAAAGCTGGTGGCGGCCAGGCTCGCGGCTGCCTCACGTTCCTGCACCGGGATTGTCAGCAGAGTGCGGACGGTGGCGGCCCGTAGTTTGTCGTTCGAGACCAGAGGAGCAAGGCGTGAGAACGAATCCGCAGGCTCATCCGGTATGAAGCCCAGAGCGCGGATCGTGGCATTGGACAGCACGTTATTCTTTGAGGACTCGAGTAAACTGACCACGCGTGATCGAAATTTCCCTCTCTGCGTTGCCTCAGGAAGTAGTGTGATCGCTTCAAGAAATGCAAGCTGTCCTGATACATCTGCAGTCAGTCTGTCGAGTTCTGTGTCCGTTTGTCCAGAAATCAGCAAAGCTGCTGTTGCGATCGCTGACGCAAGTTTGTTGTCGCTCTGTGCCGCTGTACGCAGGACGATGGCATTGGACTTGAGCTGTTCTGGAATCATGCCGAGCAACGTCTTCGCCAATTGCCTGGCCGTGCGATTCTCGTCCCGGTTGGATGCATCAAGCTTGTCAATGGTAGCCATCGTGACGGTGACTGAATCGCTGTCTTGCAGTTGTGCCAAGGCATTGATTGATTCGAGTTGGAACTGGGGTGACATTCCGACTCGTGCAAGGATGGCCTCGTACACAGGAATATACTTTGCATCAGTTATCTCACGTTCAACCATCAGCAATCGTTGATTGTCCAGCCTTTTTAGCTGGTAAGCAACAATACGTGGGCTTTTATCGAGAAACACCTTCGGAGCTTCGATCTTGCGTAGGTTGCTGGCTGCGTCACCAGCTCCATGATCGTGTTCTTGTCCCCAAGTGGGAGCAGCAATAATTGTTGTGAGCAGATAGAAGAAAGCAAAGTAACGCATGATCTTGAAATTGGTTCGTTAACACAAGAAAAAGAGCAGACGCATGTGACATAGAGCGTCTGCAGGTGTCCGTGATTTGAAAAGTGGGTGATTGCGATTCGAAGCACCGTCGGAGGGCTGCATGCACCCTACCGACGATCTTTTCCGAACCGAAAATTGATTTGTCTTACCATTCCGTTGTCGCAGCCCCGCGACTACTGCTCAAGGCGACGCATGGTCTCGTCGAGGGTAAACTGCGTGTAGTCGTCGACATCATTTTCCAAAACACCCAGGGCAAGCTCGATAGCTTCGTCGCCGCTCAAGAAACTAACCGCACGAACACCTTCGAGTCGAACTCTGGGATGCTTGTCAGCGATACATTTTTCCAATAGTTGCCTGTGATTCGGAATGTCGTCCAGCCAGAAAGAAAGAACGCGTGTAGCCGCGGCGCGTGCGCGGTGATCCTCTGCTGCGAGAAGTGTCTCGAGCAATTCCTGGTTGACGACGTTGTGGGTTTGGTGCATCCAGAGTGATTCGAGGAGATGATGTGTGTAATTGTCGTCAGCCTTGTCCAGATTGGCGGTCCAATCCTTCAAGCTCGACAACACCTGCTCCGTATCACGTGCGGCCAATTCGCGTTTTACCCGATATCTTGTTCGATCCTCGGGGACTTTTAGCAGTTCAAGAAGGTCGGCAATCGGCTCACCTTCAATCTTGGCGGGTTTGACCAGGGGACGCGTTTTATGTTTTACACGCCAGATCCGCCCATGTGAGTGATCTCGATTGGGTTCTCGAAGATTGTGTTGCAAGTGGCCAATCAGAGCGTTGTGCCAGTCCACAATATATAGTGAACCATCGGGGGCGATTTGCAGATCGACGGGGCGGAAATTACCATCTTTGCATGAAACGAGTGGAGCCACCTCCTTGCCCTTGAATCCTGAACCGTCCTCAGTGACTTCATGGTTGAGGATCGTGCGGTCTCCGATGCAGTTTGTCACAAGGAAGTTACCCTGCATTTCTGGCGGGAAGTGTCGGCTAGAAACCATGGCGCATCCAGCCAAAGGTCGTGTCCGCTTTGGATAAAAAGTGGGGAACTTGTAGGTGGGATCACCACCTGTGGTTTTCGCGATGCGACGATGCTGACTGCCGCCGGGGTGCTTCAAAGGATGGTCAATTCGGCCACTCAGTGGCGCAGCCCAATAGCTGTTGCCAGGTGAAGCGTCTCCGATAAAATCCTGCCCCCAGCGATCAAAGACATGACCCCATGGGTTGGCAAACGCAAAGTTTGCAAATACACCAAACTTCTCACTTTTGGGATGGTATTTCCAAATGCCGGCTTCGCTGAGACGCGTCAGGCCGTAGGGACTTTCAACCTGTGAGTATTTGAAGGTGCCTTCTTCAAAATAGAGATTGCCACCAGGCCCCCATTCAAACGCCGCTATCCCATGATGTGAATCTGCGGTGTCAAATCCAAACAGCTTCCGCACCTTGGTGTCGGCGACATCATCGCCATCTGTATCCTTCATGAATAGAATGTCTGGTTGTTCGGCAATGTAGGCTCCACCATTACCCAGTTCGAAGCCGGTGGGCTGATGCAATCCGCCGGCAAAAACTTTGCACTCATCTGCGTCACCATCTTGGTCTGTATCTTCGAAAATCAGGATTTTGTCGTCCATTTTCGATTTGGGCTGCCAATGTGGGTAGGACTCCATGGTGGCAACCCACAACCTTCCTTGATTGTCAAAGTTCAGAGCGACGGGATTTGCAAGCTCAGGAAATTGCTCTTCGGACGCGACTAGTTGGATCTCGAATCCATCGTGCATTTCAAAAAGCTTCAACTGCTCTTCAGCGGTCAAGTAGTCCAAAGAACCGAGTTTGCCTCGCTTCGCATTGGGGTCATTTGGCCCACCTACATTGGTTTTTGGAGTGATGAAGGGCAGCGTGTTGGAGTCATCGATCGGGCTGTCAATATTCTTTCCGCTCGCGACTGCCCAAATGCGGGCATCACGATTGGCTGTCATCTGATCCAAGATGGTCCGCTCTCGTTCCATCACATCCGTGTTGTTGTACGTTCCGTCGCTCCCAGCTTTCCCACGTGCGCCATAAATCGAAAATCCGTTTACCGCTCGATATCGATGCCACCAATGAAAGCTCTTGTCATCCACTGCGACCTTCACAGCGGTATCTACCGAGCTGGGGCCACCTTCACCAAATAGTGCAGCATCCAAAATGGGTGCCAGTTCGGCGTAACCGGCGTCATTCAAGTGGGCACCATTCAATGTCAAACGCTTCTCGCTTTTTTTGAATAGCGCCAGCGTGGGAGCGAAAATATCTACAAAGTCGGTGTCGGTTTCTTTTGCTACGTTCGCAAGTGCCTGAGTGTATTTTGCCAACCTAGCGTTGTGTTCTTTTCCATCTGGCAGATTTGGGTCCTCAGTACTTTCGAACGCGATGGGTGAAACAAGTACCACCTGAGGTACGCCCTTTCCAAAGTCTTTTGCCTTGGTTTCCTGAACCAGTTGCTTCATTTCAGCGCTGAATTTTGCTAAGCCAGCGTCACCATCAAATGACTCGTTGAAACCGAAGAAATACATGACCACGGAAGCTTTGCTGTGGGTCAAGTGCTTGTCCGGATCGCCGAAGTTCTCAGAGCGAATCCGTTCGTACGGTTCGTCACCCGGGAAACCAAGATTTCGGACACTCAGTTGCAACTCTGGGTAGCGTTGTTGCAAGAGTGATTCCCAGTAATTGTGGTGTTGCATTCGCTCGCAAAGAGCGTTGCCAACCAGACAAATATGGTCGCCTTTTTTGAGTTCTATGTCGGCTGCAATTGCCAACGAGGAAATCAAGCCAGTGGCGAACAGGAAGGCCGCGCCGAATACTTTTCGTTTCATGAGAACTTTATTGCGTGGGGTCAATAGAGTGGCCGAAGTGATCCAATTTTGACTTGCGACCGGTAATTGAGTTGGTTGGTGGGCAACGCTTGCAGGTGCATGTTATCAGCGTTGGCTTGAGTATCTAGAGTGCTGGAGGCAGGATACGTCTCGGTTGCCCGATGACGATGTAGCTATTGTTGTTTACCCGAATTTCTATACAAGTTACTTGCAATCCAAAAAGAACGTACAAATTGTCACTCGTTACGCATGTTTTCCAGAAATCTTGGTCGGGATTAATCTGTCTTTTCCTTTTTCACGCAATACAGTGCGGCATCACTTCTTAAATACAGACTGTCGCCCGCAATCGCGGGTGTTGCGTTAAATCGTTCTTCCGGATTTCCAAGCCGATTGATCGAAATCTCGTTATATTCCGGGCTTGCAGCTAGAACGAGCACTCCTGCATCACGTGTGGTCAGGAATAAGTGTTGGCCATCGCCAACGATGGATGCATAAACGCGACCTCGCGTGGGCATGCGTTCGCGGAATATTTCTTCTCCATCTGATGCCCGAAGACATAGTGCGATGGCCTTATCATGAGACCAGTACAAATGGCCGTCATGGAGAAGAGGGCTTGTGACGTTCGCACCTCTCGATACATCCCAAATCAGATGGGTTGCCGTCACGTCACCACGACCGCCAGCTTTGACGGCAAAAGTTTTGTTGCTCCGACCACCACTGCAATACAAAGTGCTACCTTTGGCGACCACACAGGGGACGATGTAGTCTTGGATCGCGTCACAGGACCAAAGTTTTTTTCCAGTCTCAGGGTCCAGACCCAGAATGGCTCCTTTCTGGTTTAGGACCAATTCTTTTTTTCCGTTGGGTAGGTCGACCAATGTGGGTGTCGTCCATGCACGGTCAATGTCAGGCGTCCGCCAACGCACGGTTCCGGTTGTTTTATCCAGGCCGTACAACGCCCCATCTTCGATGGATGCATTCATGATGACGATATCTTCGAACTCAATAGGGCTTGCTGCAGCGCCAAAGCCAGCAGTTTTAGTGCCGATACTGGTACGCCATTTGAATTCGCCATCATGAGTCAACGCCGCCAGCCCCGATGGCCCAAACGAAGCAAAAACTAATTTGCCGTCGACACACGGAGTTGGAGAGGCGTAGCCGTGATCGGCAACCCGTTTGGTGATTGCTTGTTCTTCCTCTGCTGCATCCAGTTCATGGTTCCAAAGTATGCTGCCATCTATCACTGACAGGCAGACGACATGAAGTTTTAATTGAGCACGATTACCCGGTGACTCGACTGCTTGTCCGTAACCTGAGTAAGCTGTCAGGAAAATCTTGTCTCCCCGGATGACCGGGCTGCTGGAACCTTTGCCAGGCAAGTCTGTACGCCATGCCAGATTCTCTGTGTCGCTCCATGTAGTTGGTATTTGCTGTCCTGCCAGACCAGTGGCTGCCCTGCCCCTAAATCGGGACCAATTTTCATCGGCCGTAAGAGTTGACGAGATGCTGAGGAAGGCGGCCGCTAGGATCAGGCTCGTCCAGTTCATCGGGTACCAGGTAATCGGGGACATTGCTCAATTTAAATCGTGTTTGGAGGAAAGGCTGGGCCGCTGTTTGCACCAATCGCCAGCTGTTGGAATTATAGCGGCGTATCCTACTTTCGAAGCGATATTTCTTTTAGGCTAGGGTGCCATGCCCAATCCCCAAGTCAATGAAGAATGCCAATATGCAGATTACGACCAAGCGAGTTGATTACTCGCATCCTGAGGATTGCCGCGATTTGATTTGTATGCAGAGTGAGTATGCCATGCATGAACTTGGGCACGATCCACCCGAATTAGACCGGTTGCCCGAACGACTGGCCGAGTTTGCGACTGCGTTTAGTGTCTTGGCCTATGAACAAGGTCGAAGTGCACCCATTGGATTGATCAACTGTTTTTTTGGTTTCTCTACATTTAAAAGTCGGCGTCTGGTCAATATTCATGACGTCATTGTTACGGAAACACACCGCGGTAATGGTGTATCAGCAGCACTTCTTAACGCAGTTCAGGAGATCGCGGTCGAGCATGATTGTTGCCGTCTGACACTTGAGGTTTATACCGACAATACCTCTGCCCGACGTGCCTACCAGAAGTACGGTTTCACACGCGATCCCGAGCATCCCGATGTAGACGTGTGGTTTCTCCGCAAGCCCTTGGTTTGAGTCTGACTTGCGATCCACCTCGGCGAAATCTGTGTATCTCAAAGAATGGGGCTGGTGAGCCGTGCCACAGCTGTTCCCAGTCGCTCGTACCACCAACGCAGTTTCTTGTCTGACTGTTGTGACGCCAGTGAAAAATCGTCTTTCAGCATCGCTTCGACTTGTGATACGAGTTCAGGGTCACTGAGACCGATCATGATTTCGAAATTCAAGTGCAATGAACGATTGTCAAGATTGGTCGATCCAATCATCGCAAGTTGATCATCAACCAAAATGCACTTCTGGTGCATGAATCCAGAGTGATAACGATAGACAGGGATGGAAGCCTCTGTAAATTCGTTCTCGTAGTGAAACCCTGCGAGGTAAACGAGTAGGTGGTCTGCTCGGTCAGGAATCAGTAAACGTACATCCACGCCGCGGGCTTTGGCCATATGCAAGGCGACGATGGATGCTTCGTCAGGCACCAGATAGGGTGTGGAAATCCAGAGCCGGGACTTCGCCGAGTTGGCTAGTGAACAATACATCATCGATGCCCGCGGTCGAAGATCTGCTGGTCCGGTAGCGCAGCAAATGGAATTCCTGTCCTCTGAGGAATTCTGCTTGAGGCCAGCTTTTGGATGATCTGTACTTTTCCAATTTGCCTCAGGGAGAGTTTCTCTGGCGGCCCAGAAATAGTCGCCAGCGAAAATGGCTTGTACTTTTCGCGTGACTGGGCCAGTGACCTTGATACCCGTATCCCGCCATCGCGGAGCCTCATTCGCGGAGCCAAGATATTCCGTTCCAATATTCAAGCCACCGATAATCGCTGTTTTTCCGTCAATGACTACCAGTTTTCGGTGGTTCCGAAAGTTGATCTGGAATCGGTTGAACCAGCCTTGCCGTGTGTTGAATGGGTGTACCTCTACGCCTGCTTCGGTCAGGCGTTGCAGATACGAATAGGAAAGCCGAATGCATCCAACCTCATCGTAGATCATGCGGACTTTCACACCTGATTGAGCACGCTCAATCAGGCATTGGGCCAGTTGGTTTCCAAGCTCGTCATCGCGAAAAATGAAGAATTCGAGATAGATATATTCAGTGGCCTTTGCGATCTCTGTGAACAAGCATCGAAAAAATGCTTCACCATCGATCAACAGGTCGCAAGCAGTGGCATCGCTTAGAGGCGTATCCATGACGTCAGCGACTTGCTCAATGACAGAATTCTGTGACGTGCAACGCGTGTAGCTTTCTGTTCGCAGTTCGGTCTGGATGCTTAAGGCCGAGTTGAGTTGTCGGGATTCCACTTCACGGATCACCTCGCGGTAGCCGTGGAACTTATTTCTTGCCAGCACCCAGTAAAGCGGAAGGGCGATGACAGGTAATGAAATCAAACCCACGGTCCACGCGACGGTTGCCTGAGATGTCCTGACGTTTAGCAGGGCGTGCGAAACCGTGTACGCGACCAACGACATCAGGAGTGCCGTGGCTGTGCCACTGATCATCAGCCAGTGGTCGGATAGGAAAACGATGATTTTCAGATCATTCATGCTGATGCCGTAAGGATTTGCATGAGTTTAGCAAATCCTGTGACATCTCGGTCCATCGCAAACCGCATCGCCCTATCGGATTGAGGCAGGAATGGCTTGGCAGCGTTCAAGCACTTGATATCACCTTGGCACGCTGGGAAAACTCGTTCCCAGCATGCGGACAGTTCAGATGTAGCCGCGAAGATTAAAGCGCCAGCAGTAAGCGACTTGGGGCTTCCAGGTATCCGATCACATCGTTAAGGAATCGAGCTGCGGTGGCCCCATCTACAAGCCGATGATCATAAGACAGACTCAAAGGCATCATCAGACGGGCCTGAATAGAATCGTCGGGCATGACCACAGGTAGCTTGCGACTTCGTCCTACAAGCAGAATTGCGACTTCGGGGATATTCACGATGGGTGTTGAATATTGGCCACCAATGGTTCCCAAATTGCTGATCGTGAAGGTACCGCCTTTGAGATCGCTGACCCCAAAATTACCTCCCCGGACTTTACCAGCCATCTCGGCCAAACCACGGGTGACTTCTGGAATTCCCATCGCATCCGCATTGTTCATGACGGGAACGACCAGCCCTCGGTCCGTGTCGACCGCGACGCCCACGTTGACGTAGTCCTTGTAAATCAGCTGCTCATTTTCCTCGTCGATAACTGCATTGATCGCCGGATTGTGGCGTAAGGCTGTCGCGACAGCTTTAATCAGGAACGGCATCGTGGTGAGTTTAAGCCCCTGCGCAGCATAGTCTTCCTTGCTGGATTGACGCAGGTGTTCCAAGTCAGTGATATCTGCATCATCAAAGTTGGTTACACGCGGCACGGTCGACCAACTCGCATGCATCTGTTTCGAGATGGTTTTGCGGATCTTACTCATGCGTTCGACACGAATGGGACCAAAATCATCGACGTCGGCCGTCCCCGGTAAAGACGCTGCTGCCGCTTCTGTCGTTGGTGTTATCTTGGATGTGTCTTTTGCCGCTGATGGGGAATGATTCGCAGATGCGGGGGTGGCACGTGCAGACTGACTGGCCGAGCGAACGACGGATAGCACGTCTTCCCGTGTGATACGTCCGTCTGCACCGCTGCCTGGAACTTGGCTGAGGTCCACTCCCACTTCACGTGCGAATCGACGAATCGCCGGTCCAGCTGGGATTACGGTTGTTGAGCTGGCTGCGGCAACAGCTTGTGAAGCACCAGAAGGCTGCGGTGCGGGCGGTGGTGTTTCGACAGCTGGCTGAGTTGCCGGTTCTGGCCTGGTGGCTTCGGCTTTCGCCTCGGGAGCCGGGGCAGACGCAATGGCAGGCTCAGGAGTCACAGGCTCAGGGCTGGCGGGCTCAGGGCTGGCGGGCTCAGGGCTGGCGGGCTCAGGGCTGGCGGGCTCAGGGCTGGCGG
>NZHC01000135.1 GCA_002689655.1 Rhodopirellula sp. | reverse complement strand
CCAACAGCGATGATCGATGTCTTGTCGCGACTGTGAACAGCAAGACTCTTCCCAATGACACTGGATGCGTCCATGTACGCCTGGGTATCACTGGTGATCAAATTGATCGCGACTGAGCCTGCGACTCCGAACCCTCTGGGTGCGCCCCCTAAACCGGCCGCAACCGCGAAGATGGATCCATCTGCATTGGCAAGGACACTCACGTCACCGACATTCTTCAGCGTCGCCCTCTCCATGAAGGCGTGTGTCATACTGTCTTGGACATTGACTGTCACGGCACCCGCAATACCGACCGCTTTCTTCTTATTCGTTGAGATCGCAACGGCACCAGAGATTGCAAAATTGGCTGTACTGTTTGAGGCGACAACCTCAACATCACTTGCATCCTGCAGATTCGCGTCCGTAACCGAAGCCACTGTCTCTTCATTGAGCACGTTGACCGAAACACTGCCAGAAACAGCCACCCCATGTTTTTCACCGGGCCTGCCCTGGCTTTCAGCCGCGCTTAAATCGCCACTCTTAGATGAGGGATCATTCTTGTCTTCACTCGTCCCAGATCCAGCCACCGTGACGGTCACATTCGAGCCAGCATTTGTAGCCAGCACTTCCATGTTACCTGCCGCATCGATCGAGACCGCCTTGTTGCTCGAATTGCTGAGCGTATGTTGCCCACCTGTAGCAGTGGTGGCATCAAGATCGACAATGCTCCCATCCAAGTTCTCTGGGTTGCTACAAAGCTTGATGATAAAATTATCAACGACGAGCACATAATATTGATTGTTGCCCTTCAGGCCACCGATATCGTTCCCACCACCATTCTCATAGGTCAGCTTCTGGCCTTGCCGAAAGCCGTGCGGACCTGAAAATTGCAGGGTATTTGCAACGCTATCAACGGCTTGTCTGGCCACGATCGGCCTGCCGAAGGAATGAAATGATCCTTTCGCGAGCGTTTTGTCCAACTCGATGTGGATATCAGCTGTTGCGTTTTCAGCGGATGTCGCAAGACGGATTTTATTACCACCCTTATTGATGATGTAAAACTCGCCCTTATGGGATAGCCCACCAATGCTTTCGCCAACGCTACGGTTGTAAACAACAGCTTGCCCAGTCGCGAATCCATGCGTGTACCCCAAGTCAATCGAGTGCTCTGACGAAGCTGGCGCCGCCTCGACTGCGTCAATCGGTTTGAGGGGAACCCTGAAGCTGTGGGATTCACCCTTTGCCTCAACGGGTTTTAGGTCGATCGGCTCAGACGCTTTGGTTAGCAATTTTACCGTGTAGTCATCTACAACCAGGACATAATAGTCGGTGCCGTCGACCAACTTACTAGTGTCGCTCTGGTCACCCGCAAACGAATAGGTAACGACATCATTGTTCGATAATTGATGGGGATCTGAGAATCGTATGGCATTTGCGATGCCGTTAACGGTTGAACTCTCGTTGATCGGGATTGCTGACCCGTTCGCTGGCTTCAAGGACCGCACACCTTGACTCCACAACCCATCAGCGAGGTCCTTTGTTTGTGGAGTTGCGATCAATTGGATCGTATTGTCGCCCTTGACTGAAACACGATATCTATGTCCGTCCTTCAGTCCCCCAATACTCGTGCCTCCACCATTACTATAAATGACGACATCATCACCACGAAGCCGGTGGCGAAATCCGAAATCGATGTCGTTATCTGTATCTGAAACGGTTTTGCTCGGATCGATAGGAACAGCAAAACCATGACTCTGCCCATTCGCCGAACCAACAGTGAGATCGATTACTTCCGGCTTCGCAAGCTCCGCCTTCTCTTTTGATACCGCAAGCTGGAAAGCATTCACATTCGACGAAACGGGTACGACATAATAGATCTTATCGTGAGTCAACCCTCCAATCGAGTTTCCTCCCCCGTTTTGGTAAACAACATCTTGCCCCAATTCGAAGCCATGGGGCTGTCCCAAATCGATGCTCTCAGCCGCACCGACCACCGCGGTTTTGGGATTAAATACCCTACCAAAACTATGCCGGTTGCCTTGGTCGTAGGCTGACTCCAAGTCCAGTACAAAGCGATGCTTGGATCCTGATCCCGGCGTGGTGCGCGAATCCAAGTCGATCGACTTACCATCTAGCGCATCCCCTCGACTCAAAGCAAGTTTTAAGGACTTTGGATTCGTTTCATTAGGAATGACGGCGTAACTATCGCCATCCGTGAGGCCACCGATCGCTTGCCCACCTCCGGCGTCGTACCTCACCCGATCACCAAACACAAATCCGTGGTCGAAGGAAAGCGTGATCGTATCGGTGCTGCTGCTGAACGCAACCGCGGAAAAGAAACCTGTTTCTTTGGCTTCCTCAACCGATCGATGAACTGTGATAGAAGTGGACGTTTTCTCTCGCGCAATGTAGTTACCCGCCTCCAAGAGGTTGCCAAGTGCTCCCTCGTATCCCGAATCGGCGTAACGGATAACATCCCCCGTTTTCACGCCATGCTGATAGCCAAGATCGATCTCTGAATTGGCAAAGTTCGCACCCTCTTGAAGTGATCCACTGACTTGTCCTGACTCTGCACCGAGAGCTGTAATGACTGGCCCGATGATGGCGTTTGTGTCCCTATTCGCCACCGTGACTCCAACGGTCGCGCCCACACCCGAGCCCTTGCCAATCGAGACAGAACCTAAGATCTGGCGATTTACAAATTCATCGCGAGCATCGACTTGGACATCACCGGCGGCATGGATCACGGCACCATCGGCGATATTAGCTGTCGTCTTTGCAAGATCATTTGTCACCCCAACGACACCGCTGAATGCATTGTCACCACCCTTACTCAGACTTAATCCGAGCGCAACATTCAAGAGGGAAGTTTCGGCATCAACGACCACGTCATGTCCTTTAATCAGGACATCGTTATTCACGATCGATTGTGTCACGGTGTCGTAGTTCACGACGCCGAGCGCGCCACCGATACCATTTTTGGCATCGTTGCCTATCAAAGTTGGAATATCAAAATTCCCAGCCAAATGAACAGCTTCGATGTCACTATTGGCAAGAATATTGACATCGCCAGGGTTCTTATTGTTGGAGCTCTGGTTTATCCGCACCCCCGATGCAACGTCGGTGTTTGCACTGGTATGGTAGTTGACAAGGTTGACCGAGGCCCCAATCCCGAGTTTCTCGGCTTCGGCAGATGAGTTCGCGTAACTGCTTGTCAGCCCGTAATTGCTGAACTCTGAAGCGTTGTACAGCCCAAAAACGACATCATCAAAACCCTTCCAATTTTGAAAATCATTGCCATACGGAAGAGCGGTATTAGAAAGAATATCAATGCCACCGTTCGCCTCTAATTCGACACTTGGATCAATCTGTGTAAGCGAATCGTTGTTGAAATCACCATAGGTCAGCGCTAACGCACCCCCAATTTTCTTCTGTGTCCCGTCGTCGTCGAGGGCAGCTTTTTTCAACCCTGCAAAAGTCAGATTCTTGCCGAAGGTGGCATAATCCTCTGATTCCCCGTTATAACTCTGTACCTTCGCGTCAGCGATGATCATTGGCTGATCAGACGTTTGGCTGCCAACCTGAATCGAATCACCTGCCCGGATACTGGAGGTGCTTGCGACGTTCGTTGTGGCCTTGTGATTGTGACTGCCTATGTTGATCGCCAAGGACAACCCAAGTTTATCAACCGACTTGGCCTTTTGTGTGTCCTCATCGTCTGGCCCAGCAGCAGCGAGTTTTTCAAACAGCTTGATCTTCGCGAGGTCTATTTTGATTCCCTTCGCTGCTTCCGATTTCAATTTTCCGAGACCAAATTGATTGTCAACCCGATCGAGGAAGGTATTGCCGATTTTTGATTTTGCTTCCGTTGCATTTCCCGCACTATTCACCGTCGACGAAACATTCACACTTCCTTGATCCGCAACGATATCGCCGGCAAGATTGAAATTAGCAACGGCGTTCGTGATAGCGACGGAAACGTCCGCAACCACAACGCCGAACTCATGTTCGGCTAAATTCTCAATGGAAATTTCTTTTGTACTGTTGGCCAAACCAACGACATTCCCTTTGGTACTGGTGATACTAACCTTCTCTGCGACAGCGACATCAGCCGTTGCTTCAGCAATAACAATTCCAACACCAACGGAGGGAGTGAACTCTGCGGGGCCCGCGAACAGGGCAGCGACGCCTAGCTCAAGCTGCGTTGTATTGTTGGCCACGGAAAGCACGCGAACGTCTCCACCGCTCGAGATTGACAAAGGTTTCTGGCTGGCGCCGGGGGCACCCAACCCGATTTTCGACGTGACATCCGTGGACTGCACTCCCACGTTGACTAGAAAAAACGAAGTATACTTTTCAATCTCAGAGTTGGCATTTGTTCGGATGTCAACATCATTAACGGCAGTTACCGTCGCTCCACTTCCAACAGCCACCGTCGCATCCACGTCAAGAAAACCGATCCCCGTGAAGGGAACGTACTTCCCGACGTAGGTGGCGAGCTTATCAAGTAACGTTGCACCATACCCGGTAAAGTCGTCACCAGTTTTTCCAGCAAACACTTCCGGATTCTCTTCATCCCCATTGACGACATGATTGACACGGGCCGTATCGACCACATCGCTCTGCGTTGGATCAGTGTTGTCTGCTGTCGCCGTCAGATGAACGTTCCGTCCCTTCAGAGTGACAGAATCGCCAACTTCTAATTTCGCTTCATTGGCGTTGGTTAAAAAGAAAGACCCTTTCGACAAACTGTAACGGTTGTCAGTTGCGATCACCTCAATGTCGCCACCGGTGGTCAATAACTCTGCAACATCAACCAAAGCCACCAAGGATTTCTCGCCGTTCAAAATGAATCCATTCGTATCAACTCCCAGGAAGTTGTCGCCCAATCCCTGAAGAAAACTCGTAACGACGGTGTCATCCTCTGTCATTGTTTTCAAATTCACCGCCACAACATCCCCCGCTTCATAGCCTTCTCCTCGCTCATTGAGCAGAATGCTGGGACTGCTGTCCGCGTCCGTGACGATGTCGAGTGTCAGACCGGAACCTGACTTATCGCCATCTTTGTCATGGCTCTGGAGCAGGTACGCTGTTTCGTTGGACCAGGGCCGTGTTGCCGCCAACGGTGCGATCTGTGGCGCAATCGAGGTGAGCTTTAACTTGTTGGAGCTAACCACCTTCACGGAGTACTCGTCACCGTTTGCTAAACCGCTCCCATCGCTGTCAACCGTCACATCGGGGATGAACTTGTACTTAACCGTTACGCCATCTGTGAGCCCATGAGCACCCAGAAATTCAATTTCATTACCACTTACGCTATGCACACCCGTGCTAAGCGTGAGTACCGAATCGGAATTTGCAGTTTCGGTGAGCGTTCGCGCCCCGTTTTTCCAGTCAGATATCGTCTGGATCGTGGGTTCGTGTGCGAGCGTTAGGAGTTTGAACTCATGGGTGTTGACTACCGCCACATAGTATTCATCTTCGTGTTTCAAGCCGCTCTTGTCTTCAACACCACCACCGTTAAACGCATATTTGACAGTTACGCCATCAGATAAATTATGTGGTGATTGAAGTACGATCGCATTCCCACGAATATCCAATGCATTGATATTAAGATCAATCGCGGAAGAGCTAGATTCAGCAGTATTCGTTAGCGTCCGAGTGCCAGTTCCCCACTTCGTTTTATCACTTTCGAGGGTATGTTCGTGAGGCGCATTAGCCGAAAGCTGAATCGTATTGTGAGTCAATTTCAGGACGAAATAAGTCTCATCGGCGGTCAATCCGCTACTGTCAAATTCAGGTTGGAGTGAATGCGTGCTGCCACTTCCCTGACTTGTGTCTAACGCGATTGCATTGGAATCAAAAGCACCCTCGCGGGTAGCGGAAAGCTGTAATGCATTCTCATCAGAAGGGTCGGGAATGACAAAGTATTCAGCGCCATGAGTCAGTCCACCAAAGCTCTCTCCCCCACCGTTGTCATAAGTGACTCGATCACCTACGTAGAATTCATGCGCGGTAGACAGGGTGATTTTATTTGAGTCACTGTCGACGTCGGACTCGTCAAAGGTGGTGTCATGTAACGGGGTGATGTACTGAAAGCTTTCACCCGTTTGGATATCATCGATCGAAACAGAGGAGGGAAAGGTGATCTTGTTCGCAGCCGGATCGACAACAGCATCACCGGTGAGTTTTTTCGCCTTCACATTAAGAGTTTCGAGCCCGCCATAGACAGTATTGGCCTCCCAGAAATCAACAACCGAATTGTCCGATCTAAATCTGAGCTGTGGGAAGGCCGCATCGCCAAGAGATGCAGGTATCTTCTTCGGGTCCGTTTTCGTCGCGTCAAGCCGACCAACCGTCTCAAGCTTGGCGTCATCTTCAATGATGACCTGTTTGCCGAGCAGTTTCAGATTGCCCGACAAATCCTCTCCACTGGGGGAGGTGTCATCTACCGTTGAAATCGTGACACCGGCCTTTACCGTAATGGTTCCGCCAACTTCAATCGTCAAGTCACCGCCGCCGGTCTTGATATTACCCGCAAAGGTGATGTTGCCACCCGCAAGCTGATTCCTGTCCACTTGTTGTACTGCTGTCGATACGATCGACAGACTGTGACCTTTTGTATCCAAAGTGGCCAGAGAGATCGTATCCGCACCGCCATCGAGATCGATCTTAACATCACCTTCGGGAACGCTCGGTGTATAGGTGATGACTTTTCCTTCCTCTTGACTCCAGTATTTGTCCGCGGCATTTTTGTTTTCAAGTAAATAGCCACCNGACCTCCCCTTGATCTCCCACGTATCTTTCAACGGTGTCCCACTTACGGTGCTTTTTCCGTTGCTGACNGTGACGGACAACGGTNCCTCTATNCCAGTCACCGTAGTTTTTGGGCTGCCGGTGAAAACCTTGTCGGCCTCAAGGACTNGNTCGGCTTGGTCCTCGGGGATNACGAAGTATCGATTCGTGTCGTCTTTGAAAGCCAAGGTGTCACCAGCGNNGCCTCCAGCTTCNATGGAACCACTGATGCTGCCCGTTTTCTCAAGGACAAAACCGTCGCTANCNGTTGCAGATCCGGAGAGGTTTTCAATGCTNCTGAATTGNACTTCTCCGACGGTTCCTGCNTTCGCTCCCGTGATGCTCCAGATGTTTCCGCTNGCAGTACCGTAAAGAGTGTCTTGGGCATGCTTTGAACCCGTGACCTTTTGCACCCGTGAGATCGCGACTCTGCCGGTTTGCGGTGTGCCGGTTTGCGGTGTGCCGGTCAAATCGATCTTGTATGGCTGGTTAGTAACTGCACTTAAATCAAGATGATTTGCTGCGGGCTGCGAATCTCCACCATCAATGGTTCCTGTGATCTGACCCGAGCCACTGATTTTGAAAGTATCCGCAGCACTCCCACCCTTCAAAGACTCAATGCCTGAAAACCCGATGGTAGCGAGCTCCTGCTGATAGCGCAAGTTATTCTCACCCGCACTCCAATCGGTACTTGGGTTAAGCGATTGCACGTCTGGCTTGGGGTTGCGAAGGCGGATCTTCGTTGCACTTAATCTTTCAACTTCGTACTCAACACCATCTAACAGACCACTTGTATCGTAGTGAGTTTTCTGATTGATGTAGGAGATTTTGTATTTTACGGGTTGACCTTCGTCCAGATTGTGCGCTGACGCGAACTCCAATGTGTCCTTGCTGCTGATTAGATCGAAACTTAAATCGGCCAACTTGCTGCTGTCATTGTCCGGATCAACCAGTTTGCGACTGACATTGAGCTCGTTCCATTGAGGATCGAGAAGCGTCGCCGTCGCGTGCAAGAGTTGAATTCGTTTGGAGTCTAAAACGATGACATAATATTCGTTTCCGTCTTCGAGACCGCTGTCATCAACTTTATCATCTTGTGCGTCATACCGAACAAGCTTGCCATCATCATCACCGACTTTAAATCCATGATCGTCCTGAAACTTTATGACCGAGCCAGTCTCAACCACCTGATTCAAATCGACCTTGTCTTCCCAGTTTGATCCGTTCTTGACCTGCAGGAACCTCGTCGCAGTCGACCATGTCGCTTCATTAATGCGGACCGCGTCGACATAGGTCTCTGACAATTTCAAAGAAGATGCGTCCGGAACGACGACGTAATAATCGCCACCGTCTTTCAGTCCGCTTACATCCGGGTTCTCGGAAGTTGAATAGGTAACCTTGTCGCCCGTGTCAAATTCATGAATGTGGTCGCTAAATGTGATAAGATTCGCTGCATGGTCTACGACCGTATTTTTATCGAGGGCGCGTTCGACGATCTCTTTCGTTGAAATTTCGCCCGTGCCCACATTGTCAATTTCCCAAGTATTCGTGTGCGACAGGCCAACCAGCTTGTCTTTCGTGGTATTGGTTCCGATGATATTGGTGATATTGACGTTAGAAGTGTTGATCCCAATGTCGAAGTCACCGGTTGGGGTCACATTGCTGTAGTCAAGCGTGTTCGTCCCACCAAGCCAACCGTCAACCCAGCCATCGACAGAACCGCCATCGGAAAACTTGAAAGTGTCATTTAATTCTCCACCTACCAGATACTGAACGTTCTTATAGGTGAGCGTGTTGTTAGCAGCCCCCTTCACCGTTCCTGCGTTTCGGCCGGTGATCTCCCATTCATGATTTTCATTGTTCGCGATGAACGTGTTCTTGCCTGCACCACCATCAAATTCAATG
>NZHC01000134.1 GCA_002689655.1 Rhodopirellula sp. | reverse complement strand
GAGGCCGAAACATCTCTGAGGCCGAAACATCTCTGAGGCCGAAACATCTCTGAGGCCGAAACATCTCTGAGGCCGAAACATCTCTGAGGCCGAAACATCTCTGAGGCCCGTTGCCTCAACAGACACGGGCTTCCGTGTGCGACGATCTCCCTGCGACTACTCGCCAACAAGAATGACCAAAATAACTGCGGTGGTCAGAATGGATGCGCCGGTCACTCTCAGGATCATGGTGGAACGAGAGTGTTCGGCTTCCGCTCCACCCCATTTCCACGCCACAAGCCAAGCCAAAGCCACCCCCCAAAGCCCGCGCAGGGCATAAACCACGTTGACCCGTGCAGCGTCACCAAATAACCCAACGGCCACCACAATACAGATTGCCTGCAATGCAATCAGGATACTTCCAGCGATAAGTAAACCTGCCACACTTCGTTTCTTGCATGGCTTGAAATCAACCCATGGCAACAAGAACAGTGCGGCAATGCCCACGATCCAGTACACCACTGGCAGAAACCGACCTGCTCCCCACACGGGAGCCCACCGCTGCACCAGAACGTCGAAGGTTGCATAGCAGGCCGCTGCGGCCAACGCCAAGCAGACAGTAAAGATCACATGGTGCCGATGGCCCGTTCCGGTCCATTGAATCAACCCAATCCCCAACGTAGCCATGGCAGCCGCAACCCACACTTGCAACGGCAACTGCTGTTCGCCAGTGAGAGTCAAAAGCAAGGCCACAAAAACCACTTTGACACCGAAGATCGGTGTTGCCAGTGACACATCACCACGTTCAATGGCAAGAAAAGTAAAGACTAAACCGAAAACAAATAGCTTGGCGATGATCAGTGGCTGCCACCAAAGGTCCCAGCGAATTTCCTCTCCGCCCAAAAACCAAACAAATGAAAACGCAATTGCAGCAGCGATATTCGTACAAAACAATGTGGTTACTGCACCCACTCCTGCAGCCCCTACACGCTTGATCACGATCAGACCGCAAACAAATAGCAGACTGGCCAGCAGGGGAAGAATTAAATGCATCATCAAAGAATACACGCGAAAGGTTGCATTGCTAACCACACTCAAGATTGCAGTATCTCACCCCCGATTGCCCGGGCTGCCCGCACGAATCCAGTCTCCATGTGGCCCCCAATGAGACATAACCCGTCGTTGCCTGCTCTACTTCTGACGCTCTACGCGGCATGGAACAGAAATTTGCCCTGTTCGCCACGAGGCAGATTATCGAAACGGGATTCAATCAGTTATGCTTGGGGCTGTCCGGCTGAACGGATTGCTCGACCCATTGACCAAGGAACTTAGCGAATGAGTAACGGCACGATCACCGCAAAGCAAAAGCGTGTTAAAAATCGATGTTCAATTTCCTTCACCACTTCAGATTCGTTAACGCGCAACTGGTCACAAAACAGCACCGCCACCGCGTTCATCATTACGGCATTGTGTTTTGCATCGCCGTCAAAGGCAGGAGATCATTGGCCACAGTTCCGGGGACCTGACGCGACTGGTGTGGCACAAACGAAAGCCAACCTCCCCGAAAAATGGTCAGCTGAGGACAACGTTTGCTGGAAGCTGGACATTCCAGGTCGCGGCTGGTCATCTCCCGTAGTGTGGGGCAACCAGATTTTCCTGACCACCGTCGTCAACTCTGCCGAAACCGAAGCGGCGAAAAAGGGGCTTTACTTTGGTGGAAATCGCCCCAAGCCACCCGAGTCCGATCATGAGTGGCAGATCCTGTGCATCAATTTAAATGACGGAAAAACAGCTTGGCAAAAGACGGTGCACCGCGGCAAGCCGCTGACCTCGATCCACGTCAAGAATAGCTTTGCATCCGAAACTCCAACCACCGATGGCAAGCATGTCTACGCTGTCTTTGGTGGCGTTGGCGTTTTCTGTCTTGACATGAAAGGCGAAGTCATCTGGACGAAACCCATTGCCCCAACCAAGACACGTTATGGTTGGGGATTTGCGGCCTCACCCATCCTTCACCATGATCACCTGTACTTGCTTAACGACAACGATGAAGCCTCCACGCTGGTTGCACTGGACAAGACCACTGGAGGAGAAATCTGGAAAGTCGAGCGTGATGAAAAGAGCAATTGGTCAACACCCTACATTTGGGACCATGCGAAAGGGACAGAAATCGTCGTCCCGGCAACCGGCAGAGTCGTTTCCTACAACCTTGACGGCAAGGAGAAGTGGTCGCTCTCGGGGATGTCCAGCATCACCATCGCAACCCCGTACGAACATAATGATTTACTGATCATCAGCTCAGGCTATGTCGGTGACCCGTCTCGTCCACTCTACGCCATTCGCCCAGGTGCGAACGGTGACATTTCATTGGTGGACGACGAAAGTTCAAATGAGCACATCGCGTGGTCCCACCCCACGATCGCTCCCTACAATCCAAGCACCATCGCCTACAACGGCTTGCTTTATGTTCTGTACGACCGAGGCCTGATGGCCGCCTATGATGCAAAAACGGGCGAAGAGATCTATTCCAAGCAGCGAATTCCCAAAGGCGGTGCCTTCACGTCATCCCCTTGGGCGTACAACGGCAAGCTCTTTTGCTTGAACGAAAATGGCGAGACGTTCGTCATTCGTGCCGGCCGCGAATTTGAATTACTACACACCAACATACTTGAGGACGACGACATGGGTATGGCCACCCCTGCCATCGTCGACAACCATCTTCTGATTCGAACCGCCGCTCGACTCTACTGCATCAAGCAAGCTCAGTGATGCTTTGAGCTGACCGACTGACGTTTCGAACAGCGCTGCTACCGTTCAGCTACACGGGCGCACTTTGCTGTTGATGTCCATTACTGATCACCACTGCAGGGTCGCGACACGTCCCTTGCTACCAGCAAGGTAAGCGACACGAGCATTGACATCGACGTCAACGGTGAAGTAACCACCCCCCTCGATTGATTGCCACGTCTTTCCGGAGTCCCAGGAAACGACCACGCCCGTGCGCCCACATACCAAGACGCCCTTCTGGCCAAGCGGTCGCAAACATGCCTTATGTTCCAGCTTAACTTGGGGTTGAGCGACCCACGTCTTGCCGCCATCACTCGAGCGTGCCAGATTCCCCTCCTTCAATTCCGGCTGCGCATAGTCACCCCCAACCACCAACCCAAGGTTAGCGTCGAGAAACCCGATTGAAAAAATCCCTGTAGATTCATCGCCCGCGTGCACGGGAGTGCCAGCCACTGCCCAGCTTGTCCCCCAATCAGTTGAACGCCAAACTCGAGCCACTGCACCACCAGTCGCTACATAGACGACCGACTTGCTGATTGTGATCCCCGTTCCACTTGCCGCGAATCCGTACTCTCCCTGCTGCAGCAGCGGTCGGCTTTCCGGTGGCATGGGTTTCCAACTCGCCCCTCCATCATGGGTCACATAAAGATCCAATCGTCCGTTGATTGGATCACCGTACAAAAGACCATGCATCCCGGTTGCATCGAAGTCCATGCCGTCAAAAAAACCATCCGGTTTTAAATTTTGCAGCACCACCGTCCACGACTTTCCCGAATCGACGGAGCGGAGCAGTTTTGATGTTCTTCCGGGACCGGCAGCCATCAATAGGACTGTCCCCGGCCTTGGAATCTCAACATCACGGAAGTCGAGTTCATCGGCACCTGGAACTCGAACTCGCTCCCAGCTTTTCCCAGCATCAGTGGTCCGCATCACCGTGCCTGCAGACCCGCTCACCCACGCCTCGTCTTTTCCTGCCACTGCCATACCTCGCAACGACGCTTCCGTTCCCGTTGTGAACTCCCGCAACTTGAGCGCGGGCGTGCTCGCCAAAGCATCAGTCAACAGCCCGAAACCAAACAGAACCAACAAACCAAAACGCATTGAATGCATGAACATCACCAAGTAATCCTTCGTCAATAAAAACGTTTCCTAGAAAACTCACAACCATGCTGCAACTCCCTCACCTAACATTCCCTCACCCTAACTAATCTCCCAGCGAAAAGATTTCGATGAAAAACTCCACCGTCCCAAAACATCAGTTAATTCCAGTTTGCATGGCCCGAATCCACAAACACTGACGCTGACGCTTGGGGAGCGATTCTCGGCACAGTTCCTCCCACAGCAAGCCAAGCTGAATTGTCAGTCTAACTGATGTGATTTAATGTCGCCTCGCCCTCAAACTGCTGTTGCCTGGCTCACCAAGGGGCCTGCCGCAATACCAGATTCTCAACAGACTTGCTAAACTCGGACTGTTCTCGATGTCCGCCCCACCTGCTCCTTCAACGATGGACCATCCCATGCTTTCGAGCCGATTTCCTGTTTTCTTCGCCACCGCACTGTTTCTGTGCCTGCCAATCATGACCGCGCAAGCTGCGGATAAACCACCGACATTGGCGAAGACTGAACTCGGGGCCACGCGGAACGTTCACTCTTTTGGCAAAACGATGCTTTGCGGCCAGCCCACCGCTGCGGAATTTGCCGAAGCCAAGAAGCGTGGCATCAAAACGGTCATCACATTGCGAGAGAAAAATGAAATTGATTGGGACGAAGCGGCCGCCTTGGAACAACTGGAGTTAAATTTTTACCAACTCGGTTTTCGTGCGCCGGACTCACTAACTCCGACCCTCATTGAAAAGACCGTCAAAATCATGGGTGATCCCAAACGCACGCCCGTCATGCTTCATTGTGCGTCAGCTAATCGCGTCGGCGCACTTTGGCTTGCCCATCGCGTCCTCAATGACAAGCTTGACATCGCAACAGCTCGCAAAGAAGCCAAAATCGTTGGACTGCGAACGCCAGCCTACGAAGAGCGTGTCCTGTCTTATATTAAAAAAAAGCAGGTAGCGAAATGACTTTGACGAACGCTGAATACTTTTTCAGCGTTCGATTCAAACGCATTACCTGATGCCGGCGTGCAGGTTACTTTGCCTTACGTTTTGGACGAACCGCTTCAACACCAGACGCTTTCGTCTTACGCCGAAAGATTTCGTCGCCGGCAGCTACGTAAAGGTACTGATGGCCGGCTCCGGCAAAAGCAACACTGACAATCGGTTTGTTTGTGGGAGCAGCAATCACTCCTCCCATCCGTCCGGTTGGATCAAACATCTGCAATCCAACGGCGGAGGTGACATAGTACCGACCGACTGCGTCGGTGGTCATGCCGTCTCCTTTGCTGGGCAAATCAGGCGAGGGAGTTCGCAGCGTGATGTAGGACTGCCTTAAGCCCAAACTGCCATCCTTTGCGATTCGCCACACCCAAGTGTGACGTCCCCCGTAATCGGAAACGGCCAAAGTTCCCCCGTCGGGGGTCAGTGCGATTCCGTTGGGTCGTTGTGCCCCATCCGTCTTGCTTGCCACATCCGCAGCCTGCACCTTTCCGCCAGGCGGAATGTGAGAAACCTGCATTTTCGCTGTTTCGGTGAAATAAACATGCCCGTCTGAAGTCACCACAAGATCATTAGGCTTAACATTTTCGGCGATCACTTCCATTTTTCCCGCCTGCAAATCAAAGGCTACGATTCTTCCATAACTTCCCCCTTGGCAAGCATAGATTCTGCCATCGGGTCCGCAATGCATTCCGCTGATCCGAGGCGCGTCGTTTGCAACAGCGATCAGCTTTCCATCGATTCCAATTCGATTGATCGTTGTGCCGGCTGCTACATCAGCGAAGTAAAGGTTCCCCTCGCTGTCGGTCGTCAAACCATCGGTGAAACGATGCCCCTTCGACACCGACTGCCAGTCTTCACCATCAATCAGAACCTGCGTAAGAGGCATGTCCTGTGCTTCCAAGGGAAGCGACGCTGCGAACGAACTTACAATCAACAACCCAGGCAGCCAAAGTCTTATCAAACTACAACTCATTTCTCAGTTCCTTGATTCACGTCTGGGTAATCACGCCACAACCAACGCAACATTTCCGGCAGCAATGCGCCACCATGCTGACCACTATGCCCGCCAACGCCCATTTCAAACCGATAGTCATACTTTGCAAACTTGAGAGCAGCCGCCATTTGCTGATTTGCCAAAGGCCAATGACCATGCAGGTTATCGAGATCATTCGCACCGTCTTGCAAGAAGACCCGAATTGGTTTGGGCTCAGTCTTGCGAATCAAAGCGGGGTAAACGTGCCCTCCACGAATGTTCGTAAAACTTCCGATATAGCTGATCACTTTACCGAAGTAATCGGGTCGCTCCCACGCCGCCGTAAAAGCACAGATCCCACTCGAACTTATCCCAACGACCCCTCGAGCCTGCGGATCGTCAACAAGATTCAAATCTTTTGTAACCGTTGGCAAGAATTCATCAATGAGAAAAGTCACATAGCGACTGCCCAGCGAATCATATTCAAAACTTCGATTGCTACGAGATTTGCCACCGGGCCTCGCTGCCGGTATGGTGCCCGGATTGACAAAAACGCCAATCGTGACCGGCATCTCCTTCTTGTGAATCAGGTTATCAAAAACGTTTGGAACTCGACTGTGACCTTTCTCATTGACGTATCCACGCCCGTCCTGAAAAACCATCAAGCATGCTGGCTTGGATGCATCGTACTGAGCGGGCACATAGATCCAGTAATCGCGGACGGTGCCAGGATAAATTTGACTTTGTTCCCAACGATGCTGTGTCACAGTACCTTTGGGCACCCCCGACTGGGGCTTTGAATCTGCGGTCAGTGGATAATCTGCCGTGGCAGTCGCAGGAAGAAAAAGCCCGCCTAAAAATAGTGCCAGCAATGGGATCAATGGTTTCATGCGTCTCTGCTCCAAGGGATGATACGCAGCAAACTATAATCCAAACTGGGGCCGTTTTCGAAGCGTACTCCCGCTTTAACCAAGATCAACTGCAGAAAGAAGGGATACAACGTTCTTTCGAGACAGTTTCCATCCCTCGCAACGTGATGCTTGAATCGCATCACACCCCCAGAGCAGTTCCCACCACTAGGAATTTGTATGACGGGAACCGTTGCATAAAACACTGGCAAAAGTTGGTATTGCCGATCAGCCTTCGTTAGGTATGCCAGGACTCGGCTTCAACACTTTCAATTCGCCACCAGCACTGCCATAAGACTGGTCCTCTGATAACGCCGGGAATGACAGCGTTGCAATCACACCTTGCTCGGACACAAGAGCCAGCGTTTCACCCTCTTTCGAGAGCTTAAAATTGGCGTGCAAAGCATCATCTTTTTTCTTGGTGCCATCAGCCCAGATCAGCAAATACCCGCCGGGATCGATGGTCGCATCCTCAGGGAACTTCCATTTTCTTGCGTGCCCCAAATCATCAGTGAGATACATGCCCCCCAAGCTCACTGCCTGCGCCCCTTCATTTTTCAGCTCAATCCAGTCTGCAACTTTACCGGTTGAATCCTTGCTTGTACCGGCATTTGAGGACATCACTTCATTGATCACGACAGTCGACTCCAGAGGTGGAAACTGATCCACCGGCACGATCGCACGAAAAGGCGAAGAGCTCGCAGCCACCCAGACTGGTTCCGTTGGTAGATTCTTGATTTCATCGTGATTAAGCAGATACTTCGCACGTTCATCGGCAAAGGTTCGAAGCATAGGAGTGGCAGCCTGCGGGCCAGCTTTATCTGCTGTCGCTTCCAGAAACGCTTGCGTCGACATTAATTTCCGAGTGTCTTGTTTCACCGACTCCTCGATCAATTGCCTCGCCTGCGCAACTTGCGTTCCGAAAACGCTCCACTCCAAAGACTGAGCAATCTCGCGAACGTACTGGAGGTACCGTTGACGGAGTTTTGGGTTGGCAAGCAATTTACTCCGTAATGGCTTACTGCCATCCTCGAGTCCTGTTAGTGGATCGAGCGTGTAGCCACCACGATTAGACTCACCGAAACCTGGTCCTCCCCTACCCTGACCACCTTGGCCTGGACCACCTTGGCCTGGACCACCTTGGCCTGAACCACCTTGGCCTGAACCACGCTGCTGGGCGTCACGCGTGGGCCCCTGCCTCTGCCCGTCTGGGTTTGAAAACTCACCACGTTGCCCGCGATTGAATCTCTCTCTGTCTGGTTCACCATTGGGCTGTTGCCGCCCATCCCTTGGCTGAACTCCACCTGGACCACGTCGATCGGGTGCAGCACCAAGTCCCCCCTGGTCGGGCCTCGAAAAGTTGGGTCCACCAAAATCTTGCGGAGGCCCAAAACGTGGGCCATCGGGCCCAAAACCGGGGCCGCCGGGACCAAACTCAGGGCCATCAGGCCCAAAACCGGGCCCGCCGGGACCACCACCGGGACCACCACCAGGACCACCTGGGCCCCCACCACCGCGGGTCGGCCTGAATGACTCATTCATGTCGTGGGGCAGAATATGAAACACACCAGCGGGATCTTTGTAAATGTTGTAATCACTGGCCCGGGTCCAGTAACCATCACTATTGATCAATGCCACATCGGCAGCAAGAAACCACAGCGCACCATCGATATCGAGGACCCCATTAAGTGTTTCCTCCAGCTCATCTGCAGGTGTCTCATTGAGAAGTTTGCACAATGCGATCAGGTCACGCCAATCTTGATCATCATCTTTGGACTTGATCTCAAAACGTTCACGGTACGGTGCGATTTCCTCACCAAGATACCTGAGCCCCCCATCGCCTCTTGGACTGCCATGTACTTTCCAGCGTGCACCTTGCTTTGTTCCGTAGTTTAATTTGACGAAATCGCCGTTGAATTGTTCAACGTTGCAATACACTCCCCAACTTTCACCATTGATCACCACGTTGACGAAGTTGGCTCGTGGCGTAGGAATCTTTGAACCTGCAATGGAAGAGTACAACATGGTGCTCATGAGTGATGCATCGCCGTTGCAGTTCAAAAGGTTAAGCGTTTTGAATCCACGAAGTCGTTGACCAGAGTCCAAGTAGTCCATCGAAATATTGAGAGATCTCTTGAGACCTTCGGGGATGCTGAAAAAGGACGATGCACCGCGAAAGCTGACACCGACTTCCTTGTATTGCTGACCGTCCACAATCAACTTTGCTGGAACTTCCACATCTGTCGGTTTAAAAGCTGCTAGTTCCTGCTCCCAGTCATCACTTTCGAACGTCAGAAACAAGGTACGCAAAACGGACGGGTCATACAGAGGTTGGTCGACATACTGCATTACCTCACCGGGCTCAAGCTTCGGTCCGGGTTTGCCCTCGGCCATCATTCTGCCACGCCCACCTGGTCCGCCTGGGCCACCGCGTCCGCCAGCGGCATTGTTCGCATCAAGCGACTTCCTCGCTTTCGCCCGCTCTTGTGTATTCAACCGACCATCACCATCGGCGTCAAACTTTTCAATCAGAAGCTGATCTTTTGCATTGGGTCCGCCGGGGCCACCTGGTCCGCCACCTCGATTGCGATCACCAAATCCACCGCGATCACCAAATCCACCGCGATCACCAAATCCACCGCGACCACCAAATCCACCGCGACCACCAAATCCACCGCGACCACCGTTCTGAGGTGGCCCCAGTTCGCCCCCACCCCCCCCTTGCCCGGGACGCTGGGCTACTGATTCCATTTTAATGCCGATAGTTACCAGTGCTGCGGACAATAGAAGAACCGTGAATCGCTTGCCTTGCATCAGTAAAACCCCGCCAGGTGTTGTTAATTTTTGTAACTCGAGCCCACAGTCAGGTTTTAACGCAAGAGGCCATCAGGAATCCACCATCACAGTACGATTTCCCCGCAAAAGACGGCTGGCTTCGCAATCAATCGCGGATACCCTATCACTCGCCCGTCAGGCGAAAAACGGGTTAATCTTGTGGCTTTGGCCTCGTCTGCGGACGCTCACTGCGTTTTGAGTCTTGCAACTCAGTGCATGATGAGAATCCAAATGGATCGCGATTCCTCTTCGATTTCCCAACAACCCCTTACCTATCTTTCGCAGCCAGAATTTCACCTACGCTACTGCTCCGCCTGAAATTACGAACCCCGAGCCGTCAATTTGGCAACCAAAGCGGTTACTGAATTCAACTGGAAGATTTCATCATTTGCCTTGGAACCTTCTCAAGTTGCATACGTTCGAAGCTTGCCACCGATGAGTTCCCGCACGAACCCTTGCTGATGGACGAGATCTGTCAATTTTTGGGCTAGCTGACCCTTTCGGAGTTCGCTCAAACTTATTGTCCGGTCATGTACTCCACGTTTATTTTCGCTGTCAACGCGTGGGCGTGCAGTCTATACTGACGATCCTCGCTGCCGTCCCACCAACACTGCCAGTTTTCTGATGCATGGAAGATCCCACCCCACACCTCTGCCGAAAACAATGCCGGCTCCCAGCCATGCCCCCTATGGTCGCCGAAATCTACTCAAGAGCGCAGGCCTGACCTTCGCCCTTCCTTGTTTGGAGTCTGCCCAGACGTTGGCATCCGAAAAGCCAGCCCCGACCGGCCCACCCGCAGCAGCACAGCGTCTTGTCTGCATCGGGTCCAATCTCGGACTACACCGCCCCGCTTTTTATCCCGAGCAAACTGGCACCGACTATTCTCTATCGCCTCTACTGGCAAACCTCGCATCCAACCGGGGCAACTTTACAGTCTTCTCGGGCTTTGACCACGAGGCTGCGAACGGGCACAAAAACTGGGACAACTTTCTTTGCGGCAAGCGTGTCGGTGATGTCAGCCTTGATCAAATTGCCGCCAAACAAATTGGCGTGAACACGCGGTTTGATTCGATCCAGCTTTGTGCCGGTGACATTCCATCTCAACGAATGGTCTTCACCGACACTGGCATACCACTTCCAATGCTCAATCGCCCCAGTGTGCTGTACCACAAGTTGTTTGCGAGTGCGGACAGCCGTGCCCGAAGTGAATACTTGCTGCGAAGTGGAAGAAGCGTCTTGGATCTCATCACTGAAGATGCTAAGCGTCTACAAAAACGAGTCAGTCATGCTGATCGCCAGAAACTCTCTGAGTACTTCACCTCTTTGCGAGACCTCGAGGATCGCATGTCGAGGCAACTGAAGCATCTGGCAACAAATGAGGCTCAAGTAGATTACGAACTGCCAACCTATGATCCAATCGCTCCCACGCTGATGTTGGAATGTGAGCAGATCATGTTTGACCTGATGGCCTTGGCTTTGCAAACAGACTCGACCCGGGTGGCAACACTGTTCATCGCCGGATTGGGGCAAGTATTCACGCTTGATGGCAAGACGATGCGTGCCGGTTACCACGCCTTGTCCCATCACGGGAATGACCCTGACATGATCCGTGATTTGATCCGTGTTGAAACGGAGCACATGCGATGCCTGAATCGCTTCCTGGATCAACTCAAGGAAAAAACGGACGCTGAAGGTCGTCCTCTGCTTGACACCACCATTGTGATGTTTGGAACTGGCATGGGAGACGCTAGCCGCCATTCCAATCGTGATTTGCCAACGTTGGTTGCTGGCGGTGGATTCCAGCATGGCAAGCACATCAGCAACGCTGGTCAATCCTATTTGCTTGGTGATGTCTTCATCAGCCTGCTGCGGCAACTGGGGCTTGAAACCGATTCATTCTCAAACGCCACTCGCGGAATTGATCATTGGGGCTGAACCCTTGCGTACTAACTCACCCTTGCTGTCCTTCCAGTTCTACTCGGTAATCAAGCTGACCACACTGGCGTTGATGACTGCACTCATCTTCGCAACCTCAGCTCATGCCCAGACGCCGGCAACATCGTCGCATTCAACATTGTCGCATTCAACATCGTCGCATTCAACGTTGATCAAAGCACCTCAGCAACACTTCCTAACGCAATTCTGCACGGACTGCCACGGGTCCGGCAACGCCGAAAACGATGTTGTTCTGTCGGATGACTCGATTGATTGGACGAGGCCCGAAACGCAAGAAAAGTGGGAGTTGATTCAAAGTTTGATCGAGAAACAGATCATGCCACCAGTGGATGCAGAACAACCCGGCGAGAAAGAGCGTGCCGAGCTTCTCTCGTGGCTTGACACACAACTTATGAAAAACAGTCCGATCGGTGGCACCCCACTTCGCCGCCTATCATCCCGAGAGTACCGCAACACAATCGCTGCCATCTTTGATCTACCAAATTTCCAATTACCCAACAATTTCCCGCCTGACAGCTCGGCACACGGGTTTGACAACCAAGGCGAGAATCTAATGATTGCGGGTTCGCATCTGGAAGCAATGGTAGATACTGCAACTTCAATCGCAGACTCCTTCTTCATGCCCCCGCCCCCCGCACCCGCCCCGCGTGAAGTCATCGCCCTGCCCAAAGATCTAACCATCAGTTACTCCTCTGCATGCCTGATTGATGGAACAATGCGTCTTGCTTCTTCCGGATCAAACCCGCGGCGAAACGCAACATGGCCCTCACGATTCATTGCTCCCGCAACCGGAAAATACTTGATTGAGATCACCGCCGCTGCGTCACCCAATGCTTCGCTCCCAGCGGAACTTGAAATGAGTGCAATGACCAGCGTCAAATCAAATTTACGGTTACTCGACAAGCTAGAGTTCAGCAAGACAGATCCTCACACAGTCAGAACGGAAGCACGGCTTGAGAAAGGCGAAACCGTAACCCTTCGATACACCAACGGTGCACTCGATTATGAAAACAAAACTGCCTACAAAAAACTGCTGACCCAACTGTTTGACAAGCAACCCCGACTGGCTGCTGCATGGAATGCGGTGGGCGATCCGGCAAGAGGCGGAAGCGGCTGGGATCGTGTCGTGGAAATGCTGAACGATCCGAAGCTCGATGCAACACCGTTCATCAACGAAAAATCCAAGCGTGATGCGGTGGCTACCGCAATGACCAAAAACTCAGTCAAATCGGGCGAAACTCTGGTCTATCGTTTTTTTGAACAGGGCCCGTACCTGGGTATCCACCGTGTTAAAGTCGTTGGCCCGACCGAAGTGTACCCGAGTAAGGACGAGATACTTCGACTCAAAAAACGTAACGAATTGACTGCCGGACTCTCAGAAACGAGCTCACGCTCAGAAATCGAATCATTTCTCGAACAGTTCCTTGGCAGAACATTCAGGCGGTCCGCTCATGAAAGTGAAATCACAGCCTACGCCGATCTGATTCAGACCGAACACCAACGCACAGGGTCTATCGACCGCGGACTGCACCTGGCTGTCCGCTCTGCACTTCTTTCCCCTGCTTTTTTGTACCGGAACATTGGCGATGGAGAACTTACCGACAACGAATTGGCGAGTCGGCTTTCTTATTTCCTGAAGTCGATGCCCCCGGATGCGAAACTTCAAAAGGTCGCAAATGAAGCACGACTGGGAAACAGCAAGATGCTTCTCTCTCAAGCAAAGAGACTCTGTTCATCACAAGCATTGGCTGCAGATTTCACGACTCAGTGGTTGGGACTGGAACCTTTGAATAACCTGATGCCAGATGTTCGCTTGATGAAAAATTTCAAGCCGGTGCACAAAGCATCGATGAAGCGAGAAGTTCAGCGTACATTCCAACACGTGCTCGACAATAATTTGCCTGTCCATGATTTGGTCACACCAGATTTCATCTTCACCGACGAGATTCTTGGTTGGGAATTTCACGGGCTGCAGCAATACCAACCTGCAGGCAAAGGAGAAACCAAAAAAATCCCCAAAGGCATGCGACAAGTTACTATCGAACGAGACGCAAAACGCGGTGGATTGCTGACGATGCCGGCAGTGCTGATGGCGACAGCTAATGGCGTCGACACGCAACCCGTCCTTCGGGGAGTATGGATCTTGGAAAACATCTTGGGCGACCCACCCCCAGACCCGCCCGATGCGGTCCCTGCTCTCACGCCTGACACGCGTGGTACAAACAGTCCCAAGGACAGACTGGCAGCACACATGGCTTCAGAAAGCTGCGCTGCGTGTCACAAGTCGATCGACCCACTTGGATTCGTCCTCGAACACTTTGATCCGGTGGGACGGTGGCGAGACCACTACCCGAAGTATGTTGAGGAAAAAGGTCAAAGCAATCGCCTTGATGGCGGCAGGATTGATGCTTCAGGCACGCTTCCCGATGGAGAACAACTAAACGACATTCAGGACTTGAAGCGTTGGCTGAAAAAAAATCCGGAACCGTTTGTACGCTGCCTCTCTGAAAAGCTCTTGAGCTACGCTACTGGCCGTCCAATGAATTATCGCGAGCGGCACATCATCGAAGATATCGTGGCCAGCCAGGCCACAAATGATTATCGTTTTCGTGACCTGCTGCTGGCTCTTATCCAGAGCGAAATTTTTCGCGCCAAGTAAAACTGCGGCTTGTTTGGTGCCTGACGACACGTGTGGCTGGAATTTTGGTTCCAAACACCTCGATTCCCGCATTCTTCTGGCGTGCATCTACGGTCGACTTCGTTACAATTCTGGCTTGGGTCCCTCGCTCGTGACGCGACCGGCCCCTTGCTGCCACGCACCATGCGTCGAGGACACACCATGCGTCGAGAATACAAAATGCTTCGAAAATACAACATCCGTTTAACCGGTACGATTCTGACTTGCCTGCTGCTATTTGCTTTCACATCTTCTGCATCAGCAGATCGTTTGACGCCTGAAACCCTATGGGACCTGGCCCGCATCGGGGATGCGACCGTTTCACCCGACGGCCAAACGGTCGCTTACCTCGTCAAGAGTTATGAACTCGCAGAAAACAGCGGCACCAGCAGCTTGTTGGTACAAACGCTACGCGGTTCATTGGACAGCGAAACCAGAATAGCGGCTTTCAATTCGCCACTTGTAGTAAGCAAAGCTGAGGCTCTGCTTAGCAATATCAAAGGGCTTGGCAGTTTGAATTGGCTTGCCCACCCAAGTGGCAACAAGCTGGTCTATATCGCTCCTGGCGTATCGACGTCAAAGGATGCAAACAAGGATGCAAACGAGGAAGACGAAGAACCCGGCGAGCCACAGGCATGGATACTGGATCCAACCACTGGGGTCGCGAAACAGATAACACATGTAGAAGACGGCATTGCCAACTTGATCACCTCACCAGCAGGCAACGCCATTGCCTTCACTGTTGATGTCAAGATTGACAGGGAAGTCACCGAAATCTACGCCGACCTGCCCAAAGCGGACGCCCGCATCATCGATTCACTGATGTACCGTCACTGGAATCAATGGCACGATTATGCCTACAGTCACGTTCACGTTGCCAAAATCGATAACGAGGGGAACGCGTCTGAACCACTGGACTTGATGGCAACACTGCGTGCGGACTGTCCGCTGCCGCCTTTCGGTGGATCGGAACAGTTCACATTTTCCAATGATGGTGAAGAAATGGCGTTGACGCTCAAGCTCGTCAACAACCCAGCGGAGAGTACCGACAGCGGTATTTACTTGGTCAGCACCGAAGGTGGGCCCCTCAAGAACATCACCCCCGGCATGCCTGGTTATGACATGGACCCCGCCTATTCACCAGATGGGACCACCATCGCATTTCATTCCATGGAACGGGCCGGTTTCGAGTCAGATCGCAATCGCATCATGCTGTACAACCGCAGCAGTGGCAAGCTGCGAGAGGTTACTGAGGGGCTCAATCAGACCACACATCACGCGACGTGGAGCAACGACAGCAAAAGCCTTTTCTTCCACAGTGAAACCCGAGGCACGACTCAGGTATTCAAGATCGACATTGATAACCAAGCTCTCCAACAGGTATCAGAGGGTCGCTTCAACTTTTCGATCGTGTCCTGCGTCCCTGGTAGCAATCATCTATTACTACGTCAGCAGAGCATGCTGCGTCCCACGGAATTAGCTTTACTGGACCCCGGCAACAAAAAGCTTGGCACCATCACTGACGTCAATGGTGAAATGTACAAGACCTTGGAATTGCCAACCATCGAAGAACGTTACTTCACCGCGACCGATGGAGAACAGATCCACAACTGGGTCATTCTTCCGCCAGGCTATGACCCCAAAGACGGAAAAAAATGGCCGATGCTGACTTACTGCCAAGGCGGTCCTCAAGGTCAAATTGGTCAATGGTTTTCCTACCGGTGGAACTTCCACATGATGGCATCACACGGTTACGTCGTACTGGCTGTTAACCGCCGTGGGATGCCTGGATTCGGACGAAAGTGGAATGATGACATCAGTGGTGACTGGGGCGGCCAAGCGATGCAGGACATACTGGCATCCACTGATGCCATGATCGCCGACCCCTCTATCGATCGCAGCCGAGTCGCTGCCATTGGGGCCAGTTTTGGTGGCTACACGGTCTACTGGCTAATGGGAAATGATGCCAAGCGATTCTGCTCCATGGTCGCGCATTGCGGTGTCTTCAACCTTGAATCCATGTATGGCTCGACGGAGGAACTTTTCTTTGTCAATTGGGATCTCGGCGGTCCCTACTGGGCAAGCGAAGCTGCGGGCAATGCCTACGCCAAATTTTCACCACACAAGTTTGTGGGGCAATGGAAAACGCCCCTGCTCGTGATTCACGGCGAAAAGGACTTTCGCGTCCCCGTGACCCAGGGCATGGAAGCATTTACAGCTGCGCAAGTACAGGGAATCCCAAGTCGGTTCCTGTACTTCCCCGAAGAAGGGCACTGGGTCCTGTCACCACAAAACGGTGTGGTATGGGGACGCGTCTTCTTTGATTGGCTGGACCGAACTTGCAAGCCAACACCCTGACTTGAACGAGACGCGGAGCACCTAACGAAAGCTTGGATTAATAGCTGAATCCAACGTTTCCAAGTCGCACTAGCCACTGCTCCTACGGAACAGCGACTAACGCAGCCCAATTCCCTTATCTGGCAGAGGACACAACGTCACTTCTGACATTGGCACTTTCCAAATACATTGCTTGAACACATGAAAAACAGTAACTCCAGGCACTTGCATCGCATCACTCACGTGTGGGTCATGATGCTGGTAATCGCCGCCACGTCTCGCCTTGATGCTCAAAGCCTAGACAACGCAAGAATCAGCACCGCTCTCGAATCAATCCGCAAGGTCGGGAGGGAGGGGAAGGGTTATTCCGAAGCGATCCCGGCCGCCAATCAACTTCGCCAATCCTCGGCCTCTAAGATTGACTTACTCTTGAACGGAATGTCTGACACGAATCCAGTCGCAGAAAACTGGCTTCGTGGCGTCATTTTTGATGTCGCCAGAACTTCAACTGAGCCGTTGGCTGATGATCTGCAAAGCTACGCGATGGATCAATCCAACAACCCCAAGGGACGTGGACTGGCGATGGAGTTGTTGCAGAAAGAAGCCCCACAGACAGCAAACTCCCTGATCGCATCCTGCCTGAATGACCCCAGCCTTCCAATCAGGGAAATGGCAGTGGAGCAGGCCATCACTTCTGCCGAAGGAATTTCCAAACAACAACCTGACGAAGCGATCGCCGAGTACCGTGTTGCACTCGCTGCAGCACGCCATCCACGCCAACTGGCGCGAATCATCGAAGCACTCGGAAAATTGGGGGAACAGGTCAGCACAGCCAAAGCATTCGTGCTTTTGACAGACTGGCAAAGCCTGGCACCCATGAACAATATCGACGGTGTCGGCTTCAAGATGGAATATGCACCTGAGAGCGAGTTCCAAACTGCTGGGGCTATCGACTTGAAAACCGATCACAAGGGAAAGGTCGGAAAAATCAACTGGCAGCCCATCAATGGTTCACCGGACTCGGGAGAAGTCGATCTGGCGGAGGCCTACAATAGGGAAAAAGGTGCAATTGCCTACCTGTTTGCCGAGTTCGAGTCGGATCAAGATCGCCCTGCCCAGGCGAGACTTGGTTGCATCAATGCCAACAAGATCTGGATCAACGGCAAGCTTGTGATGCAGAATCAGGTGTATCACTCCGGGTCAATGATCGATCAGTACATCGCTGACTTCCCATTAAAGAAGGGGACCAATCGAATTCTGCTGAAAATCTGCCAAAACGAACAGGAAGAATCGTGGGCACAAGACTGGAAATTCCAGTTCCGCATCACAGACTCTTCTGGCAAAGGGTTAGCGAGTAAACCTTAAATGACGTCTGTGAATGAATGCCCGCCCGCGTCTTCCACTCAAATTTGCCAGCAAGACCATGAACCTGAATTCGCTTCCGATTTTTTACCAGAAACAAAAACGTACCCGATCGAATCGGCCCGCCATGAATACCCTTTCGGCTTTTACCTCAGCCATTTCTGCACGCACACAACAGCAAAGACTATTCATGCCAAACACTGCGATTTTGACATTCACCGCCTGTTTGACATGGTGTGTCTTGGCGAACGTAGCCGCTGCTGCTGACCCGGCAAACGGATTAGGTAATAAGAGTTGGCTTGGCTTTCGTGGCGATGGGACCAGTCACGCATCATCATCTGCCCCTGAAAAACTTGAGATCGGCGACGATGGCAACCTGGCATGGAAACTCAAAATGCCTGGCCGCAGTGTTGCGGGGCCGATTGTGATTGGCGACCTCGTTGTGACAACAAGCTCCAGCGGTCAGGACGGAGAGGTGCTCCACATCAGCGGTGTCAACTTGCAGTCGGGCAAGCTCGAGTGGGAGCAAACCTTCCGCGCTACGGGTCGACCTTTCTGCCACCCCACCAGTGCGAATGCCGCGCCTTCACCGGTAAGCGATGGCCAGCGAATTTTTGCCTTTTTCAGTAGCAATGATTTAGCTTGTCTGTCACTGAGCGGCGAACTGCTATGGTATCGAGGCTTGGGCTACGATTATCCGAAGGCTGGTAACGATGTCGGGATGGCTTCATCCCCGGTCGTCGTGGACGGAACTGTGATCGTAAAGGTAGAGGCCCAAGGCGACTCTTTTGCTGCAGCCATCGATGCTGAAACAGGCGAGAATCTATGGCGGCTAACGAGACCACAGGCGTCGAACTGGGCGTCACCTTTGGTCATCCGAAGGCCCGATGACCGAAACGAAGTTGTCATCCAGTCACGGCAAGGTGTGATTGCCGTTGACCCCAGATCCGGAAAAACCCAGTGGTCCGCCGATGAAGGCGGCTCTGCAATCCCCTCACCGACGTCGGCTGAAGGACTACTGATCCTTCCAAGCGACGAAGTGGTTGCCTTGAAAGTGGGAGCGAGCGCCAGTGCTCCCGAAGTTGCTTGGCGCAACAACAAGCTGTCACCCCGAAACGCCAGCCTCGTTGCGTCAGACAAACGCCTTTATTCACTCAAGGGGTCTGTGCTCGTTGCGGCCAACTTGCAGGACGGTGAACAAATCTGGCAAAAACGCCTCAGGGGGCTGGGCAGTGCATGGGCAACACCTGTCCTGTCAGAAAACCGACTTTACATCTTTGATCAAACAGGCAAAGGTCTAATCGTTGAAGACCAAGGTGACGATGCCGAAACGACTCATGAAATCGAACTGGGCGAAGGTGTGCTGGGATCCCCTGCGATCGCAAATGGACGGTTGGTCATCCGGGCTGCAAACACGCTGTTTTGTTTTCAGTAATCCAAGCGTACTGAGATACATTTTGATCCCGCAGTGACGACGGAGACTCGTGACTTGCTTTTCGGTATGAAAAATTGTCACCCCCCCCCCTTTATGAAATCCATCTTTGGATGCTGCGCAATCCGCGCAGGCTCAACAACGGGAATGCACACCGAAAAAGTCTCTGATCAGCAAACCTTATTGCAACGCCACCTCAATCTCTCCGACATGCATCATCAACCCGCAGGTCGATGATAAACAGGTTATCTAACATTAAGTGCTTCAACCTTGCCAGAAATTTACCTGAGCCTCTAAACCTGCCAACGCACCTACATTCTGCAAGGCCTTCAGCAATTCAGTGGGCGTCTCGAATCGGTCATTCATTGAGGACTTGATCATCCTCATCACAACATCGCAGAACCGGTCATCCAGACCCATTTGAAATTCCACAGGTGACTTAACGGCGTCTGCTCGGAGCGACTCCATCAAGTGAGCAACATCAAGTGCTTGATGCGGAGGCTGACCGGTCAACAATGCATAAAGCGTCGCCCCCAGCCCATACTGATCCGAACGAGCTTCAACACAAGTACTGTCAAAAACCCGTTCCGGTGCCATGTACCCTAACTCGCCCAGGACATCACCGGGCCGGGTCAATTGGACATGATCGGTATTCTCCAAAGCACGCGCCAAGACCAGATCCGTCAGTAGAAAATCCTGACTTTCAGCCCGACGTAGAATGTTGGACGGCGACACATTTCGGTGCACAATCTCAAGCTCGTATGCCTTTTGCAGCGCTTGCCCGATATGCATTGCGACACGCCAAACTTCTTTCCAATCCAACATACCGCTGATCCCAATTGCGTCAATCAACTCTTTAACGCTGGCACCTTCCACCCACTCCAATGCGGTCCAGCAATAAGGACCTTTTTTTCCAGCTCTTTTGAGCCGAACAATATTCGGATGCTTAACCTTCTTCATCGTCTGCATTGCACGGATGAAGCGTTCTCGTTGAACATCCGTTGATGTCAACTGCGGCTTCAGGATTTTCATCGCAACAAGCATATCCTGCTCGACGTCATGCGCCTTGAAGACAACGCTATTTCGACCTACCGCAACGACCTTTTCCAGCCTGAAGTCATTGATCTTCTCACCCACCAGATTTTCCAATCGCGTGCTGGGCTTTGACGCCCCGGGTTGCGGCATGACGACTTTGAAAGGGGCAGCGTCCCCCTCGGATTGCCCCACAGTCGCGTCGAACGACACAGCGGACTCCAAACTCTGGGAGGGGGCAACCGTCGCAGCTTCCAAGGGATCAACACTGTCAATCCTCAAGATGGTATCACCCAGCTGCAAGACACTCCCGGCCAACAGCTTTACCGAACCCTCAAGTGCCACCCCATCAACGAGTGTGCCACCGCTACCACCACGATCGACCAGTTCAAGAGTTCCTTGTTGAGCACGTATCTCACAATGAATACGACTGATTTTTGGATCACGGAGTTTTGTATGACTGTCACTCCCCCGCCCAACTAAGCAAACAGTCTCGTTAGAGATCGGAAATGAACGACCTTTTTCAGGCCCACCGATCACTGTCATACTTCCAATCACACAATCGCTCATCATTCAGTCCCTGTTTCAGTTTACACAGCTGCTTTAGCCACCACTTCCGACATCCGCTTCAATGGATTGATCTACCCCAAAATTCAAAACATCATCGACTGGCCCACCAAAAACAGTGGATTCACTCCCCGAAACCGGGAATTCAATCTGCTCCTTTGCCAAGCTCAGTAGCTCACTAGCCGGAATCGCATTTTCTGGTAATTCCACATCCTTTGCGATCAATAATGAACGCATCAAGCGTTCAATATCCTTGGAGACATCCAAGTGGTTTCGCTGGGCGATTTCAATCGCATCACCAAGCAACAACAGAGCCATGTCGGGTTGACTTTCCTTCAGCTCATCTGCAGTGACGGCGAGTAAATCCAATCGCAAGATGATTCGCTCTTCCTCAGGCAAACGGTCACCTTTTTCTGCAAGCACGCGATCGATGACACTGCGTTGCATGGCAATGATCTTCTGACCACGCANGAANTCTTCCTTGTAAATANCAAGGCTGNTGTCTCGANTGCAGNTAATAAAACATCAANACACAGGCAACGGCAATCAANCCAAGACTGGCCGACCCNGACACACTGGCAAAGANCAAATGCTGNCGNACAAATTGNCGGGTCCGTCGAATCATNCCCGGNGGNTTGGCAAGAATNGGATCGCCCCNTAGCCANCGCGACAGATCNTCGGCAAGAGCNTCGGNNGTCTGATACCTGTCGCCAGGCTTCTTNCTCANACACTTCANTGTNATGACTTCNAGTTCNCGNGAAANGCTNGGAATCAATACGGANGGACGCATNGGTTGTTTTGCANCCACCTGCCCCACNACTTCAATGGGTGANGNAGCCACAAACGGNGGNCGNCCNGTNAGCATGGCGTACAGCACCGCACCGATGGAGTAGATATCAGANGNAGCAGANACAGGCAGTGAACTGCCCCCNGCNTGCTCAGGCGGCATGTAATGTGGTGTGCCCACCAACTCNCCTGANCTNGTCANCTCACTCCCACCTGTCATCAGCTTGCTGACNCCAAAGTCCGTGATCCGCACTTTNTCTCCATCAGCCAACAGNATGTTNGCCGGNTTCAAGTCACGATGNATGACCTGNTTTTCNTGGGCATGCCCCATGGCCACAGCNATNTCNCTNGCCAACATTGCNGCACGTTCGGNNATGANNGGGCCNTCANGNAAAACGTCNAACAAACTTNTNCCCTCGACNTATCCCATGGCGAAATATGGNCGNNCCTGCCACGACCCNACNTCGAANACNGGCACAATGCCTGGATGATCNANCGCNGCNGCCGCNTGNGATTCAGACTCAAAACGCTCTCTCNCCTTCTGGTTGTCCTCNCCNACNAGAATCATNTTCAACGCAACATGCCTCCGCAAGTCATGCTGCCANGCNANATAAACNACTCCCATCGCACCGCGGGCAATCTCACGCTTNANCTCATAGCGGCCNACCNNNGTCCCAATGGGTGGCAAGCCAANCTCNGCAGCGACTGCCCCGAAATCGGAAGAGGCAGTGGGCTGATCCAGAAGCGGATCATGATTGGAATCAGACTGGTCAGACAAATTCATCTTGAATGCGGGTAGGCCGCCGTATTTGATGTCCTGCACTACTCAGACGAGATGTTAGAACCACCACCCGCGTGACACAACATTAAGACACACGAATATCACAATCAAATCCAATACTTCACAATCTCCACATCAAAATTCACAATCTCCACATCAAAATTCGCCCAAACTTTCTGAAAAGCAAGCGGACCTAACCCCACTCATGATGCGAAAATAACGATGATTAAGATTGCTCAACTCACCGGCGCGTTCCCTGAACAGACGGTCCGCCAGCCGATATGACGCCCCTCATGACACAAGGCCACTCGCTCATTGACTTGTGTCCATAGGTCGGCAGCTCCCACGAAAACCAAGTTTGGTTTTCATCCATTCTGAAAGGACTTCCCATTGCTGTCCAATTTCATGGGACGCCGAAATGTCTGGTCACATCTTGGATAGTCTTCACAAACTACGTCAATGCCGCTACTCATTGACAGCTATTTCACGGCGTCATGAATGAGCAACACGCAAGACCGGAAATCGCCACTGAGCAAGACCCAATGATCCAAACAAAATTGTCGTGAAAAAGAGGTCACCTGCCAACGTATTCTGGAAAAATGGAATCGCAAGCGTGTAGCAGGAAAGCAAACCCGCCCATGTATGAGGATATCCCACATACCAACAAGCCCCGTTGGTGACTGCAAAGAAGACAACCGACCCTGCAACAGAAACACCGAAAACGGACAGGGGCTTCAGACGCGACTGAATGCGACTCCCTAACCAGACATTGAAAAGAAAGCAACCGTAAACCACGGGCATCAACGCATGCATCCCAAGCCAGTAATCGCTTAGCAACATGGCAGTCAAAGGAATCAACGCAGCACGAAACTTTGCACCCAGAGTTGCCCCGGCGAACAGCGCAAGGGCACCGATTGGAGAAAAGTTCGGCGGATAGGGAAGGAAACGAGCAACCATTCCGACAACAATCAACACCACAATGAGAATGATGCGAGGCAAATTGTCTTTGTGTTCAGGCTGTGGTCTCGTCGGCGAATCTGCTCCCATTCGATTGCTGCTCCGTAACATGCTATTTACCTTTCTTTTGACTTCGCTATTCAATGATGGTTCCAAACGAATCAAGTCTGATTGCTTGATCAAAACGTTAAATGCTGGACTTCTTACGAAAAAACTATTGATGGGGCTCACGATCCAACGTGAGTCTCACTTTCCGCCTTCTGCCTCCAAATTGCCAGAATTTTTCTGCACTGCTTGACTTGCCCCCTGCCGGTCTCCACAGCGTTTTACGATGTTGCCACGCTCCTCATCACTCGCACTCATCCAATTGGCGATTTCCGCCTTGGTGCGAAAACATCCAAGGCAGACACCGTCATGCGCGGAGAGCACACAAGTACCATTGCAAGGCGAGCTAACCGACTGCTGCGTCCCAACAGGATCTTCCGAAGGCTGGTCGGCTTGTTGGTCTGACCTGAATTGAACTGGCGACCGCAAGGGAGGCAATGGCGTTTCTTTACGAGAAATCCATTCGTGGGAGCTTGGCATCGAGAACATTCCGTGTAGCAACGAAACAACCGCGACGAGTCTCCGCTGAACCCAGAATGGGGGAAGCAGGAGTTCTCTACCGGTTGCCCGAAGCCGAGGCAAGTATTGGCATCATATTCTCAGGCAGGTCTTCTGGCTCTCGGCTCAAATGAAACACTGACACCTTCCCATCCTCGATCTTTCGCAGAAGGATCGAACACAGTGGATTGTCAGGTTTCTCGCCGAATACAGCAGCGGTCCTGCGCCGGATTCACACCGGCTTCCCTTTTCACCTCCATGTCAATGGAGGCACCTGAGGCTACGAAGTATAGAGTTCCGTTCGCGGTATTGCCATACAAGCTGGCAAAAACGCCGAAAAAACGAATACCGAATTCCGAATTCGGTCTCTGGCAGCAGAATGCCCGAAAACACTAGCCATACCGACGAAATGCATCGGCTGACTTCATTTTCTCAGCTTTGATTCGCCCGCCAGAAATTTTCTCACCTGCGGGATCCACATAGACACGTCCGCTTCGTTTGATCTGCGGATCAACATTCAAAACATGAATATTGAAGATGAAACCCGGGCCACTGGTCGCCTTGAACCAATGCACGTTGTCTTTGTGATCAGAAACCGTCGAATAATCCCCACGGCCAAATCGCCGATCAATGGTGGGCCTGATGATCATGTGATCGTCTGTCTCATCAAGACGATCATAATGCTTGCCTTCAAAATCCCCTTGTAGGATAAGAAAGGACGTCGCCATATTGTTATGACCGTGCGGTACTACTGATCTTCCTTTGCGAAGCGCAAACATCTGGTGTCCGAAGACGAGATCGGTGGGCAAACCCTCGACCTTGGGAAAGGTTGCACGAAACGACTTTTCCCCACGGTCTCGAAACTGAACCGTTTTGATCAGTTTTTCAAAATCAACAAACGATAGAAACTCTGACAGATTCACCTGCGAGAATAATTGCTCAACCTGAATCTGCCATTCTGTCTGCTTGAGTTTCTGCCCCTTCAAATCGACGCTCATCCGATTCACATCTGCGAGCCACTTTGCTGCAATCGGCTTAACAGTTTCCGCGATTGCACCGGATGCCATTACCGTTTCCAGCATCGAATAAGTCAGCAAGGCCCCAAGGACCTGTTTACCAAAACCTCGGCGGTCCTCAGTTCTCTGTTCCTGCATGGCAATTCTCAATTTTTAAAGAGTGACTTGTAATGCTGCGTCTGGCAAATGATTATAAATGAAAACGCTCTCACGTTCACCGCAGATCATGCCCCGCAGCGGGCAAAACGCAATTTAGACGGCTACCTCGGGCGAAAATCACCGCGACAGAAATGAATATTCCAGAGAGAAACTCGTTTCAAGCGTACAGATCGAAGCGATTGCCAAAGCCAGCGATTGGCCGTTGATTAGCCGCGAGAGGCCCTGAGTGGGCAAATCCAGAGCCAGCAGCCTGCGGAGCACGATAACCAAGGCACAGCAATTGCTTTGAACCCACCTTCGGAATTTTCAACCATCGTGAATTCAATGGCCGGTTAGGCTAGAATCAGGGAACCCCGCTCGAGTCCTGAACGCGTCACAGCACGGAGCGTTCCCGCCTGCTGAATTCCGCAAACTCTCATGTTGATCCCACCATGCCAAGTGTCGTCATGCGTCTCCATCTCGCCTTGTTTTGCATCTTCATTACCATCAGTACAGTGCGTGCCGCCGATGTGGTGAATTTCAATCGTGACATCAAGCCGATCCTGTCGGACAAATGCTATGCGTGTCACGGTCCAGACGAAGGACAACGCCAGGGTGGCAGCGGTGAGGGTCTCCGATTTGACATTGAAGCAACCGCAAAATCTGACCTCGGCGGTTATTCAGCGATCGTCCCCGGCAAGATCGAGGACAGCGAACTTGTGCGACGCATCCTGTCGGATGATCCAGATGAAGTGATGCCCCCCCCTGAGCACAATAAAAATCTGACGTCAACCGAAATCCAGCGACTGCAGGAATGGATCTCGCAAGGTGCACAATGGTCAGGACACTGGGCATACGAACCTCTGAACAGTTCGGTTGAACGCACCGGTAACTGGATTGATGGACTGGTGCAGGCAGAGTTTGCTTCCGATGGGATGACAGCCTCGCCGAAAGCGAAAGATCATATTCTGGCGCGTCGGGTATTCTTTGATGTTGTCGGCTTGCCGCCCTCCGAGGAGGAACTCAAGACGTTTCTCAATGACACGTCGAAAGAGGCGTGGGAGCATCAGGTTGATCGGCTGCTGGCTTCGTCTCATTACGGAGAACGGATGGCCATTTACTGGCTCGACTTGGTGCGGTATGCCGACACCGTCGGCTACCACGGTGATCAGGATGTAAGTGTCTCTCCTTACCGCGACTACGTCATTGACGCATTCAATTCCAACATGCCGTTCGACCAGTTCACGCGAGAGCAATTGGCTGGAGACCTGCTCGCTAACCCCACACAATCCCAGCTGATCGCCTCGGGCTACAACAAACTGGGAATGATGTCCGCCGAGGGTGGTGCTCAACCCAAGGAGTATCTGACCAAATATGCATCGGATCGCGTCCGCACCGCCTCAACCGTCTGGCTTGGCTCAACGTTGGGCTGTGCGGAGTGCCACAACCACAAATTTGATCCATTCACCCAGAAAGACTTTTATCAGTTTGCCTCATTCTTTGCTGACATCAAAGAACGCGGACTTTACGCAGGGGCCAATCGGGACGGAGCGTGGGGCCCGACGGTCAAAGTGGCCGACAATGAATTGGCCGGACTGCTTGAAGCAATCGACAGACGCATGACTGAACTGCAAGACACCTACGAATCCACCGATGTCAGTCAACCGTTTGAACAATGGTTGACTGATCAGGAAACGTCAAACGCAAACTGGAAGCCAATCGCCCCCTCAGCCCTGGCTGCATTGCATGAAACCAAACTGGCTGTCCAAGAAGATCACTCAGTACTTGCATCCGGTCCGGGTCACGAAACAAATACCTACAGCGTGACGTTGAAAGATCAGACCGACAAATTAACCGGCATTCGGATTGAGGCCCTGCCTCATGACTCGCTGCCCAAAAAGGGTCCCGGCCGAGCGGGAAATGGAAATTTTGTGATCAGCGAGGTCAAAGTGCACACGGTCGACGCCGAGGGCAAACGGACCCCGCTCAAACTTGTGAACGCGAAAGCATCTTTCGAACAGGCAGATGGCAACAGCAATCCTTACAAAGGCTGGAAGGCCATCGCAGCAATCGATGGTGACAGTAAAGGAGCAACTTGGGGCTGGGCTGTGTTGCCACAAGCCGGCAAGTCCAATTCCTGGATCGCTGAGCTTGAAACTCCCCTGCAACCAGAATCCCCCACCACACTCGTCGTCGAAATTGACCAGAACCACACCAACGTGGGACACACATTGGGCTGCTTTCGATTATCTGTCACAAGCGGCAGGGTGGCGTTGGACCCCAAGCTCGAGCTTCCTGCCGAGATTCAGGCAATTTTTGCCGTCGATTCCGACCAACGCAGCGATGAGCAAACGGCCAAACTACTTGCTCATTATCGCACTGTCAGTCCACAACTCGCCGATGTCCGCAGCAAGATCGAAGCCACCCAAAAGGAGCGAACCAACACCGAAAATGCCCACACACGCAGCACACTGATCACTCAAGCCGTCGCGCCACGTGAAATGCGTGTGCTGCCACGCGGGAACTGGATGGACATGAGCGGAGAAATCGTCACTCCCAATGTGCCCCATTTTCTTCCTTCGATAGACGCCAAAGAGGAACGCATCAATCGCTTGGACCTTGCGAACTGGCTGACCGCGAAAAACAACCCGCTCACGGCGAGGGTCTTTGTCAATCGTCTCTGGAAACTGTTCTTCGGAACAGGCCTCAGCAAAGTCCTGGACGACATTGGGTCACAGGGCGAGTATCCTTCACACCCCGAACTGCTGGATGCGCTTGCACAAGAGTTCATTGATAGCGGCTGGAACATCAAGCATCTGGTTCGCCTGATCGTCACGTCGCAGACCTATCAACAATCTTCGTTGCCACGTGCAGAGTTGGCCGATACAGATCCCTTTAACCGACGGCTTGCCAAACAGTCACGCTACCGTTTGGACGCAGAATTGATCCGAGACAACGCACTTGCCGTGAGCGGTCTACTGGTAGATGAAATCGGGGGGCGAAGCGTGAAACCGTATCAACCCGCAGGTCTGTTGAGACACTTGAATTTCCCCCGACGTACCTACAAGCAGGACACTGGCAATGAACAGTATCGCCGTGGTGTGTATACCCACTGGCAGCGACAGTTCCTACATCCTGCGATGAAGTCATTTGACGCACCTGCACGCGAAGAATGCACAGCAGAGCGTCCGCGATCCAACACACCGCTGGCGGCCTTGGTCCTGCTCAATGATCCTTCCTATGTTGAAGCTGCCAGAGTATTTGCGGAGCAACTGTTGAGCGGTGATCTGAAAACCGACGAAGCGCGAATCACCCAAGCGATACGGCAGGCATTGAGCCGCGAGCCGATTGAGCAGGAAATCAAAATCCTGATATCACTGACACAACAGCAGCGAAGCCATTACCAAGCTCACCCCGAGGCAGCAAAAGAATTGATCGCTGTGGGATTGGCTCCTGTGAATGATTCACTTGACCCCGTTGAAACAGCCGCATTGCTGTCGGCGACACGGGCCATCATGAACATGCACGAATTCATCACACGTAACTGACTCACCCTTCACTTTTCAGCCACTGCTGGATTCCTTGAAATGAAAAACTCTCTCGCCAGTCACCTGTGTCGTCGCACCTTTCTGCGGCAAGGCTCCTATGGAATCGGTGCCGCGGCATTGGCGGCAATGCTGGATCCCAACCAAGCCTCCAGTGCTGATGCGGACATTCAGGTCCCTGAGTGGAACGGGATTTATCCTGTCAAAAAAGGTGCAGCACGCATCAAACGGGTGATTCACTTGTGCATGGCTGGGGGGCCGTCCCATCTGGAAACGCTTGATCCCAAACCGGAGTTGGGAAAGATGGATGGAAAGCCGATGCCCAAGTCTTACACCGAAGGCAAGCAAATCGCACAATTGCAGGGTCAGGCAAACAATTTGAAATGCCTGGGACCACAGCACGAGTTCAAACGTTTTGGCAAATCGGGTCTCGAGATCAGTTCCATCCTGCCTGAAATCGGATCCATTGCTGACGACATCTGTGTGATTCGTTCGATGCAAACGGATCAGATCAATCACGATCCAGCGCACACGCTGATGAATACAGGCACTTCGATCCCGGGACGTCCTTCCATGGGCTCATGGTTGCTCTACGGTCTGGGAAGTGATTGTGACAACCTGCCGGGTTACGTGGTTCTGACCTCGGTGGGCGGCGGTCAGTCGCAGCCAATCGCAGCCCGCCAGTGGCATAGTGGCTTCTTGCCAAGTCGTTTTCAGGGAGTCGAGTTCCGTTCCCAAGGTGACCCTGTCCTGTATGTGAACAGTCCCAAAGGTGTCGACCTGAAAAGCCAACGCGAAGTAATTCGTGCCGTTCAATCGCTCAATGATGTCGGTAATGCGACGTATCAGGACCCCGAAATTGCAACACGAATCGCACAGTATGAACTCGCGTTCAAAATGCAGACGTCGACTCCTGAATTGATGGACCTTTCCAACGAGCCACAACATATCCTTGACCTCTATGGCACCAAAGGTGGAGATGGCTCATTCGCGTCCAACTGCCTGCTGGCACGACGACTTGCTGAGCGTGGGGTTCGCTTCATCCAACTTTACCATCGTGGCTGGGACCACCATGGCGGCATCAAGGGCGGTGCTCAGACAACCGCCAAATTCGTCGATAAAGGAACCGCCGCGTTGGTCAAGGATCTCAAGCAAAGAGGAATGCTCGATGAAACTTTGATCATCTGGGGCGGAGAATTTGGACGCACGCCGATGGCCCAAGGCTCGGGGCGTGATCACCACATCATGGGCTTCTCCTGCTGGATGGCCGGTGGTGGAATCAAGCCTGGTTTTTCATGGGGAGCAACAGATGAGCTGGGCTACAGTGCCGTAGAAAACAAAGTTCATGTCCACGATCTGCACGCCACCATGCTGCATCTGTTCGGAATCGATCACAAACGCTTGACCTATCGATTCCAAGGACGAGACTTCCGTCTCACCGATGTTCACGGCAACGTCGTCAAAGAGATCCTGACCTGACACCGCCACCCGATAGAATTGGAGACGGCCGAAGCATCCGACAAAGCTGTGACTTTCAACTGAAAGCCGCAGTCATCACGGCAGAATCATCGGGACGGATTGATCCAAGGTCAGCGACTTACGTTGTCCAGAGCCGACTTCAGCTTCGTTTCCCAAATCTTGCGTCGCATCCTTGGCAAACGCCCGCATTTTGGCCATCACCTGCGGATGACTCGATGAAACATCAAACTGCTCTTTCAGATCCGTTTCGAGATCAATCAACTTTCCTGCTCGCCCCTTGCTCTTGAATGTCGCATCGTTCCATCGCGGGAAGGTGCTCGCCAACGGCAGATGCCATTTCCAATTCCCCCAACGAATCGCCTGCAACTGCCGGCGTCGGTAGTAATAAAAGACTTCATGCGGGGACCGCGTTCCCGCCTCACCTCGCAAGAGACTGGAAATGTCTCGTCCATCAATCGCATGCGCAGGCAGTTTCCCTCCAGTAAACCTTGCCAAAGTTGGCAGCAAATCCATGGTTGTCGCCAGCTCTGAACAAACTTTGCCAGCGGGGATGATCCCCGGCAATCGCACCACCATCGGAACTCTCATTCCACCCTCCATCGTAGACCCTTTGCTACCAGCCAGCGGCGCGTTGGAGCCTCCGTTTCTTCCGTTCGAGCCGTTATCGGACGTGAAGATCACCATCGTCTTATCTTTGAGACCGAGTCGTTTCAGACACTCAAGGATCTCACCAGTCGACCAGTCAATTTCTTCGACAGAGTCACCGTAACTACCATTCCGGCTCTTACCCAGAAACCGTTCCGATGCGTGCAGTGGCAAATGCGGAAAGGTGTGCGGCAAGAAAAGAAAGAAAGGTTCTCGCTGATGATCCTCAATGAATTCGACTGCCTCACGAGTGTATTGCTGTGTGAGTTGTGACTGATCTGCCGGCGCTTCAATGACAGTCACCTGCTCCACCAAGGGCAAAGGAGGATCACCGCGTCCAGCTTGCTGCATGTCGTTTGAATAGGGGATTCCAAAGTACTTGTCGAAACCATGAGCAACCGGCAAATGCTGAACCTGATCTCCCAAATGCCACTTGCCAATGCATGCTGTGGCATACCCTACATTTTTCATCATTTCAGCCAATGTTGTTTCATCGGGACTCAACCCTCGCTTACTTCTGGGGATCAATACCCAGTGCCCCGTTGCATCTTCATGCAAACCGACACGCCGTGGATAGCAACCAGTCATCAAACTTGCGCGTGATGGGGTGCAGACAGGGCTCGACGAGTAGAAGGCTGTATAACGCTGTCCCTCGATGGCCAACCGGTCGATATTGGGTGTGCGATTGACAGTGGATCCATAACACCCGAGGTCGCCATATCCCAGATCATCACAAAAGATCAAAACTACATTGCACGGTTTTGCAATGACATACCGTTCAATCGGCAGGCATAAGAAGAAAAGCATTAACGCCAGGTAGTTCACTCTTTCCATGATTCATCCAAAACTTTAGGGCACTCAAATGTGAGACAAATTTCTACATTGTGTGACATCTGGAACACAGTCCACACGCTCATGAGCATCAAAACCAACTCATTACACGCTGCATCTTCAGAGTCACGCATCCCCTGCACTGGCCGCAGACTTAACGAAGACAAAAGGAAAGCCCCCGCAAGCAAATTGCGAGAGCTTTCAGATGGTTCATCTCAGTATTCACCGGAAGCTGCTTCAGCCACCACGCTTATTATAAGCCTTATCTTTCGAGAACTTTTCCGATTTCTTTCCGTCATCAGCCCCTTTGCCATAGCCTGACCTGTCGCGTTTTTCGCCTGCTCCATACTTCTGCATGTAGATCACTTTTGCCTCTTGGTCGCTCATTCCATCGCGGCTTTGCTTGATCTGCTGATATCTCTCAATCGCAACTCGGCGGGCCTCAGCCTGTTCAGGGGTCATTTTCCAGCCACCCTGCTTACCACTCCTCTCAGCCCTGTCATCGGATGTCTGCTTTGGAGGCTCTGCTCGGGTAGGTTGACTGGGAGTTGCAGGCGTTGCCACGACGGCAGTTTCGACCTCTTCGTTCTCGACATCCATCATGTCATCAACGGGGGTCAGCATCAGTTCCCAACTGTGCAACATGCCCCAACGTTCGCTACGAGATCCACGCACTACCAGCTGCCAAACACCTTTCGCGTTCTTGCCATTGAAGCTTCCCAAGCTGGGCTGTCTCTTCAGTGCGCCTTCGGGGATGAACGATCCTTGAAACGGCGGCCGTGCTTTTGTGATCGGTGTTTGTGACTGATCATCGAAGACCGTTCCATCAAAATGGTCATCATGTCCCCCCACTTCAGTGAACAGCTCGATGCGTTGCCCATCTGGCCCCGTCAAGTAAGCGTCAAGAAAGGACGTATGCGAGTGCGTAATCGAAACACGCACATTCACATCACCGATGACAAAATCCTCGAGCACTTCGATTTCTGAAATGACTGTTTTCTTTGGCGCCAACACTTCAGCATCATTGTTTGAATAATTGCCACCCACCAGAGCTTTGGCGTTCAACACTTCACTTGCAGTCAACAAGCCATCACCATTGCCATCATACGAGGCGAATTCAGCAATTTTCTCTGCCGTCCACTCTGTTGTGAATTCGACCATCGCGATCTGCTCATCACGATTTTCATCAAGTTCGAAAAACCACCCAGGGAGCCCTTCACCAAGATCGCCGACTTCTTCCTGCAACTCCATCAGGTACGCATGAAGCTCTTCGCGTGAGAGCTCGCCATCTCGATCAATATCAATTTTCCCCGGAGGAAATCCGAGGCTCACGGTCTCGTCTTTCTCCAACCGCCCGTTTCGATTTTTATCAAAGCGTCCCAGCACCGTAGACGTCAAATAGTATTCACGACCTCGGCGCCACCACTGCCCGCTGTCCTCTCGTTGCGATTCCTGTCGCGTGACCGGCTTAATGCCATTGCCAACCCTGCCAGCTTTACGGACCAATTCATCGGATGCACCGGAAAGCAAACGGCGTCGGGCGTAGCGTTGTGCCAATTCGAGGCGACTTAAACGGTCGTCCTTGTTGAGATCCTCTTCAAATGGCTGGCGATGTGTCCAAACAGCTTTTTCAGATTCAGCATGGTCGATGTACCCGTCACGATTGCGATCCGAACGTTTCAGAGTCCGGTCAGCTTCATCCAGATCGGCTTGTATGTAGGGAAACTTGACGGCAGGCAAGCCAAACTCCGGTACAAGCGCCGCTTCCGGATCCGGCACAAACGCCTTCACGGACGCCTCTGACTCCGCCGCAATGCGTTCACCTGCCACGCCATTCTGGAGCGCGAAATAAATCCTCGCTGCTTCCTGCCAACGCTCAATGTCGTAAGCGCGGGCCAGTGACATTCGACGTGATTTCGCGAGCCGTTCCAAGTAGGGTCGAGCAAGCGGTGTAATTTCTTCAGGATCAATCTCACCGTTCTGGTTTCGATCAAGCTTTTCCAACGATTCCCGCAAACCGGACTGGGCGACAAGAGGCTCCGACATGGCGATCGTCACAGCACCAAATGCCGCAGTCGCAAGGATCAAAAAACAGTTCTTTCGTCCAACCATTCGTCCAACCAT